>JALOAC010000046.1 GCA_023228985.1 Thiopseudomonas sp. | reverse complement strand
ACTAATGGCGAAGCCCACGCCCGGCCCGTAGGGCCAGCTTTTGAGTAGCCCTGCATTGAATAAATGCGAGTAGCCGCAAGGGGGGTGGGTAACTTGCTTGCAAGTTATCCATGCCCCGCGCAGTGCCAAAGGCACGGAGTATTGCGAGTGTCCCAAGTCCGTCCGTATTACTAACAGAGAAATCACAGGTAGGCTTTTATGAGAAAAGCATCAAGAAAATCATTCTCGCCAGAGTTGTTGCAGCAGTTGCGGGAAATGTCAGTCACTGCCGCGCTCGATGCAATGGGTCTGTACTGGAAGCGTGACCCGGATTATGTCCCGGTCAAAGATAAAAATACTGTCCGGGTTAATGTGGCCCTGGGTGGTGGTGTAGTTGAGTTGCTGGCTACCGGCCCGAAGTGGTACGACACCAGAGCAGAGAAGGGCGGCGGCGGTGCGGTTGATTTAGCTATGTACCTATTGCGTTTGGACTTCGTGACTGCTGTAAAGCGGGTGCAGGCAAATGTTTAGTTTTTAGCAGCTAAAATTTAACGCCAAGAGAGAAGCCAGGCCGTTGGGTCTGGTTTTTTTGTGCCTGGTAAAAACGGGCTGCCCAGGAGCGCACAGGCTGGCCGTTCTGGTGGTTGGTAGTGCGATTGTGTGGCCTATGTATAAAAACGCCGCTATGGCCGCTGTAGGCCGCCTATGAGCTGGCAAGCCAGCTGGTTGAACGCCAAGAGGGAAGGGGTGGGCAGCCAGGCCGGTGCAGGCGGCGAAGTCCGAATTTTCTGCAAAATTGTATTGCTGTAGTGTGTTGTATGTTGTACAATACACGCTACAACATACTACACGATACAAAGCCCGAGGAAACCACCATGCAAGCACCACTTTCAAATGAGCGCATTCACGAAGTAGCAGACCAGCTGGCAGCAGCAGGCCAGCGGCCAACACTTGCAGCAGTCCGGGAAGCGTTGGGCGGCGGCAGTTTTACAACAATCAGCGAGGCAATGAAGCTGTGGCGCAAGCAGGCGTCTGAGCAAGAGCAGTTGCAGCCACTGGTGGAGGCATTGCCGGATGTGTTGCAGCAAGCAGCATTGACCACAGCGGCAGCGGTTTGGCGTGAAGCCCAGGCACTTGCAGCAAGTCGGCTTGAGGCCGAGCGGCAGGCACTGGCCCAGGCACAAGAAACGCTTGAGGCAGAACAGGCAGAAACCGTTGAGCTGGTTGCATTGCTTGAGCGAGATCTGGAGTTGTCGCGTACAGAACTGGCTGATGTAGTCGCTAAGGCAGCTGATGCAGAAGTCGTAAGCAATGCACGTATTACAAAAAACGCCAATGAGCTGGATAGTCTTAGGGCTGAACTGACGCAAGCAGTTTTGCGGGCAGAGCGAGCCGAAGCAAAAGCCGTTGAAATAGAGCGCCGGGCTGTTGATTTGCGGGCTGAACTGGATAGAGCACACCAGGACGCAGACAAAACAGCAGCGGCACTGGCAGAACAAAAAACAGTTGCAGACAAGTACCGTGCTGCTGTTGAGCATGAAAAGGCAAAAAACGTAGAGCTTGATTCAGCATCAAAGCGACTGCTTGAGCAGTACCAGCAAGCCGCTGCTGATCTTGTTAAAGCAACAGAAAAAGCCGACCAGGCAGCGGTAGAAATTGCAGAACTCAAAACAGTACAACAAGCCGCCCAGGAGGCGAGCATTCAGGCAGCTGCTGCAAATGCACGTCTTGAAACTGTAGAGAAGCAAGCCGCCGACTTGCTGGACAGACTGACCAGGGCAAACACAGTAGACAAGAAAAAAGGCAGCAAAGAATGAGCAGGTTGCAGTTGACCCCGGAGGAAGTGGACAGCTTGCGCCAGGAAATGCAGACAGCCGGTGCATGGGTACGCCAGGAGATAAAACGAAAGAGTGCCCCTCAAGTGTCAATAACTGGCCGTGAAATGGACGAGAAAGGGCCGAGCAGGCACAAAAAAAGCCGGAAACAATAGAAACCGGCTTTTATTTTGACACTTGAGGGGCAGCGCCCGTTATTCGTCTTTGCCAGGCGGCTGTTTGCGCCGCCGGAGTGCCGAGAGCAGCGACCAGGTAAAGATAAAGGGCAGCATAGGCACTACCACGATAAAGCCCAGGACACGAGCCAGGGCAGCACCCACTGGACGCAGGAAGGACAGCGGCAGACGTAGCACGTCATGCAGCCAGCCCAAGACTAGCCAGAGTGGAGCCAGTACCACCAGCCCCGCTGCAAACGCAGCAGGGAACAGCCGCTGTAGCAACCAGCCAAGTATGGCCATACTGATTGCTAACCCCAGGAGAAAGAGCATTATTTAGCCCTCAGCTATGGTAAGGGTTTGGGTCAAACAGCCCGGCATATTCTTTATCTGCCAGGTAGTTTAGACGCTCGACCAGGTACGGCCTTTCACCTTGCACCAGGATAATCGGGCGTTCAGGGCCAAGGCGCATTACTTCGTCAGGTGTTAGCAGTTCACGGCCTGCAAATTGCTGGCTTTTGCCGGTACTGCTACCCCGGTTCATTGAGCCACCACCACCGGAAAAACCGCTACCGCTATTCTTGCCGGTGTTTTCTGTTTCAAACTCGATTGTGGCTTTACCCAGGCTATCGCTGATGTACTTTGCAGTATCAAAATCGTCTGTACCAAAGAAGGTTTTAGCCGAGTTTGCAAGGAAGGTTTGCCATTTTGGATAAGTACCTTTCAGCTGGCTAAGGTCTTGGATAAATACCCAGAAGGCCAGGCCGTACCCGCGCAGTAGTGAAACGGCATCCTCAATCTGTTTCATGTAGCCCAGCTGTCCGAATTCATCCAGGATGAAGGCGACACGGTGCGCCGGTTGTTCATTACTGGACGTAACCGAGGCAATCACGGTGCTGATAAACAAACGCAAAAAACGAGCATTTGGCGCAATTCGATTTGCAGGCATTACCAGGTAAACCGTCATGGCCTTGGCCTTGATTTCCGACAGGTCAAAATCGGACTTAGAAAGAGCCGCAGCTATGCGCGGGTCATCGAGAAAAGCCGTGTGGCGGCGAGCAGTTGAAAGCACAGACCCCCGCTCTTTGTCAGCCATGCCCATAAGGGTATTTGCTGCCCTGGCAGGGATGCCAAAAGCGGCCATTTCGTCCGATGCCATCATGCCCAGGACAGAATAAAATTCATCTTCGTCAACAGTCAGCAGGCGGCGAAGTTCGCCCAGGTTGCGAGTGTCTTGGTCCTCAAGACTGGCAACGTAAAGCATTAAACCTTGTAAAAAGTTTTTGGCCGACTCTTCAAAGTGTGCGCCGTCACCTTTGGCCTCACCGATGACTAACGCATCAGCCAGGATTGCAGATTCACTAACACAATCGGGACTCCATACGTCCAGACGGTCAAGCACGTTAAAGGCTGCACCAGGCTCACTGTTTACGGCGAACGGGTCGATTGAGTAAACGGCATGGCCGAGCGCACGGCGAGCGCGAGCAGTAACCGCCGCATTTTCGCCCTTCACGTCAAGCACTAGGGCAGAGCCGGGATAGTCCAGCAAGTTGGGAATTACTGCACCAATGCCTTTACCGGAACCAGTAGGCGCAACGGTTGTAACGTGGCCGGTAAAGCGAAACCGAGCATCTAACCCAGCGGGAGCCTCAGACACACGACCCAAGGCAAAACCGGCAGGCTTAGAGGGTGGCACAAGGTGGCCTTTTTCTTGGAGTTCAGACACTGTTCCCCAGCGAGCGGAGCCGTGGGAACCGGCTTCATCCAGTGCAGTATTATCAGGCTGGACAGCCGTTGCGCCCATCTTTGTGACAGGAGCAGAAACCCCGCGCAGGTTATCAATCACACCGCCGATAGTACGCAGCCGCCGAGCCGTGGAAGTCTGGGAGCCAATAGAGTTAGCTAGCCAGTTAAATACCTTGCCAGCGTTAAGGTACGTTGCCACCGTACCGCCGACCGTAATGGCGAGCATTGCAAAGCCAGGAATTTGCGGAATGAAGATATACAGTAGCATCATCACAACGGAGGTAGGCAAGAAAGACAGGCCGAGAGCCAGGGCCACTAATACCGGATTTTGTCGGCGCTTATAAGCGATATACGCACCAAAAAAACAGATCAGTATCAGGTAGAAAAACCACGCAGTCATAATGCCGCCGATGCGTTCACCGAAGCCGCCAACGTACCCATCAAAAGTAGAGCCTTCCAGCTTTGCCATGCGCTCATTGCCGCGCTGCTCAATATCGGAACGATATTCAGCCAGCACCTTGTTTTTTTCAAGCTGGACAATGCCCTTTGTTAGTTCAATGCCGCGCGTAACAGATTGCTGAACAATGTTTACACCAGCCGTTGCCGCACCTGATGGATTTGTGCCATCTAAACCGCTCATAATTCGAGCTGTAAAGTCGTCAAGATTGGCGGCAGGTTGCAGGCCAACATTCTGCAAAAAATAGCCCATATCTGCACGGTAGAGACTAACAAGACTGGCCGCACCTGATGCGCTTTTATGCTCTATAGCCGCCGCCTCAAGGTTTTTTAATTCTGGTAATACTTCCGCCCATTTTTCACGATACTGTTGCCAGTCACCTGCATTGGTAGCTATGGTTAATTCTTGCTGGCTTTTATCCAAGGTTTCTAGCTTGGGTTCCAATTTTTTAACCGCTAAACTTTGCGCCTCGCAAGAGCGAGAAACCCAGCTATCTATATTTTCAGAAAACTGAAAACTTTGCGCCTCAGCCGCAGGGTTACATTCTGGAAAGATGGAGGCGTTAGCATTCAAAGAAAACAGAAAGCTCCACACGAACACAGCCACAAGTGTGACCCATATTCTGATTGCTGTTTGCTCAAATTTATCAATCATTTTTATACCCCTATGTCAGGTAATAAAAGAGCGGCTAGTTACGGTTGCCGCCGTCCTTGCCGCTCAAAAAAAGCGCGTCACCAGCCGCCCTAAATCGTTCTTGTGCTTCGTAAGATTTTGGCCCCTTTAAGGCGTTAGCTGCCAGGTGCATTGCGCCCAAAATAACCGCAGTCGGATATTCATCAAGACCAGCCTTTATAACAAGGCCGCCGAGCTGAATTTTGTTCCGGGTATCTTCTCTTCTGGCGTTCATCCTAAATCTTCCTAATTCACGCTCAGTTCTGGCTAAACGCTGTCGAGCTTTGTGCAGGCTGCTGGCTTTCGCTTTTGGGAGAAAATTTTGAGGCGATAGCCTCAAACTCCTTTCTCAAGTCTGCATCACTAATGTCTAAATCGCCCAGCCCTGCATTGATAGCCAGCTTGCCGATGCGTTCCGCTGCTTTGCGTTCAATTTCTTGAATCTCTGCCTTGATGCGTTCTAAGTCTGCCAGCTTGCTTGCTTTGCGTTCAGATAGTTTTCTACGTGCCATAGTTATTGCTCCTTAATGAATTTGTTGTCACGCACTGGATGGTAACAAAAACACAGGTGGTATGGAAGGCACGGAGGTGTTATAGTCACGAAGCGAAAAGCGAAGGGCGCACTTACGGGTTGCTACGCAACCCAAGTCCGGCAGGGGATACCCCTGCACCCAATTTTAGCGGCTAAAACTCCAGAGACAGAAATGGCTATCTACCACTTCACGACACATACGATGAGCAGAGCAAACGGACATAGTGCCGTTGCTGCTGCTGCTTATCGTTCTGCGTCTAAGTTGGTAGATGAACGCACCGGGGAAGTTTGCGACTTCACCCGTAAGGGCGGCGTAATATCTGCCGAAATAGTAACGCCAGAAGGCGTACCAGTTCCGGCCCGTTCCGACCTTTGGAATGCAGCGGAAGCCGCCGAGAAGCGCAAAGATTCCAGAGTGGCGCGGGAGTGGCTGGCAGCTTTGCCGCATGAGCTGGACGACACGGACAGAAAAGCATTAGCGCACGAAATGGCACAAGCCATAGCAGACCGCTACGGCGTGGCTGTTGATGTGTGCATACATGCCCCCGACCAGGAAGGCGACGAGCGCAATTATCACGTTCACATGCTGGCCACTACTCGCGTCATTGAGCAGGACGGAAGCCTTGGGAAAAAGGCCGTCATTGAGCTGGCAAATAAAGACCGTAAAAAGGCTGGCATTGAAGGCACAAGCCAAGGCGACATTACCGAGCTACGAGCGCAGTGGGCAGACCTGGCAAACCGTTCTTTAGAGCGGGCAGGCGTTACCGCAAGAATTGACCACCGCAGTTATGTAGACCAGGGCATAGAGCTAACACCGACTAAGCACGTTGGCCGCGATGCCATGGCTATGGAGCGGCGCGGAATGGAAGCCGACAGGGTTGATATTCACAACCTAGACCGGCAGAAACAAGCGGAAGAAATCACCGCTCGCCCTGAAATTATTATTGAAAAAATCACGGCAACACAGGCCGTATTTACTAAGCGAGATATTGCCAAAGAATTAAACCGTTACATTGATGATGCCGACCAGTTCCAGGAGCTTTTAGTAAAGCTGGAACAGTCCCCGCTGTTGGTGGAAATGGAGCCAGAAAAAGGCCGACACCTTGCGAAGTTCAGCACTCAGGAAATGATCCAAACCGAGCGGGCAATGGTGGACGGTGCCGAGCGCATGGCTGGCAGTGGAAAGCATGGCGTATCTAGTGCTATCACTAATGCAGTAATCGGCGGAGTAAGCACGTTATCAGGCGAGCAACAAAATGCCGTCCGTCATGTTCTTGATTCTGGCAGCTTGTCGGTCATTATCGGTGATGCCGGTACAGGTAAATCATTCTCTATGAAGGTTGCCCGCGAGGCGTGGCAGGCTCAAGGTTTTAATGTTCGTGGTGCTGCATTAGCAGGTAAAGCAGCGGACGAATTGCAGGCCGGTAGTGGCATAGATAGCCGCACACTTGCAAGCTTAGAATTTGCCTGGAAGAACGGAAAAGACAAGTTAAGCAGCCGTGATGTTTTGGTGATTGATGAAGCCGGAATGATTGGCAGCCGTCAGCTGGGCCGTGTGCTGAAAGCAGCAGAACAGGCCGGGGCAAAAGTTGTATTGCTTGGTGATGATAAGCAGCTTGCAGCAATCGAGGCAGGCGCGGCATTCCGTGGCGTAGTTCAGCACGTTGGCGCGGCAGAAATTACCGAAGTAAGACGGCAAAAAGAAGCCTGGGCAAGAGAGGCAGGACAGCAGTTTGCCCGTGGTTCTGTCGAGACTGGTTTAGCAGCGTATGCCGAGCGTGGCCATGTCAAAGTTCATAACACCAGGGAAGAAGCACAGGAAGCACTGGCAGCGGCTTATGTCAGTGACCAGGGCAAAGGTAGTCAGATTGTTTTAACGCACAGCAACAAGGATGTGCAGGCGCTTAATGAGGCGATACGTGAAGCCCGTAAAGAGCGTGGCGAGCTGCGCGGTAGCGCCCGCTTTGAGAGTGAAAAAGGCGGTCGAGAATTTGCGCCGGGTGATCGTATTGTTTTCTTGAAAAACGACAAAGGGCTAGATGTAAAAAACGGCACACTCGGAACGGTCGAGCAGGCAGAAGATGGCAGCCTATCGGTACGCCTGGACAGCGGAGAATCGCGCCAGGTACGTGCAGAGAGTTATGCAGCCGTTGACCACGGTTATGCCGTCACTGTTCACAAAGCGCAGGGCGTGACCGTTGACCGGGCTTATATGCTTGCAACGCCAGGAATGGATAGAAGCCTGACCTATGTAGGCATGACCCGCCACCGCGAAGAAGCGACCTTGTTTGCCGGTGCAGATGACTTTGCAGACAAGCGAGCGGGCCGACTGGTTGAGCATGGTGCAGCACCTTATGAGAACCAGCCAGGCAACCGTCAAAGCTACTTTGCAACACTTGAAAACGACAAGGGCGAGAAGCGCACTATTTGGGGCGTGGACTTGCAGCGAGCGATTGAAGATAGCGGCGCGAAGCGTGGCGAACGTATCAGCCTGGAGCATGGCGGTAGCCAGACCGTAACGCTACCGGACGGACAGCTGGCCGAGCGTAACACCTGGAAAGTTAAATCAGCGAACGAGCTGGCCGCTGGCAACCTGGTAAAAGTTCTAGGCCGCGAACGACCCAAAGAGAGCACATTAGACTTTGCCGACAGGCGCGGTTTTGATGGTGAAAATGTACTGCAACGCTGGCTGAACCGTGGCCGCACCAAGGCGGCAGAAATCGCCGGTAAGGTGCGGGATGCCCTGGGCATATCTACAAAAGACATTGCCGGAAAACCGCAGCCCGTTATTGAGCCAAAGGAGCAGCCACAGCAGCAGCCGAAGCAGGTGCAGCCAGTGCAGCAGCCAGAGGACGAAAAGGCCAAGCGAGCGCAGGAGATTGCCGAGAAGTTCCGGGCGAAAGTTGCACAAGAGCGCGGCGAGCAGCAGGCGCAAAAAGTGGAGCAGCCGCAGGCCGACAATTTGGCCGGATTCCGTGCCAGCGTAGAGCGAGCCGAGGCAGCCGGTGGCGGCCTTGCACTCGATGTAGCACAGGCACAGCTGGCAGTCGCCAAAGAGTACCAGGCAGCCGGTAAAGACCCGAAACACCACATTGCCGCTATCTTGCAGGAAGGCCAGACGAAAGCCTTTAGCAGCCTGCAATCAGGTAGCGAAGCTAAGGCCGAGCCGGTGCGCGGTGAAGTTGTCCAGGTCAGTGAGAAAGACCGCAAGCTGGCCGAGGCAAACGCCAAGATGGAAATTAACAAATTCAAAGGGCTGGCCGTCAGGCGACAAGGTGGGTTTGCTGGATATAGCGACCGTAACCCAAGCGCCTGGCTGGCAGTACCGGAAGAAATGCGCGGGCGGATTGAGCAGTACAACGCCCTACCGAAAGAGCGCCAAGCGGCTGCCCTGGAGAAGATGCACCGCGAACTTGTTGACAGGTACACACGCGACCCGAAAGCAGCACACCGCGACCGCAACCAGGGCAGAGAACGTAGCGGCTTTAGCCGCTAGGTTTAACACCAGGAGAATGAGCAATGACAGTTGAACCGACCAACGAAGAATTAGCCAAAAGCTATACAAACAAAATCGAGCAGGCACAGGAGCGCAGGCAAGAGAAGAACCAGGAGCGATTAGAGCGACACGGAGAGGCTGCGGCAATTGCAGCGCAAGACCCAGGCTTTAGCAATTTTTCCAGCCAGACTGTTGAGATTGACGGGATAACCAGCCAGCAATCAAAGAGCCTTGCTAAAGAGCTGAACAGTGACAACGAAAAAGGCGACAGCGTAAAGCAGGCAAAGGCGATGGAAATGGCAAAGCGTTTTAGAGAGAAGGCGGCACAAGACCGGCAGCAATCGCGGGTTTTTAGCCGCTAAAAAAAGCGGTGCAAAGGCAGGCGGCAACCTGCCCTTGCACCTAACCACAAAGAACCTGACATAGAGGTTAATCATGGCTACTCATAATGATAAAGGCCAGCGGGCTGCTGGTATATCGAAATACTGCATTACATTCGGCTTATCGCTGGCTGTACTCGCATGGTCTGGCTACATGCTCGACTATGCGTATCAGCAACATAGCGAGCTTTTAAGTGCCGGAGCGCACACCGGGACAAGCCTAGAGCGGCTAGGACTACTTGACCAGGAGGGCGCAAAGCATGAGCAGCGTTAATACCTGGCGACGTGTCGCCCTAGCAAGCTATATCACAGCAGGCACGGCATTAACCCCACTCTATTGTAAACAAGACATTTTTATCTTTTATATTCAATGGCTTATTTTCCTGCTAATTGGTAATACCATGAAAAATACCATGCTCAGAAAAGGCTTAACAATATTTTGAAAAATTGCCTA
>JALOAC010000001.1 GCA_023228985.1 Thiopseudomonas sp. | reverse complement strand
ATTGATGTGTTTTTAGTGGTCATTGCGGTGCTGTTGATTATTTTAATGTCCAATCCGATTAATCCATTTGCAACTGAGGAAGAGGTGATTGTGATAAAAAATCCAGGCAAGCCCAATATGGAAATGCTGATTAAAGAAGGTACTGAGTTAAAGCATTACCAGTCAACGGGAGAGGTGGGTGAAGGTCAGGGCAGTAAGGCAGGGATTACCTATCGCATGGAAGACGGCAGTATGATTTATGTGCCGGAATAAGAACATAGCGTTGCTGCTGTAGGCGGCGCCATTTTCTTAGTAGATGCTCTGTTGGAGCGCAACTTTTGCGCGAGTCGGACTGACGGGCAGCGGCTAGGCTTAATTCTAAAAATTTGGATTTGGCTTAACTGGCGCAAAACTTCAATTAAGGCACAGTCAACTGTGGCACCTGCCTTGGCAGGGAACCAAAAGCTAAGCCATGGGACAGAATTAGAGCCTCTTGCTCAGTTCTAGTTTGGGTGCACTTCCCGTTCCCCGACAAGTCGGGTCCCACAAAAGCAGGTGGCATGACAGGGCATATAAATCGCCTGCTAGTTCGCATCGCCCAGAAGCTGAGCTTCAGCAGTAGAAGCGGCGGGTTTTGGTAGAGAGCTGTGTTTTATTCTTGTTTTGGGCTGTTTTTGAAAGCATAAAACAGGTTCGGTTCACCCACGATATAGATGGTTCCTTGCCCATCCATGGTGACCCCTTCGCCCTGTTTGATGCTGTTATCTAGACCGTTAAAACCGCGTAAAAAGCTGATAAAACTCACTGGCTTAAAGTGTTCATCCAGCTCTAGGAGCATGCTTGAGTCATCGGACAGTACCAGCAAGTGCCCGGTGCGCTGGTTAAAGCTCAAGCCGGAAATATCCCGCACAATCAGGCTGTCGGCAGGCAGTGCAGTCAAGGTGCCAAATTGGTTGCTTTCCAAATCAAACTCAAGCGCATAGAGCGTATGTGGGTTGCGCTCTTTAGCCAGAATAAAACGACTGTGCAGACTATCCCAAGCTATGCCTTCCAAACCTTTGTTACTGGGCAGCATCAGTTCCGGCATTAGCTCAGCGAGGTTAAATTGCAGTGCTTGGCTAAGGTCGATATGATTTTCTTGCGGCAAAGAAAAAATCACCAGATTGCCGCGACGCTCATCAACAAGGGCAAAACGTCCGTCTGGGAGCACTTCGATGCCCTCAGCATCAGCAACACCCTGTAGTTCGATCTCACGCATTAACTCGCCTGTTAAACTCAGTTGCGCCAATTTAGGAATTTTCCCAGTGACGGTGAACAGCGTGTTACTGGGCGCGTGCCATGCAAGCCCAGATGTTTCTGCTTTTTTTAACCGTGCAATAGGTTTAGCCTGAATGACAGCCGCGTAGCTATTAAGCCAAATACTGGCTTTTTGCTCCAGAGACGGGGTGCGCTGCTCTCTAAATAACTGCAACAGACGATCGTCATAATGCAAGTAATGACTCGTCACTGCTATACATAGCAGCCCAATAAAAAAGTATAGAAGTGGTTTTTTGAATGTCCGCATTAGGTTTTCCTAGAAAGGGGGTCTGACCGGGGGGAAAACAAATAAGTTCAATAGTAATGGCATGGCTGTGCTCAGAACGGTTATAGGGCGCAATGCCTTTGCCCATCTGTCTGTGGCAGCGTAGAATCAGTCCAATTTCCCATTCACCTATTTTTTGTAGGAAGTTGTCATGCCTGAATATCGCTCAAAAACCTCCACCTTCGGTCGTAATATGGCCGGTGCTCGTGCCCTGTGGCGTGCCACTGGCATGAAAGATGAAGACTTTAAAAAGCCCATTATTGCCGTCGCCAACTCCTTTACTCAGTTTGTGCCCGGTCATGTGCATTTAAAAGACATGGGCCAACTGGTGGCGCGTGAGATTGAGCGCGCCGGTGGCGTGGCGAAGGAATTTAACACCATAGCAGTGGATGACGGTATTGCGATGGGTCATGACGGCATGCTGTATTCACTGCCAAGTCGTGAAATCATTGCTGACTCAGTGGAATACATGGCCAATGCTCACTGTGCCGATGCGCTGGTGTGCATTTCTAACTGTGACAAAATCACTCCTGGCATGCTGATGGCTGCCTTGCGCCTGAATATCCCCGTGGTGTTTGTTTCCGGCGGTCCGATGGAAGCGGGTAAAACCAAGCTGTCTGACAATGCGCTCAACCTGGTTGATGCCATGGTCATAGCGGCTGAAGACTCCGCCAGCGATGAAGAAGTCGCTGAAATCGAGCGTAGCGCTTGTCCAACCTGTGGTTCTTGCTCAGGTATGTTTACCGCTAACTCGATGAACTGCTTGGTCGAAGCCATGGGTTTGGGTTTGCCGGGTAACGGTACTACCTTGGCTACGCATGCTGACCGTGAGCAGCTGTTTTTACAGGCGGGTCGCACTATTGTTGAGCTGTGTAAGCGTTACTACGAAGACAACGATGAGTCGATTTTGCCGCGCAACGTAGCTAACTTTAAAGCCTTTGAAAATGCCATGACCATGGATATCGCCATGGGTGGATCAACCAATACCATTTTGCACCTGTTAGCAGCCGCGCAAGAAGCAGAGATAGATTTTGACCTGAAAGACATTGACCGCCTATCCCGTCAGGTGCCTGAGTTGTGCAAAGTAGCACCTAATATCCAAAAATATCACATGGAAGATGTGCACCGTGCGGGCGGTATCTTTGCCATTCTTGGCTCCTTGGCGCGCGGCGGCTTGCTGCACACTGATGTGCCTACCGTACATAGCCCGACCATGGCCGATGCCATTGCCCAGTGGGATATTACCCAAACCCAGGATCCGGCGGTGCATGAGTTTTATAAAGCTGGGCCGGGCGGTATTCCTACGCAAACGGCGTTCAGCCAAGCCACACGCTGGCCGAGCTTGGATTTAGACCGTGAAAACGGCTGTATCCGTAGCGTCGAGCACGCCTACAACCAAGAGGGCGGCTTGGCCGTACTCTACGGCAACATTGCCGAAGATGGCTGTGTGGTGAAAACCGCCGGTGTGGATCCTTCCATTTGGGTGTTTGAAGGCACGGCGAAAATCTACGAAAGCCAAGACTCAGCGGTAAAGGGTATTTTGGCGGACGAAGTCAAAGCCGGCGATGTGGTAATTATTCGCTATGAAGGGCCTAAAGGCGGCCCGGGCATGCAGGAAATGCTGTATCCAACCAGCTATCTGAAATCCAAAGGCTTGGGCGAACACTGTGCGTTGCTGACTGATGGTCGTTTTTCAGGCGGTACTTCGGGCTTATCCATTGGCCATGCTTCTCCAGAAGCAGCTGCTGGCGGTGCTATTGGCTTGGTGCAGGATGGCGACAAAATAAAAATTGATATCCCGGCGCGTAGCATTCAGTTGCAGATCAGTGATGCCGAACTGGCTGAGCGCCGTGCGGCGCAAGATAAAAAAGGTTGGAAGCCGGTTGAGGTTCGCCCACGCAAAGTGAGCACCGCGCTAAAAGCCTATGCCTTGTTGGCCACCAGTGCTGACAAAGGTGCGGTACGTAACAAAGCGATGCTAGAAGGCTTATAGGCTCTTAACCACTCGCTACCCTGTTGAGTAGCGAGTGGTCATCCTGCTTAAGGTTGGGTGTTAGCGCCTACTTTCCATAGCTGTTGATCAAATACAGCGTTATCTGTTGGTTCGCGCGCTAGCTGTTCTTGTAACCAAGCAGCACCTGCGGCTGTGGCTTGCTCGGTGTCTGAGTAACGGCCATCTAATACCCCATAGATAACACCTGAACGAGTAGTGACTTCCCATGCTGATTTATCTTGGGTAGGGCACAGGACATAGGCAAAGTAGTTGCCGCTATTGTCTAGTTGCTCGTAGGCTTGTTGTAGTTCAGGTCGTAACTTAGCTGTGTCGCAGTCAGATTTATTATTCATATTCTATCTTCCTAAGTGCTTACAGTTACAAGTGCCTTAATACCAGCGCTTTTCAAGGCCAGGGCGGCGGCGAAAACGTTTCATGGTCCACATGTACTGTTCGGGCCAGCGACGTACATAGCTTTCCAGTACACGCCCCAATGCAGCGACTGAAGTTTTAACGTCCGTGCTATACATGTCATCGGGCGCTGCTTCGAGTAATACTTTAAAGCCGCTACCGTCTTCGCTACGAATAGCATGTAAAAATATTGCTGCTACTTTGTCTTGTTTGCCGCCAACCATACCAGCGATAAACTTGCTCGTTAGCGCTTGAGTACCAAGAAAGGGCACAAATACGCCAGACTTCAGACTGGGCTCAGGATCGGCAGGAATGCCGACGATACCCCCTCGGCGAACTTCTTTAATGACGCTAATAATGCCTTCATTGGTTGAAGGGGCGATGCGATTGCCCATCAGTCTACGCTGCTTGGCTAGCAGTTTATCAAGCGCTTTAAGTTTAGGTGGGCGATAAAAAACTAAAGGATTGCATTGCTGGCCATAGAAGTGGTTAAGCACTTCCCAGTTACCTAAATGACTGGTTATGCCGATTACGGCTTTGCCGTTAGCAATGGCTTGTTGCAGAATCTCAAGACCTTCAACAGAGTGTACTCGGTCAAGTGTTTTTTCGGCTGGCCAAATCCAAGCGCAAGCACTTTCGGCAAAGGTTTTGCCGATATTTTTTAAGCTTTGGCGGGTGAGCTGGTTAATGGCTTTTTTATCCAACTCAGGAAAACAATGCGTCAAATTGATCTGGGCGATTTTTTTAGAGCGGTTTGGCGTTATCCACATTATCCAGCCGAAAAAACTGCCGAGCCATTGCACTGCGGGCCAAGGAAGCAAGGCAATAGCACGAAGAATAGCTAACGCGAGGGCGCCTTTGATTTTTTCCAAAACAAGCTCCTAATGATTGCTGATCTACTGTGTAGGCGGTGTTCTGTGCCAAAGTGCATAGTATACAAGCCCTGCATGTTTTTCTCGATGCAAGCGCCAGCTTTGTGGTACAGCTAACATTGAGGGGGCTTGCTCGCTTTCGGTATAGATCCAAGCGTCCGGTTTTAGCCAGCCTTGCTGCTCTAACAGGTGGCAGCTTTCAAGCAATAGGTCTTGATGAAAAGGTGGATCAAGTAACGCTATGTCAAAGCTTTGGTCTGTAGGGCGGGCCAGAAAGCTTAATGCATTTTCCTGTACTACCCGTGCATTAGTACAGTCCAGAGTGTGTAAGTTTTGTTGCAAACTGTGACAGGCGTGACGGTCCAGTTCGATAGCCAAGCCAGATGCCGCGCCGCGCGATAAACCTTCAAAAAACAGCGCGCCACTGCCAGCAAACACGTCAAGAATATGTGCGCCCGCAATCCTAGGTGCTAACCAGTTGTAGAGTGTTTCGCGGACGCGATCAGGCGTTGGGCGTAAACCCTGCACATCGGGAAAGCTCAGTTTGCGCGAACGCCATTGCCCACCAATAATGCGTAATTGATTGCTGCTTTGTTTATTGTTTGTGCGCGCCATCAGTGTTGATGTCCTAGGGATTGCGTGTTGCGAATAACGGGCTCAGGTAAGGGTAGTTGTGGCACGCTTGGGCCAACGGTAACCACGACCAATGCATCGGGCTGAATATGATGACGCAAAGCGGTATTTAACTGCTCAAGCGTAAGCTGCTGCACATCCTGCATGAGTGTTTCCAGCCAGTTAAGCGGCAGATCATAAAAACCAATAGCGCCGAGTTGTCCGACAATAGCAGCGTTACTGGCGGCGGTAAGTGGGAAGCTGCCGAGAAACTCTTGTTTAGCCGTAGCCAGCTCGGCTTCGGTGGGGCCGTGCTGGACATACTCGCTTAATAACTCGCGCACAAAGCCCAGTGTGGCCTCGCTTAATTCAGCACGGGTTTGCACGCTGATAGTGAAAGGTCCCTGCGCTTGCATAGGGCTAAAGCTGGAATAAATGCCGTAAGTCAGTCCACGCTTTTCGCGTACTTCTTCCATCAAGCGACTGCCAAAGCCACTGCCGCCCAGTATTTGGTTGGCGATGAATAGCGCTGCATAGTCAGGGTGCCCACGCTCAATGCCAAGCTGGGCTAACAGGATATGTGTTTGATTGGAAGGAAACTCAATATGCTGATGCGTAGCCTTGGGCGTTTGTGGCTGGGGTGTTTTGCTTGCGGCTACACCTTGGGGTAGAGCGCGGCTAATTTGCTCAGCGATTGCCTCAGCATCTTGGCGGGTTAGGTTACCGACCAGAGCGAGTTGTGCATTGTGGGCGTTGTAGTATGTCTGATAAAAATCCGCCAGCTGTTGGCGCTTAAGCTTGGGTATTGTTTGCTCGGTACCTGCGCTGGGGTGCGCATAAGGATGCGTGCCATACAGCTTGGCAAATAGGGCGCGGTTGGCGATATGGCTAGGGACTTTCTTTTGCTGCTCAAAACCTGCCAGCAGTTGATTTTGCACGCGCTGGATTGCTTGGGCTGGAAAGTTAGGACGGGTAATAACCTCGGTAAATAATTCAACAGCAGGTTGGCTGAGCTCAGCGGTGCTGAGGGTGCGTAGAGACAGTATCGCCATGTCTCTGTAGCTGCCCTGATTGAATTCAGCACCAAGACCTTCAAAAGCCTGAGCAATTTGGTCAGCGTTATACTTGTTGGTTCCAGCTCCGATAAGAGAGTTGGTCAGCTGAGCCAAACCATAGGCTGCGCCTTCTTGGCTGCTGCCCGCGGCAAAGGTTAATTGCAAGTCCAGCATGGGCAACTCGTCGGATTGGACAAAAAACACCGCAGTGCCTGAGGCTGTTTGCCAGGTTTGTATGTCCAAAATGCGCCGCGCTGGCGCGTCCACATTCAAGCGCTGCAGGCTGGTGATTTTGCTATCTTGCGGCTGTGTTGTTGATAAGCCGCAACCTGAAATAGACAGGCCGATGGCAAGCAAAAGGCTAAAAGAAATTAAGCGCTGCATCATGGGCGAGTCTCCTCGGGCAGACTGTGCAGGGTGATTGAACGGCTAGCGGTAAAATAACGCTGTGCCGCGCTTTGAATATCGGCTGCCGTGATGGCGTTAAGCGAGTCGACATCGGTTTCCAGCAGGCGCCATGACAGTCCGACTGTTTCCAGCATGCCAATCACGCGTGCTTGGTTGTTGATGGAGTCTTGCGCGTAGATTTCTGCGGCAATGACCTGAGCGCGCACACGTTTTAACTCGGCTTCAGTGGGTGGATTGGCTTGTAAGTCTTTCAGCTGTTGCCACAGCGCTTGCTCGACGTTTTCTAGACTGACACCTTTTTGCACATTAGGTGTGGCGGATAATACAAACAGGCTATCGCCACGGCTAAAAGCGTCATACCAAGCGCTGGCGCCGGCGACTAACTCTTGTTTGCGCTCTAGCTGACTGGCTAGGCGCGCACTGTCACCACCATCGAGCAGTGCGCTGATGAGACGTAAAGCATGAATGTCTTTTTGGTTCTCGGCCGTTCTCAGACTTGGCACATTGAAACCCAGCATTAAGCTAGGAAGCTGGGTTTTTAGATAGAGGGTTAAACGCCGCTCACCGGGTTCCGCGAGTTCAATAGGCGTTTTAGCCACTGGAATTGGGCGCGCCGGGATAGCAGCGAAATGACGTTTAACGAGTGTTTTTATTTCATCCAGTTGTACATCACCAACAATTACTAAAACCGCGTTGTTCGGTGCATACCAGTCGTTATGCCATTGACGCAAATCCTCAATGGTCATGCGCTCCAGATCATGCATCCAACCGATGGTCGGAATATGGTAGCTGCTGGCTGGGTAAGCAAGCGCCTTAAAACGCTCATAGGCTAAACCGCTGGGTCGGTCATCGGTACGCATCCGGCGTTCTTCTTTAATGACTTCAATTTCACGCAAAAACTCATCTTCAGGCAGGGTTAAACTTGCGAGTCGGTCTGCTTCCATTTCCAGCGCAACTTCTAAACGATCACGGGCCAGCACTTGATAGTAAGCGGTGTAGTCGTCACTGGTGAAAGCGTTTTCATCAGCGCCCAGTTCTCGTAAAATGCGCGATGATTCACCGGGTCCAAGTTTGCTACTGCCTTTAAACATCATATGTTCCAAAGCGTGCGCCAGCCCAGTGCTACCCGGCACCTCATAGCTGGAGCCGACCTTGTACCACAGCTGACTGACCACAATCGGCGCGCGATGGTCTTCACGCACAATCACCTTAAGACCGTTATCTAAGCTGAACTCGTGAGTAGTGGGATTGCTGGCGGCACTGGTTGGCAGACTTATGAGTGCAAATAACAATAGAAGCGTATTAACAATGGGGCGAATCATAGTGATTTTTAGCCTTATAACTAGCTGTAATTCTTAGTTTAACCTAGGGATAAGTGCTAGGATAGCACGCTTGAGGAAACACTGAGAAAATGCCTGAGCCACGCAACCCTAGTGTTGCACGCCGCTCAAATGCGTATCTGTGTGCTTGAGGCTGGACGAGCTTTGCGCGTCAATTATTCTAAGCATAACAGCGTATTGTGCGCAGCAATTTCCATGTTTCCTGACACCTGTGTTTGTCATAACCCAGCGCTCTCTAAGATAACCAATAAATTATTTGGTTCCAGCGCAGTTAATAACCCGCCTGCTGTTACAGGCCGAATTTGAATTTAAAACTATGCTTTCTTGGTTTCGTAAAAAAGATAAAGACAAAGCTGTAGAGCAAGATGCAACTACAGAACAAGAACACAGCCCTGCATTATTAGATGCAGGGCCGCCAGACGCCATCGCCGAATCTGCGCCAGAACAGCAGGCTGTTGAGCTTGTTGAAGAACCGCACGTTGAGCCTGAGCAATTAGAGCTACCGGAAGATGCACCTGTTGCACAAGTAGCAGTTGAGCCAGAATCTGTGCCAGAACCAGAACCAGAACCAGAACCAGAACCAGAACCAGAACCAGAACCAGAACCAGAATCCCCGCAGGAACAGCCGATTGTCGAAACAGCAGCCGCTACTGCCGAAAGTAAAAAAGGCTGGTTTGCGCGTTTGCGTCAAGGGTTAGCCAAGACCAGCGCCAACTTTGGCGAAGGGGTGGCAACGCTGTTTTTAGGGCGTAAAACCATTGATGATGAATTGTTCGAGGATCTGGAAACGCATTTAATCACCGCCGACGTGGGCTTAGAAGCAACCGCAGACATTATTGCCAAGCTTACCCAGCGCGTTGCACGCAAAGAGCTGGCCGACAGTGATGCGCTGTACCATGCGCTGCAGGTTGAATTGCAAGAACTGTTACAGCCGGTTGAGCAGCCCATGCCGTTGGACGGCAAATCACCACAGGTTATTCTGGTGGTGGGCGTCAATGGCGCGGGTAAAACCACCACCATTGGCAAACTGGCTTCGCGTTTACAGAAAGAAGGCAAAAAAGTCATGCTTGCCGCGGGGGATACTTTTCGTGCGGCAGCCGTTGAGCAATTACAGGTCTGGGGTGAGCGCAATAAAGTGCCAGTGATTGCCCAGCATACAGGGGCGGATTCTGCCTCGGTGATTTTTGATGCGGTGCAAGCCGCACAAGCACGCGGCGTTGATGTCTTAATTGCGGATACCGCAGGACGCTTGCATAACAAAGACCATCTTATGGAAGAGTTGAAAAAAGTGCAGCGGGTGATGTCGCGCTTGGATGAAAACGCACCCCATGAGGTGTTATTAGTGCTGGATGCGAGTACGGGGCAGAATGCGATTAACCAGACCCGCCAGTTTAATGAAGCCGTTAAAGTCACAGGCTTGGTGTTAACCAAGCTGGATGGCACGGCCAAAGGTGGAGTGATTTTCGCTTTGGCCAAACACTTTGCTATTCCAGTGCGCTTTATTGGTGTGGGCGAGGGCATTGATGATTTGCGTCCCTTCGTGGCGAAAGATTTTGTCCAAGCCCTGTTTAGTCACAAGGAGAGTGAATGATTCGTTTTGAGAAGGTCGCTAAGCGCTATCCAAATGGCCATATCGGTCTGCACGAGTTAAGCGTTCATGTGCGTCGCGGTGAATTTCTCTTTGTTACCGGCCATTCTGGCGCAGGTAAAACGACTCTGTTGCGATTACTGCTGGCGATGGAGCGCCCGACCAGCGGCAAACTGTTATTGGCGGGGCAAGACTTAGCCAAAATACGCAACTCACAAATCCCTTTTTTACGTCGACAAATAGGCGTGGTGTTTCAAAACCACCAGCTGCTGTTTGACCGCTCCGTGTTTGATAATGTTGCCCTGCCTTTGCATATCATGGGCTTAGGACAAGATGAAATTAATGCACGAGTCAGCCAAGCCTTAGAGCACGTCAGCTTAAAAGATAAAGCCATGCAAGCACCGGCTGATTTGTCGACAGGTCAGCAGCAACGTGTGGGTATTGCTCGTGCCATCGTGCATCAACCGGCTTTGCTATTGGCGGATGAGCCAACGGGCAACCTCGATCCACGTTTAGCCGCTGAAATTATGGCCGTGTTTGAAGACATTAATCGTCACGGCACCACGGTGATGATTGCCAGTCATGACTTGGCGCTGATTGCGCGTATGCGTCAGCGGATGCTAACCCTGCAACGTGGGCGATTGATTGGCGATGGGGAGTCGGGCTTATGAGTAAGCGAATCACGCCCGATCAACCGGGCCAGCGCATTGGTGCAACAGAGCGAGCAAAAATAGACGGTCCACCCGTAGAAAACACGGCAGTGCTGGCCCAACTTAAAGCTTGGATGATCAGCCATAAATTTAGCTGTATGGACAGTCTTAAGCGCTTGTTACGCCAGCCCTTTGGCAGTTTTTTTACCTGTCTGGTGATTGCAGTAGCGCTAAGTTTGCCCATGGGTTTAACTCTGCTGCTAAAAAACCTCAATGAGCTTGGTGGTACATGGCAGCAAGCCGCGCAGATTTCAGTTTTCTTAGATTTAAATGCAAAACCCGCTGAAGGCCAAGCCTTACAAAAGCGCTTACTTAAGCATCCCAGTGTGGCAGAAGTAGAATGGATCAGTAGAGAGCAGGCTTTAGAGGATTTTCAATCATTCTCAGGCTTAGGTCAGGCATTGCAAGATTTGCCACAAAACCCGCTGCCTAGCAGTTTATTAGTGACACCTAAGCAGGTTGATAAAGCTGAGCTGAATCGCTTGGCGGCGGATATTCAAGCCTTGCCCAAAGTGCAGCAAGTGCAGCTGGATATTCTCTGGGTTGAGCGTTTGGTAGCTATTTTACAACTGGGCGAGCGTTTTATTTTTGCGCTGACGGTTATGCTTATAGCCGCACTTTTGTTAGTGGTAGGTAATACCATCAGACTGCATATTGAAAATCGCCGTATTGAGATTGAAGTGATTAAGCTTGTGGGTGGTACAGACAGCTATGTGCGACGGCCTTTTCTCTATATGGGCGTGCTCTATGGATTGGGCGGTGGTGTGCTGGCTTGGTTGATGCTGCTGTGGGGTTTTAGCTGGCTGAATGAGTCAGTGGTGCAGTTGGCAGAGTTGTATGGCAGCGACTTCAGCTTGGCAGGCGTGCCCATAGAAGATGGATTTTCTCTGTTATTTGGTGCATTATTACTCGGTTATTTTGCTGCTTGGTTGGCAGTAGCCAAGCATTTACGCGAACTATTACCATCATAGTTGTTAAGGCTAAGCAGTTGTTTAGCTGGCTGAAAATGAACTTATCCACAGCTTTATAGTCCTATGCATAGTTACCCGAAAGACTGTAACAAGGGGGAGATTTCAATGACCACAACCGCATTGCAAACAGTACAGCTGTTAAATGCAGGCGCCAACTTGCAGACCTATATGCATTCGGTAAGCAGCATTCCTTTGCTGACGCCAGAGCAGGAACGCGAGTTAGGTGAACGACTTTATTATGAGCAAGATGTAGATGCAGCCCGCCAATTGGTGATGGCGCACCTACGTTTTGTTGTACACATAGCCCGTAGCTATTCCGGCTATGGGCTAGCCCAAGCTGACCTTATTCAAGAAGGTAATGTGGGCTTGATGAAGGCCGTGAAACGCTTTAATCCAGAAAAAGGCGTGCGCTTAGTTTCATTTGCTGTGCATTGGATTAAAGCGGAAATACATGAGTATGTATTACGGAACTGGCGAATTGTTAAAGTGGCGACGACTAAAGCACAGCGTAAGTTGTTCTTTAATCTGCGTAGCCAAAAGAAAAAGCTGAATTGGTTAAACCAAAATGAAGCCCAAGCTGTAGCTGATACTTTAGGTGTCGAAGTGCGTGAAGTACATGAAATGGAAAGTCGACTGACTGGCCGTGACATGACCTTTGATCCGCTGAATGCGGATGACGATGACAGCAGCTATGTAGCACCGGCTAACTATCTGGAAGATGTCCGTTATGATCCAGCCGTGCGCTATGAAAAAGAGCACACGGCAGAAAGTGAAAGCAGCAGCCTGTATTCAGCGTTGAAATTATTGGATGAGCGCAGTCAAGATATTCTGCAGCAACGTTGGTTGAGTGATGAAAAAGCGACTTTGCACCAACTGGCTGACAAATATGGTGTATCCGCTGAGCGTATTCGCCAGTTAGAAAAAAACGCTATGAATAAAATTAAAGGCACCATGCAAGCATAGCTAACATGAGTTCTGTGAATGTAAAAAGGCGACTGCGAAGGTCGCCTTTTTTTGTCTTGCAGATATTAGTCGGCTTATCGGATGCGTATTGAAGCGTGAGTGGCGATATAGCACAGCAATAAAGCCATGCTGCTAAAACCGAGCAGGCTCAGTGGTAGGGTGTAAAGTGTGGTTGGGGTAAGGTTGATAATAAAACCCAGTACACCAGCGAGTAAAAACTGCATCACGCCCATTAACGATGAAGCTATGCCAGCAAAATCACGCGCATAGCCCATGGTCACCGCGGTTAAGTTGCCGGTAATCATGCCGAGCATGGATAAGCATAAACCCAGTAAAACCGCGTAACTCCATGCCTGTGCCGCGTTAAAAAAGACCAGCACCGTCAGTAGGCTGGCAAGGCTAATAAAACCGATTAAGCCTAAAAATAATACATAAAGAGGTTTGCGTCGTTTTAATAGGCGCAGATTGATTTGGCTGCTGACTATCATGCCGCAGGCACTGGCGCCAAAAATCAAACTGTAATGCGCCGGTGATAAGCCAAAGTGCTCAATAAACACAAAGGGCGAGTTACTGATATAGGTGAACAGCCCGCCTACTAAAAAGCCAGAGGCTAGGGTGTAGAGCAAGTAGCGCGGATGGCTGAGTAGCTTAAAATAGTTGCTGGTGATATTGCGTGCAGAAATAGGAATACGCTTTTCCGGTGCAAGCGTTTCAGGCAGCAGCTTAAGGCTAAACAGGCCGGCCAATACGCCAGCAGCGACTAGCACCCAAAAAATCAGCTGCCACGGACCTAGGAATAATACCGCACTGCCGATAATCGGCGCGGTAATGGGGGCGATCATCATCACCTGCATCAGCATAGAAAATGCACGGGCTGCGTCAGGCACATCACAAGTGTCGGCGATGATAGCCCTAGGTGTAACTGAACCTGCAGCCGCACCTAATGCTTGAATGAAACGCGCCACTAATAGCATCTCAAAACTGTGCGCTAGTGCTGCCAATAGTGAGCCAAGGGTAAACAGGCTAATGCCCACAAGCATGGGAGTGCGTCGCCCGAAGCGGTCGAGTAGCGGGCCATAAAAGCCCTGCCCTACCGCCAGACCAAGCAAAAAAATTGTCAGGGTTTGCTGTACTTGTCCGGCACTAATAGCCAGATCAACACCGATGGCCGGAAATGCCGGCAAATACATATCAATCGCAGCAGCCACCAAGGCGTTGAGCGAGGCCAGTAAAACAATAAGTTTTAGGCTGATGGTAGTGGTCGTTGGGCGCATAGTTTTCAGTTAGCTTGCTAGCGAGCTAGAGTAGCATAAAAGTCTGCGCCAAACGCAGCAACAGGGATTTAAGCCTTGTTGAGCATGGCGCGAATATCTGCCAGCGCACTGGCAGCGCGCGCTTGTTTTACTTCTTTGGGTGCTTCATCCAAACCTTCCCAGATTAGATCTTCTTTGGGTAACTCATCCAAGAAGCGGCTGGGCGTACAGTCAATGATTTCTCCATATTGCTTGCGCTTACTGGCATAGGTGAGGGTGAGGTTACGCCGGGCACGGGTAATTCCTACATAGGCCAAACGTCGTTCTTCCTCAACGGTATCGGCTTCGATGCTGGAGCGGTGGGGTAAGATTTCTTCCTCGATACCCATAATGTAGACACTGGGGAATTCCAAACCTTTAGACGCATGCAGGGTCATCATCTGTACGCCGTCAGCACCATCAGCATCTTCCTCTTGCCGTTCGAGCATGTCGCGCAAGACCAGTTTGGCGATGGCATCCTCAATGGTCAGCTCACCGTCTTCGTCACGTTCGAGGGTGTTTTTTAGCGCTTCAATCAGAAACTGTACATTAGCCATGCGGTATTCGGCGGCTTTTTCGCGGGAGCTGTTTTGGCGGATCCAGTTGTCATAATCGATATCCAGCAGCATTTCTTGCAATGCAGCAATAGGGTCGTCACCGAAACAGCGCTGGCGCAGTTTATCCATATAATGCTTAAAACGTGCTAAACGCTCAGTGAAACGGCTGCTGAGGTGCTCGCTTAAACCCAGCTCGGCACTGGCTTCATATAACGATAGCTCGCGCTGTGTGGCGTAGGCGCTGAGCTTTTCCAGCGTGGTCGAGCCAATCTCACGGCGCGGCACGTTAATCACCCGTAAATAGGCATTGTCGTCATCTGGATTCACCAAGAGCCGCAAATAAGCCATTAGGTCTTTGACTTCCTGACGGCTGAAAAAACTGGTGCCGCCGCTTAACCGGTAAGGCACTTTGTGCACCTGCAGCTTGAGTTCCATCAGCTTGGCTTGGTAGTTACCCCGGTAGAGAATGGCGAAATCACTGTACGGGCGATCGGTACGAATGTGTTCTGTGAGGATTTCCAGCGCAATGCGCTCGGCTTCGGCATCTTCGTTGCGGCAACGCAGCACACGGATTTCATCACCAAAACCCATGTCGCTCCACAGTTGTTTGGTAAAGGCATGCGGGTTGTTGGCAATCAGGGTGTTGGCGCACTTGAGAATGCGGCCAGTGGAGCGGTAGTTTTGCTCCAGCATGACCACTTTTAACGAAGGGAAGTCAGTTTTAAGCAACTCAAGGTTTTCTGGGCGCGCGCCGCGCCAGGCATAAATCGACTGGTCATCATCACCGACCACGGTAAATTGCGCGCGATCTTTAACCAGTAACTTCACCAGTAAGTATTGGCTGGCGTTGGTGTCTTGATACTCATCGACCAGCATGTAACGAATGCGGTTGCGCCATTTTTCCAGCACTTCCGGATTGTCTTGCAGTAATTTGACGGGTTGTAAAATCAGGTCGTCAAAATCTACCGCGTTATAGGCTTTCAGCGTGCGTTGGTAGTGGATGTAGACCACAGCGGCGGTTTGTTCTTTAGGCGTGCGTGCTTGTTCCAAGGCCTGCTCGGGCATAATCAGGTCGTTCTTCCAGCTGCCAATCAGCTGCCTGATTTCATCCACACCGTCATCGCCGGCGTATTCTTTTTGCATGATCTCGGTGAGCAGATTTTTCGTGTCGACATCATCGAAAATTGAAAAACCGGCTTTGTAGCCCAGCAGTTTGTGTTCGCGGCGAATAATATTCAGCCCGAGGTTGTGGAAGGTAGAGACGGTTAAGCCGTGTTTTTCTGCACCGCGCAACAGTGAACCGACCCGCTCTTTCATTTCGCGCGCGGCTTTGTTGGTAAAGGTCACCGCCACGATATGGCGTGCTTGAAAACCGCATTGCTGAACTAGGTAAGCAATTTTTCGGGTAATCACGCTGGTTTTACCAGAGCCAGCACCAGCCAATACCAGCAGCGGACCACTGATGTAACGAACAGCTTCTTGTTGGCGGGGATTGAGTTGGCTCATGATGTTAAGCAGTTACCTCTAGGAGAGTACCTTAGTCGAATTATAGTTAAACAATAAATAATCTAATATGCAGTAGAGCAAATAGTATAGATTTGAGCGCCAGCCCTTGATCGAGCAAATGCGAAACTAACTATATACGTTAACACTTCATAACAGTTATTTCTCTAGCCGTACACTACAGAGTTGTACTCATACGAAGGGTATTTTATGACTGATTTTAAAGACGAAAAAATCGTATTAAGCCGTCGAAGTTTTCTGGCTGCGGGTGCTGCGGTAACCGCTGCAGCGGGCACTGGCTTAAGCCTTAGCGCACCTGCGCAAGCAGCAATAAAAAGCAACGCGCACATAGTGGTAGTTGGCAGCGGTTTGGCCGGCTTAGGTATTGTTAACCGCCTGCGCAAGCAGCTGGATGGCGCAAAAATCACCCTTGTGGACGCGAAAAAAGTCCACCACTATCAGCCAGGTTTTACGCTGATTGCTACCGGCATTTGGCCTAAAGAGAAGGTTAGTGACACCAACCAAGAACTCATACCAGCGGGAGTGGAATGGATTCAGGAAATGGCCAAAGAGTTTAAACCAGATAGTAATCAGGTCATTACTGATTCAGGCAAGGTGCTGGATTATGATTTTTTAGTGGTCGCTACCGGCCTGCATCTTGATTACAAGCAAATTGAAGGCATGGACGAAAAGCGTATTGGCAGCAAAGGACTGGCTTCTGTTTACCACAGCCCAGAGATGGCTGAGGCGAGCTGGAAGGCGATGGATGAGTTCCGCAAAAAAGGCGGCAAGGCATTGATGACTTTACCGAGCACACCCATCAAGTGCGCCGGTGCGCCATTGAAAATGACCTTTATGCTGGCTAATCGTATGGAGCAGTCAGGTACCCTCGCCGACTCAGATATCACCTTCCACTCAGCGGGTAAAACGGTCTTTAGTGTGCCCGTGATTAACCAGGAAGTGCTCAACCGTTGGGAGAAGATTGGTATTCCAGTTAATTTCCAAAGCAACCTGGTGGCTATTGATATTGATGCAAAGCGCGCCACCTTTGAGCTGGCTGACGGCTCTCGCGTTGAAGAAGACTATGACTTCATTCATGTGCCACCGCCGATGCGTGCGCCGGACTCCGTTAAAAATAGCCCACTGGCGTGGCAAGAAGGTCCTATGGCAGGTGGCGGCTGGCTTGAGGTGGATCCTGGCACTTTGCAGCACAAGCGTTACGCCAACGTATTTGGCGCAGGTGATATCAATGGTACGGCCAAAGGCAAAACTGCTGCTACAGTGAAAAAGAGTGTGCCAATTGTGGTCACAAACCTGTTAAGCGTTATGCAAGGGCAGGAACCAAAGCAGATTTTTGATGGTTATACCTCGTGCCCACTGTTGGTGCGTGAAGGTGCTGCATTGTTGGTGGAGTTTGATTATGAAAACAACTTAACCCCCTCATTGCCACTGGTGCAGCCCCTGCAAGATAGTTACTTTGCTTGGTTGCTGAAATACCGTTTATTCAAGCCCAGCTATATGGCTGTGGCTAAAGGTCGACTATAAGAGGATAGGGTTATGTATGAGATTTGGCTGATTATTAACACGTTTTACGAACTGGCCTTGATGAACCTTGGTTTGATCGTGGGTGTTTTTGTGGTGTGGGCCGGTTTGATGGTGGCCACGCAAATCAAAAAAACTCAGCCTTGGTGCACATCGGTGAAACCGGCTTTGCTGGTTGCTGTGCTGGTGTGGGTGGTGAGCTTTATGCTCGTGCCCAGCATGACCAAGTCTTCATTTGCCAACGTGACCTATATTTTAGACTATCTGGTCGTTGCGGGTGTTGCGGCAGCTATCGCCGGCTTAGTTGCGGTGTTTGTCGCGCCGCTGTATCTGCTGGTTAGACGCTAAGCGCTCTGAGTCAGCACTATAAAAAGCCCCTCTAATTAGAGGGGCTTTTTATTGCTAGACATTTTGGTTCGGAGTTTATTCTGTTACTCGCGCACCACATGCAGGAAGTGCATGTGCTGTTCGTATTGATTAAGGATATCCTCAATGACTTCTTCACGTGTCCAGCCCATCACATCGTAGTCTTGTCCACCCTCTAACAAATGCACTTCGGCACGGAAGTATTTGCGCTCTTCACGCTCTTCATCGCCCTCATCACCTTGATTGATAAAGTCGGGCAGCACGTACGCACGCGGGCGCACTTCATATAAAAAGTTCACCTCAGCATCGTGTTGCACTTCAAACTGCACGCGCTTGTCATCGCTGGAGCGCACCTCGGCGGTAAAACCTTGTTTGCGCAGTTCGCCAGCCACTTCAGTGCAGGCGGGCGTTACCACATCCTCAAGAAAGCGATTGACGTGTGCACGGCGCGGAAAGTTAACCATATTGCGCAGGCGACGTTGCCAGCTGCGAGGCGCATTGCCGCTACGGGGTGAGCCGGTAGACTGATAACGTAATCCTTTTTTGGTGACGTCAACCTGCAGCGCTTTAATCAGTCCCCACATGGCTATCAATAACACCACTGAGAAAGGCAGGGCGCTGGCAATAGTCACGGTTTGCAGTGCCTGCAAGCCACCGCTGAGCAGCAAAGCAATGGCTACAATGCCGATGGAGGATGCCCAGAAAATACGTTGCCATACCGGAGTGTTTATATTTCCACCGGACGCCAGCATGTCAATGACCATAGAGCCTGAGTCGGCTGAGGTAACAAAGAACAGCATCACCATAGCCACGGCCACCAAAGACAGAATACTGCTGAGCGGGAAGTGCTCAAGGAAGTAAAACAGCGCCAAGGATGAATCAGCACTGACCACATCGGCGAGCCCCTTCATGCCTTGATTTAGGATCATATCGATGGCGCTGTTACCAAACACAGTCATCCACGCCAAGGTAAAGCCCGTTGGTACTAACAATACGCCGGTAATAAACTGGCGAATGGTGCGGCCACGGGAAATTCGTGCAATAAACATCCCCACAAAGGGTGACCAAGAAATCCACCAACCCCAATAAAACAGTGTCCAACCACCAATCCAATCAGTTGGCTCATAGGCATAGAGGTTAAAGGTTTTATTGACGATTTCTGACAGATAGCTACCGGTATTTTGAATATAGGATTTAAACAAAAATGCCGTGGGGCCAAATGAGAGCACTAGAACCATTAAAATTAATGCTAAAACTAGCGTGGTTTCTGAGAGGCGGCGAATGCCTTTATCCAAACCGCTAACAACTGAGATAGTGGCTAAACTGGTGGCGACAATGATTAAAATCACCTGCACGGTGACATTCACTGGGATGTCGAACAGGTAATTAAAGCCACTGTTGATTTGCAGCACACCAAAACCAAGTGAGGTGGCAATGCCCAGCACGGTGCCGATAATGGCGAAAATATCAATTGCATGCCCAATCGGGCCGTAAATGCGATCACCAATTAACGGGTAAAGCGCAGAGCGTAAGGTCAAGGGTAAGCCGTGACGGTAGCTAAAAAAAGCTAAAATCAACGCGACAATGGCGTAAATAGCCCAAGCATGCAGACCCCAGTGGAAGAAGGTCAGCTTCATGGCTTCTTTGGCGGCTTCTACGGTATTGGGATCGCCAACCGGCGGAGTAAGAAAGTGCATGACCGGCTCGGCCACACCGAAGAACATCAAGCCAATACCCATACCGGCGGCAAACAACATGGAAAACCAAGAACCATTGCTGTAATCAGGTTGGCTGTGGTCTGGACCTAGCTTGATATCGCCGAAACGACTGACAGCCAGTACAACAATACAGATTAGGATGAGTGCTACGGTGAGCACATAAAACCAGCTGACATTCTCCATAATCCAATCTTGGATAGCGCCAAAAAAGGATTGGGCGGTGGTGGGTGCAATACTAGCAAATAGCACCAAAGCAATAATAATTGCCGCAGAGGTATAAAATACAGGTGGGTTTATGGTCCCACTGCGTTGCGTGGGTGTGCGCATAACAACTCCTTTAAATCAGAATTCGCATTCTACAGTATTGACTACATTCTGCAAAAAAGTCATGCAGTTAAAACCAATCAGCCTGTGTTGCTGCATTAAACCCCAGCTAGATCGCTTAGTAGCTGTGATGCAATAAATAGATAAATGACCACTCCTGTAGCATCGCATACTGAAGTAATTAACGGCGCACTGGCGCTGGCTGGGTCGAAGCCTATTTTATTTAATATGAAGGGTAAGCTCATGCCGATTACACAACCAATCAGGACTATGATTACCATGCTTAATGCCAGCACTAGGGCGACCATCTCATCGCCTCTGATATAGCCCAGTACAGATACCGCCGCCGCCATGGTGCCACCTAAAGCAAGCGCTACTAGGGCTTCTCGGCCAAGCAGCACAAACCAGTCTTTCATCACTACCTCTCCGGTGGCCAAAGCGCGCACCATCAGAGTGGCCGATTGCGATCCAGCATTACCACCGCTGTCGACCAATAAAGGTAAGAAGAACACCAGCACTATATTGGCAGCAATAATGTCCTCGAAGTGGGCGATACCCGCACCGGAAAACAAGTTGCCAAACACTAATAACACCAGCCAGAACACGCGTTTACGATAAAGTAAACTGATGCTGGCTTGCTTCATATTACCTAGAGAGGTGGTCACACCAGCAGATTTATGGAAGTCATCAGTGGCTTCTTCGCTAGCAACGTCCATCGCATCATCATGGGTAACGATACCCACGAGGTGTCCGTTTTGATCGGTAATAGGTAGCGCAATTAAGTCATAGCGCGCGATACGCTTAGCAATATTTTCTTGGTTATCATCCACATGGCCGCTGACCAAATCGCTAATCATTAAGTCCTTAATCAGCTTGGCGGGATGTGCCAAAATCAAATCACGCAGCGATACAACGCCAATCAAAGTGCGCTCTTCATCAGTCACGTAGGCATGGTAAATGGTTTCCGCATCCGGAGCTTCAAGTCGTAGCGCGTTAATCGCTTCAGCGGCGGTCATGTCCTGTTTGAGCATGGCATAGTCGGACGTCATCAGTGCGCCGGCTGTGCCTTCTTGATAAGCAGACAGCTTACGAATGTTTTCCCGCTCGGCATGCGCCAACACAGGAAGCAACGCATCGCGCTGTTCTTGGTCTAAGCGCTTAAACATGTCGGTACGTTCGTCAGCAGGCATTTCACCCACTAACTTGGCCAAAATGGCACGCGGGAAATGCCGTGAGAGTAAGACTTGCTGCTCGGGTTCTAAATAACTGAAAATTTCCGCGCGTTTTGGCAGACGCTCCAGCAAGCGCCAAACAAGGCTGGGCTCAACCAATTCTATGGCATCGGCAATATCCACCGGGCGCAAGCCTTTAAGCTGCTCTAGGGCGCTGTCAAACTGGTTGTCTTGGATAGATTCGCTGATGACCAGTGCGATATCTTCGTGGGTGATGCTCATACTGTGTCTCCAGGCTTAGCTGTAACTACCTAGAAACGAACATTAATGGGGGACAAATGTCGTCAATACGAGGTGGTCAGCAAAGCCGCTGATAATCTAGGTGGGACTGCCCGAAAAATGTTGGGCACAAACAAAAACTTTCCATAAAGGCCTTAAATAGAGTATTAAACCGCTTATGTGGCGTGCGCATGGTATGGGAAATTAATTGCCATAACAAGCCTGAGGGCTTTCGCGCGTTGGTTCGGTGTTATGATTGCAACTATAAGTTTAACGTTTAATTGAGGTTTACACATGCTGAAACTGGCGGTTTTTGGTAACCCTATTGCGCACAGCAAATCACCACAAATTCATCAGCTATTTGCCGAGCAAATCCAGCAGCAAATTAGTTATGAGCCAATTTTAGCGCCGTTGGATGACTTTGTTGGTTCTGTGACTGAGTTTTTTCAAGAAGGGCGAGGAGCCAATGTTACGGTACCTTTTAAAGAGCAGGCTTTTGCTTGGGCGAATGAGTTAACCCCAAGAGCGCAACGCGCTAAAGCTGTAAATACCCTGATAAAACAGGTAGATGGTACGATTTTGGGCGACAACACAGACGGTGCTGGCTTGGTTAATGATTTGCTAAATCAAGCCGTGGTGTTGCGCGGTAAAAAAATATTGATTCTGGGTGCCGGTGGTGCCGTACGCGGTATTTTGCAGCCATTGTTGGCGCAGCAGCCACAAGAGCTCTGCATCGCTAACCGCACGGTAGAAAAAGCTGAGCAGCTGTGTACTGAGTTTGTTGATTTAGGTCCAGTGGCGGCTTGTGGCTACGACTGGATCGAAACGCCTGTGGATATCATCATCAACGGCACTTCTGCGAGCCTGCACGGTGAGTTGCCGCCTATAGCACCCAGCCTTATTAAAGCCGGACATACGCTGTGTTACGACATGATGTACAGCAAAGAGCCTACTGCGTTTAACCGTTGGGCGACTGAGCACGGCGCGGGACAAACCCTTGATGGCTTGGGTATGTTGGTCGAGCAAGCAGCAGAAGCATTTTATCTGTGGACTGGCGTGCGTCCTGATTCTCAAGCTGTTTTAGCCAGCATGCGTACGTCTTTATCCTAACCCTGCTTGCATTTGCAGCTAGGCAGGACGAATAACCTGTCCGCTGAGTAAATCTCTAATGCAGCTCGGCTGAGTGTGCTCTCCCAGTGGGGCATTTAATACAGCATCGAGTTGCTGATGAAAATACTGTTCAACGCGTAAGCGGCTACTAGCAGCAGGATGTCCAGTTGGATTGGCGGAGGTAGACACCAAGGGACCGGTTAAGCGACATAGCTGCTGCACCGGAGGATGCGCGCTGACCCGCAGCGCCACAGAGTCATGTTGGCCTGTAATCCATTTGGGCAGAAGATCTTGGTGTGGGACAAGCCAAGTATTAGGCCCGGGCCAGGAATTAAGTAGCAGCTGCATTGACTCAGCGGATAAGCCTTCAAGCAGCTCAGCAAACTGTGCTATATCGGCGGCGACAAGAATTAAACCTTTGCTTACACAGCGCTGTTTAAGCGCCAGAACTCGCATCACAGCTGCTTCATTCCGCGGGTCACAACCCAGCCCCCACACAGCTTCTGTTGGGTAAGCGATTACGCCTCCATGCTTTATTTTCTGTGCGGCCTGTTGTAGCTGCCATGTGCTGTGCATTGCGTTCCAGCTCAAGAAGGGACTATTAGGGAATTACAGTTCAATACCAACATTGATCATGGTTGCGGCTGTGCCCAGTAAAAGAATCTCGGCACCGAGTCGACGGAATTTTACCCCAAGCGATGGAATAACAGCAGGTGCAATTTCAAAACGGTTGAAAGGGATTTTATCGCGATACTCCCCTTTGTAGCCATACAGCAGTCCTGCGGTTACTTTGCCGTAAAAAGGAGTGCCGGCAAAATCAAAGCGCTTGCCCGTGTAGCCATAATAGGAACGCCCGCCAAAAGAATGTCGGAACGTCGCGCCGCCAAGCAGGTAACTGTTTGCTGTATGACGTTCTAAGCCGATCAAGTCTTGGTTGTTACTGTGTTCAGGGTTGGGATTAAAGTGCTTGGTATAAATGCTGGTTTGTACATACCAATAAGGTTCAGCAGGTACGGGTTTAAATAGATCGTGAACATAAGAAGACAGAGTTTTTTTAGGCGCTGACTCGATTGTTTCGTCCTGCGTGGCTTCTTGCTCAGCGTAAGCAGCTGAGTATGAGGACAGAGTCGCAAGCGTTAACATGCATGATTTTATCAGTCTCCAGTTCATTGTGTTCCTTAACAGCAAAGTCTGTGCAATAAGCACTAAGATAGATTTTCGGGCAGATAGTGCCACAAGCCTGCTTTAGTGTAAATTTTGCCGTCTAATTCAAGTTCAGTGAGTTGCTGTAAGACGTTGGGCATGCCCAGTTGTAGTTGCTGCGCAAGTTCGTCGTTATTCATGGGCTTGCCTTGTAATAAAGCGAGTAAGGCGCAGGGCTCAGTTTCTGTTAGGGCGGTCTCTTGACTTTGTATTGGCGGGCTAAGCCAGTGTTGCCAAGCGCTAAGGATGTCTTGCACGCACTCGACCAGTATAGCACCATCACGCAGTAGCTGATGGCAGCCTTTGCTGCCTGGATAGTGAATGGAGCCGGGGATAGCAAACACGTCGCGGTTTTGCTCGGCGGCGTAACGTGCGGTGATCAATGAGCCGCTGGCTAAGCTGGCTTCAACCACTAAAACACCCAGCGATAGGCCGCTAATAATGCGGTTGCGTTTTGGGAAGTTTGCCGCAACTGGGCTGGCATCCAGGCAAAACTCTGACACCAGCGCGCCGTTTGAATAGGCAATCTGTTCGCGCAAAGCATGGTTGGATTTAGGGTAGGTATGCCACAAGCCTGTGCCCACTACAGCAAGTGTGCAGCCATCGGCTTTCAGTGCGCCCTGATGTGCCGCCGTGTCAATGCCAGAGGCTAACCCACTGGTGATGGCACAGCCTGCCGCAGCCAGTGTTTTGGCAAAATGATAGGCCGTTTGTTTGTTGGTGGGATTAGCGTTGCGGCTTCCTACAATTGCAAGCTGTGGCATGGCTAACGCTTTTGTATTGCCTTCCACAAACAGCACAGCTGGGGCGGCGTGAGTTTCGCTGAGCAAAGCTGGATAGTCCGCACTGTCGTGCAATATTAAATGATGCAGCGGGTGTTCAGCCCAACTCAGTGCAGCCTCAGCTTTTTGTAGCACCTCTTTGCTTTGACTAAGGTGTTTGCATTGTTCAGGCAGGCCCAGTTGTTGCCAAACTAAGGCTGGTGCTGCCAGTGCAGCTTCGGCGCTAGAGAAATAGTTGAGCAGCAATTGAAAACGCTGTGGGCCAATTTGGGGCGTGGCGTGTAAGCAAAGACGCGCGTGTAGCTCATTGATAGAGACTTCCTGTGTCATAACAGCTTCCTTACTGTTTCATCAAACAAGGCGTGCAAAAACACGCCTTGTCTAGTCTTGTTATGGGTTTTTAACTTTGTCCATAACGGCCAGTTGACGGCTAGCATAGAGCACTAGGCCGTAACTTATTTTGTCGTAGGTGCGAAACACCATCAATAAACCGGAGCGTTCATCTGGGATCTTCACCTTGTCACCGGTGACGCGGTCGCGCACAGTTTCACCTGTTTTGTAAACGGCTAGCACGCTGCCTTCTACCAGTCCATCACGCGTACCCTTGTTAATGGTGACAACGTCGTACTGACCAATTTGCGAAACTCCGCGGGGCACGTCAAGAATCACTCCATTGATTTGCTCTTGGGGTTCGCTAGGGAAAAAGGTTGAGTTGATTACTCTTTCTTCAGTGGCAAACAGGCGGTCAGCAATGCGCACTTCCAGTGCGGTACGATTAAGTACCAATGTGCCTATCTCGCCTTCACTTGCAACTATGTCACCCGTCCCAATATAGTCAGCATTGATACCTAAAGACTCTCCTGTTACTGGATCGGTGTAGACACGACCTTGACGGAAAATATTATAGCTTTCCTCAGGGGCTAAAGCGCCACGAGCATAGATGCGGTCGCCTTTACCGCTTAGCACCCGCTCAGCATTACCGGCGACTATGTAAGGAGCGCCTTCAAACTCTGCCGCTGAGTTAATAATGCGGTTATTGAGCAAGAAGCTATTAATGCTCTCTAAAGGAATGGTTGGGATAGCCTCAGCCATTGGTGTGCTGCGAATCTTTGGTGACAGCTTGACGGTGCCACGACTTGCGCCACGATTGAGCATGATGCGCGGTTGGCCATCAATATAGACGAGACTTAGGACATCGCCAGGATAAATAAGATGAGGGTTAGCTACTTGCGGGTTTGCATGCCAGATTTCTGGCCATTTCCAGGGTTTGCTTAGAAATTTGCCTGAAATGTCCCATAGAGTGTCACCCATAACAACGGTATACTTGTCTGGGTGGTTATCTTTTAACTCCACTTGTGCTTGCACTAATCCACCAGCGACTAGCAACAGCAGAGCGAGTAATGTTTTCCTCATGTAATGATTCCCTTTAGCATAGGTAGATTACTGGAGCGCCTAATGGCTATTCCACAATCGTTAGAATTGAAGCAGTTTTACATCAATGCATGTAATAATAACAGTGCAAATTAATTTTATTCCATAAGTACATCACAAACGCATATGGCAATTTTAAAAATACTTGAATTCCCTGATCCGCGCTTGCGCACCATAGCGCAACCCGTGATTAAGGTCGATAATCAAATACGTGAACTGGTCGACGATATGTTTGAAACCATGTACGACGCGCCGGGGATTGGTTTGGCCGCTACTCAGGTGGACGTACATCTACGGATTATCGTTATGGACTTATCAGATGACAGGTCTGAGCCGTTGGTATTTATTAACCCAGAGTTTGAATGCCTAACAGACGAAACAGATGTGTATCAGGAAGGCTGCTTGTCGGTGCCTGGCTTTTATGAAGACGTAGAGCGCCCACAGCAGGTAAAAATTAGCGCGCTGGATCGTAACGGTGAGCCTTTTGAAATGATTGCTGAGGGTTTGCTAGCTATCTGCATTCAGCATGAATGTGATCATCTAAATGGCAAGCTGTTTGTTGATTACCTGTCTAATTTAAAGCGTAACCGCATCAGGAAAAAGCTGGAAAAACAGCATCGTCAGGCTGAGCATTAAACGTAGCTTTTTTCATCTTTTTCAAGGAATACAATGTCAGATTCAGCCCGTATAGTGTTTGCCGGTACGCCGGAGTTTGCTGCTCAACATTTACAAGCCTTACTCGACTCCCAGCATCAGGTGGTGGCGGTTTACACCCAGCCGGATCGCCCCGCAGGGCGTGGACAAAAGCTGGTGGCCAGTCCGGTCAAACAACTCGCGCTGGCGCATGATATTCCCGTATTGCAACCGCAAAACCTACGAACTGAAGAGGCTCAGCCCACTCTTGCTGCGTTCAAGGCAGACCTGATGGTAGTCGTGGCTTACGGGCTGATTTTGCCGCAAGTCATTCTCGATACTCCACGTTTGGGTTGTATTAATAGCCATGCTTCGTTGCTGCCGCGTTGGCGTGGTGCAGCGCCCATTCAGCGCGCCATCGAAGCCGGTGATGCCGAAACGGGCGTGACCGTGATGCAGATGGAGGCCGGTTTAGATACGGGTCCTATGCTGTTAAAAGTCGCGACGCCTATTGCTGATAACGACACTGGCGGACGCTTGCATGATCGTTTAGCCGCCATGGGCCCGCCCGCTGTATTGGAAACCATTGCGCAACTCTTAGCCGGCACGGCGCAGCCTACCATTCAGCAGGATGAGCAGGCGACCTATGCCCATAAGCTGAGCAAAGGCTGTGCATTCATTGACTGGCAACAGCCGGCACAGGTCATTGAGCGTGCTGTGCGTGCCTTTCATCCTTGGCCGATTAGTCATACGCTGCTGGGCGAGACCAGTATTAAAGTACATGCTGCGCAGGTGGTTGAGCAGCAGGGCACACCCGGCAGTATTCTGCAGGTCAGCCGCGAAGGGTTGCTGGTGGCTTGTGGGCAGGATGCGTTGTTAATCACGCAGATGCAGCTGCCTAACGCGAAGGCGTTGGCGTTTGCGGATATTTACAATGGCCGTGCTGAGCTCTTTACTCTGGGTCAGGTGCTGGGCGCATGAATCCACGCCTCGCTGCTGTCCATGCCCTAACTGCAGTTCTTAACGGTAAAGCCTCGCTCGCAGGCAGCTTGCCCAACGTGTTGGCTAAAGTCGCCGTGCGCGATCGCCCGCTGGTGCAAGAGCTCGCGCTGGGCAGTGCGCGTTGGTATCCGCGTTTGGCAATCCTAGCCGCACAGTTTTTAAGCAAACCCCTGCGTAAAGCCGATCAAGACGTACAGGCGTTGCTGATTATTGGTCTGTACCAATTGCTCTATACCCGTATTCCGCCGCATGCTGCGATTAGTGAAACCGTTGACTGCGCTAAAACCTTAAAGAAACAATGGGCGCAAGGCATGCTCAATGCCGTGTTACGCCGCGCCCAAGCGGAAGCCGAAGAACTATTGCCGCAACTGGAAAAAGACCCTGTGGTACTCACGGCTCACCCGCGCTGGCTACAAAAAGCCTTGAAAGCGCACTGGCCTGAGCACTGGTTGGACATTTGTGCCGCCAATAACAGCCATCCGCCGCTGACGTTGCGGGTTAATCAACAGCATATGAGCCGTGATGACTACCTGCAGCAGCTGGCACAGGCTGGTATCGCCGCGACAGCGACGCCTTTTAGTCGCCACGGCGTGCAGTTGGCGCAGGCCTGTGATGTGACTGAACTGCCCGGTTTTGCCAAAGGTTGGTGTAGCGTGCAGGACGAAGCAGCGCAGTTATCCGCCGATTTATTGGATGTGCAACCCGGTCAGCGCGTGCTGGATGCCTGCTGTGCGCCCGGCGGCAAAACCTGTCATATCCTCGAAACTCAACCCGCTTTGGGCCAGTTGGTAGCGGTTGATTTAGAAGCGCAACGCCTGCTTCGAGTGGAAGAAAATTTACAGCGCTTGGGCTTAAAGGCTGAACTCAAAGCCGCGGACATTCGCGATCTGGACGCTTGGTGGGATGGACAGCCCTTTGCGCGCATCTTGTTGGATGCGCCCTGTTCGGCGACCGGCGTGATTCGCCGCAACCCCGATATCAAACTCACCCGTCACGCCGAGGATATTCCTGCGCTGGCGCAATTACAGGGCGAGTTGTTAGAGGTATTGTGGTCGACCTTGGAACCCGGCGGTGTACTGCTGTACGCCACCTGTTCGGCTTTGCCGGATGAAAACACCCAGGTGATTGAGCAGTTCTTAGCCCGCACCGCTGACGCGCAAGAATGGCCGTTTGAGCTGGCTTGCGGGATTGCTCAGCCGCGTGGGCGACAGCTGTTGGCGCAAGCGCAGGGGCATGATGGGTTTTATTATGCACGTTTACGAAAAGTTAATGCACCTACCGAGTAAGCGCCTCGCTTAAGCATTTATGGATAGTGCCGCTGCACCAGCAAGCGTGCTTTAATAGACACCTATAACAGCAACAACAGCTATCACTGAGGTCGTTGATGAAAATTATCATCCTGGGCGCAGGTCAGGTGGGCGGAAATTTGGCTGAACAACTCGCCAATGAAGCCAATGATATTACCGTAGTGGATACGGATGCTGAGCATTTACGCGAGCTGGGTGAGCGATTAGATATTCGCACGGTAACAGGACATGCCTCTTTTCCAGCTATTTTACGCCAAGCAGGAGCCGATGACGCCGATATGCTGGTAGCTGTGACCAATAGCGATGAAATCAACATGATTGCCTGCCAAGTAGCGCATACCCTATTTCGCACGCCGACTAAAATTGCCCGTGTACGAGCGACGCAGTATTTAACCCGCGCCGATTTGTTTGCCCCAGATGCTTTGCCCATTGATGTGCTCATCAGTCCTGAGCAAGTAGTCACTCACCATATTAAGCGCCTCATTGAGCACCCGGGTACTTTGCAGGTTATGGACTTTGCCGACGGCAAGGCGCAGTTGGTCTGTGTGCGCGCCCACTATGGCGGTCTGTTGGTTGGGCAGCAATTACGCCAGTTGCGCGAGCACTTGCCTAATGCGGATATTCGCGTAGCCGCTATTTTTCGTCGCGATCGACCCATTATCCCTACCGGGGACACCGTTATCGAAGTGGATGATGAGGTGTTTTTTATTGCCGCGCGCCACCGTATTCGCGAGATGATGAGCGAACTTAGAAGCGTAGAGGTGGGTTATCAACGGGTGGTTATTGCTGGTGGTGGTCAAGTAGGCGAGCGCTTGGCAGAAGCTATCGAAAGCCATTGTCAGGTTAAGATTATTGAAATGAATCCCGCGCGCTGTCGTCACTTATCCGGCACTCTCGACAGCACGCTAGTGTTGCATGGCAGCGCTTCGGATCGGGAACTGTTGATTGAGGAAAATATTGATCAAGCAGATTTGTTTATTGCCGTAACCAATGATGATGACGCCAATATCATGTCCTCTTTGCTGGCTAAACGCCTTGGCGTACGCAAAGTGATGGCGCTGATTAATAACCCCGCGTATTTGGATTTAATGCAGGGCGGAGCGATTGATATTGCCATTAGTCCACAGCTAGCGACCCTTAGTGTGCTGCTAACTCATGTACGCCGCGGCGATGTGGTCAGTGTGCACTCTTTACGCCGTGGTGCTGCCGAAGCCATTGAAGCTATAGCTCACGGCGACAAACAGTCCAGCAAGGTTGTGGGGCGCACCATTAACGACATTCGCCTGCCGCCTGGGGCGACCATTGGCGCGATCATTCGTGACGAAGAGGTGCTGCTGGTCGATGATGAGCTGGTCATTGCCAGTGGCGACCATGTGGTACTCTTCGTGGTGGACAAAAAACATATTCCTGCCGTGGAGCGTTTGTTCCAGGTGGGATTAACCTTTTTCTAGTTGAGCCGAAGATTATGCATTTTGCCGCCCTAGGACGTATTTTAGGCATGCTATTGATGCTCTTTAGCTTGACTCAAGTCCCGCCCTTGCTCATTGCCCTGTACGACGGCGGTGAGGCCAGTTACAGTTTTTCGCTGGCATTAAGCATTACCCTGCTGACGGGCTTGTGTATTTGGTATCCGTTGCGTAACCGACGTGAAGAGTTGCGTGTGCGCGATGGCTATGTACTCACGGCATCGTTCTGGTTTGTGTTAGCAAGTTTCGGGGCGATGCCTTTTTACTTGTCCTTACGACCTGAAATGAGCTTGGTCGATTCCATCTTTGAGGCGTTTTCAGGCTTAAGCACCACCGGTGCTACCGTGCTAACGGGCATCGACAGCTTGCCAAGAGCAATTTTATATTACCGCCAACAACTTCAGTGGCTAGGCGGCATGGGTATCGTTGTGTTAGCCGTTGCCATAATGCCTATGCTTGGTGTGGGCGGCATGCAGTTGTACCGCAGTGAAATTCCGGGGCCGGTAAAAGACAACAAGCTCTCACCGCGTATTGCTGATACGGCAAAAACCCTCTGGATTATTTATTGCGGCCTGACAGTGCTCTGTGCGCTGGCTTATGCCATAGCGGGCATGAGTTGGTTTGATGCCATCGGCCATAGCTTTTCGACCATTGCCATTGGCGGATTTTCCACCCATGACGCCAGTATTGGTTATTTTGACAGTGTGGCGATAGAGCTCATAGCTGTGTTTTTTATGGTGCTCTCGGGAATGAATTTTGGCCTGCACTTTCTGGCATTGCGCAGCCGCTCACTCAAGGCCTACTTTAAAGACCCTGAGTGCATGGCGTTTGTGAAAATACTAGGCACTACAGTACTGATAACTTTCATAGTATTAGTGCTCTATAACCACTATAACAATCCGATGCTGACCTTACGTCATGCCCTATTTCAAGTGGTAAGTGTTGCTAGTACTACGGGTTTTTCCGTAACTGACTTCAGTGGCTGGCCTAGTTTTTTACCTTATTTGCTACTCTATACCGCGTTTATTGGTGCTTGCGCTGGTTCAACGGGCGGGGGCATGAAAGTGATGCGTATCATGCTGCTGTTTCGCCAAGGGCAGCGGGAAATACAGCGTCTGTTGCATCCCAATGGTGTGTTCATGGTTAAATTGGGTAAGCGTACCGTACCGGATCGAGTGATTGAAGCAGTCTGGGGCTTTAGTGCGGTGTATTTGTTAACTTTCTTCGTGTTGATGATGGCGCTCTTGGCTTGCGAGTTGGACCCCATCACCGCCTTTTCCACGCTAGCTTCGTGTATGAATAACCTTGGCCCCGCCTTGGGTGATGCCTCACTGCATTACGCTGAATTGCCCAGCAGCGCTAAACTTATTTTAAGCTTTGCGATGATTTTAGGGCGTTTAGAGGTGTTTTCCCTGCTAATTCTCTTCACCCCAGCGTTTTGGCGATATTAAAAGAGCGGGCTGCTGAGCGAAGCGGGCTTTCAAGCAACACAGATTAAAACTTGTTGGAGCCCAGCTTCTGCGCGACAAAAAACGTAGGAGCAGGCCATGCCTGCGACAGCGATGTGTCTGGCGGTGCTGTGTTTGCAGATGTAGTCTGCGGTCGGATGCATGGCATCCTCGTACAGGCGTAGCGGACTGGTCGGCAGTGTCTAGGTTTAATCCTAAAGTTTTGGGCTTTGCTTAGCTGGCGCAAAACTTCAATCTAGGCACAGTCAAATGTGGGACCTGCCTTGGCAGGGAACCAAGCTTGAACCATAGCACAGAATTAGAGCCTCTTGCTCAGGTTTGGTTTTGGTGTGTTTATCGTTCCCCGACAAGTCGGGTCCCACATTGGTTTAGCGCTCGACGCAAAATCTCGCTTCAGCTCAACGACCAATCGTGCAGAAGATGCGTTGCAACAAGAGTGCGCTAACCCATGCACATTGCCTGGATTACCGGCGTGGCTTTTGTGGAAACCCAGCTTCTGCGTGATAAAAAATTTAGGAGCAGGCCATGCCTGCGACAGCGATGTGTCTGGCGGTGCTGTGTTTGCAGATTTAGTCTGCGGTCGGATGCATGGCATCCTCGTACAGGCGTAGCGGACTCTTGTTGGCGTCACACTCAATCGCGCATAAGATGTGCCCTGTAGAAGTGCTCCAGCCGTTGAGCGATAACATCAACACAGGGCGGCCAATCTGTACTAAAATAGTCAACATTAAACCTAGTTAAACCAAAGGTGTTGCCGTGTCATTGAGCCAGAATCCGTTGCTGCAAGATTTCGATTTACCCCCGTTTTCCACCATTAAAGCCGAGCATGTTGAGCCAGCGATTGACCAGTTGCTGGCTGAGAGCCGCACGAAAATTGCAGCCTTACTCGCACAAAGCCAAGCCTTTAATTGGGATAACTTAGTTTTACCTATGGATGAAATGGCGGCACGCTTAGGCCAAGCTTGGGGTCCGGTTAGCCATTTAAACGCAGTGTGTAACAGTCAAGTGTTGCGTGAGGCTCATGAAGCTTGTTTGCCGAAATTGTCTGAATTTTGGACAGAGTTGGGACAAAATAAGCAGTTATTTAATGCCTATCAAAGCATTGCCAATAGCGCAGTATCTGAGCAGCTTAATGTGGCTCAACGTAAAGTGCTGGAGCATGAGCTACGTGATTTCCGCCTGTCAGGTATTGATTTACCAACGGACAAGCAGCAGCGCTACGCTGAGATCCAAAAACAGCTGTCCGAACTATCCAGCCGTTTTTCTAACAATTTGCTTGATGCTACCCAAGCTTGGACTAAGCACATTACCGATGCAGCAGCGTTAGCTGGCGTACCTGAGTCGGCTATGGCGCAAATGGCGCAGGCGGCTGCAGCCAAAGCGCTTGAAGGTTGGTTGATTACTTTGGAGTTTCCCAGCTATTACGCCATTGTGACCTACGCAGATGATCGTGCTTTGCGCGAAGAGGTTTACACAGCCTACAGCACACGCGCTTCGGAACAGGGGCCTAATGCGGCTCAGTTTGATAATACTGAGGTGATCATACAAACCCTGAGCTTGCGGCAAGAGCTGGCTGAATTGCTAGGCTATGCTAATTACAGTGAGCTGTCCTTGGCCACTAAAATGGCCGAGTCCACCGAGCAGGTCATGGTGTTTCTAAATGATTTGGCCAAGCGCAGCAAGCCTTTTGCCGAGCGCGATTTATCTGAATTACGCCAGTATGCCGCTGAACAAGGCTGCACTGATTTACAGAGCTGGGACTTGGCATACTACAGCGAAAAACTGCGTGAGCAGCGCTACAGCATAAGTGAAGAAACTATCCGTCAGTACTTCCCGATAGATAAAGTACTGGGTGGCATGTTTGAATTGGTAGAGCGTTTATTTGCAATTCAAATTCACGAAGAGCAAGAGTTTGAACATTGGCATCCAGATGTGCGCCTGTTTACCATCAGCGAGCACGGCCAACCGATAGGACGTTTTTATTTTGATCTCTATGCCCGTGCGAATAAACGCGGCGGCGCCTGGATGGATGGTGCGCGCGATCGGTTCCGTAACAGTGAAAATGAGCTGGTATTGCCCGTTGCCTATCTGGTGTGTAATTTCACTCCAGCTGTAGGCGAGCATCCAGCGTTGTTAACCCATGACGAAGTGACCACTTTATTCCATGAGTTTGGCCATGGCTTGCACCATATGCTCACGCGTGTTGAACAGTTGGGCGTATCCGGTATCAATGGTGTGCCTTGGGATGCGGTGGAGTTGCCCAGTCAGTTTATGGAAAACTGGTGCTGGGAACCGGATGGCCTAGCGTTGATTGCCGAGCATTATCAAAACAAGGAAAAGTTGCCACAGGATTTGTTGGATAAAATGCTGGCGGCACGTAACTTCCAGTCAGGCATGATCATGGTGCGCCAATTAGAGTTTTCTCTATTTGATTTTGAGTTACATAGCAGCCATGGTGATGGTCGTAGTGTGCTTGAAGTATTGGATAGTGTACGCCAGCGCGTGGCAGTAATGACACCACCGACATGGAACCGTTTCGCTAATAGCTTTGGTCATATTTTTGCCGGTGGCTATGCGGCCGGTTATTACAGCTACAAATGGGCAGAAGTGCTGTCAGCCGATGCTTTTGCTCGCTTTGAAGAAGAAGGTATTTTAAACCCGCAGGTAGGGCAGGCGTTTCGCAATACTGTGCTCGCCAAAGGTGGATCCTACGAGCCGCTTGAGCTGTTTATCGAGTTTCGAGGGCGTGCGCCAGAAACAGATGCGCTATTGCGTCATAGTGGTTTAACCGGACAAGTTGCCTAATTAGCGAGGTGGTACATGAACGAAGAAGTGCAGACTAAAAAGCAGTTTATTGCGGGAGCTGTATGCCCGGCTTGTGAAGCTATGGATACGATTCGGATGTGGCGGGTGGAAGGTACGCCATACCGTGATTGTATTAACTGTGGTTTTACTGATACGTTAAATGCACAGGGTAACTCGGTGCCGTTAGAATTGCCGACGCGCGTTAATCCAAGCGATAAAAAGCCCGTCGCCAAACAGGGTAAAACAGTACAGTTTTTCCCCAACCCCAAGCTGCAAAAGAAAACTGGAGAACAAGAGTGAAAATACCTGCGTTAATTACCATATGTTTAATGCTTGTCTTTGGTTCTGCTGGTGCCAATGAAGCAGTCACTACGGCTTATATTAATTTGCAGCCTGCTGTTATAGGTAACTACAGCGCCAGCGGAGGCAAGTTGAAGTTTTATAAAGCGGATATAGCGCTAAGAGTTAAAAGCAATAATGTGGCGCGCGTTGAATATCATGTACCTTTGATAAGAGATCAGTTGGTGATGCAGTTTGCCCAGCAGACGGATGAGGATTTTGCCAGCGTTGAAGCTAAGGAAGCAGTACGTCGAGCGGCTTTAATGCGTGTCCAGAGTGTGCTGGAGCGCGAAGAAGGCGAAACCTTGGTTGAAGACTTGCTGTTTAACAACCTAGTGGTGCAGAAGTAACTCGTTCTTGTTGGAACCCTGTTTTTGGGCAGCAAAAATCGTAGGAGCAGGCCATGCCTGCGACAGCGATGTGTCTGGCGACGCTGTGTTTGCAGCTGTAATCCGCGGTCGGATGCATGGCATCCTCGTACAGGCGTAGCGGATTCCTATAGATGCCCTGTTGAAGCGCAACTTTTGCGCGAGTGGACGTTGAGCTGAAGCAAGACTTTACGTCGGGCGCTAAACCAATGTGGGACCCGACTTGTCGGGGAACGATAAACACGACAAAACCAAACCTGAGCAAGAGGCTCTAATTCCGTGCCATGACTCCAGGTTCCCTGCCAAGGCAGGTCCCACATTTGGCTGTGCCTGGGTTGGGGTTTTGCCAGACGGCCATTTTATGCCCGCGTCGTGCCACTCAGCAACGCTGTTTCCGGGTGGGAACAAGTACCCACCCGGTGCTGGTTCGCGCAAAAGTTGCGCTCCAGCAAGAGTGCGCTACCCCATACAATTTCCGGATAAATACAGTGAGCTGCTTCTGTTGAAACCCATCTTCTGGGCGATAAAATTCGTAGGAGCAGGCCATGCCTGCGACAGCGATGTGTCTGGCGACGCTGTGTTTGCAGCTGTGAGCCGCGGTCGGATGCATGGCATCCTCGTACAGCTTTAATCGCGCAAAAGTTGCGCTCCAACAAGGAGCTGTCTTATTACAGCAGTTCGCGTAGTTCATCCATGGCTTTTTGGGCTTTAAATTCTTCATACAGCGCTTCGGTCGACATGGGGTCGAGTTTGCGGTTAGAGCCGTCGACCAGCGTATCAAACACTTCGCGGGTGTTTTCCAGCACTACTAATGCACAGAGATATTTTTTGCTGTCGATGGTGGCAAAGGAAATTTGCTCGGGTTTGCTACCGGCCAATGTTTCATTAGAGATTTGCTGACTGACCTGCTCAAAGGTTCCACCCACATGCTCGCTGTCACCACTGGTGGTTTTGCGGCTGTAAAGTTTATCCAACACACTGGCTTTGACCTGAATCTGTTGCGCCAAATCCGCTCGGGCGGCAGCGATAGCTTGGGCGCGATCAACGGTCATTGAGCCGGACCAGTTAACACAGGCGGATGAAGCCAAACCCTTGTTGGACTTAGGCAGAAATACCCAGTCAGGTGCATTGTCGGTTGTGCTGTGGGCGATAGGTCCGGTGTTGCTTGGCGCGACCGGCGCTTGTTGATTCGAGGCGCAAGCGCTTAATGCTAAAGCGGCTGCAAGAGTGAGTACTTTTTTCATTATTGGCTCTCCATGTACTTGGCGTAAGAGTGTTGGCGTTCGGTGACTTTCTTTAGATAATTTTTGGTTTCTGCATAGGGTAAATGTTGCAACAAGCGTTGATATACCTGCTCCGGTGTCATGCTGTTCGCTTTGCGTGCCGCCGCATCCAGCGAGGTGGTTCCGGTTAAGGCGCGTGATACGTTACCGGGGCCGGTGTTGTACGCAGCAATGCTCATTAACAAGCGGTTATGGTCGTTGGTAACCTTTTTGAAATAACGGCTGTTGAGCAGGTGCAAATACACACTGCCAGCCTTGATGTTGTTTTCCGAGCTATACAGCTGCTGTGGCGTGAACAGATAGGCGCGTCCGGTTAAGTATTCAGTAATATCCTTGCCGGCAGACTGGGGCACAATTTGCATCAAACCAAAAGCTGGGATGTGTGAGCGCGCCATGGGGTTAAAGCTGGATTCAGTATGGATAACCGCTAACACCAGTTCTGTCGGTAAACCATATTCACTGGCGTGACGTGCGGCGGGCTCGACAAATTCTTGGGCGCGCTTATGCGTGGTACCGGCTGGCAGTTTAATAGTAATGCTGGTTTTTTTGCCGGCGCGTTGAATCTGCGGCTGTGCTTTTTTTGACTCAGCAGCTTCGTTGCGTGACAGTAAGGTTTGCATGGCGTTGAAGGAGTGCTGCTCAAAACTGACGCCAGCATTAATGTGAATGGGATCGTTTTTAGCGGCCTCATACACAGTTTTCTTGCTTAGCTGCTCAATGCGTTGGCGCATTAATTCAATGCCCTGCTGATCGGAAAGCTGGTGATTGAGTAACTCAAGCTCTATTTGGTTGTTTTCATAATCAATAATCAACCGTTGCAGCCTGTCATCTGAGTATTCAATCCAGTGCTGCTGATCGGGCAGCTTAGCATCTGGCCAGTGCTGGCTTATTTCATTTTTAAAGCTTAGCTCGGCGTCTTTCCATTGTTTAACAAATTGGGCAAATTCGCGCTCATTTTGCTGTTGAAAGGCTTGGAATTCACTGCGTGAGGCTTGTTTAAACTTCTCGAACTCGGCATCCATGTCTGCGGCATTAGCGTAGGTATTCCAACCAAGCAAGCTACAGGTAACTAGAGAGATCATCTGCTTTTTCAGCATCTTCTTGCTCCTTTTCTTGTTCTGCTTGCTGCAACCAGCGGCGACATTCAACAGAGTTACAGTTTTGCGCTAAATCAATCATGGCCTGCCAGCGCTGCTCTTTAGCCCATATGGTTAAAACAGCTTCTTGTGCTTGGGTTAGGGTTAACGAATTAACGCGTAAATTATTATCCAGATAACGTAGCTGTTGTTCAGGGTTGGCCAGTTTAGCAATCAGCGGGACGGCATCAGCAGAGCTGAACGGATGCTGCATGGCAAACTTAACCAGAGCATTTAAACTTTTTCTGTCTTGCTCGTAGTCCGTTAACCAAGCAGCCCGTACCGCTAAAGCAGCGAGGTTTTTTTCTTCATCAATGATGCTGACATCGGCCTTGCAGTGCAGCCAAGTGCCTTGGCTCCACGACCTGTAGTTATCGATATGCGCTTCGATAAAGCTGGCTTGCTCGGGAACCTTGGCTTGTAATTTAGCCGCAAGTTTTTCTCTAAGCTGCTGCTGTAACGGCAAGGTTAGCGCTTCGCGACAGGCAATATTCCATGCGCTGGTGGGCAAGTCTTTCTTCGTGGTAACACGCGCGGAGTCGCCTAGCAGTTCTTTTTCAAACACACTGCTAGGCGTTTGCGCGTAGAGACTAAGCTGCGGTACACAGAGTACCGCAGCAAGTAACGTGCGCTTAAGCATTATAAATCGCCTGAATTAGACACAGCGCCTGAAGCTCCCTTGGGGTTGGCAGACTGTTGATTTTGTCCGCCGAGGGTATTCATGCGTTTGGTGTTGTCTTGACTGGCACCGCTTTGACCACGGCTAGTTTCGCGTGCAGCTTGCTTGGCGGTCGCTTCGAGGCTCGGTGCATACACGGCAATACTGTAGGACCAGTAGCCATCGTCACTATTAAAGGAGCGGGTGTTTACGCCTGCCGGTACTTGGCCTTGAGAAACATCATAGTAGGCATCTGAAGCGCTAAACTGGTTCACGAAAGAGGTACGTTCTTCGCCCAGCTTGTTGGCTTGTTGCGGGTCTTCTAAGGCGGGGTCTTGGTAGTCAAACTGCTGGGTAAATTCAGCCTGCTTCTCGTCAAATGCACCTTTCCAATACACTTCACTGCCTTGCAGGGTGCTGATCAGTGCCGAGCGGGCAAGGGTTTGTGATTGCTTTTTAGCCTGGTCACCCAGTTTTCGCTGGATGTTGGCATTAGAGTTTTGACGTTTAATGGCCGAGCCGTAACCTAAAACAATCACTTCACCGGTTTCTGCATGGGTAATGACTTTAGCACCAACCGGTGGCAGAACACCGCTTTTAACATCGGCTACGACTTGCTTGAATAGCGCGTTAGGATCGCTGGTTAATGCGGTTGCACCGGCATTGCCACGAATCTGTGCGCGGGTTTTAGGGGTGGAAATCAGACTGACTCGCACGGTTTTGTCGTCGGTGTTATCCAGCACATCAAAGGTGACATAGCCAGCCAAAGAACCCTGCACGGATTCTAAACAGGCTTGTTTACTTTCTTCTTTGATATTAGCCAGACTTTCAGTACCGCTATCGATGCCGCTAAGCGTGCTGTCCGCCAGCGTGTCGCAGCGCAGTTCTGAGCCTTGCATGTTTTCTACCAGCTGCTTTTTAGAGACTAAGAACGCGCGGTTGTAGGCAGCACGCTTGGATAGCAGGGTGGCGTTAAGATTGTCGTAGGTTTGGTAAGATGCTGTGCCAATAGACAAAATACCCGTGCCGCTGCCGACTTGGATCATACGCACGCCGTCCTCATCGTCTTCGATCAAGCTGTAGTGAGCGACCTGCACGCCTTCTTTATCGTTGTCAGCAATGACCAAATTGTCTGTTATTGTTACGTTGGCTTGGGCGGCAGCAATATTGCTGTCAGCACGTGCGGGTACTAAGTCGGTCAGATCAAAGTCTTCTGCATGGGCAGCCTGAGCGGAAAAAGCAATGAGTGCTGCTAGTAGTGTTTTTTTCATGAGTAACATCCTAAATGTTGTTTATTGAAAGACAATTTCATATTCGCTGCGCACCTGCGCTGTGGGTAAATCGGTGCTAAGAATGGGTTGTAAGCTTTGGCTAACGGCGGCAGCTAAATTACCCGCGCTGTCTGGATAACGCAGTGATACGGTGACAGCGCGGCTATTGGCATGGGTAACCACGTTGGATGCACCGCCAATGGTTGCCATCAGCGCCTGAACTTTTTCAGGGCTGGCTAGATAGTGCTGGCTAATGATCACTTTATGAACCAAACCACCCTGAGAGACGATATTGGTAAAGCCTTTTTGCAGACTTTGCTTCAGTGCTTGTGCTTGTTCAGGTACAGCAAGGTGCACATCGACCAAATTACGCTCTGCGTCTGGTCCATTGGGTAGGGCAATAATGCTGCTGTCATTTTCCCAATACGAATATTGATTGCCGGACAGGTCTTTAACAATGGTGGTGAGCACTAGGCGGCTATTGTTTTCCCGAGCTATGAGCTTAGCTTCGGCGTGCAGTACTAAATTAGCCTGATTATCAACTTCAATTCCTTGTGAGCTAAGCCAATCCATCAGTGTGTTTTTGATGCTGTCAGGCGCCTGGACACGCACGCGTGGTGAGCCAATGGCAGCGAGAATATCGCGGGTGGCGCCAATGACTTGTTGACGCTCAACTACCGCCTGAATGGTTACTTCCACACCATTATTAGCTAGGTCTTTGCTGCTAAGCAGCGTCCATTCTTTGACCATGCCTGAAGAGCGGGTATGTAATTGCTGGGAGATGATTTCTTGTAGGTTTTCTTTGTCTTGACCGTCGAACAAGCCAAATTCAGAGGAATTAAACTGGCTGCGCTGTTGGTTAATCCACACCCCTACTACTTGTGATACCGCACGCTTGAGGGCATCTAACTCAGCAGCATTGCGGGCAGAAAGGTTGTTTTTTCGATCTGGCCAGCCTTCACCGGTTACAACGACCGTCGCGGTTTGTTCGGCTTGCGACCAGTCAGCTCCGTCCTCGTCGCCACGGCTCGGCATGCGGGCTGAGCGTGCAAGAGTAATTTGTAAACAGGTGTCGCTGCCTTGCAAACGAGGGCGTGAATAGGTCACGGGCAGTGATTGTGTAAACAGTCCTTCTTGTTGCATAGAGCGCAGGCGCGATAACCAGTTGATGGTGTCTTGATTACCTGCCAGCTGTTCTTGGTTCATGCTGTCAGCGTAGAGCGTGCTGCCGCGGATAAACTCTAGAATTTCCACGCTGCCTTCTGCCAGAGCCGAGGTGACAGCGGTTTCTCCGCGCCCGTAGACGCAAACATCGGCGACTATATCGCCTTGTTTAGAGATGGAGACATCCGCTATGGCTGAGCAAGAAATGCTAAGCAATAGGGCTAGACTGGCTTTCCTCATGTGCGTGTATCCAAGAATTTTTCAGGCGTGCCAACGGATACAGCAAAAATCTTGGTACCGGGTGCTGGACGGTAAATGGCATTTTGGCTTTTCTTGCGCACATCACGTGCAGTACTGCTTTGCTTCCAACGGGTAATTTGTCCAGTGGCGCTATTGCGCGATGGGTTAACATGCGCCACGCCAATGGGCTCAACAAAGCCTGCTTCGTATTGGAAAATAATCATAGTTTCGCCGGGTAATACGCCAGCGTCTTGTCCGCGATCTAAGCTTACTTGTCCGTCACGAATTCCTAGCACCTGTGCTGTGGCCGGCATTTCCGAGAGCATGCGTGTGAGTAAAATATCGATACCGCGTGAGCCCATATCGTTAATTACGCTGTTGACGTGAGCGCTATCAAAGTAGCGAAAGCCAGTCACGTGGCGGTTATTGGCCATGACGTACTTAAGCTCGTTACGGTCGCGCACGTCTTCTGATTTAACACGAATTTTGCCCAAGTTCGGGTGTGACATCAGCTCGCGCGTAAAGGGGTTGAGTGTCGCTGCTGTCAGTTCTAGGGTGTAGTCCATCCAGCCGCTGATACTGCCTTCGTTTTTTACGGTACGTAGGGTATCAATTTTGACGATAAAGTCAGGCTGTAATACACGTTGCTGAACTGCGCGCGTAGCTAAAGCAGTGGCACCTTGTTGTTCAAGGAATGTTTGTTGTTCTTGTGCGATAACATCATCATCGCGCGTAATAATGCGGAAACGGTTAATGCCAGCAAACTGATTTTCCAGCATTAATAATAATTGTTTGTCGTCATACTTTCGCAGTGCATCAACGCCTAGACCCTCACCGCCAACATCAGTGCCAGAAAAGTACATACGTACAATGGGTTTGCGCAGTGGGCAGCTCTCGTTTTCGTTAGCTGGATTAAAGGTGCAGTTATCCAGCCCCTGTGTATTAAAGAAAGCTGGCACCTGAATGTCGTTATCAGTAAATGTATGCGCCCCTTTGGCGACTATAGCGCTAGAGGCGCGATTACTTGGCTGCGAGGTTGAGGTTTGCGAGGCAGGTTGAACTGTTTTACAGCCTGCTACGCTTGCGATGACTACTAGCACGGTCGCCAGCATAAATGTATTGCGCATGGTGTTTCCTTAATCAAAAAACCAGACTGATAAGTCTTGGCTAACATAGTCTAGAAGTTTTCTTTGGGCATCTTGGGCGGCAGCATCCGCTGTGCGACCAGCGCCTATCACGGTAACTTCTTGGTTTAAGTAGGGGCTAAAGGGTTGTTGAGCATCCAGCAGGCTCAGATTAACCACTAAGCGGTGCAGTAGGTTCTGCGAAGATTTGGCGGTGAAGGAGCGTTGCTCAACCTTGAGCCAGAAGTGCTCGTCTGTGGAGCTGGGAAACTGTTTGGCTAGAGCAGCCGCGAGTGATTGCAGATCGTGTGGGTGAATAATACGAATCCCTGCATTTTGCAGTGCGCGATTAGCGAGTTGGCTTTGTTGCTGCAGCTGTTGGCGTTGTGTGTGGGTGTCGTATTTAAGTCCAGCCAGTGCGCGCTCGTAACGCTGCGCCTGCGCAATTCTGCTTTTGTTTTGCAATGCCCAAAGGATAGTGCTTTTAGGTTGCGGGTGGGGCGCTGCGAGCTGGGTTTGCTCGGTGATACGATCGAGCAGGGTGCGCTCCAAGGCCTGACGGGTAACGCTCAACTGAATTGCAAACTCACCCGCATGCTGGTATTGCTGCACAACCTCCAAACCATTGATATCCAGAGTGAGCGTTTGTACGGCTGTGTGCTCGGTAAAGCTGTGTTGGCTTTGCCCGGCTTGTTTGCTGAGCGTTAAGTCTTGTTTGGTTTGCACCTGGCTGCTGAGCTGAGTCATCAGGGTTGCCAGAGCATTGAGCTGTGCTGCTTCATAAGACTCGCCAGCACCTGCAAACACCACACGGCTGGTGTTGAGCTGGATTGGGGCGAATACCCAGTCAGGCATGTCAGCAGCGAACAGGCTTGTATGGGTGAACAACAGAGCAGCAAGTAAGCTCTGCATACACCAGCGCATGAAGTACTGCGCGCGGTATCTTGGTAGCGCAGCATCACCAGCTAGGCTGTTATGTTGAGAACCCAGAATGCATTTTTTCATCAGGCTGAGACTAATCCTTCTGTCCTAGTGCGTGTTTTTTACTTAGCAGCCAGTTCGCGTTCGAGGTTCTCGATAGCGGCAATGGTCTTTTTGTCCACGTCAATCAGTCGGTTAGCTTTGTTAGCCAGTTGGATTTGTTTTTTGGCTTTTAATAACGCCTGGCCAATGTCTGCAGGCTCTAAGGTTGGCTCAGATTCCTGATTTGTGTTGTTGCTGTTAGCGTTATTGGAGAGGCTGTTGGCGTTCAGTCCGGAGAGGAAATTGTTATTTTTAGAGAAACTGCTCAGCATGCTTAATCCAGTGGCGGCTGCCACTTCGTTGGAATGTTCTGACAAGATGATTGCGCTCTGAGCCAGCTCGAACAGAATCTCGGTAGTCATTTTAGCGTTGGCTTCACTGATTTTGCTGGTGGCTTGTTTGTATTTTTGTAACTTTGGACCGATTTTCCCGTCCTGGTCTTCTGCGCCCGCATCAAACGCATCAATGGCTTGCTGCAGTTGTTGTGGGTCGTTAGCAATGGAGCGGTTGGCGGCAAGGAAAGCTTGCACATCGGTGTGGCTATCAGTGACGGTACGGTACTCAGTCATCACTGCAGCTTGGCGTTCGAGCAGTGAGGCGGCCATATTTAAAAAGCCATCTATGCCGGGAATGAGTTCTTGGCGATCATAGCCCGTGGTGGAGATTTCTTCGGACAATTCACTAATTGCTTTGTCGCGATCAAAGTGAGCTGCCGTGCTGTCGTCAAGCTTTTCCATTAGCACGCAGCCTTGCAAAATGAGCGCGCCGCCGAGTAAAAACCACGTGTTCTTCACTATTATGTCCTTTGATAGCATTTAATCGGTTTTTGATACTACTTTAATATTTAGATGCTGCAAGTGATTTTTTCTGCGAAAGAAAAGCATGCTTTCCCGTTAGGAGTCATTTGCTTAGGTAGCAGGGTGCTGGTGTTATGGGTTGTGCATGAGCACTATAGTGAGGTGTCATGTTGCGGTTAGGCGTAACTTGGCTGCAAAAAACCATTGCCCAGCTTGTCAGATAAAGAGTAATACATCTGACAAGCTGGGCGTGGTGGGCTTATAAAAAAGTTAAATTTAGGCTCTTTTGTGGGTGATGCGACCATTGACCAAAGTATAGTGCACAGCACCCGGGAGGCAGTGGCCGATAAATGGACAGTTTGCACCCTTGGAGTACCAGTCTTCACCGACGAGAGTTTGCCCCTGGGGGTCAAAAATAACGATGTCCGCATTAGCGCCAACGTTCAGTGTGCCGGCGTTGAGGCGCATGGCAGAGGCGGGGCCGTTGGTGAGTCGCGCCAGTGCTGTTGGCAAATCGAAAACGCCTTCCTCGACCAGACTTAATGCCAGTGGTAGCAGTAACTCAATGCTGCTAATTCCGGGTTCTGTGTCAGCAAAGGGGTTTTGTTTGGCATCCGCTTCGTGAGGTTGGTGGTGGCTGGCAATGGCACTAATCACGCCTGAACGTACGGCTTCACGCAGGCCTTCGCGGTCAGCGACTGAGCGCAAGGGTGGTTGCACATGATAAAGGCTGGAGAAGTCCATCAAGGCTTCGTCAGTGAGAATCAGCTGGTACATAGCTACGTCTGCGGTGACCGGTACGCCTCGAGCCTGCGCTTTGGCAATCAGTCGTGCACCACGTGCGGTGGTAATTTGGCTGAAGTGAGCACGAACTCCGCTTTGTTCAACCAGCAGTAGGTCACGCGCTAAAGCGATGGTTTCTGCTGTTTCAGGAATGCCAGCTAAGCCACGGAAACTGGCCATCGGTCCTTCATGGGCAATACCGCCCTCAGCCAAATCCCGATCTTGTGGGTGGAAAATCACCGTGAGGTCAAAAGTGGCGGCGTACTCTAAGGCATGGCGTAGCGAACGGTTGTTGGTGAAGCTGTTAAGGCCGTTAGTGAAAGCCACACAACCAGCGTCGCGCAGGGTAACCAGTTCAGCAAGCTGCTCACCGGCTAAGCCTTGGCTAAATGCACCGAGAGGAAACACCTTGCACGAGCCATGATCACGCGCCTGATCTAAAATAAGCTCGGCCACTGCTGGAGTATCCAAAATAGGCTTGGTGTTAGGTGTGCAGCACAGGCTGGTAACGCCGCCTGCGGCAGCAGCACGGGTTTCGCTGGCGATATTACCTTTACGGCCATAACCTGGCTCACGCAGGGCAGCGTTGATGTCAACTAGGCCCGGGGCGGTAATCAATCCCTGCGCATCAATAAGTCGTTCGGTCGAGAAGCCGCGGGGCATTTGCCCAATAGCAATGATTTTGCCTTGCTCAATAAAGACATCGCTAACCTGATCCATGCCGCTGGCAGGATCAATGAGGCGTGCACCGCTAATTTGTATGCGCATTAGTTGGCCTCCAGTTTTTCAGCATTGAGCTGACGTTGTTCGTTTTGTCCGCTCATGGCCATAGACAGTACAGCCATACGAATAGCGATGCCGTAGGTAACTTGGTTAAGAATGACTGCTCGGGGGCAGTCAGCAACCGACGACTCAATTTCTACGCCGCGGTTAATTGGGCCAGGGTGCATGATGATAGATTCTGGATGGGCTAAATCCAGACGTTGTTCAGTCAGGCCGAATAGGCGGTAAAACTCGCTTTCACTGGGTAGCAGGCCTGCACGCATACGCTCACGTTGTAGACGTAGCATGATGATTACGTCTACGTCTTTTAAACCCTGTTCGATGTTGGTATAGACATTAACGCCATACTGTTCAATACCGATGGGCAACAGTGTTTTCGGGGCAATAACACGGATATCTGGGCAGCCAAGAGTTTTTAGCGCCAGCATATTAGAGCGGGCAACCCGCGAATGTAGGATATCGCCGACGATCGCTACTTTTAGCTGACTAAAGTCGCCTTTGTGTCGGCGAATAGTGAGCATATCCAGCATGCCCTGTGTTGGGTGTGCGTGTCGTCCATCGCCACCGTTAATAATAGCTACATTAGGGCTGACATGCTCAGCGATAAAATGTGTCGCGCCTGAGTCAGCGTGGCGAATCACAAACATATCGGCCGCCATGGCTTCGAGCGTGCGCAAGGTATCGGTTAGGGTTTCGCCTTTGCTGGTGGAGGACGTGGAGACATTAAGGGTGATTACGTCGGCTGATAAGCGTTTAGCAGCCAGCTCAAAGGTGGTGCGGGTGCGGGTCGAGTTTTCAAAAAAAACGTTACACACCGTCATCCCGCGCATTAAAGGGACTTTCTTCACGGCGCGGGCGCCCACTTCTAAAAACGAATCAGCGGTGTCCAAAATTTCAGTGAGCAGTTCGGCGGATAAGCTATCAAGAGAAAGGAAGTGGCGCAGGCGACCATGTTCATTGAGTTGCAGCGGGCATTGTGTTGTGGGCGTCATTGGCTGTGTCTCGTGGTTAGAAGGCTTATTCAGTGCTTCCAAGAGTTTTCAATTCTATGGCTAAGGGCTCGGGGCCGGTTAATTTTACCCGTTGATTTTCTGCAAGGGAAAGAGTTTCTCCAACAATATCAGGGCGTATGGGTAATTCGCGCGCATTCAAATCCAACAAACAAACCAGAGTTACTGAAGCAGGACGACCGTAGTCAAACAGCTCGTTTAATGCTGCACGTATGGTGCGGCCACTCATCAGAACGTCATCAATCAGGATTAGGTGTTGATTTTCAATCTCAAAGGGAAGTTGGGAGGGGCGCACTTGTGGGTGCAGGCCGGTACGGCTGAAATCATCACGGTAAAAAGATACATTTAGCTCGCCAAGCGGATTGTCTCTGCCTAGGGCTTTTAGCAGCGCTTTGGCTACCCAGACACCACCGGTGTGGATGCCGATAAACTGTGGGTTTTCAATTCCTTTTTCAGCCAGTTGCTGCTGCAGTTGCTGGGCAATAGAGCTGATCAATAGGTCGGGTTGCGGGAGCATAAGGCAGGACTCCTAAAATGGTTGAAAATACGTCTTTATGCAGGTTGCAACTATAACCTGTTAATTCAGGTTTTGCTCTAGCCAACCTTGCAAAAGTAGCGCAGCCGCTAAAGCGTCGACGGGGTTTTCGCGGTAGTTAACCTGTGCGCCATGGATGCGGATATATTCACCTTTGGCGGCATAGGTTGTTAGCCGTTCATCGTGGGTGAAGACTGGGAGATTGAAGCGGCCGTGCAAACGGCGCGAGAATTTTTCTGCGCGCGCGCACATGTCGCTAGTCGTGCCGTCCATATGTAAGGGTAAGCCGACCACTAAAGCATCGGGTTGCCACTCTTTAATGAGCGCCGCGATTTCTTCCCAGTTGGGGATGCCGTCGCGTGCTTTTAGGGTGGTTAAAGGGCGCGCCTGCAGGGTAAGCACTTGGCCAACGGCTACACCAATTTGCTTGGTGCCGTAATCAAAGCCCAGTAGCAGTTTAAAAGACTTAAGCGTTTCCGGCATGATGGCTTAACTGACTCAGTTGAACACCTAGAGTTGCGGCGGCTGCTGCACGCTTTGCGTCGGCTGGTATATCGAAAATAATGGACGACTGGGCTGGGCAGGACAACCAAACATTGTCTCTGAGTTCATCTTCAAGTTGGCCGGCGCCCCAGCCAGAGTAACCCAGTGCAATAAGGTATTGTTTAGGCCCCGTACCATCGGCAATAGTGGATAAAATATCTTTGGATGTGGTTAGGCTAAAAGCACCGATAGTTGCTGTTTGCTGATAGCTGTGGCCGATGGAGTGTAGAACAAAACCATGCTCCATCTGTACTGGGCCACCGGTATAAATGGGGATCTCTTGAGTGTGCGTTGCTGCGAGCTGTTCGGGGTTGAGCTGTTCTAGCACTTCAGCAAGGTTTAAGCCGCTGGTTTGGTTGATAACTATACCCATAGCGCCTTCAGCGCTGTGTTCAAAAAGATAGATCAGCGACTCACCAAAGAATGAGTCGGCTAGGCTGGGCATGGCGATCAAGAAATGATCGGATAAGTAACTGTGATCTGACATAACAAATACTCAAAAACCTTTGAATGGCGGTGAGGGCTGCTAAGTAGGGCGTTAAATTAACCCGCTACCCGCAAGCTCAGCTGAGTTTGTAGTTTATCTTGCGGTAAATTAGCAGCAGCTATGAGTTAATGGCTGGTGAGGTAATCGTCTCGGCCAAAACGCCAAGTACGGATAATCTCTATTTGATCGAATTTAGCGGCCATCTCGCCAGTAAATGGAGCGAATGGGGCAGAAAGGCGTACTATTCTTTGCGCCGCCTCATCGAGGACGGATTCGCCAGAAGATTCCATAACTGCCAGCTCAGCGATTGTGCCATCACTGCGAATCACGACAAGTAAACGTAGATTACCATAGATACCTTTACGGCGAGCCTCATCCGGGTAATTTAGGTTGCCGATGCGCTCTACCTTTTTGCGCCAAGTGTCTCTGTACCAAGCACTGATATCACGTTTAGTGGCAGCAGTATTTTGCCGGCTGATTCGCGGACGTTTGGTGCTTTCTTGGCGTACTCGATGGTACTCAGCCTCAAGGCTGGCAATATCCATGGCTAGTTGTTCGCGGTCAAGCACGGGAGCTGTACGGGTAGGCTGTGCTTTTTCTTGCACCTTTACCTCTTGGAGGACTTTTTCCGGGCGTTCGTGCAGGGTGCTGATAACAGGGTCCGCAACCACCACAGGCTCAGGTGGCTCAGGCGTGCTATCAATGCTGACTTCATTAAACTGATTGTCTTGGATGATGGGTTTGATGTCGGTGGTGGGTGTGGCTTCGTGTTCAAGAGTTCCGCTGCCTTGCTGGCTGACTTGAGCAATATAGTCTGCTTCCTCGGGAGCTTTTTCATTGGCTATGATTGCCAGAGTCACTTCCAGCCCTTTGCTCATGGAAGGCAAATCTTCGACGGTAAAGTTCACACCTAAAATAACGGCCAGATGCAATAAAGCAGCGATGGCAAGGGTAAAACCAAGTCGCCCGGTGGTCTCAGTTTCAGTCGGATAGTCAATGGTGGAAAGCGTACTCATTGATTTTAGAAACACCTAAAGAAGTATGTAATGCTAATACGTTGATCGCGAATGGGCTAAGTTTGCCTAGAAACTGAAAAAATATCTATTTGCTTGCAGTGACAATGCTGCATGGTTCGCATCCAGATACAGAGGTGCGGTCGTCGATAGATGTAACGACCTATTATGCACCTCTAATTGCTGCGCTACCTTTAAGGTATGAAAGGTTTAACGCTGCTTTAGGAAGCCTCTGAATAACTACCTGCGTAGCTACCACCGCGTTAAAAACGTACTCACAATCTTTAGATTGAACGTGCTTTAGCACGGCCCGAAGGGGGAGCGAAGCGAATAAAATGCTCATTTACTAGGTGTAAACTGCGCTTTTTCGCACGTTTTGACTCGCTAGCGCTCGCCCTTCGGGCCAGCCTTTGGCTGTTACTCCCGTTGGTCGTTGCGCCTTGTGTTAGCGTTCTCGGTAACGTTATTCAGAGGCTCCTTAGCTTGTCAGCAATAAACTGCATAAGCTGATCACCAATATTGGTGTCGTAAGCAGCATCGATTTCGCGAATACAGGTCGGGCTAGTGACATTCACTTCAGTCAGATAATCACCGATCACATCCAAGCCAACAAAAAACAAGCCGCGCTTACGTAGCTCAGGCCCTACCTGTGCAGCTATCCAGCGATCTTTTTCGGTAAGAGGTCTGGCTTCACCACGTCCGCCAGCAGCAAGATTGCCGCGGGTTTCGCCATGCGCGGGGATGCGCGCCAAACAATAAGGCACGGGTTCGCCGTCAATCATAAGAATACGCTTGTCGCCATCCTTGATTTCAGGGATATAACGCTGTGCCATAATTTGTTGACTGCCGTGTGCGGTCAATGTTTCTAAGATGACTGATAGGTTGGGGTCACCTTCGCGGTGGCGGAAAATGGAAGAGCCGCCCATGCCATCGAGCGGTTTGAGAATGATGTCACGGTGCTCTTTGGCAAAGTCCTGCAGAATGTCGCTGCGTCGAGTAACGACAGTAGGTGGTGTGCACTGGGTAAATAAGGTAGCAAAGTACTTTTCGTTACAGTCACGCAGACTGTGTGGACGGTTAACAATTAGTGTTCCTAGGCTTTCAGCCTGCTCAAGTAAGTAAGTGCTGTAAACAAACTCATTATCAAAGGGTGGATCTTTACGCATCAAAATGACGTTAAGAAATGCTAAGGGGGTATCAATTTCAGCGTCTAACTCGAACCAATGTTCGGGATTATGATATACACGCATGGGTCGCATACGGGCCTTTGCTTGCCCCATGGATTGATACAGATCTTTTTGTTCCATGTAATAGAGTTCCCAGCCGCGAGCTTGAGCTGCAAGCAGCATTGCTAGAGAACTGTCTTTCTCGAATGAAATTTGCTCGATGGGATCCATGACAATGCCGAGGCGAATAGCCATAAGTGTTACTCCGAAAAATAAACTATGTATTATGATGCGCTGAATTAAACGAGTTTAACAATAGCAGACTTAGCGGCTCAGCAAGAGCGAGGCATAGGTCAATAAAAAGCTTTGTTTATCTAAGGTTTATGGAACGCAGTAAAAATGTGTGTTAAAAAGGAGCTGTTTTGACAAGTATGTCATGGACTGCTTGTGAAATAACAGTGCAGCAATCGTTCACAGTAACGACGCACCAATAATGGTAGGGCGAAGATGGAACAAAACTCAGTGAGCTTAAAGGTTATGGTTATCGACGACTCAAAGACGATTCGTCGCACTGCAGAAACTTTGCTGAAAAAAGTAGGCTGTGATGTGATCACAGCTGTTGATGGCTTCGATGCTTTAGCAAAAATTGCAGATACACACCCAGATATTATTTTTGTTGATATTATGATGCCGCGCCTGGACGGGTACCAGACATGTGCACTGATTAAGAATAACGCTGCATTTAGGTCAACACCTGTAATAATGCTTTCATCCAAAGATGGACTCTTTGACAAAGCTAAGGGACGTATAGTTGGTTCTGACCAATATTTAACCAAGCCCTTTAGCAAGGAAGAACTCATAGGTGCTATTAAAGTGCATGTGCCAGCTTTCATACCCGTAGAAGCATAATTTAGAACAATAGCTGTTCCTGACACTAGAGAAGAGGAAGATATGGCTCGTATATTAATTGTCGACGACTCTCCAACCGAGATTTACAAACTTGCGGCAATGCTAGAAAAAAATGGCCACCAAGTTTATAAAGCAGAAAACGGCCAAGATGGTGTCGCTTTAGCACGCCAAGAAAAACCTGATGCGGTACTGATGGACATAGTTATGCCAGGCTTAAATGGATTTCAGGCAACAAGGCAGTTAAGTAAAGATCCTGAAACAGCCCACATTCCAGTAATTATCGTTACCACCAAAGATCAAGAAACTGACCGTGTTTGGGGAAAACGCCAAGGTGCGCGTGATTACCTGACTAAGCCCGTTGAAGAGGCGTTATTAGTTAAAACGCTAAATTCAGTACTTGCCGGCTAATGGGGCTTACGGAAAAGGATATGAGCAAACAATCACCCTATGAGATGTTAGTGGCGATTGAAAAGAGCTGTCGGACAATGGCAGCTGGCTTACCCTCTCAAGAAGAGAAAATTGAAAGCTGGCGTGGTATTGGTTTCCGTATCGGTGAACAGCATTTTGTAGCGCCTATGAATGAGGTAGCAGAGGTTTTGCATGAGCCTCGTTATACCTTGTTGCCAGGAGTAAAAAGCTGGATTAAAGGTGTTGCTAATGTGCGTGGTCGTTTGCTGCCAGTTGTAGATCTTAGTGAATTCTTACAGTCCGAGCCCTCCGCTAATCACAAAGAGCGCCGGATTTTAGTTGTTGAGCACCAAGAGGTTTTTGCTGGTCTCATTGTTGATGCGGTTTTAGGGATGCAGCATTTCGCGCTTGACAGCTTTAATGAGCAACTAATCGATGTAAACAGTCACTTGCAGGCTTATGCGCATGGTGTGTTTCATCGTGAACAAACGTGGATGGTATTTAGTCCTTATGCTTTAGCTAAAAGTAGCGGGTTTTTGGACGTGGTTGCTTAACCATAAGTATAGAGATTTGCAAAAATTAGTTTTTAACTGGTTTAGCAAAGGTGTAATAACTTCAATGTATAGGTGGGTCCGGATGGGGGCCATATAATGAAAAAACTAAGCGCAGACAAATTGACCTCTGATGTGCGCGGTAGTGCGCTCAGAACTGGACTATTCGTAACATTGGTCCTCGCGATCGTTGTTATTTTTATCAATATTGTGTACCTGAATACACAAACCAGCTATGACAAAGAATACATCAGTCATGCGGGTGAGTTGCGTGTGTTATCGCAGAGAATTGCTAAGAACGCAACCGAAGCATCTGCTGGTAAAACAGATGCTTATGCTCAGCTTAAAGACGCGCGCGACGATTTTGAAAGACGTTGGAAGTATTTGGATAATGGCGATTCTGCAACAGGCTTGCCACCAGCACCAGAAGATGTTGATCCGGAAATGGATGCAGTATCTAAAGACTGGAGTGCTTTACGCCAACACACTGCAGTAATTCTTAATGGTGAGCCAACGGTGCTCTCACTTTACTCAGTTGCCTCCACCTTGGCCGAGACTATTCCACAGCTACAGGTTGAGTACGAAGAAGTCGTAGATATTCTGCTAAGTAGTGGTGCACCGGCCAACCAGATTGCTGTGGCACAGCGCCAGTCACTCTTGGCGGAGCGAATCATTGGTTCGGCCAACAAAGTATTGATAGGTGACCAAGACTCAGTATTAGCTGCCGACATGTTTGCCCGTGACGCTAATCAATTTGGACGCGTATTGACTGCCATGAAAGAAGGCAGTGCGGCGATGGAAATTACCCGCGTAACTAACCGTGAAGCAATGGAGCGCTTGGAAGAAATTACTGAGCTTTTTGTCTTCGTTGCGGACTCGGTTGACGATATTTTGGAAACCTCGCCAGAACTGTTTAAGGTGCGCGAAGCGTCCAATGGTATTTTCATTATCTCGCAAACCCTGCTGGATAAGACTTCGGCACTAGCATCAGCATTTGAAGAGCGTGCCGGCGGTCGAGTGCTTAACGCCCTACTTGGCTATTTCCTAGGTGCAATTGTTATTACCTGTATCGTTATGCTTGGCTTTGTGAGCATGCGTGAAACGCGCGCGAACCTTAAAGATACAGCGGAGAAGAACGAGCGTAACCAAATGGCAATTTTACGTCTACTTGATGAGATTGCTGACCTTGCTGATGGTGACCTGACCACAGAAGCTACAGTGAGTGAGGACTTTACCGGTGCTATCGCTGACTCCATCAACTTTACCATTGACCAGTTGCGTGAATTAGTCGGAACCATTAACCAGACTGCATTGCAAGTGGCAGGAGCTGCGCAAGAAACACAGGCGACAGCGATGAATTTGGCGGAAGCTTCTGAGCACCAAGCGCAAGAAATTGCTGGCGCCTCTGCTGCGATTAACGAGATGGCGGTTTCTATTGACCAGGTATCTGGCAACGCCGCTGAGTCGGCTGCGGTTGCTGAGCGAGCCGTATCTATCGCTAACAAAGGTAACGAGGTGGTGCACAACACCATCACCGGGATGGATAGCATTCGCGAACAGATTCAAGACACCTCTAAGCGTATTAAGCGCCTCGGTGAGTCTTCGCAGGAGATTGGTGACATCGTTAGTTTGATTAACGACATTGCTGACCAAACCAACATTCTTGCATTGAACGCGGCGATTCAGGCGGCCATGGCCGGTGATGCCGGTCGAGGCTTTGCGGTAGTTGCTGACGAAGTACAGCGGCTGGCTGAGCGTTCATCCGCCGCGACCAAGCAAATTGAGGCTCTAGTACGAACCATTCAGACGGACACTAACGAAGCCGTTATCTCAATGGAGCAAACCACCACTGAGGTTGTACGTGGTGCGCGTCTTGCGCAGGATGCGGGTGTTTCTCTTGAAGAAATTGAAAACGTATCCAAAGCCTTGGCCAATCTAATCCAGAACATTTCTAACGCCGCACGTCAGCAAGCCTCTTCTGCGGCCCACGTTTCCAACACGATGAACGTAATTCAAGAAATCACTTCACAAACTTCATCAGGTACTACAGCTACTGCGCGCAGTATTGGTAACTTGGCCAAGCTGGCTAACGATATGCGTGAATCAGTATCTGGCTTTACATTGCCGGGCCAACAAGAAGACGAAGCCTAAGGAATATGAGTGGCAGCCTTTAAAGCTGCCAACTTTAATTGGCTAACCATAGAAGAAAAGGTATGCAAGCGGGTAATGCGTGGATCTTAAAACCTGTGGCAGAAATGTCGACGTCAGAGTTCAGTGATTGGTGTCAATTGCTGGAGACGCGTTCGGGTATGGTTTTGACCGAACAGAGACGATCATTTCTTCAGGTTAATTTAACGGCACGTATGCGCGAGCTGGGTGTAACTGATTATGCTGATTATTACCAGCAAGTACTGGATGGCCCAAGCGCTGCAGTGGAGTGGACAAACCTGCTGGATAAATTAACGGTTCAGGAAACACATTTTTTTAGACATCAGGCGTCTTATGATTTTGTTGCGGATTTTCTGCGTAAACGCATTGCAGATAATAATCATAAAAAACCTCTGTCTATTTGGAGTGTTGGTTGCGCTACAGGTGAAGAGCCTTGGTCTTTAGCAATAACAGTTGCACAGGTTTTACGAGAACAAGGCAGCGGCCAAGGTTTTGCGGTTACGGCCACAGATATTAGTCATAGCGCACTGAAGAAAGCCCGCGCTGCTTGCTACTCCGCACGGCGTTTAGAGCCGTTATCAAAGGAACTCATCGAACATTATTTTGTAGAAGAGCAACCAGGCTTTTTCCAAGTTAAAAAGAACCTTATGCAACGGGTATGTTTTGCACGGCTTAATGTATTAGAGCTTGCTAATGCGCCTATTTCGAGCATGGATGTCATTTTTTGTCAAAACTTGTTGATTTACTTTCGCCGTTGGCAGCGCCGTGAAATTCTTAATCATTTGGCTGCAAAGTTGGCTCCCGGCGGTGTGCTGGTTGTTGGGTTGGGCGAGGTAACAGGCTGGGAGCATACAGATTTGCAGCCTGTTGATAACGAAAAAGTTTTGGCCTTTACCCGTAAAGGGTAGTTGCGATTATGAGTGGAGTAGGTATGGGTGAACGGCACGACTATGTCGCCCTGGAATGGGTTAAAGGCGAAATAGCAGAAACTTTAAAGCAAGCGCGTCAAGCTTTGGAAGACTATGTAGAAAATCCAGAAGATAGTTCGCGCCTGAGTTTTTGCTTGACCTATATACACCAAGTGCACGGTACATTGCAGATGGTGGAATTTTTCGGTGCCGCTTTATTGGCCGAAGAAATGGAGAAACTTTCGCAAGCGTTATTGGATAATAACGTACCTAATCTAAACGAAGCTCTTGAAGTAATGATGCAGGCAATCCTGCAGTTACCGCTTTATTTAGAACGAATACAGACGGCCCGCCGCGATCTGCCGATGGTGATTTTGCCATTGCTCAACGATTTGCGTGCTGCGCGTGATGAAAAACTTTTATCAGAAACCAGTTTATTTAATCCTGCTCAGTTGCCAGAAAGACAGCCTTTAACGCAGGCAAATCTGGACCAGCTTGATGCGCAGGATTTGCCTGCATTACTGCGCAAACTAAGACAGCTACAGCAGGTGTCGCTGGTTGGCTTGTTGCGCAATCAGGATGTGGAAAGAAATCTAGCTAATATGGCCAGAGTCTTTTCAGGTTTAGAAAAACTAAGCCAAAACGCTCCCCTGCAACCTTTGTGGCAAGTTGCGCTAGGTTTGATTGAGGGGCTGGCGAATAAAAGTTTAGAACTCAGTGCTTCCGTGCGTACATTATTACGCCAGTTAGATGCTGAGTTACGTAAATTGGTGCGCGAGCAAGCCGCTGGTCTTAACCAGCTACCACCAGTGGACTTACTTAAAAACCTATTATTCTATGTAGCCAAAACCAATCCCAACTCAACGCATCTACAGGAGTTGCACGAGCTATACCGACTAACCGAAGCTTTACCGAGCGAGCTTTTGCTGGATGAAGAGCGCGCACGCATGGCCGGCCCTGACCGCGGAGCCATGCGTTCTGTGGTTACAGCTTTATGCGAAGAGTTAGTGCGTATTAAGGATCAACTGGATCTTTTTGTCCGTAGTGATCGAGCTAACCTAGATGAGTTAATAACGCTACAGCAGCCACTCAAGCAAATTGCAGATACATTGGCTGTTTTGGGTTTTGCACAGCCTAGGAAAGTTATCCTAGACCAAATCGAAATTCTGCAAAATGTTGCCCAAGGCGTGCGCACTATTGATGACGGCACCTTGATGGATATTGCCGGTGCATTGCTGTACTTAGAAGCAACGCTCACAGGAATGGTGGGCAATCCTGAGGACAATACGGGTGAGCAAGCGCTTATTCCGACCACCGATGTCAGTCAGATTCACCGTGTGGTTTTCAAAGAAGCGCGAACAGGTCTAGAACAGGCAAAGGATGGCATCATTGCCTTTATCGCTTCACAGTGGAAACACGAGCATTTGCAGTCCGTGCCCGATGTGCTTAATCAGGTGCGCGGCGGTCTGATCATGATACCGCTGCAGCGTGCCGCTGATTTGGTGGATAGCTGCCGTCGCTACGTGCAGAATGAATTAATTGAGCGCCAACAGATACCTAATTGGCAAGATCTAGATACCTTGGCGGATGCTATTACCAGTGTTGAGTATTACCTGGAACGCCTCTACGAAGACCATGAAAGTGAAGGCGAGTCTATCCTTGATGTGGCTGAAGAAAGCTTAGCTAGCCTAGGCTATAAGCCAATAGAGCGAGCGCAAACAGCAGAGCTTGATATTGATGAGACAGATGAAGATATTGATCTGGCCGAGCTTGTTCAGGCTAATGCTGAGCTGAGTGTTGAGGCCTTAGAGCCAGAGCTGGATGACGTGCTGGGTGAAATTGAATTTACAGCCGATTTATCATCCACAGAGCAGCAGGATGTAGCTGAGCCTGAAGTAGAGTCCGTTGTCGAAACCAAGCCAAAAGAGGTAGCCCTAGCTGACTTAATGGATTTACCGGAAGTTGAGCTACCGCAAGCCGCTGCGCCGCAACTTAAGAGCAGCGAGGTTGCTGAAGAACTTAGCATCAAACAAATTTTAGCAACTCCTAGCTCAGCGTTGAACCCGCCTTCAACTCAAGAAGTCCCGCTAACGTTATTGCCGCCACCTGTGGATGAAGAAGCGCCTGATGAAGAACTGCTTGAAATTTTTGTTGAGGAAGCAGAGGAAGTCCAGGAAACCATAGCCACCTACTATCCACAGTGGTGTGCAGAGCTACAAGACAAGCATGCGCTAAGCGAATTACGCCGTAGCTTCCATACCCTAAAAGGAAGCGGGCGCATGGTTAGAGCGCTGGTCTTGGGAGAGCTAGCCTGGTCTGTAGAGAATCTGCTTAATCGCATTATTGAAAATACAGTCGAATCGACGCCAGCAGCGGTCAAAGTGGTTGCTGAGGTAATAAAACTATTACCAAGTCTAGTTGAGGAGTTTGCCCAGCAGCAACAACGTCAGCGTGATGATGTTGACCGTTTGGCCAATATTGCGCATGCGTTAGCGCGTAAACTGCCACATCCGGATTTTCTTGAACAAGAAGAGGCGCAAGAATTTACCGCGGATCAGCAAGATGTTGCTGATCGGGTTACTGAAGACTTGGAGCAGCATTTAGCTGAATTCGACCTCGAAGAAAACGAATACCACGCACCGCTAGAAGATGCTGAGCCTGCAGAGGATGCTGAAGACAGCCTAAAAGAAGTATGTCTGAGTGAGTCTGCGGCCGCTGCATTAGAAAAAGCAGGTCTTGAACCGGCCTTGATTGATATTTTCATCAATGAAGCGCTCAATCATTTAAAGGTTTTAGTCGACTTTAATAAAGACTGTGAAAAACGCGTTCCTCGACCGGTTAGTGATGAGCTTCAGCGCTCTCTACATACCTTAAAGGGCAGCGCGCACATGTCAGGTGTTGAGCCTGTAGCTGCGGTCGTTACCCCGCTAGAGAAGTTAGTCAAAGAATATCGCGCGCACCTATTAACCATAGACAGCACCGAAGCAGAGCTGCTTAAAGAGGCAGAGCAGCTAATGCGCATTGGTGTGCAACAGCTTGATAGTACGCCCATGCAGCCAATCCCCGGCACTGATGAGTTGATTGCTAAACTGCATGAGTTGTTGCGGGATCGATTAGATATTGTCAGCGTCAGTCAGGATGAAACAGCAGGCATTAAAAGCGATCCGCTGCTAATTACACAAGTAATGGCAGAAGACTTGGAACTACTGCTGTCGATGGATGAGCGAATTAACCAATGGCGTACAGGTGCGTTAGAGTTTGAAGTTCCGGTAGAGTTATTTGAAGAGTTAACGGAGTTACAGAATGCCGCGCAGATGGCTGAAATTTCAGCCGTAACAGAGTTATGTGATGCGTTTTTACGTGTTTATATTGCTTTAGATAACGGCCAGATTCACACGAATGATGAGCTGTACAGCTGTCTTGAGCAAGGCCACTTAGCTTTAGTTGATAGGCTTGATGAAGTAGCTGCAACAGTGAAAGTGCATGCGCAGCCAGAAATAATACAGAGTTTAATGCTGCTTCTTGAGCAGCAGCTTGAGTCTGATGATAGCTTGCTGGTTGCAGACTTAGAACCCATTGCCGACGCTGTAGAAACCGCGCAAACCGAACCACAAGAACCTATTGCAGAGTCTGAACCAGCACCAATAGCTGAACCGACTGCAGCAAGTGTTGAGTACAGTGAATTTGACGAGGAAATGGCGGAAATCTTCCTCGAAGAAGCAATGGACTTGCTGGAAAGCGCCAATAAAGCATTAGAGAAATGGCTCCAAGATACGGGTAACAGTACGATAATGGCCGCATTGATGCGTGATTTGCACACCCTAAAAGGCGGTGCGCGAATGGCAGAAATTAAGCCGATCGGTGACTTGGCGCATGAGCTTGAGTTTGTTTATGAAGGGTTGCTGGAAGGGCGTTTAGCAATCAATGACGATATAGCTAAATTGCTGCATCTTGCCCATGACGAGCTGGCTGTTCAGTTGGAAGCACTGCAAGAGCAGTTACCTTTGCAGATGCCGCTAGCAGTTATAGAGAGCCTGAAAAACTTGCGTAACGGCATTGGCTTGGAGAGCAGTAAGCCTTCAGCAGAAGATGAACTAGACGCTGAAGCAGAAAAACCCCTAGATGATGCCGCACGTGATTTAGATGCTGCGCTCGATTTGGAGCCGGATTTAGACTATGACCCACAGCCACAAGTGCAGGAACAAACGCCAGCTGATGCGGTTTTAAGTAGCACCGGACAAGATGCAGTTGATTTCGAACGCGACCCTGAGCTGGTAGAGATCTTCCTGGAAGAAGGGTTTGAGATTATTGAAAGCGTTACTGCATCAATGCAGAAATGGCTGGAAAACCCAGAAAACTTAGTTGAAGTTGAAGCGTTACAGCGCGATTTGCACACCCTCAAGGGTGGTGCGCGCATGGCGGAAATCAGTGAAATTGGTGACCTAGCCCACGAGTTAGAGTTTCTTTACGAAGACTTCAACGAGGGCAAACTTAAAACCAATGACAACATTATAGCGCTGTTGCATAGATGCCATGATCGGCTAGCCAATATGCTAGAAGACGTGCGTGATAATAAACCGCTCAGCGCAGGGCAGCTACTAATTGAGCAGATTCGCCTACTCAGAGAAAATCCAGATGCGGATCTGCAATCACTCAGCAGCACTAGCGCCGAAAAAAGCACAGTAACGCCAGCTAGCAGTGAGACAGTTGATGCCGATTTGCTTGAGGTGTTTGTTGTTGATGCAAAAGAGCATCTGCAGCAGTTAACAGCAAGCATCGAAAAAGTGGCGACGGCAGACCCTGCAGAGCGCATGAGTGCAATTGCACAAAGCTTAGCTGTGCTGACCAGCTTGAAAAGTGGCGCGCAACTGGCGCAGTTACCAGAGGTTGGGCAGCACTGTAGCCAGCTGGAGCATAGCTTGTCACGTTGCGATGAAAACCAGTCAAGTATTGCAGAAGCACAGCAAGGCGTGCAGCACTTAACGGAAGAAATAACGCGTCTGGATGCATTATTAACCCGTTTAGCGCCACAGAAGAAGCTGCCTGTTAAGCCAGAAAAAATTCAGCTCATGCAGCAAACTATTGCCGCTATATCTGCTGAAGAGCAGCAGTATGTTGATGATGTTATTGCAAAAGCATTGCCATTTGTGCGTAAGGCGCAGCAGGATGCAGAACAGCTAGCGACACAAAGAACAACACAGGAACAGGTGCGCGTTCCAGCTGAGTTGCTCGAGCAGCTGGTGAACCTTGCTGGTGAAACATCTATTTTCCGTGCTCGTGTTGAACAGCAGGTCAGTGATTTCGCCTTCACGCTATCTGATATGGAGGCAACCCTAGATAGAGTGCGTGATCAGCTTCGTCGTCTGGATACTGAAACACAGGCACAAATTATTAGCCGTCACCAAGATGAAGCTGGGCAAGAAGGTTATGAAGACTTTGATCCGCTTGAAATGGATCAGTACTCACACCTACAGCAGCTTTCACGCTCGTTATTTGAGTCGGCATCAGACTTATTAGACTTAAAGGAAACCCTAGTCTCCAAAACAAGGGATGCAGAAACACTGCTGCTGCAACAGTCTCGTGTTAATACTGAGTTGCAAGAGGGTTTAATGCGTACCCGCATGGTGCCGTTTGAGCGGATGCTGCCTCGCTTGCGTCGAATCGTGCGCCAGGTTGCTGATGAGCTGGGTAAGCAGGTTGAATTAAAAGTTGCTAACGCTGAAGGCGAGATGGACCGCTCCGTACTTGAGCGCATGGTCGCGCCTTTGGAGCACATGCTAAGAAATGCCATAGGTCACGGGATAGAAACTGCTGAAGTGCGTGCGGCTGCCGGGAAGCCTGCTAAGGGTACTATCCGCCTTGAGTTGAGCCGTGAAGGTGCAGATATTCTGCTGGTGATGAGTGATGATGGTACAGGCATTAATCTAGCCGCTGTACGTAAGAAGGCGATAGAACGTGGCTTAATGACAGCAGATTCGAGCCTAACTGATCAAGAAGTCATGCAGTTTATTCTTAAATCTGGGTTCTCCACTGCAGCCAAGATCACCCAGGTTTCTGGACGTGGCGTCGGCATGGATGTGGTTGCCTCAGAAATCAAACAAATTGGTGGCTCTATAAGCATTGAGTCAGCGACTGGTTTGGGCACGCGTTTTGTTATTCGTTTACCCTTCACTGTTTCAGTGAACCGTGCACTTATGGTGCTTACGGGTGACGATTTATATGCCGTACCTTTAAACGTTATTGAAGGAATCGTGCGGGTCTCGCCCTACGAATTAGAGGCTTTGTATGAACAGGCGCGCACGGACGGTGTGCCCCCGCAGTATGAATATGCCGGCCAAAATTATGAGCTGCGCTATATAGGCGAGCTATTAGTTAATGGTCAGCAACCTAAACTAGTTGGACAGGCCCTGCCATTGCCAGTGATTTTGGTGCGCTCGGAGGATCATGCAATTGCGGTGCAGGTAGATGCCTTGGCGGGTTCACGCGAAATTGTGGTGAAAAGCTTGGGTCCGCAGTTCTCCAGTGTGTACGGCATCTCAGGAGCTACTATTCTTGGGGATGGTCGTGTTGTGGTTATTGTCGATCTGATGGCAACTATCCGTAACCTCTATGCTCGCAGCAGTGCATCGCTGATGCTTGATGCACAGAATGCAGAAGAAAAATTACGCCAGAAACAGTTATTGGTCATGATCGTCGATGATTCGGTCACGGTGCGTAAAGTTACTTCCAGGTTGCTGGAACGTCACGGAATGGCGGTAATGACAGCGAAGGATGGCATGGATGCTATTACTCAACTACAGGATCGTAAGCCTGACGTTATGCTGCTAGATATCGAAATGCCACGCATGGATGGTTTTGAAGTTGCCACCCTAGTTAGGCATGACCAGCAATTTAAAGATTTACCCATCATTATGATCACCTCGCGAACCGGTGAGAAACACCGTGAACGAGCCGTGGCGATTGGTGTAAATGAATATTTAGGTAAGCCCTATCAAGAAGCTGAGTTATTACAGAAAATTGAAGAGCTAACCACCTAAAAGGAAAGGGCGAAATTAGTGATAGTGCGTGTAGCCGTGCTTGCAGACACCTCCTTGCAGCGACATTTGTTACAGCAAGCTCTAAGCACGCAAGGCTACAGTATTGCGCTCAATAGCGATCCACAACAGATACGAATTGAGGATGTAGCTGCCTATCAGGTTGATATATGGCTGGTTAATCTGTTGCAGGCTGATGATGGAAAATGTCAGATTCTAGAGCATCTTTACGAAACAGAAACACCGGTATTGTTTGGTGAAGGCCAAGCACCAGAGCGGCACTCTGAAGACTATCCGCGCTGGGAAAGAAGCTTGTTTAGTAAGATGGATAAGCTGTTGCAAAACAAACCTTTGCAATCAAGTACCCAGGAAGCCAACGGTGATTTAATAGTGCCAGAGCGTTTGTCACTGCCTGAAGCGCTAGCAAAACTCACTAATAGCGAGCGTCAACCGGCAACGGAGGTGTGGCTATTGGCTGCCTCTTTGGGTGGTCCTAGTGCAGTAAAAGAGTTTTTGGATGTATTGCCTAGCGGGCTACCGATAGGCTTTATTTATGCACAGCATATTGATGCAAGTTTCGAAGAAAAACTGCCCCAGGCTGTAGGTCGACATAGTGAATGGCAGGTGCGCTTGGCGCAACACTGTGAGGCGGTATATAGCGGGGAAGTTGTAATAGTACCAGTGCAAAATGAATTAAGTTTTACTGAAACGGGTAAAGTTAATATTTTAGATAGCCCGTGGAGTGGTCTATATAGCCCATCAATAGATCAGGTAATGTTTAATTTAACCCAGCGTTATGGGCAACACAGTGGCATTATTGTTTTCAGTGGCATGGGTGAAGATGGCAGCCAAGCCTGTGCTTACGCTAAAAAGCAAGGTGCTCTTATTTGGGTGCAATCAGCAGAAAGTTGTGCCTGTCCCAGCATGCCAGACAGTATTCGTAAAACCGGACATAGTAGCTATAGTTCTACGCCCAGAGGCTTGGCCATGGCTATGCTAAACCATTTAATACAACGCTATACGGCCAATTCAATGAGGATTAGCTGATGTCAGAGCAAAACTTACCGCCTTTTTTAACCTGTTTGTTATTGAATGTGGCAGAGAGAAAAATGTTAGTGCCGAATACAGCAGTAGCAGAATTAGTACCCTATCGTAATGTTGAGAAAATAGAACATGCACCTGAATGGCTATTGGGGCAGTTTGAATGGCGCGGTTTGCGCTTGCCAGTTATATCTTATGCCGCTTTATCTGAGCAGCAAACACAGGTTGATGAGCGTTCGCGTATTGTGATCGTCAACGCTGTGGGGGCGCGGCAAGATTTTCGCTTTTATGCCTTAGTTATTCAGGGTATTCCGCGCACGCTTAGAGTCGATGCACGGCTGGCCGTAGATACGACGTCAGAGCTGGGCCAGTATGAATTGCAAGCGGTTAAGCAGCAAGGCGAAACCCATTACATTCCTGATCTGCAAGCAATAGAAAAACTGATACTGAGCAGCGGTATTGTTGGTTAGATGCGTATCTGCATCTTTAAGAAGCCTCTGAATAACTACCTGCGTAGCTACCACCGCGTTAAAAACGTACTCACAATCTTTAGATTGAACGTGCTTTAGCACGGCCCGAAGGGGAGCGAAGCGAATAAAATGCTCATTTACTCGGTGTAAACTGCGCTTTTTCGTACGTTTTGACTCGCTAGCGCTCGCCCTTCGGGCCAGCCTTTGGCTGTTACTCCCGTTGGTCGTTGCGCCTTGTGTTAGCGTCCTCGGTAACGTTATTCAGAGGCTCTTTAATACTCTACGTAGGGCTCGGAACGTACAACCATATTGCGACCTCTATTTTTTGCTTGATACAAGGCTTGGTCAATCCGTGCAAACCCTTGCTCTGAGGGTTCATTGGCATGTAGTTGACCAATTCCAGCAGAAAAGGTGATCTGAATAGGTTCGCCTTTAAAGTGGAAGGGTGCCGTAGCAATTGACTCACGAATTTTATTCAGCAATCGCTCACCGTCATCAAGGGTAGTGTCAGTCAGCAATAAAACGAACTCTTCACCGCCATAGCGTGCTAGAAAATCAGTTCTGCGAATAGACTTTGCTAGTTTGCTAGCAATGATTTTAAGTACTTTATCCCCAGCTATATGACCGTAGTTGTCGTTGATTCTCTTAAACAGATCGATATCTAGGATGGCTAACAGTAAGGGTTCTGCAGTGCGCGTTAAGCGGGTATGCTCAACCATCAGACGCTCATCCCACGCAGCTCTATTGGCGATTCTTGTTAGTGGATCAAGGCGTGCTTTTTCCTGCTGCTCTTTGAGTTTAGAGCTGAGCTGTTTGGTTTCAGACTCCATTAAAACGAAACGCTCACTTAAAGAGTTAAAGCGGTCTAAAACACTTTGCTCTACTTGTTTGCGTTGTGTTTGATAGTTGCCTAATGACTGAATAAACTGATTTAAGCGTTCATCGACACGTAATTTTAATTCATCCAAGTCTGTGCTTTTTTGTACATCTTGATTAAGCACTTTAACCTGGGACTGCATTTGTGTATCGAAGGTGTCAGCAACATTTACCGCCACCTGATAGCTGCTCTGTGCAGTTTGTAAGCTTTCATTCACATAGTTAAGGCGTTGATTGAGCTGTTGTAAATAATTACCAATTTCTTGGTGACTACTAGAGTGTATCGCAATAACCAAGCTAGCTAGCTCATCCAGAAGGTCGGCTAGTTGAAAGCAATCAATCTTGTTTTGTAGTTTTTTCTCAAGGGCATTGGCTACGGCTTGATTGCGATGATTAATGGGTAACTCAGCAATTAATTGCAAAAGAGTAGCTTGGATCTGCTCTACAATTTCGGCATGCGCGTGGTCATCAGCTGTTTGACTGAATGAGCAACTGTTAGACGGTTGATCTAACTCTGTTTGTGCAACGCTGTCAGGCTGTTCATCAGTAGTTGATACAGGCTGCAGTGGGGCTTTTTGTTTGGCTAAAAAACGATTAAATAAGGATGTTTTGTTGAGTTCTAATTCAGCTGGTTTGCTGAGCACCTGGGCCTGCAAGTCGCTTAACTCCTGCAGCAAGCTGTGCAGGTTATAGCTGTTATTGATAGAGATTTTCAGGGCAGCTTGATACCTATTAAGCGCTTGGGTGATTTCACTGCTGGGTTTTTGCTGCAGTAAGTGATCGCAAAGAGCGTGTAGAGCCTGTTGGATTTTCCCCAAGTGCAGCTGTTTCTTTTCATCCGCATCAACTAAGCGTAGCTCAAACTCATTAATAAGTTGCTCAAGACGATCAGTATCAAGCTCTCTGCGCACAGCACTACGTAAGTCTTTTAATGAGCGATCTAGTTTGGGGTCCTGACCTTCAGCCGCCAAAATACTGCGTACCAACGCACGTTGCAGCAGTGCAATGTGTTGGTTTTTACTGCTTTGTTTTGTCTCAAAATCAGCAAGTAGCAGAATGTATTTTTCTTTCCAGTTGCGACTGTCAGTCTTATTCATAGGTATTTATTATTCAGCTAGGCTAGTGGTTCGCGCAGGGTAAAATTATTTCGGTAGCTACGGGCAGATGGTCAGAAATGGGCAAGGGAAGTACCGAAACTTGCCCAATTTGCAGTCCTGAGCTAACTAAAATGTGATCCAGACATTGTTGAGGATTCCAGCTAGGGAATGTAGCAATAGATTGCGGTGCCCGCAAATCTAAAGTGCGTAAAGGAGAACGATACAGCAAATCATCAACATGGGTATTGAGGTCACCCATTAATACATAGTGCTGGTAATCTTGCACCAGTTCACGCACGTAGCTCAATTGCTGGTTACGCACCTTTGTACCTAGCGCTAAATGCATCATGACGACAGCCACAGCCTGGGGTCCAGAGCCTATTTGTAATAAAATAGCGCCACGCCCAGCAGGGCCGGGTAGTGGGTGATCTTCTAAACTGTGTACGTTCACACGACTTAATAGCCCATTACTATGCTGTGCGAATGGGCCAAAATCACGGTTAAGCTGTTGATACCAATAGGGGAATTTCCCCAGCTGAGCAAGTTGCTGAACCTGATTGATATAGTTAGAACGCAAACTGCCGCCATCCGCTTCTTGAATGGCGACCAAATCGAAATCATTGAGCATAAAGCCGATGCGTTGCAGATTTTTGTAGCGCTCTTGGTGCGGCAGTACATGCTTCCAGCTACGCGTTAGATAATGCCAATAAGCGCTCGTGCTGATGCCTACCTGAATATTGAAACTTAACAGGCGCAGAGTCTGCTTGCCGTCAATGCAATAAGAGCTGGCTTCAGTGTTGTCAATTAATTTGCCAGTTTTAGCTTTGCGCAGCTGTTTTTGGCGTGGCATCAGCATTTGAGTTATCTAGCCGTTAGTTATTGCGTTCGTGGGCAATTAAATAATCAGCAACTTCAGTGGTTTCCTTTAAGCCGCCAGCGCTGGCAATGTCAAAGCTGTATTTACCATTAACCACGAGTGCTGGCACCCCTGATATCTGGTAAGAAATGGCTAGGCGTTTGGCTTTTTGTAACTGACTTTTAACCGCAAATGAATTCCAGGCTTTTTCGAAGGTATCTTTGTCTATGCCCTGTTGGACGACAAAGTTAGTGATTTCTGCTGGAGTGGCTAAGCGCTGTTTGTTATTTTGAATGACATCGAAGACAACGCTGTGCAGTTGTTCGGTAGCGCCTATAGCTTCGAGGCTGTAATACAACTGGCCATGCAGATTCCAGATACCACCAAACATAGCGGGTACGCGAATAAAATTGACATCTTCAGGGAGCTTTTGCTGCCATGCCTCTAAGGTGGGCTCAAGTTGATAGCAGTGTGGGCAGCCATACCAAAATAATGCTACCACCTCGATTTTATTAGGCTCTTGCGTAGCAACAGGGCTACGTAAACTAATGTAGTTTTTCCCTTCCTCAATAGGCTGAGCATTAGCGCTAGCGAAAAAGAAAATACTGCACAAAGCAATCCAAGAAAACATAAAATTACGCATATATACTCCAGTTTATTATTAATTTAATGTTGCTAAATCAGGTGGGTAATTCAAGGTTAAAACTATTACTGCGCCATCCATACGCCTTTGTTTTGTCGCTCACAGGCTGGTTGTAGAAATCGAGCATCGTCGCCAACGCCATAGTAATAAATATCCTGCTGATAAGGAACGCCAGAGCTTTGAGAATTACGGCATACGCCAAACGCGCCAGCTGGGCAGCGATCAACAAAGGTAACCTGGGTTTTCTGTCCAGCAAGTTGTGGCTTGCAAAAACCACTACGAAATAAATTCTCGGGAATAGTACGGTTTTGCTGGCATACCTTAACTTTAACTTGTGCTGATTGGGTTTCGACAATACAGGCTTGGGCAAAAATCTGCATCGGTAACAGTGCCAATAAGATAAAAAAGAGTGAACGCATATCAACGACCTTGACTGAAAGCTGTGAAAATTTAGACCTGGAAAGTGATTGCAGGTTGCATTAAGCACGCTTAACTTGATAACTGTGCGGCTAGTAAACGTAACGCCTGCTCAGCGGCTGTGACTTTGTCCAAGGCTTGCTGTGCGTCAGCGGGCGTTAAGTGCAAACTTTCATAGAGGCTGGCAGGTATGTCTTGGGTAACGCCTTCTTGCGCGGCTAATAGGTGTGTCGCTAGGTAAGTGAGTTGTGAATAAACCGCATATGAGCCCTGATAGTCAGGGTTGTGTTGCTGGCGGATGGCCACAGTGAGTTCCTCTGGCATTTGCCAGTGTTGCATAAGCCAAGCGCCCATTTGTTCGCGGGTAATGCCCAGTAAAAAATGCTCTACATAGCAGGCTTGTAAGTGAGGATTGGCTGCAAGGTACTGGCTGACTAACGAAAAATAGGATGGAAAAATATGCGCCAGCAACACATAGCCAAAACTATGCAGCAATCCAGCCAAATACGCTAAGCCTGCCTCTGGGCGATACTGCCTAGGGATGGCTACAACCAAACCTTCAATGAGCGATGCGGTGTAAATGGCTTGCTGCCAATAATCACGGTTCTGGCTGGCGTTTTGACTAGGCAGTTTAAGTGTTTTGCCTAGGGCTAAACCAAGGGCGAGGTTAATGACTAAGTCAAAACCCAAGACCCTTATGATGGCGTCTTCAATAGAGCGTATTTTTCCCGGTGCTGCATAGTAAGGTGATGCTGCCCAACTCATGACCTGTGCAGCCATAGCGGGGTCGGTTTCCACAATAGCGGTCAATTCATCAACATAAGCATTGGGGTCGGTACGCAGCCTAAGTACTTTTTGCGCGGTTACAGACAAGGGTGGAATTTCCAGAGTTTCCTCTAGGCGCTGCTTAATACGTAAGGTGGTTAAAGATTGCACGGCTTGTTTGATGTGCTGAACATCGAGGTTGCTGGGCAGTAAGTTGGGGTTGGTGGCAGGCAGTTCAGCGGTAAACGCGAGTGCTTGACTGTTTTTCATAAGTTGGCTGAATGAATCAGCTGAGATTTTTAGCAGACTGCCAGCACTGCCTGACTCGAAGAGTACATCGTCCAGCTCGGTTAAATGAGTTGCGTAAACGCAGGGCAGGTTGAGTAAGTCAGGAATGGCCGGTAAATCATGCACCTGTAAGCGCACCTTTAAACTACTGCTGTGTCTACTGTCCGCTTTATAGTCGGCCTGTAGCTGTGTGTTAAGTGTGCGTAAGTCAAGTAGATGGTTGCGCGGGAGAATAGCGCACAGATGCTTATCAGCGTCCCTTAGCACTACAACCTGAAGTTGCTGCTTAGTAGGAACGTCCTGAATCCTGTGTGTTTCGGCAGGTATATTTTGTTGCTTTAGCAGCCAAGCAACCTGTTCACTAGAAGTGCTGAGCTGGCTGGTAGAAAAATCGGACAAACTCATAACAACCCTGTTCTCTCTTCTTTTATGCGCTGTGCACAGTATAGAGTTTTTTTCGCGGGTTGTATAAGCACAACATGCAATCAAACCTGCCCATAGTGCTGGCCGTGTTTGAGCCAGCGCTCAAGCAGTGGGTCGACTTGCTGCGGGTGGTGCTCAAGTAACTCTAACGCGGCATCGCGCACGGCAGGCAGCATGGCGGAGTCGCGCATCAAATCAGCGACTTTAAACTGCAGCAAGCCTGTTTGGCGCGTGCCGAGCATTTCACCGGGGCCGCGTAACTCAAGATCTTTCTCGGCAATCACAAAGCCATCATTGGTTTCGCGCATGATAGCCAAGCGTTCGCGACCAATCTGCGATAAAGGCGCGTGATACAACAGCACGCAATGGCTGGCGGTACTGCCACGTCCCACACGGCCGCGCAATTGATGCAACTGCGCCAGCCCTAAACGTTCAGGGTTTTCAATAATCATCAGGCTGGCATTGGGCACATCCACCCCCACTTCAATTACTGTTGTGGCGATCAGCAGGTGCAGTTTATTTTGTTTAAAATCTTCCATTATTTGCGCTTTTTCAGCGGGTTTTAAGCGCCCATGCACCAAGCCTATGTTGAGTTCGGTTAAGGATTGGCTCAGTTCTTCATAGGTGGTTTGTGCGGCTTGGCAGGTGAGTTCGTCTGACTCTTCGATCAGCGTACACACCCAGTAGGCTTGCCGGCCTTCTAAGCAAGCGGCGCGCACCCGTTCAATGACATCGTTACGGCGCACATCACTGAGCACCACAGTATTAACGGGCGTTCGACCTGGCGGTAGCTCATCCAAGATCGAGGTATCTAAGTCCGCATAGGCGCTCATGGCGAGTGTGCGTGGGATAGGGGTGGCGGTCATAATCAATTGGTGGGGACTGAAACGCCCCTCGACGCCTTTTTCCCGTAAGGCTAAACGCTGTTGCACGCCAAAGCGGTGCTGCTCATCGATAATGGCTAAGGCTAATCGAGCAAACTGCACCTCGTTTTGAAATAAAGCATGGGTGCCGACCACCATGGGCGCGCCTTGAGCGATTTGCTCTAACGCTTGAGCACGCACTTTACCTTTAAGTTTGCCAGCCAACCAAGCCACTTCAATATTCAGCGGGTTAAACCATTTTTGAAAATTTAAATAATGCTGTTCCGCAAGAATTTCTGTGGGCGCCATCAGTGCCACCTGATAACCCGCTTCAATAGCCTGCAATGCAGCTAGCGCCGCGACCAGCGTCTTACCGGCGCCAACATCGCCTTGCAGAAGTCGTAGCATGGGCTTGTTTTGCTGTAAATCCCAAGTAATTTCCTCGCCAACACGCTGCTGGGCATGGGTGGGCGTAAAGCCGAGGTTAGCTAAAAACTGTGCTGGCAGTGAGCTGGCAGCAGCCAGCATAGGGGCTTGCTGGGCTTGCAATACATTACGCATACGCTGCATGGACAGCTGATGTGTGAGCAGCTCTTCGAAGGCAAGACGTTGTTGTGCCCAGTGTGTGCCGTTTAACAGTTGCTCTGTAGCAGCATCGGGCGGTGGTTGGTGTAAATAGCGCACGGCCTGCTCTAAGGGGTCTAGTTGATAGCTGTCTAAAATACTGGTTGGCAACCACTCAGGTAGGCTAAGGGGTGACAAAAATGCGAGTGCTTGCTCAGCTAGACTGCGCAGGCGCTGCTGGGTCAGTCCCTCGGTGGTGGGGTAGATTGCTGTGAGGCTGTCATCCAGCGTAATAGGTTGCTCGGCTGTCTGGGCACGATATTCTGGATGATAAATTTCTAAGCCGGTTGCTCCAGCGCGTGCTTCACCAAAACAACGAATGAGTGTGCCTGCTTGTAAGGCGTTTTTTTGTGCCATGCTGAAGTGGAAAAAACGCAGGCTAATAGAGCCTGTAGCGTCTTGGATGCGTACCATTAAACTGCGTCTGCGCCCCATCACGACGTTGGCGGCCATGACTGTACCTACAATGACGGCATCCTGACCGGGTTTCACCGCTGCAATGGGGGTGACTTTCGTGCGGTCTTGATAGCGTGAGGGCAGATGAAATAATACGTCCTGCAGGTTTTCAATGCCTACTTTGGCCAGCTTTTCGGCCATGACAGCGCCAACGCCTTTAAGCTGGGTTACCGGTATGTTTACGAGCAACGTCATAGGGCTAGCCGTTATTTAGTTGCGCCAACGGGCATTGGCGAATAGCTTCCACTAAGGCGTCAATGGCTTTAGGGCGTGGAAAGGTAGCACGCCAAGCGATGGCGACTGTTCGTTTGGGTGCGGGCGCACTAAAAGGGCGCACTTCAATAACTCCCGCCGTGTAGCTGTGGCTGTTAACTGCTGATTGCGGCAGAACGGAAACACCTAATCCAGAAGCAACCATGTGACGAATGGTTTCCAAAGAGCTGGCCTCTACGGTGGTATAGCGGCTTTCACCTTCCTGTGTGTTGCTATCGGTAGGACAAGCCTCTAATACCTGATCCCTAAAACAGTGACCTTCACCCAGTAAGAGTAGGCTTTTGTTATTAAGCAGGCTGCTGTCAATGCTCTTCTTTTTGGACCAAGGATGCTGCGCGGGCAGTAGTACGCAGAATGATTCGTCATACACAGCTTTAGTTAAGATATCAGTGTCCTGATAGGGCAGCGCAATAATAATGACATCCAGTTGACCGCTACGCAGTTTTTCGCGTAATACGTGGGTGAAGTTTTCCTCAATATAGAGCGGCATCTCAGGTGCGCTTTTGTGCAAGTATGGAATCAAATGAGGAAATAAATAGGGTCCTACGGTATAAATAGCGCCTACTTTTAAGGGAGCTGTGAGTTGGTTTTTACCCGCTTGGGCAAGCTCTTTAACCATTTGCGCGTGCTCAAGTACGCGCTGTGCTTGAGCAACAATGCTTTCACCCACTGGTGTGGTGCGCACAGAGTTTTTACTGCGCTCGAAGATGAGTACACCAAGTTTTTCTTCGAGTTTTTTAACCCCAACCGATAGTGTAGGCTGGCTAACGTGACATAGTGCGGCTGCGCGGCCAAAATGCTGTTCTTGTGCCAAGGTAACTATGTAGCGTAATTCGGTAAGAGTCATAGTTTTTGTCCATTGAAATGGTTGTTTGTATAGTTATTATATTTAGCATAACCATTTATACATAAAAACATAGCCTTTGTGTGTTTGTCGGCAAACAAAAACAGCTTGAGACAAGGTGGGAGCAAAAAAATGAAAAGAAACATTGTCTTTGTGGGTTGCGGTGCGCTGAGTGTAAAAGTGGCGCAAAATCTGAATGCTAATACTTGGCACTCTTTTGGCGTGCGCCGTAATACTGCCGAGCTACCAGGCGGGATTAAACCGATACAGGCCGATGTCACAGCTGCAGATTGCCCTGATGCGTGGCCCGAACAAAAGTTGGATTATCTAGTGGTTGCCCTAGCGCCTAATGAGCGTAGTGAGGCGGCTTACCGCAAGCTCTATGTGCAAGGGCAGCGCCATGTATACCAATGGCTGGCGCAGCACCAACAACAACCTAAACGAGTATTTTTTGTTTCAAGCATCGCGGTCTATGGTCAGTCTGCTGGCGAGTGGGTCGATGAACTGTCGATGACTGAGCCTGAGCGTTGGTCCGGGAAGGTAATGTGTGCAGCCGAGCAAGTGGCGTTGGATAGCGGCTTTCCGGCAACTATAGTGCGGCTAGCGGGTATTTATGGTGGTAAGCGGCAGGCTTTTTTACAGCGCGTGAAAGAGGGTTATCATGCAGATGGTTGCACGAATCGCTTTACCAACCGCATTCATGAACAGGATGCAGCCGATTTAATCAGTCATTTAATTGAGCTAGATGCGCAGGGTGTGTCGCTGCAATCGGTTTATCTTGGCGTAGACGACTTGCCCGTTGAGCAGGCGCAAGTAGTGAGCTGGTTACAGCAGCAACTGGGCGTGCATAGCGTGGCAGAGAAATTATTGAAGCCGGCTGGCGGTAGCAAGCGGTGCAGTAATGCGCGCGCCAAAGCAACCGGCTGGAAACCCAAGTATACTGACTATCAGCAAGGCTATCTTGAGTTGATTTAGTTCGGTTGGTTAATGTGCATGATGGCGTCCATCTCTACTTCAGCATTACGCGGTAGAGAGGCTACGCCAACAGCAGCGCGTGCCGGATAGGGTTGGGTAAAGTAGCGCCCCATAATTTCGTTGACGGTGGCGAAGTTGTTGAGGTCAACGAGAAAAATATTCAGTTTGACGATGTCGTTTAGTGTGCCGCCAGCTGCTTCAGCCACGGCTTTTAGATTGTCAAAGACCTGTGCTGTTTGTGCGCTAAAACCTTCAACCAGATCCATTGTTTGTGGGTGTAGTGGGATTTGTCCCGACAAGTAAACCGTTTGCCCCACTTTAATGGCTTGTGAATAGGTGCCTATCGCCGCTGGTGCTTGGTCGGTACTGATCACGGTTTTGCTCATCTTGCTTCCTCTTTTACTATGCTTTGTTGCGGATAATGCGAGTGACGCCGGCGAGGCTGCGTAGTTTGCGCATGACGCGTGCTAAATGTACGCGGTCGCCTAAGCTGATGCTGAGCTGGACGATGCTCATGCGGCCATCACGTTCATCGACGCTTATTTTTTCAATATTAGCGTTGGCTTCACTAACGGTGGCGGCTAACAGTGCAATGAGTCCGCGCTGATGCGCCAGTTCAATACGCAGATCAACGCTAAATTCACCCGCGATGTCTTTGGCCCAGCTTAATGGAATACATTTCTCAGGCTGATTACGAATATCGGCAACATTTTTACAGTTGTCTCTATGCACCACCATGCCTTTACCAGCGGACAGGTGACCGACAATAGGGTCGCCGGGAATGGGCGTACAGCAGCGCGCATAGTTAAGCACCATGCCTTCGGTGCCGTGGATAACCAGAGGTGCTTCGGCGGTTGAGCAAAAATCTGCCGTGTTTTCGGTCAGCAAGCGGCGCGCTACTAAATGAGCGGTGCGACTACCTAGACCAATACTTTCGAGCAAATCATCCAGTTCATCTTGTTGGTATTCATCCAGCAAAACTTGGATACGTGACTGTTCAATGTCGGCCAGTTTGGTGCCTTGAGCATCGAGTGCTTTTTCCAGCAAGCGTGCGCCTAGAGTGACTGACTCTTCACGCTGCTGCTGTTTGAGTGCATGACGAATATGGGTGCGCGCTTTACCCGTGACGACAAAATTAAGCCATGAAGGGCTTGGTCGTGCTGTTGGGCTGGTGATAATTTCAACGGTTGCGCCACTTTCCAGCGGTTGCGACAGCGGCGCCATGCGTCGATTGACGCGGCAAGCCATGCAACTGCTGCCTACATCAGTGTGAATCGCATAGGCAAAATCGACCGGAGTCGCGCCTTTAGGTAATTCTAAGATGCGTCCTTTAGGCGAGAACACATACACTTCGTCAGGGAATAAGTCGATTTTGACGTTTTCAATAAACTCCAACGAGTTGCCGGCATTTTTTTGCAGTTCCAACAAGCCCTGTACCCACTGGCGTGCTCTGGCATGGTTGTTACGTTTTTCCTCGCCATCGCTTTTATACAGCCAGTGCGCTGCAATGCCCTTGTTAGCTAACTCTTCCATTTCGCGGGTGCGAATCTGAATTTCAATCGGCACTCCGTGCATGCCAAACAAGGTGGTATGCAGAGATTGGTAACCGTTGGCTTTGGGAATGGCGATGTAGTCTTTAAAGCGTCCGGGAATTGGTTTGTACAAACTATGCACCGCACCGAGTACCCGATAACAGGTGTCGGCTTTGTCTACGACAATACGGAAAGCGTAGACATCCATGATCTCATTGAAGGATTTACGCTTATCGCGCATCTTGCGATAAATGCTGTAGAGGTGCTTCTCACGCCCACTGACTTCGCCAAGCATTCCTTCGCGGGTAAGGCAGTTAACAATAGATTCTTCAATCTTGTTAACAATTTCCTTACGATTACCCCGCGCGGCTTTGACTGCAGACGCAATACGTTCAGCGCGCATGGGGTGCATAGCTTTGAAGCCTAGATCCTCAAACTCAGCATAGATGCTGTTCATGCCTAAGCGGTTGGCAATGGGGGCGTAAATTTCTAAAGTTTCTTTGGCAATTCGACGACGTTTTTCGGCATTGAGTGCACCCAGGGTGCGCATGTTATGCAACCGGTCGGCGAGTTTGACCAAAATCACGCGTATATCGCGCGCCATGGCCATGGCCATTTTTTGGAAGTTTTCCGCTTGTGCTTCAGCCTTGGTGCCAAACTTCATCTGGGTCAGCTTACTAACACCATCAACCAGGTTAGCGACGCTTTCGCCAAACTGACCCACCAAGGCTTCCTTGGGGATGCCAGTATCTTCAATCACGTCATGCAGCATTGCAGCCATCAGGCTTTGATGGTCCATGTGCATATCAGCGAGAATAGTAGCCACAGCTAAAGGGTGAGTAACATAGTGTTCACCACTGCTGCGTAACTGACCATCATGAGCTTGTTCGGCATAGTAATAGGCGCGACGCACCAGATTAACCTGCGCGGGCTCTAAATAGTCTGCTATTTCTCCTGCTAAGCGCTCAACTGCCGGCATGCATCAAATCCTAGGAGCTTATTGGTTAACGCTGTCGTCAAATGCTGCGAACAAAGGTTCGCTGGCAGCAAAAAGCTCATCTTCTGCAAGCGTTTGCTTGTTAACCAGACCTGCTGCGATTTCACGTAACGCCAATACGGTGGGCTTGTCATTCTCTACTGGAACTTTAGGTTCATGGCCACCAGTAGCAAGTTGACGTGCACGCTTGGTTGCTAACATGACTAATTCAAAGCGGTTATCGACGTTTTCTAAACAATCTTCAACGGTTACGCGAGCCATATATAGTTATCCTCAGATTAAATTATCCTATTAGGGTCGACTATTTTAGCACAGTTAAGGCGTTTGCATGAGGTGCATGGCGGCTAAAATATAGTTTTACCTAACGACTGCAAAAATCAGACTGCTAGCTATCTAAGTTTGTCTGGTTATGCCGCGCAGTCAGACAGCAAATGCACTAGTATGAATAAACAGGTAAAACACTAACGTAAGCTAGGAGAATAGCATGCATGTGTTGGTTCTAGGTGCCGGGGTTATAGGAGTGAGTACGGCTTATTATTTGGCGCAGCAGGGCTTTAGTGTGACCGTGATTGAACGCCAAGCCAGTGTGGCGCAAGAAACCAGTCTTGCGAATGCTGGGCAGGTTTCATCGGGTTATGCCACGCCATGGGCAGCCCCGGGTGTGCCACTGAAAGCGCTTAAGTGGTTATTCCAGCAAGACGCGCCCTTGGCTATCCGTATGACAGCGGACTGGCAGCAATACCGCTGGATGTGGCATATGTTGCTCAATTGTACGGCGGCTCGTTATGCACAAAACAAAGAGCGCATGCTGCGCTTGGCTGAATACAGTCGCCTCTGTTTGGATGAGTTACGGCGCACGACAGGGATTGAGTATGAAGGTCGGCAATTAGGCTTAACCCAGCTTTTTCGTAGTCAGCAGCAGTTTGATGATGCAGCCAAAGACATTGCGGTGCTGAAAGAAAGCGGTGTGCCGTATCGATTGCTAAGCCGTGATGAAATTACCCAGGTTGAGCCTGCTTTAGCGGCAACTAAAGAGCAGCTCAGTGGGGCGCTGCATTTACCTAACGACCAAACCGGCGACTGCTACTTGTTTACTCGGCGGTTGGCTGAGCTGGCTGCGGATGCCGGCGTTGAGTTTCGTCTAAACAGCGAGGTGCAAAGCTTGGTGCATGAAGGCGATGCACTAACGGGTGTTTATGTTGCTGGTGAGCTGATTCGGGCAGACCATTATGTGGTGGCATTGGGCACTGAATCGCGCCGGCTGCTGCAACCCTTGGGGATCGATGTGCCGGTTTATCCGCTCAAGGGCTATTCATTGACCTATGCGATTACCAACGCTGAAGCAGCGCCGCAGTCCACTGTGCTGGATGAGACTTACAAAGTGGCTATTACGCGTTTTGACCAGCGCATTCGTGTCGGCGGTATGGCAGAAATAATAGGCTATGATTTGCGCCTTAATTTAAAGCGCCGCCGCACGCTCGAGAAGGTCGTTAACTCCTTGTATCCTGAGGCGGGTGTTAGTGGTCAGGCTGAGTTTTGGGCAGGACTGCGACCGGCAACCCCTGATAGCACGCCCATACTAGGCAAAACAGCCTATCGTAATTTGTTTTTAAATACCGGCCACGGCACGCTGGGCTGGACAATGGCCTGTGGTTCAGCGCACTATTTGGCCGATTTGATAGCCAATAAACGTCCAGCAATCAGTACAGCTGGGTTAGATATTTCTCGTTATCTGTAGCAGGCTTTATTTTTAAGGAATTCTATGCGACCGGCGTATGCACATATAGATTTGGCAGCTTTGCGGCATAACTACCAGCTAGCTAAGCAGTTTAGTCCTAACCAAACTTTGGCTGTGGTAAAGGCCGATGCATATGGGCATGGCGCTGTGCAGTGCGCGCAGGCGCTGGCAGATTGCGCCGATGGTTTTGCAGTGGCTTGCTTAGAAGAGGCTCTAGAGTTACGCAGCGCAGGAATTAAACAGCCTGTTTTACTGCTGGAAGGTTTTTTTCATGCGGACGAGCTGGCGCTTTGTGTCGAGCATGATCTGTGGTTAGTTATTCATGCCGACTGGCAAATAGAGACGTTAACACGCGCGCCGTTAAAGCAGCCTATCAACTGCTGGTTAAAGATGGACTCGGGCATGCACCGAGTTGGGTTTTTCCCGCATGACTTTGTCGGTGCTTATCAGCGCTTGCGCCAGTGCGCTAATGTAGGGCAAGTTGTAGCCATGACGCATTTAGCACAGGCTGATGATGTGCAGAGTCCTGCTGCCAGCCAGCAGTGCGCTGTGTTTAGTCAGGCGATAAAGCAACTAGGCGTGCCTACCAGTTTGAGTAATTCAGCGGCAGTTTTGGCTTGGCCGCAGATAATCAGTGATTGGACGCGTCCCGGCATTATGTTGTATGGCAGTAATCCATTATTAAAGCCTACTGAGGTTACCCAGCTGCTTCAGCCAGTGATGAGTTTGCAGTCGCGCATTATTGCGGTGCGTGAATTGCCAGCAGGGGAAGCGGTTGGCTATGGCGCGCGCTTTGTAACACAAAAAGCCTCCCGCATCGGCGTGGTGGCGATGGGTTATGCTGATGGTTATCCGCGCCACGCACAGGATGGCACGCCCATGCTGGTTGAGGGGCATCGTGCGGGTCTGGCCGGGCGTGTATCCATGGATATGCTCACCGTTGACTTAACTGACTTGCCGCAAGCTGGTGTGGGCAGTGCAGTTGAGTTGTGGGGTAAACATATTTCTGTCGACGAGGTGGCGCATTGCGCAGATACGATTTCTTATAGCATGCTTACGAATATTAAGCGCGTGCAGAAAAACTATTTAAATGCTGACTTAAAAGCCGAGTAGATTTACATACAAACGGTGCTGGGTATACTAGCGAGCGTGGAATTTTGATACATTTAGACTGTCTAGAATAACCAATAAAGGGGATAACCTGTGAATCTGATTAAAAAACTATTTCTAATGCCAGCCGCGGCGTTAATTTTAATGACAGGCGTAGCTCAAGCTAACACCGACGAGGCTATCGCAGAGCGCATCAAGCCTGTGGGGACGGTCTGTATTCAAGGGCAGAACTGTAATGGCGTTGACGTCAAAAAAGCATCGGCACAAGCTGAAGCTGAATCTACTACAGAAACTGCAGCAACAGATGTAGCAGAAACTCCTGCAGAGCCGGTTGCAGCAGCAAGTGCTGGGCGCACAGGTAAGCAAATTGCAACACAGTCATGCAACGTATGTCACGGAACAGGAATATTGGATGCGCCCGTTGTAGGTGATACAGCAGCGTGGCAAGTGCGTGCTGATGCGGTAGGCGGTCTGGATGGGTTGCTGAAAATCTCTAAAGAAGGTAAAGGAGCCATGCCACCCATGGGAACTTGCGCCGACTGTACGGATGCTGAATTAAAGGCCGCTATCCAGGACATGTCTGGCCTCTAGGGCTGTCAAATAAAAGCCGCTCAAAAGCACAGACGGCTTTTATTGCTTGGGTTGTTTGTTGACTGGCAATATGGGATGTCAATGAGTTGTTGATTACTTTAGCCGTAGCTAAGGATGCGCGATCACGGCAAAAGTGTTATCATTCTCATTTATAAGCAGGCGAACGCACCACCCCAAGCGTAGTGTGTTTAGCCTGCATGTTGCCTTGTCTGATGTTATTGGAGAGAAATTATGACCTTTGAATTACCCGCTTTACCCTATGCACAAAATGCATTGGAGCCACATATTTCAGCAGAAACTCTGGATTATCACCACGGCAAGCACCATAACGCCTATGTGGTAAACCTAAACAACTTGGTTCCAGGTACTGAGTTTGAGGGCAAAAGCCTAGAAGACATTATTAAAACCTCATCTGGCGGTGTGTTTAATAATGCTGCTCAGGTTTGGAACCATACCTTCTACTGGAACTGCTTATCACCAAACGGTGGTGGCGAGCCAACAGGTGCTTTGGCTGATGCTATTAATGCAGCCTTCGGATCTTTTGAGAAATTTAAAGAAGAGTTCACCAAAACCGCTATCGGCACCTTCGGTTCTGGTTGGGCATGGTTGGTTAAAAAAGCAGACGGTAGCGTGGCGTTAAGCAGCACTATCGGTGCAGGCTGTCCGCTGACTACCGCAGACAAAGCCTTGCTGACCTGTGATGTGTGGGAGCATGCGTACTACATTGATTACCGCAACGCACGTCCTAAGTATGTTGAAGCATTCTGGAATCTGGTGAATTGGGATTTCGTAGCGGCAAACTTCGCTAACTAAGTAATTGCTTAGCCAAAAGCCCAGTGTATTACACTGGGCTTTTTTACTTTATAGAGTGTATTCTTGCTATTAGGCTGGTTTACGCTGCTAAAGCCACATAGAAGAACGTTAGAGTCTGATGAGTCGCCTATAAAACATGCATGGTAAGTCTCGCTGTCTGAGTATCGTACGCGGTAATTACCTCAATGCTCCCCTAATAAATCGGCAGACTAGCGAGATGAAAATAAAACAACGCAAGCAAAGCTTATCGCTGAATTTATTGTACTGGACTTTTTTTACTGCTTTGGCGGTAGGAATTGTTTTGAGTGTTTTACAGGTAGTATATGCAGCGGCACATGCGCGCGAAGCTATCGAGCGCGATGGGCAGCGTATTTTAACAATGTTTGCTGAACCCTCGCGTCAGGCGCTGTATAACCTAGATGCGGAAATGGCTGAGCAGGTAGTTAAAGGCCTGTTGCAGCATGAGGCCATTCGCAAAATTACCATTGGTCACCCACAAGAAACGCCTTTAGCTGAACGTGAACGCCCTTTACAGCAGGGGGTGTATCGATTCATCACCGACCCTATTTTTGCCCCACAAAAAACCTTTACCCTAGCGCTTGAAGAGCAGCTAAATGGGCAGCTTGAGTACTACGGTAAAATAGAGATAATTATCGATACAGCGCCCTATGGCGTCACTTTCATCCACGAAGCGGTGATAGTGTTTATCTCAGGCATTTTACGCGCCCTAGTACTGGCGTTAGTGTTCCATCTGATTTATCGAGCCTTATTAACCAAGCCTTTAGCGGATATGATGGAAAATATTTCCAGTATTAATCCGGATCGACCCAGTCAAAGCCAGCTTAAACCAATCAAAGGCCATGAAAATAATGAGCTGGGTGTTTGGATTAAAAAAACCAACGAACTTTTTGCCTCGATTGAACGCAATACACACCTGCGCCATGAGGCTGAAAGTAATCTGATGCGGCTATCGCAGATTGATTATTTAACGGGCCTGCCCAATAGGCAGGAGTTGCAATTACAGCTTGAACAAGCTTTGCTGCGGGCAGAGGCAGCTAATAACTCTGTAGCCATTATGTGTGTTGGTCTTGATGGCTTTAAAGGCGTTAACGAGCGCTATACGTACCAAACAGGTGACTGGCTCCTAAATGCTTTTGCTCAGCGCATAGCAACGCACTTTGCCGATGATATAAAGCTGTTTTCCCGTTTGGGTGGCGATCAGTTTGTCGCGTTGCAGGTGGATGTTGAGCATCCTTACCAGTCCGCCTCTTTAGCACAAAAAATTCTTAAAGTCTTAGAGCTTCCATTCGTCATAGTCCCTAGCGCTGACATGGGTGAGGTGCAAATATATCTAAGCGCCACCATAGGTATCGCGCTGTATCCGGATGACGCTAAAGACACGGAAAATCTTTTACAAAAGGCTGAGCAGACCATGATGCTCGCTAAGTCTGGCTCACGTAATCGCTATCAGTTTTACATTGCCAGTATTGACCGAGAAATGCGTAAGCGTCGGCAGCTGGAAAACGACTTAAAAGAAGCAATCGGCAAAGGACAGATGAATGTGGTGTACCAGCCACAAATTTGTTACAGCACGGGCAAGTTTTTTGGCGCAGAAGCCCTGTTGCGCTGGCAGCACCCTGAGTTTGGTTGGATTGCACCCGATACCTTTATTCCGCTGGCTGAGCAAAGTGGCAGCATTGTCGCCATTGGTGGATGGGTTCTAGAACAGGTATGCCAGCAGTTAACGGTTTGGTTAAAAGAAGAGCGCATGCAGGGTTTCAAAGTAGCGGTAAACCTTTCAACGATTCAGCTGCATCACGCGAGTTTGGCGATACAGGTGGCCCGCTTGATTGAAGTGCATCAGTTACCGGCAGGCAGCTTAGAAGTCGAGGTGACAGAGACCAGCCTGATGCAGGATGTCAATGCGGCCAAGCGCAACTTGCAAGCATTAAGAAATATTGCCGTTAGCATTGCCATTGACGACTTTGGGACGGGCTACTCCTCACTAAGCTACTTGAAAAGCATGCCGCTGGATAAAATTAAAATTGACCGCAGTTTTGTACAGGATGCGCTAACCAGTGAGGATGATGCCACCATTGTGCGTGCCATTATACAGCTGGGCCATAGTTTAGGATTAAAAGTGTTGGCTGAAGGGATTGAAACCAAAGAAATGGAGGACTTTGTCGTGAGCTTGGGCTGTGATGAGGGGCAGGGTTATTACTACAGCAAGCCAGGGTCTCCTGCAGTTATCGGTCAGTTGTTAAAAGATTATGCACTAGCCCGCGGGTAAAAACTGCTGCATAATCTGCGTGTTGCGCTTGGGTAGCGACTCCGTACCAAAGCGCTGAAATACGCTCTTATCTTTGGTTTTTTGCAATGCAGATTCTGTTAAATGGTGAAACATATCCTCTGGCAAAACCGCTAACCCTAGCTGAGTTGTTAGAACAGTTAGAGCTTACTGGTAAGCGCTTAGCGGTTGAGGTTAACTTGGCAATAGTGCCACGTAGCCAGCATGAGCAGCATGTGCTCAAGGCGGGCGATAAGGTTGAGATCGTGCACGCGATTGGTGGTGGCTGAAGACAGATGAGTTGTTCGTAACTACACTCCTATCACCATCCATAGAGAAACAATCCATGCACAGCCGCAATAAAGAACAAAACTTTACCATCGCCGGAAGAACCTTCGACTCTCGACTGCTGGTCGGTACGGGAAAGTATAAAGATTTAGAAGAAACCCGCTTAGCCATTGAAGCCTCAGGCGCGCAAATTGTTACCGTAGCCGTACGTCGCACCAATATTGGCCAGCATGCTAACGAGCCTAATTTGTTAGATGTAATCAGCCCTGATAAATACTGCATTTTGCCCAATACAGCCGGCTGTTATGACGCTGAGGATGCGGTACGCACTTGTCGTTTGGCACGTGAGCTTTTGGATGGCCATAATCTGGTTAAGCTGGAGATTTTGGCTGACGACAAAACGCTCTTCCCCAATGTGGTAGAAACCTTAAAAGCGGCACGTGTACTGGTGGATGAAGGCTTTGATGTCATGGTCTACACCAGCGATGATCCTATTATTGCTCGTGAGCTAGAGGCTATTGGCTGCATTGCGGTAATGCCTTTGGCTGGCCTGATTGGCAGCGGCTTGGGTATCTGTAATCCCTATAATCTGCGGATTATTTTAGAAGAAGCCAAGGTTCCTGTGTTAGTAGATGCGGGTGTGGGTACGGCATCAGATGCCACCATTGCTATGGAAATGGGCTGCGCTGCAGTGCTGATGAACAGTGCTATTGCTCATGCTCAGCAGCCCATATTGATGGCTGAGGCCATGCGTCATGCAGTCATTGCTGGCCGTCTTGCCTACTTAGCAGGGCGTATGCCAAAGCGCTTGTACGCCACCGCTTCATCGCCTTTAACGGATTTAATTTAACCTAGAATGAATACTCAAGCAGTCACGCAAAGACGTGAAATTAAAAGCTATGTCATGCGCGCTGGGCGTATGACCCCAGGGCAAGAGCGTGGTCTTGAACAGGGCTTACCACGCTATGGCTTACAGCTAGAAGAGGGCATGTTACAGCCACAAGCTGTTTTTGGTCGTCAAGCACCGCTAACCCTAGAAATTGGCTTTGGTATGGGGCGGTCGCTGCTGCAAATGGCAAAAGAAGCGCCAGAACAAGATTTTATTGGAGTTGAAGTGCATCGTCCGGGTGTGGGTGCCCTGTTAAGTGGCATGCTCACCGATGCAGTAGACAATGTGCGTATTTACAGCTGTGATGCCATTGAGGTATTAAATCAGTGTATTGCTGATGAAAGCCTTGACCGCCTGTTATTGTTTTTCCCGGATCCATGGCATAAAAGTCGTCATCATAAGCGCCGTATTGTGCAGCCTGCTTTCGCTGCCTTAGTGCATAAAAAGCTTAAGCAGGGTGGGGTTTTACATATGGCGACGGACTGGGAGCCTTATGCTGAGCATATGCTCGAAATTATGAATGCTGCGCCAGGTTATAAAAACTTATCTGCAGACAATACTTGGGTTCCCCGGCCTACCGAGCGACCCGTAACTAAATTTGAACAGCGTGGTGAGCGCTTGGGTCATGGGGTTTGGGATTTAAAGTTTATAAAGACAGGCGCTTAATAACAGCCTATACCATTAAAGTAGCGCTGAAAACAAAGCTAACAGAGATGTAGTCTGAGCAGCACAAAGGTTAGTTGCTCAAGGAGTTGGTATGAAGTGGTTGGCGAAGAGTAATTTAAGGCAGCTGATTGTTGGGCTGGTCTTATTGAGCACACTGCTGGCTGTGGTCAATATGTTTATTGCTAGCGCTAAGGTGCAAAAGCAGTCACTTATTGATAATACCTTACAGCACAACGAAGGCTACGCTGAGAAACTTGCGCAAACACTGCAGGTGACGATTGAAAATGCGCAGAAGGAGTTGCTGTTTAGCGCGCGCTCATTGGCCAAACACTGGAGTGAACCTGAGCAAATTCAGCAAATATTACTAGAGGCCTCCGAACAAAATACTCTGTTTAATTCAATGCACGTAGCTAATGCCGAGGGTTTGGTATTAGCCGCATCAGCTAATATTCCTGTATTAACTGGTCAAGAGCTTTTAGGACCCGGGCATCAGCATGCTTTAAGCATGCGCACTGCTTGGGTCAGTGAGCCTTTTATTTCGCAGCTTGATAATTTACTGGTTACTTTGACAGCGCCTATTTTTGCTGGCGACGGTCAGTTTATTGGTTACCTAGCTGGGAATATCTATCTTCAACAAAATAATCTGCTCTACCGCATAATTGGCGATCATTATCAAAAAGATGGCTCTTATGTGTATGTCATTGATCAGCAGAAGCGCTTGCTGTATCACCCGGATCCAAAGCGGTTGGGCATACCGACTTATACAAATCCTATGTTAGATACCGTACTCAAGGGCAAAACCGGTAGTCAGGCTGTGGTTAATAGCGTGGGCGTTGAAATGCTAGCCGGTTATGCTTATGTACCCATTGTTGATTGGGGTTTGGTGTCACAGCGGCCAACCAAGGCGGTGCTGGATGCACATGCTGGGCTAATGCAAAAAATAATGCTCAACAGCATGCCAATTAATTTTGCCATGCTAGCTGTGATCTGGGTGTTCTCCGGCTTTATTTCCAAACCACTAAAAGTATTGGCGCGCAATGCACAAAAAATGAGTTTGCGCAGCACGATCGAAAGGGTTGAGAGTTTAAATGCTTGGTACTATGAAGCGCAGCAGTTAAAGCAAGCATTCCTGCTGGGTTTAGAGAATATTCACGATAAGGTAGATAAATTACAGCATGATGCTGATATTGACCCATTAACGGGTTTAAACAATAGGCGTTTGCTGGAACAGGTATTAGATACTTTTGCTATTTCAAATACGCCATTTAGCGCCATCACCTTTGATATCGATCACTTTAAAAAAGTAAATGATAGCTACGGTCATGCGGCCGGTGATCAGGTGCTCAAAGAGCTGGCACGCATAGTTTTAGACAGCTCTAGGGAAAATGATGTCAGTATTCGTTTGGGTGGTGAAGAGTTTTTAATTTTAATGGCCAACTGCACGCTAGAGGTAGCAGTTAAAATAGCAGAACGCTTGCGCATAACCGTAATGCAGCATGATTTCCCGGGAGTGGGGACTGTAACTATTTCGTTGGGCGTAGCCGCTTGGCCGCAACAGAGTATAAGCCCGTATGACACATTAAGGATTGCTGATGAGCGGCTGTACCGAGCTAAGAATCGAGGCAGAAATCAGGTGTGCTGTACTGAAGCGTAAGCACCTACTTTAGTTACGATCAGCAAAAACACCTATAAGAATAAAAATCAGCAACAAGACAGGTGCGAGCGTGTAATTATTGAACTGCGCTAGGCCTGTGGCAAGCCAGGGGGTTAAAAAAATAATCGCCAAACCATAGCCGAAAGCACAGACTAAAATAAAAATAAGGGTGCGCACAGCAAAGTTTAAATGACCGATGGTACGTTTTAACCAGCGATTGATGGCAGGACCCACTAATACCAAAAACGCCGCCATCAGTGCCAAAGCAATATCGCTTAAATGCGTGCGACACCATTTGGATAACAGCAAAACGAAGTCAGTAATCATATCCATATAAAATCCTTAGTTCGAAGACGTCAAAAATATGTGTAGCAGGTCGTTTAAAAATAATGCGCCTTGCTCTGTCGTGGCAAGTCGCTGCGGGCTCTCAAGCATCAAGCCCTTACTTTGCGCGGCTTGCCAGCTTTCTTGCAGTAGCGTTAATGGTAGCCCAGTGCGCTGACTAAATAGTTGACTGGGTACACCTTTGGACAAGCGCAGTGCATTCATCAAAAACTCAAAAGGCAATTCAGCGTTATTGAGCAATTGCTCTCCGGCACGGAGTTGATTGTTTAAATAATCGTTGGGCTGGCGCGTTTTCCAGTAGCGTAGAATACGTCCATCAAGCGAGCTAATTTTGCCATGGGCACCAGCACCTATGCCGATATAGTCGCCAAATTGCCAATAGTTGAGGTTATGTTGTGCTTGTTTGTCTGGCTTGGCGTAGGCGGAAATTTCATACTGCACAAAACCGTGCTCTGCTAATAGTGCTTGCCCTGCCTGTTGAATATCCCAAAGACTGTCATCTTCTGGCAGTACTGGCGGTTGATTCCAAAATACGGTGTTGGGTTCGATGGTCAGTTGATACCAAGAAATATGGTTGGGTTGCAGCTCTATGGCGCAAGTTAAGTCTGCCAGTGCTTGTGTCAAATTTTGTTCGGGTAAACCATGCATTAGATCTAAATTAATGTTGGTAAAGCCAGCCTGTTGCGCGATAGCCACGGCTTGTTGTGCTTCGTTGGCATTATGCACACGACCCAGTTGCGTCAGATGTTGGTCATTAAAACTTTGGATGCCGATAGACAGACGATTAATACCCAGTTGGCGATAGGCGGCAAACTTGGCTTGCTCAAAGGTTCCTGGGTTGGCCTCTAAGGTGATCTCTATAGCATCTTGCCAAGGTAGCATGTCATGGATGCCAGCTAATAGGCGGGCAAAGGCAGTAGCAGAGAATAGGCTGGGAGTGCCACCGCCAATAAAAATGGAGCTTAATGGGCGGACAGCGGTATGTTCCAGCTCTAGCTGTAGATCGCGTAGTAGTGCATCAACATAGGCGTTTTCAGGCAGCTGTGTAGGTGCTGCGTGGGAATTAAAGTCGCAATAAGGGCATTTACGCACGCACCACGGGATATGTACATAAAGAGACAGTGGCGGTAAGTCTGCAAAGGGGAGCCTAGTACTGTCAGTACTGATTAGTTGACTCATAAGCCCAAGCGTTGGCTCAATTGCTGCATGGCTTGAGCGCGATGACTGAGTTTGTTTTTTGTGGACGCATCAAGTTCGGCGCTGCTGCAGTTTTGTTCAGCAACAAAAAAGAGCGGGTCATAGCCAAATCCGTGCTCACCCTGCGGGGCATGCAAAATTCTGCCCTGCCAAAAACCCTCACATACAATCGGCAGCGGATCATCAGCATGCTGCACCAACGCCAGCGCGCACACAAACTGTGCGCCACGTTGCTCGTCAGGCACGCCTGCTAAAGCGGTTAATAGCTGTTGATTGTTGGCGGCATCGTTGTTTTGCCCTGAGTAGCGGGCTGAACGAATGCCAGGAGCGCCTTTTAGGTAGTCTACCGCCAAGCCAGAGTCATCAGCCAAGGCCGGAAAGCCGGATACTTTGGCGGCATGACGGGCCTTGAGAATAGCGTTTTCAATAAAGGATAAGCCGGTTTCTTCAGGTTCTTGCTGACTAAATTCGCTGACGGAGCGCACTTTAAAGTGCGCCCCTAGCATCGCCTGTAGTTCTTTAAGTTTGCCTTGGTTATGACTGGCTAAGACGAGGGTTTTCATAAATCAGGAAAGACTTCTTGGTTGAATTTTATTTGGTGTGGTTTTTGTTGCCCGTCAGTAACCTGAATATCGAATTTCAGCAGCTCACGGCTATCAATGGGGAACTGGGCAATGTAGTAAACGGCAACGCCCTCATCGATTTCTTTAAATTTGAGTGGCTGGATTTGACCTAACAAATTAGTTAGCGTGCCTGTTACTTGGCCTTTTTCACCTTGCCCTGCGCGCACCAAAGAAATATTCAACACGGCGACATTTTTACTGCGCTCAAGATTAGTGGCTTTAGCGACCTCAGGCTGCATAAAGCTTGAATTAAACACAATGTAGTGAATATCAAGATCACCAGAGTTGTATTTTTGCTCAGCGAACAGTGGATTGCTTAAGAGTAAAGCAAAGCACAGAAAGAATAGTTTACGCATGGGGATTTCCTCAGTTAAGCCAGTTTAACGACATTTCGAGCCACTCGATAAATGCCGATTTCACCCAACATATTAGGCCATAAGCGACTACCTAGACTGTTACGGTGTAATCCATCTACGGCCAGTCGATCAAGCACTTGCATCTGCATTTCATGACACAGCGCTTCAAAGTCCTTAAAGGTGCAGAAATGTATGTTGGGTGTGTTGTACCAGGTGTAAGGCATAAAGTCAGACACCGGCATACGCCCTTTGGTTGCAAGGTACCAGCGACAACGCCAGTGACCAAAATTCGGGAAGGTAATGATACAGGTACGACCCACACGTAACATTTCTTGCAGGATTTTATCGGGGTAATGCACCACCTGCAGCGCTTGGGTCATGACCACTACATCAAAGCTATTATTGGCAAAATTGCTCAAACCCTTGTCGAGGTCTTGTTCAATAACATTGACGCCTTTTTCAATACAGGTATTGATTTTTTCGGGGTCGATTTCCAGTCCATAGCCTGAGACGTTTTTATGCTCTTTTAGCCAAGCTAACAGCTCGCCGTCACCACAGCCTAGGTCTAACACATGGCTGTTTTCGGGAATCCATTGTTGAATAATTTCTAAATCCGCTCTCATGGCTTGCTTAAACCTCAATGCGGTTCATATAGCCGGTAAAGGCTTGTAAGTAACGAGGAATGGGCATTAAAAATGCGTCATGCCCTTGGGGTGCATCTATCTCTACAGAAACGACGTTCTTTTTGGCAGCAATGAGTGCATCGGCAATTTCCTTGGAGCGTGCTGGGGAAAAGCGCCAGTCGGTAGTAAAGGAAATCAGATAAAAATTGGCTTGTGCGTGGGCAAAGGTTTTGGCCAAGTTGCCATCATGCACTGCGGCTGGATCAAAGTAATCCAAGGCTTTAGTCATGATTAAATAGGTATTGGCATCAAAACGACCGGAAAATTCTTCACCCTGATAACGCAAATAGCTTTCGACCTGAAACTCAACATTATTCACATCAAAGTTAAGTTGTGAGGTTTTTAGTTCGCGACCAAATTTAGCGCCCATGGAATCGTCGGATAAGTAAGTAATATGGCCGACCATGCGTGCCAGCTTTAAGCCGCGCCTAGGGATGGTGCCGTGCTCAATAAAGTAACCATCCAAAAAATCCGGATCGCTGAGAATTGCTTGGCGAGCGACCTCATTAAAGGCGATGTTTTGCGCAGACAGCTTGGGTGCTGCTGCAATAGCAATGCAATGGCGGATACGCTCTGGGTAGCTGATGCTCCATTGCAGTGCTTGCATACCGCCAAGGCTGCCACCAACGACTGCGGCCCACTGCTGGATGTCTAATTTGTCGGCTAAGCGCGCTTGACTGTGAACCCAGTCCTCTACCGTAACCATGGGGAAGTCAGCGCCGTAGATTTTGCCGGTTTCTGGGTTACGACTGCCCGGCCCGGTAGAGCCGTTACAGCCACCAAGATTGTTTAAGCTAACGACGAAGAACTTGTTGGTATCAATGGCTTTGCTAGGTCCGATACAGGCGTCCCACCAACCAGGTTTACGGTCTTCGGGACTATGGTAGCCGGCAGCATGATGGTGTCCCGATAACGCATGACAAATCAGCACCGCATTGCTGCGCTGCTCATTCAGCTCGCCATAGGTTTCGTAAACAATTTCATATTCATTCAGTTGCCGGCCACAGGCCAAGGCTAACGGCTGATCAAAGCGTGCCACTTTAGGACTGACCAGCCCTACTGAGTTTTCAGGAAAAACGTGGGCCACCTAGTACTCCATTAGCTTAATTACAGGCTGACTTTAATGGTCGGGGGTTCTCTGCGAGTAATGCAACGGGACTGACGTTGTTTCAGAGCTTCCCTAGATCAAGTTCAGCGGGATAGTTTACCGGATTTGTAATGCGAACGCGCTTTTGTCGACTCAGATCACCGCTTTCTATGCTGACGGCTTGCTTGTTGACAGCAAACAGCTTGCTTAAAAAACGCACTAATTCGCTATTGGCTTTGCCGTCCACAGGAGGTGCTTGCAAACGAATTTTCAAACGCTCGCCGTGCACACCGGCCAGTTCGCTTTTTTTGGCCCCGGGCTGAATATGGCAAGCTAAGACTAAGTCTTGGTTATCCCAGCGCGCGTATTGTGTCATAGAAACGGGCTAATCAGGGCGCGTAATGGGCCTACCAATCCAGTGCTTTTGGCAACGGCTTCAATAACGAAGCGATCGATAAGGTTTAATGCAATAAATGCAAATATAGGTGAGATATCAATGCCGCCCAAATCCGGCAACAGCCGACGTATGGGTGCTAATACAGGTTGGCAAACTTGATTGATGAGCTGAGCCGCTGGGTTAAAACTGCCGGGTGCTACCCATGACAAAATAATGCTGATGATTAAGGCGAAAAAGAAGATTTTCATAAACAGCGCGCTAAGACTAATCAAGCACCAGATAGCCAGCTGCAATAAAATGTCCAGTGCTGGGGCGCCTGCCAGCATAAGCACCGTTATCGCTAAAACCATATGCACTAAAAAAGCCAAAACCAAAGCGGCAAAATCTAATCCGGCAAAGCCTGGGATAATCTTACGCAAGGGGGTTAGCAGAGGTTGCGTAATTTTAACTACGAACTGGCTAATAGGGTTGTAAAAGTCTGCGCGTACCAGTTGCAAAATAAATCTGAACAACACCACAAAAATATAGAGTTGTCCTAAGGTTTGTAAAATATAGATAAATGCTTCACTTAGTCCAGACATATTGACCTTCTTATCAATCAGTAAATTGCTGTGCTAGCTCAGCTGAGCGTTGGGCTGCAGCTGCGAGTGCTTGTGACACAATAGTTTCAAAATCTGCTGCTTGAAAGCTGCGTATAGCTGCATCCGTGGTGCCTTGTGGTGAGGTTACTTGCTGGCGCAACTGTGCCGCCGATAGTGGGCTTTGGCACAGCATGCGCGCGGCACCTAAAGCCGTCTGTTGTGCTAACTGCTTAGCGGTTTGTTCATCGAGGCCTAATTTAACCCCAGCTTGCACCATGGCTTCAACTAGCAAGAAGAAATAAGCCGGACCACTACCAGAAACAGCAGTCACAGCATCGATTTGCTGTTCTTCGGCTAACCAAACTGAAGTACCTACGGCGTTTAGAATGTGCTCGGCGGCCTGTTTTTGTGCTGTGCTTACCGCCTCAGCAGCAAATAATCCGCTAATACCCTGTTGCACTAATGCCGGCGTGTTGGGCATACAGCGAATAATGCTTTGGTGTTGCAGCCACTGCGCTAAGCTGGCAGTGGTAATACCAGCGGCAATTGAAATAATGAGTTGCTGTTGCTTTAACTTATCGGCAAGAGACTCACAGACTTGGCGCATAATCTGTGGCTTAACCGCCAGAATAATAATATCGGCATCCGCACAAGCCTGTTGGTTGTCAGCAAAGGTTTGAATGTCAAATTGTTGCGCGATCTGTGCGCGGCGCTCAGCGCTGGGTTCGCTGGCGCAAATGTGTGTTGCCGGTGTGCCCTGAGCTAATAAACCGCCGATCAGGCTGCTGGCCATATTGCCTGCACCAATAAAAGTGATTTTGTTCATCGCTTGATTAATTCCTTTGCCCAAAGATAGCCGTGCCAATACGGATACAGGTTGCGCCTTCAGCGACAGCGGCTTCTAAATCGTCGCTCATGCCCATCGATAGGGTATCCAATTGCAAGCCAAGTTGCTGATTAAGCTCCAGCATAAGTTCTTTGGTCTGCCGGAATGCTGCCCGTTGCTTGGCAAAGTCAGTGCTGGGCTGCGGAATGACCATCAGCCCACGCAGTGTCACATTGTCTAAATTCTGTATTGCAGAGGCAAGCTCTGTGAGCTCGTCAATGGCGCAGCCAGACTTAGTTGCTTCTTGGCTAATGTTAACTTGCACGCAAATGTTAAGAGGCGGCAGGTGGGTAGGGCGTTGTGCAGAAAGCCGTTGGGCAACTTTTAACCGATCTACCGTATGCACCCAAGTAAAATTCTCGGCAATGGCTTTGGTTTTGTTCGACTGAATCGGGCCCAAAAAATGCCAAGTAAGTGGCAAATGCGTCAGTTGCGCTTGTTTTTCTAGTGCTTCTTGTAGATAGTTTTCACCGATATCAGACAAGCCAGCCGCATGGGCTTGAGCAATGGCTGATGCTGGGTGGGTTTTACTTACAGCCAGTATTTTTATGCTGTCAGCCGAGCGCTGATAGATGGCCGCAGCGGAGAGTATCTGATCACGCAATTTATTAATGTTATCTGTTATTGTAGACATAAGTTAAATTAAGTAAAACTGATTGTTAATGTTGGCATCTTAACCGCTTGCTGAAGAAATTGGGGGATTCATGGATATTACCGAACTGCTGGCCTTTAGTGCAAAGAACGGTGCGTCAGACTTGCACTTATCCGCGGGATTACCGCCCATGATACGTGTTGACGGTGATGTTCGCCGTATTAATTTACCGCCTTTAGAGCACAAACAAGTGCACTCGCTTATTTATGACATTATGAATGATAAGCAGCGCAAAGACTTTGAAGAGTTTTTGGAAACCGACTTTTCCTTTGAAGTGCCGGGCGTGGCACGTTTCCGGGTTAACGCGTTTAACCAAAATCGTGGTGCCGGTGCAGTATTTAGAACCATTCCATCCAAGGTGCTTAGCATGGACGATCTGGGCTTGGGTGATGTGTTCCGTAAGATCGCTGATGTGCCACGCGGTTTAGTCTTGGTAACGGGTCCGACAGGTTCGGGTAAATCGACCACGCTCGCCGCATTGATCGATTACTTAAATGCCAATAAATTTCAGCACATTCTAACCATTGAAGACCCGATTGAGTTCGTACACGAACCGAAGAAATGTTTGATTAACCAGCGCGAAGTTCACCGTGATACCCATGGTTTTGGTGAAGCATTGCGCTCTGCATTACGTGAAGACCCTGATGTCATTCTTGTGGGTGAGATGCGCGACTTAGAAACCATTCGTTTGGCGTTGACTGCAGCGGAAACCGGTCACCTCGTATTTGGCACCTTGCACACCACCTCAGCAGCAAAAACGATTGACCGGGTGGTGGACGTATTCCCGGCAGAAGAAAAATCTATGGTACGCTCAATGTTGTCGGAATCCTTGCAGGCAGTGGTGTCGCAAACGCTGATGAAAAAAGTGGGCGGCGGCCGTGTTGCAGCCTTTGAAATTATGCTCGGTACGCCGGCTATTCGTAACCTCATTCGTGAAGACAAAGTGGCGCAGATGTACTCGGCTATCCAGACCGGCGGCAGCATCGGCATGCAGACATTAGATAGCAATTTAAAGACGCTTCTGGGCAAAGGTTTAATTAGTCGTGAAAGCGCACGTGAGAAAGCTAAGACCCCAGAAAATTTCTAAATAGTGCTTATTGGAAATAACTGGGTGATTAAAATACTTGATGATGGACATAAGCAATAGGGCGTAATTATGGAGCTTGAAAAGCTACTGCGGTTGATGGTGGAAAAAGGCGCTTCTGACCTGTTTATTACCACAGGTGTGCCACCTTCCATGAAAATTAACGGTAAGATCATGCATGTTACCAATGCGCCACTTACGCCCGAGCAAGCGCGGGAAATAGTGCTCGGCTCGATGAATGAGCAACAGCGTCGAGAGTTTACCGAGAGGCTAGAGTGTAACTACGCTATCAGTGCTCGCGGTATAGGGCGTTTCAGGGCGAGCGCTTTTTATCAGCGCAACTTGGTAGGCATGGTTTTGCGTCGTATTTCTACGCAAATTCCAACGCTTGAGGAGTTAAAACTGCCCGAGATTTTGAAGAAAATCTCTATGTCTAAGCGTGGTTTAGTGCTTTTTGTCGGCGCCACAGGTACGGGTAAGTCAACTTCATTAGCAGCCATGGTTGGTTACCGTAATCACAATAGCTCAGGGCACATTATTTCCATTGAGGACCCGATTGAGTTTATTCACCAGCATAAAAACTGCATTGTGACTCAGCGCGAAGTGGGGATTGATACAGAGTCCTTTGAGATTGCTCTGAAAAATACGCTGCGACAGGCGCCTGATGTTATCTTAATTGGTGAGGTGCGTACGCGGGAAACCATGGAGTATGCGGTGACCTTCGCTGAGACGGGGCACCTTTGTTTGGCCACCTTGCACGCCAATAACGCCAACCAAGCCTTGGACCGTATTATTAACTTTTTCCCGCCTGATCGTCAGCAACAAATCTGGTTGGACTTGTCGCTTAACTTGCGAGCTATTGTTGCTCAGCAGTTGATACCAACGCCAGATGGTAAGGGTCGCCGTGCGGTTATTGAGGTGTTAATTAACACGCCTTTGGCGGCGGATTTAATCCGTAAAGGCGCTGTTAGTGAGCTGAAACCGTTGATGATGCGTTCCACTGAGTTAGGCATGCAGACCTTTGACCAAGCGCTGTACAAGCTCTATACCCAAGGTGAAATTAGTTATGAGGATGCGTTAGCCCATGCTGACTCTGCTAACGATTTGCGCCTTATGATTAAGCTAGGCTCAGAAACCTCTGCAGAGCAATTAAGCCAAACAGCAAAAAAATTATCGATAGATCTTTCAGATGATAATCCAGGCATCAATTTCCGATAGTGGTTTTTTCAAGCGTATAAGGATTGAAGTTCAATGAGTATCAAAGTCAGGGTTTGGGATGCTCCTTTAAGGCTGTTTCACTGGTCATTGGTCATTGCTGTATTTGCAGCAATTTTCACGGGTTTGCAGGGCGGTTCATGGATGGACAGGCACGCCACGATTGGCTTGGCCGTTATCGGTTTGCTTAGCTTTAGACTGGCGTGGCTGGTACTGGGCTCAACCTATGCGCGCATCCCGGCTTTATTCCGCGCGTTTATCGCACTACCCCAGTATCTAAAAGGAGATTGGCGCACCTTAGGCCATAATCCTCTGGGTGTTATGTCAATGGTGGCCTTGCTGTTGATGCTGGGCTGGCAAGCTGTAAGTGGCTTGTTTACCAATGATGAAATTGCTTTTTCCGGGCCATTATCGCGCTTGGTCAGCAGGAGCGATAGTTTGTATATCACTGGCTTACACAGACTAGGTCTTTGGATTATGGTTGGCCTGATTGCCGTGCATGTGTTGGCCGTGCTTTATCATGTGTTTGTGCTTAAGCACAATATAGTTAAGCCAATGTTGACGGGTGATACTGAGAAAACCGACGAGCAACAACAACCAGCTACAGGTGGTGGTTGGGTCGCATTTGTTGTTGCTCTGATGATTGCCGCTGGTGGCGTGTATTTAGCCACAGGTGCTTGGCAGCCAGCACCGCCTCCGCCCCCTGTATCAGCGCCCGCTTGGTAGGAATAAAAAAGCCGAACACAGAGTCCGGCTTTTTTAGCGCTGCGTTTAGGCTTACATCTTTTCGCGATACTTGTCGTGACAAGCTTTACAGCTATCACCAGTTGCCGCGAAAGCTTTAGTGATTGCCGCTTTGTCGCCTGACTTGGCGGCTTCGGCTAGCTCGTTGGCCGCTTTATTAAATGCTATGGCTACTTTGCCTACGCCTTCCATATCAGTAAACATTTCTGCACGCGCATTGGTTTTAGTATTGCCGATATTTTTTTCTGTACCTGGGGTGTATAGCGCGCCCATGCCAGAGTTAGCAGTAGCAGCAATGCTGTTGGCTGCTGCTTGAACCTGAGCAGGATCCCAAGCCATGGTGCCATCAATAGCCATTGCTTTGATTTTGCCCATGTTCCAGCTCATAAAACTGTAGCCTGCCTGACGAAAAATAATTTGCTCTTCTGGATCAGGTTGCGCGACAGCCTGCAGGCTAGTTGCGATTAAAAGTGCAGAGATGCTGCCGAGTACTAGTTTTTTCATGTGTTACTCCTGTTAGGGACTTAGTTAAGTACGTTATTGCTGCCAATAACGCGAAATCTAGGGTTAAAAATGATTCTGTATACTATACAAAAAAGGTATTTAAGTATAGGCGGTCTAAAGCTGCAACTCTGTAATCAAACAGGTGGGCACACTAGAGAATTACAAAAACTTAACCGCAACAGATATAAAAATTATTTGTGCAGGCGGTTCCATTTTTTTCTATCTGTGTTAGCATTTTCGCAAATTTTGTCGGCTCATTGCTCTGTCTTTTGCAGAAGCTTAGAAGCAGCCGATGAAATCTCAAGCACAGGGCTTTAACTGCTATTAGGCTACTAAGGAAAGGGATGCCTAGTCTGTAAATAAGTTTTTTTGAATGTAAATAAATCATTGCAATGACAATGGTTGCCTTACTTGGCCAGACGTTACACTCAATAAAGCTTGTTTGTAAAAACATTGCTATTACAACCCCAATGTCCGCTTTAAGTAAGCGGTTTATTCTTTAAACAGACTAAAAAGGAGCTGTGCGCGTGAAAAAAATTACTTTTCCATTAGCGATTCTCGCTATGACTTTGGCTACTGCCACCACGGTATTCGCCGAAAAGCGCGTACTGCATGTGTATCACTGGTCTGACTATGTCGCCCCGGACACCATTAGCAACTTTGAAAAACAAAGCGGCATCAAGGTGGTGTTTGATGTGTACGACAACAACGAAGTTCTAGAAGCAAAATTACTGTCAGGCCGTTCTGGCTATGACATTGTTGTGCCCTCTAACCCGTTTTTGGCTAAGCAAATTAAAGCCGGTGTTTACCAAAAACTGGATCGTAGCCAGTTACCTCTGTGGGATAACCTAAACAAGGATTTGCTTAAAACTTTGGAAGTGAGTGATCCGGGTAATCAATACTCCATTCCCTACATGTGGGGTTCTATTGGTATTGGCTATAACCTTGATAAGGTCAAAGCTGAGCTTGGCGATGTAGCGCTAGACAGCTGGGATTTTATTTTCAATCCTGAGTACGTGAGCAAACTGCACGAGTGCGGCGTAGCGTTGCTTGATTCGCCCACAGAAATGATTCCGGCAGCCATGCATTATCTCGGTTTGCCGACAGATAGCGATAATCCAGAGCACTTAAAACAAGCTGAGGATCTGCTATTAAAAATTCGCCCTTACATCACGTATTTCCATTCCTCCAAGTACATTTCAGACTTGGCTAATGGCAATATTTGTGTAGCAGTAGGCTATTCTGGCGATCTTTACCAGAGCAAGGCGCGCGCCGAGGAAGGTACAGGTAACGTACGTATTGCCTATACCATTCCGAAAGAAGGTGCTGGCACCTTCTTCGATATGGTGGGTATTCCTGCCGATGCGAAAAATGTCACAGAAGCGCATGAGTTTATAAACTACCTGTTGCAGCCGCAGGTGATGGCGGATTTGACCGACTACTTGCAGTTTCCTAATGCTAATAGTGCAGCGACACCATTAGTTGATGAGCTGTACCGCAACGATCCTGGCATCTATCCGGATGAAGCGATGCTGAAAAAGCTGTACACCTTCCCGGATTTGTCCGCCAAAACCCAGCGTGCCATGACCCGTAGCTGGACCAAAATCAAATCAGGTAAATAACCTGTGCAATCACAGCCTCGCCATTATTGGCGAGGCTGTTTAGCCCATTGGTCTGCGGACCCATATAAATAAGTGAGGACGTATTATTGCTTAAATTAATCCATACTTTGTTGTTAGGAACTGCGCTAACAATCTCCGTTAGCAGTATCGCCAGTGCATCGACAGTGCACGTGTACAACTGGTCTGATTACATCAGTGAAACCGCACTGAGCGACTTTAAAGAACGCCATGGCATCCATGTGGTGTATGACGTGTTCGATTCCAACGAAACCCTAGAAGGCAAACTGCTGGCTGGCCGTAGTGGCTATGATGTGGTGGTGCCCTCGGATCATTTTTTAGCACGCCAAGTGCAAGCTGGTGTTTTCCAAAAGCTGGATCGCAACCAATTACCTAACTGGAGTAATTTGGAAGAACACTTGATGAAGCAAGTGGCCACCAATGACCCAGGCAACCAATATGCCGTGCCTTACTTATGGGGAACTAACGGCATTGGCTACAACGCCGCCAAAGTTAAAGAAGTGCTGGGCGTGGATACGATTGATTCTTGGGCCGCTTTGTTTGAGCCTGAGAACATGGAAAAGCTAAGCACCTGTGGTGTGGCTTTTCTGGATGCTGCCGATGAAATGATTCCTGCAGTACTCAACTATATGGGTCTTAACCCAAATTCGCATAAAGCAAAAGACTATGAAAAAGCGCTAGAAAAATTGGCGAAAATTCGACCCTATGTAACCTACTTCCATTCATCCAAGTATGTGGCAGATCTGGCCAACGGCAATATCTGTGTTGCAGCAGGCTTTTCTGGTGATGTGATGCAAGCTGCTGACCGTGCTGAAGAAGCGGGGCAGGGTATTGAGATTGCCTACAGTATTCCCAAAGAGGGCGGTAACCTGTGGTTTGATGTGTTGGCGATTCCAGCCGATGCTGGCAATGTGGAGCAAGCGCATGCCTTTATCAACTACATGCTGGAACCCGAAGTGATTGCAGGTATTAGTGACTATGTGGGCTATGCTAACCCTAACAAGCATGCAGATGAGCTGATGGATGAAGACGTACGCGATAACCCTGCGGTCTATCCAGAGCAAGCGGTGTTAGACAAGTTGTTTGTTTCTGAACCTTTACCGGCCAATGTACAGCGGATCAAAACCCGTACGTGGACTCGTTTTAAATCGGGTCGTTAATTCAAACGGTCTGTAGCTAGTAGCTCAGCCGTTAGGCTGGGCTTTTTTTGTTGGGAGAATTCGATGGCAATACCTTCAGGCGCTTATAAGAAAGCGTTAGCCAATATGCAAAAAACCAAAGACGTGTTGGTGCGTATTGAGCGGGTGAGTAAAAGTTTTGGCGACACCGTGGCGGTTGATAGCGTTAGTATCAACATCAATAAGGGTGAAATCTTTGCTTTATTGGGCGGGTCGGGCTCTGGCAAGTCCACCTTGCTGAGGATGCTGGCCGGCTTTGAAACGCCCTCTGAAGGACGGATTTTTCTTGATGGGGTAGACATTACCCATATGCCTCCTTATGAGCGCCCGATCAATATGATGTTTCAGTCGTATGCACTGTTTCCGCATATGACGGTGGAGCAAAATATTGCTTTTGGCCTGAAACAAGATAATTTGCCGCGTGAAGAAATCCAAGAGCGGGTTGAGGAAATGCTGCGCTTGGTACACATGACCAAATACTCAAAGCGCAAGCCGCATAATTTATCCGGTGGTCAGCGCCAGCGCGTGGCTTTAGCACGCTCACTGGCCAAGCGGCCTAAGCTGTTATTACTCGATGAACCGATGGGCGCTTTGGATAAAAAACTGCGCTCACAAATGCAGTTGGAGTTGGTCGAAATTATCGAGCGCGTTGGCGTAACCTGCGTGATGGTCACCCACGACCAAGAAGAAGCCATGACCATGGCTGAGCGCATTGCCATTATGAACCAAGGCTGGATCGAGCAGGTTGGCAGCCCGATGGATATTTACGAAACCCCCGCTAATCGCATGGTGTGTGAGTTTATCGGCAACGTAAACCTGTTTGATGGCGAAATTATTGCAGATGAGTTAGACCACGTCATTGTTGCTAGCCCACAATTGCCGATGCCAATTTACATCGGTCACGGTATGGCTGTCCGTGCTGAAGATAAGCGGGTAACCTTTGCTTTGCGTCCCGAAAAGCTGCTGCTATCAAGCAGCAAACCAGAGGATCTTGAGTACGAAGAGTACAACTGGAGTACTGCGAAGGTGCATGATATTGCCTACCTAGGCGGCCACTCGGTGTATTACGTTGAGCTGCCGTCGGGCAAAATTGCACAAGCCTTTATGGCGAACTCAGAACGTAACGTCAAACGCCCTACTTGGGAAGATGAAGTATTTGTCCATTGGGTGGATGATAGCGGCGTGGTGTTCCAGCAATGAACGCCTTGAACTGGTTAAAACAGCGCCTGCCCAATGGCAAGCACGCGCTCATCGGTATTCCCTTTGCGTGGATGCTGCTGTTTTTCTTGCTGCCGTTTGCCATTATTTTAAAAATTAGCTTTGCCGAAGCCGACATCGCGATTCCGCCCTATACCAGCTTGGTCGAATGGGCGGATGAGAAGTTGGCGATCCTGCTGAATTTGGGTAATTACATCCTGCTCAGCGAAGATAAGTTGTATATCGCAGCGTATCTGGGTTCGGTCAAAATTGCTTTAATCAGTACCTTTTGGTGCTTGCTGCTGGGCTATCCCATGGCCTACGCCATCTCCCGCGCCAGCCCCAACATGCGTCCGATTTGGCTGCTGCTGGTGATGATGCCGACGTGGACCGCACTGCTGATTCGCGTGTATGCCTGGATGGGTATTCTGAGCAATAACGGACTACTCAATGGCTTTTTGCTGTGGACCGGGCTGATTAGCGAGCCTTTACAGATTCTAAACACCAACATCGCCGTCTATATCGGCATCGTGTATGCCTATCTGCCGTTTATGGTGTTACCGCTGTATGCCAACCTGGTCAAGCATGATCAATCCCTGCTCGAAGCAGCAGCGGACTTAGGCGCGCGCCGCCACACCAGCTTTTGGAGGATTACTTTCCCGTTATCCAAAGGCGGTATCATCACCGGCTGCATGCTGGTGTTTATTCCGGTAGTGGGGGAGTTTGTGATTCCTGAATTGTTAGGCGGTCCTGAGACGCTAATGATCGGTAAAGTGCTCTGGCAAGAGTTCTTTAATAACCGTGACTGGCCGGTGGCGTCAGCCTTGGCGGTAATCATGCTGCTGATTTTGCTGATTCCCATAGTGTTCTTTAACCGAGCACAGGCCAAAGAGTTGGAGGGCTAACCTATGGGATTTATTAAAAAATTTAGCTTTTCACGCTTTATGCTGATTGCCGGGCTGCTATTTATCTATGTGCCGATGTTGGTGCTGGTGCTGTATTCCTTTAACGCTTCACGCTTAGTGACAGTATGGGGCGGCTGGTCGACCAAATGGTATGCGGGGTTGCTGGATAACCAGCAGCTGATGAGTGCGGTCTTGCGTTCTTTGGAGATTGCCACCTATACCGCGATAGCCGCCACGGCCTTGGGCACGCTGGCAGCGCTGGTGCTGACACGCATCAAGCACTTCCGTGGGCGTACCCTGTTTGGCGGCATGGTGACCGCGCCCTTGGTTATGCCAGAGGTGATCACAGGGCTGTCACTATTGTTGTTGTTTGTTGCCATGGCGCAGTTGATTGGCTGGCCGATGGAGCGTGGCGTGGTCACCATCTGGATTGCTCACACCACCTTCAGCACGGCTTATGTGGCCGTGATCGTCTCATCACGCTTGCGTGAGCTGGACCGCTCGATGGAAGAAGCTGCGATGGATTTGGGTGCTAAGCCGTGGAAGGTGTTTTTCTTAATCACCATGCCGATGATTGTACCCTCGTTAGCCGCTGGCTTTATGATGGCATTTGCGCTGTCGCTGGATGACTTGGTGTTGGCAAGCTTTGTTTCAGGGCCGGGTTCGACGACCTTACCGATGGAGATATTTTCTGCGGTGCGCCTTGGGGTTAAGCCTGAAATCAATGCTATAGCTAGCCTAATTTTGTTAGTGATTTCGCTTGTTACATTCTTGGTCTGGTTTTTTACCCGCAATACCGAAGAAAAACGCAAACGTCCGGTTGCTGAGATGAAAGAGCTGGAGCGTGCGAGCGCTGCGGTACGTATGGGTCCGGAAGGCGTATAGGCTTAAGCGAATAGATGGCAGAACGGGCGGTGACTTGCCCGTTCTATCAAGCTAGTTGAGTTGCGTGTAATACGCTGCCATGTATTCATCAAAACTAATGCTATCGGCTGCTTCGATACGCCGTTGCTGTTCAATGGACTGAGCGGCTAACGCTTGGTAGTGCTGCACAAGTTCAGGTGCAGGATCACGCAAACTATCCGCGTGCTGGCGACTGAGTGCTAAAGCCAGCTGCGTAAAACTACAGGAATTCTTGCGCATGGCATTAAGTACCTGTGCAGACGGGGTTAGATCAACGTCAGCCAATTTGGCGCGCTGCTGTGCAAGTGCTTGTTGATGTTCTTGACCGCCATGTGCGCTATCCAGCAGCTCGGCACAGACTTGTATGCCATCAAATAATTCTGTTGCCCAGCTGTGCATGCTAACAGTTTGACCGTCGCGCTTAAGCTGCAAGTCAGGTGCGCGTCCTTGGTTGACGACGGTTAAAAAGTTTTGGCGCGTCTCAGGACAAGCGTTGCCAGAGAATACTGGACTGTCTTGTAAGGCGCAGAACAGTAAAAAGCTATTCAAAAATTGCGACTGCGACAGGTCGATACCCAAGGGTAAAAACGGGTTGATATCGATGCAGCGTACCTCGACGTACTGGATACCGCGCTTGATTAGTGCTTCCACCGGACGCTCATCACCTTCGGTAATACGTTTAGGGCGGATGGAAGAATAATACTCATTCTCTATTTGCAGAATATTGGTATTAATCTGCAGCCATTGCCCATCCTTGCACGTGCCAATGGTTTCATAAGCAGGGTAGGGAGTACTCACTGCTTCGAGTAGGCTGTCGGTATAGTTTTGCAAGTTGTTGTAGCACGGAGTAATCCCTGCTTGAGCATTGCTTTGATAACCGAGGTCGCTCATGCGCAAGCTGGTGGCGTAGGGCAAGTAGAGCGTGTGCTCATCATAGGTATCCAGCTGATGTGGATTATCGCGCAAAAAGCTTTTATCGACCGCGGGTGATGCGCCAAATAAATACATAAGCAGCCAGCTGTAACGGCGGAAGTTGCGGATTAACGCAATATAACAGTCGGACTGATAGTCCATTAATGGCTGTGTGTTTTTGCTGCCTTGCTGCAACACTGACCAAATGCTTTCTGGAATAGAGAAATTATAGTGGATTCCAGCAATACACTGCATGGTTCTGCCGTATCTAACCGACAGCCCCATACGATAAAGGTATTTAAACTGGCCGACGTTGGAACTGCCGTAACGCGCGATAGGAATATCCTCTTCACGCGGCAGCAGGCAAGGCATGGATGGGCTCCAGAGTAATTCATCACCGAGCACGCTGTGGGTAAAGCGATGAATGTCTTCCAGTTCTGCCAGAGTTTGTGCTGGATCTGCATGGGCTTGGGTAATAAATTCAAGCAGCGGCTCAGCATAGTCAGTGGTAATACTGCCGTGAGTTAACGCCGAACCCAGAGCCTTAGGATGCTCGGTTAGAGCAAGCTGACCCTGATTGGTGACGCGCAAAGATTCGCGCTCAATACCCTGTAGGCAGTTTTTAAGTTGGAGCAAGGCTTCAGGCTGACTTAGCAGGCTTAAGCGACTGGCAAAAACATTTGTCAAAAGAGTTTCCTCAATTAAGCACAGAACAGCATGTATTTAGGCTTCATTTTCAAGCACATAGTAAAGGTGAACGCTTGAATACTAAACATGCAGCATTAGTTTTTCTTGATTTGACGCGCATTCGCAAATAAAGCCGCCATGGTACCGGTGCCTGTATTTGGAGTGGCTGTGTGTTCATTACGGGTATGACTGTTTTGTGTGCGCGGCGTTGCAGAGCGTTCAGGCTTTGCTTGCCCGGGCGTATCAGACATACGCATGGTTAGGGCGATACGCGCACGCGGTAGGTCCACTTCCATGACTTTTACTTTAACAATATCGCCGGCCTTAACCACAGAGTGTGGGTCTTTGACGAAGCTGTCGGATAGTGCGGAAATATGCACCAAACCATCCTGATGCACGCCAATATCAACAAAAGCGCCGAAGTTAGTTACGTTAGTGATCACGCCTTCCAGCACCATGCCCAGTTCAAGGTCCTTAAGGCTTTCAACGCCCTCTTGGAAACTGGCTGTTTTGAATTCGGGGCGCGGATCGCGACCAGGCTTCTCCAGTTCGGCCAATATATCGGTCACCGTGGGCAGCCCAAAGGTGTCGTCGGTAAAGTTTTTGGGGTCAATGCGTTTCAAAAACGCAGAATCACCGATTAGCGAGCGAATATCGCGCTCAGTGCTCTGAGCAATACGTTCCATCACCGGGTAGGTTTCTGGGTGCACAGCGGATGCGTCCAGTGGGTTGTTGCCATTCATCACGCGTAAAAAACCAGCGGCTAGCTCAAAGGTTTTTTCACCAAGACGCGGCACTTTTTTCAGCTGTTGACGGCTATTAAACGAGCCGTGCTCATCGCGAAACGCCACGATATTTTTGGCTAGGGTGCTATTGAGCCCGGAAATACGCGCCAATAGCGCAGCCGAGGCGGTGTTTACATCAACGCCAACCGCGTTTACACAGTCTTCCACCACTGCATCGAGCGAGCGTGCTAATTGCACTTGGGAAACATCATGCTGATATTGACCGACGCCAATGGCTTTGGGATCGATTTTAACCAATTCAGCCAAAGGATCTTGCAAACGGCGCGCAATAGAAACAGCGCCGCGCAAGGATACGTCTAAATCAGGAAATTCATGCGCGGCTAATTCAGACGCTGAGTACACCGAAGCACCAGCTTCACTGACCATGATTTTCTGCATCTTTAATTTGGGTAAGGCTTTAACCAATTCAGCAGCTAAGCGGTCGCTTTCGCGACTGCCAGTGCCGTTGCCTATGGCGATGAGTTCCACTTGGTGCTCTGTGCACAGCTTAGCCAGAGTCACCAAGCTGTCTTGCCATTTGTTTTGTGGCACATGCGGATAAATGGTGTCCGTGGCTAAGAGTTTGCCGGTTTCATCGATGACGGCAATTTTGCAGCCTGTACGCAAACCCGGGTCAATTGCTAAGGTGCGTCGTGGGCCGGCAGGGGCTGCCAGCAATAAATCATGTAAATTGCGTGCGAATACTTGAATGGCTTCCGTTTCTGCCTGTTCGCGTAAGTTGGAAAATAAATCTGTTTCTAGGTGGGTAGACAGCTTGATGCGCCATGTCCAGCGCACGACTTCAGCTAACCAAGCATCGGCGGCACGGCCTTGCTGGCGAATGTTGAAGTGTTCAGCGATCACTATTTCGCACGGATGTATTTTCGACTCTGGGTCACCCAGCGTCAGGCTGGCATTTAATATGCCTTCGTTGCGTCCGCGGAAAATAGCCAGTGCGCGGTGTGAGGGTACGCTTCTATAAGGCTCATCGTGGGCAAAGTAATCGGTGAATTTTGCCCCTTCTTGCTCTTTGCCCTTGATAACACGGGCGCTGAGTAACGCATCAGCGCGAAGCATGGTGCGTAGTTTTTCCAGTAGCCCAGCATCCTCAGCAAAACGCTCCATGAGAATGTATTTGGCGCCTTCCAGTACCGCTTTAACGTCTTTAAAGTCGGAATCAGCCTGCACAAAGCGCTCGGCTTCTTGCTCAGGATTTAATTCGGGCTGAGTAAATAAAGCATCCGCTAAATCGCCCAGTCCTGCTTCCAGAGCAATTTGGCCTTTGGTGCGGCGTTTTTTCTTATAGGGCAGGTAAAGATCTTCGAGGCGAGTTTTTGTGTCGGCTTGCAAGATGGCCTGCTTAAGTTCAGCCGTGAGTTTGCCCTGCTCCTCGATGCTTGCCAAAATGCTGCTACGACGTTCATTCAGCTCACGCAGGTAACCCAAGCGTTCAGCTAGGGTGCGTAATTGAGTATCGTCTAGGCTGCCGGTAACTTCCTTACGGTAGCGTGCAATAAAAGGAACAGTGGCGCCTTCATCTAATAAGGCTACCGCTGCGGCGACGCTTTGGTTGGGTACACCTAATTCATTGGCGATCTGGGCATTGATGCTGTGCATGAAAAACCTATTAGCTTTATTCTAAAAAGCGGTAATTATAGGTTAACTTTGCCAGTAACGCAGTCATTGTTGTTTTTTTGTAAGATTTGTTACTAAAGGTTGGCTATGGTGCTTGCGTAATTGCGCCATAATACGGGCTTATGGGTGGCTTAATCTGGAGTAACCTTTGATGAGTGACAGTGAGAAAATTCTAGTAGTGGACGATGACTCGCGCTTACGCAGTTTGCTGGAGCGATTTTTAACCGAGCAGGGCTATCGTGTGCGCAGTGTCGAGAATGCCGAGCAAATGGATCGTATGTTGCAGCGCGAACATTTTCATTTGTTGGTCTTGGATTTGATGCTGCCCGGGGAAGATGGCATGTCAGCCTGTAAAAGACTGCGTGAAGCCAATAATCAAATGCCTATTATTATGTTGACCGCTAAAGGCGACGAAGCCAGCCGTATTCAAGGCTTAGAACTGGGTGCGGACGACTATTTAGCCAAGCCATTTAATCCAAGAGAACTATTGGCGCGGATTAAAGCCGTGCTTAGACGGCAAGGCGCTGCTGTGCCGGGTGCGCCCGGAAGCGAAGAGGAGCAGGTCACCTTTGGCGAGTACACCTTATCGCTGGCCACTCGCGAATTACGCAAAGGCGAGCAGAGTTTCATGCTCACTACCGGTGAGTTTGCGGTACTTAAAGCGCTGGTGCAGCATGCGCGTGAAACGCTCAGTCGTGACAAGTTAATGCATTTGGCGCGCGGTCGAGAGTGGGACGCCATGGAGAGGTCGATTGACGTGCAAATTTCACGTTTGCGTCGCATTATCGAAACGGATCCGGCTAAACCTCGTTACATACAAACTGTTTGGGGTGTGGGCTATGTGTTTGTACCGGACGGAGTAAAGTCGTAAGTGTACTGGTACCCCAAAAGCTTCTTTGTTCGCACGCTATGGATGGTGTTATTGGCAATTCTGTTCTCAAAAGCGCTCACGTTGGTGTATTTGATGATGAACGAGGATGTACTCGTTGATCGCCAATACAGTCACGGAGCGGCTTTAACCTTGCGTGCTTACTGGGCGGCACATCCTGGTGACCAGCCGGCGATTGCCGAGGCAGCCGGCTTGCAAAGAGTGCCCAAGTATGAGGTGCCTGAGGGTGAACACCATTGGCCTTACAGCAATATTTTTGAAGACCAAATGCGCCTTGAGTTGGGTGAGGACACGCAAGTGCGTATTCGTGCGCAAGCACCCCCGTCTCTATGGGTGCATGCGCCCAGTTTAGGACCTGATTGGATTCGTGTGCCGCTGTATCCGCATCCACTGCGCGGACAAAGGCTGTGGAATCTATTTGGTTGGTTTCTGGGCATTGGCTTTCTGTCTACCGCAGCCGCATGGTTTTTCGTCAGCCAGCTGAGTGCTCCATTAAAGCGGCTGGTAGCAGCGGCGCGTCAATTTGGTAAGGGTCACAGCGTACGCTTGCCGGTAGATAGACGCACCGCCAGCGAAATTGCAGAGGTGTATCGTGCCTTTAACCAGATGACGGATGACATTGAGCAGTCCGTGCGTGAACGCGACTTGATGCTGGCAGGGATTTCCCACGACTTACGCACCCCGTTAACCCGTTTACGTTTGGGGTTGGAATTGCTCGATGAAGACAGTGAGCTAACCCAGGATATGGTGCGCGATATTGAGGATATGGATGCCATTGTTGGGCAGTTTTTAGCCTTTATCCGTGACGGTAACGATGAACCGCTAGTGTCCTGTGACGTTCATGCCCTGATAACAGAAGTGGTTTCACCCTATCAACAGCGAGGCTTTAAACTGAATGTACAGCTGGAGCCAGTGCCTGATATTGAGTTGCGTAGGCTGTCTTTTAAACGCCTGCTGGTTAATTTGATAGAAAACGCTTTACGCTATGGCGGTGATCAGATTGATATTTGCGTCACCCAGGAAAGCCTTGAGCAGCAGCCTTGCATTGTGTTCACCGTAGCGGACCGTGGTGCAGGCCTATCGGAGGCCGATCTGGAAGTTATCTTTAATCCGTTTATGCGCGGTGAGCAAGCACGAAGCGGTCTAGGTGCAGGTCTTGGGTTGGCTATTGTGCAGCGTATCGCTGCTTTGCATGGCGGCAAGGTAAGCTTGGCGAACCGTGAACAGGGTGGGCTAGAGGCTAAAGTCAGCTTGCCGCTTGAAATCGACCAGCCAAGACCCAAGCTCAAGCTCTATTATCGGCGTAAGAAAAATAACTGAGTATGGAAAAAGTTAGACTGGATAAATGGTTATGGGCGGCACGTTTTTTTAAAACGCGAAGCTTAGCGAAAGCTGCTATCGAGGGCGGTAAAGTTCATTGTCAGGGTGAGCGTTGTAAGGCTGCAAAAGAAATTAAGCAGGGTGACGAGCTGGCGATTCGTTGCGGTTTTGATGTGCGCACAGTCAAGGTAGAACGCTTAAGTGATGTGCGCCGCGGCGCGCCAGAAGCACAACAGCTGTATAGCGAAACAGCGCAAAGCATTGAGAAACGAGAACAGGCTGTGCAAATGCGTAAAGCAGGAGCTTTGGGGATTCAAACCCAAGGTCGCCCAAATAAGAAACAAAGGCGCGAGCTAAGTCAGTGGCGTGACGACAATTTCAGTTAACACATATACCCCGAGCAGGGAATTAATTTTTAGGTTACCTATGACAGATACAGATTTTACTCAGCGATTTATTTTTACTGACTCAGACGTGCGGGGCGAACTTGTTTGCCTAGAAGAAAGCTATGCGCATGTTTTGGCTAAGCATGATTATCCAGAGCCAGTATCAACGCTGCTTGGCGAGCTCATGGCTGCAGCGGCTTTATTGATCAGCACCGTTAAGTTTGATGGTTTGTTAATTTTGCAGGCGCGCTCATCCGGTGCGGTGCCATTGTTGATGGTGGAATGTTCCAGCGAGCGCGAGATGCGCGCCATCGCACGCTATGAAGAAGCGCAGATTTCAGCGGACGCTAGTTTGCCTGACATGATGCCAGAGGGTGTGCTGGCGATTACGATTGAACCCAAACAAGGTCAACGATATCAGGGCGTGGTCAGTTTGGCGGGTGAAAATATAGCTAGCTGTCTAGAAGGGTATTTTTCTAGTTCTGAGCAGTTGCCATCGTTGTTTATTCTGCAGGCAGATGGCCGTAGAGCGCGTGGCTTGTTGTTACAGCAGTTACCCGCTGAAGTTATCGTTGATGAAGAGGCAAGGCAGGCGAGTTGGCAGCACGTAACGACACTGGCGCAAACCCTTACTGCTGAAGAGTTGTTAGGTCTAGGCAATCAAGCAATCCTGTATCGGTTGTATCACGAAGAGAATTTAGAGTTATTTGCTACACAGCATTTAACCTTTAAATGCAGTTGTTCGCAGGAACGTTCCGGCAATGCTTTACAAAGCTTAGGTCGGGAAGACGTAGAGAAGTTATTAGACGAGCAGGATGGCTGTATTGAGATTGATTGTCAGTTTTGCAATCAAAAGTATAAGTTTAATGCGCAAGATGTGACGAAAATATTCAGTCAGCAGTCAGTAAATAGTCAGCTTTCGACAGTGCATTAATAATAAAAATCTGGCATAATTATACGTAGTTTTTATCTATTGTAGTGCCCGTACCAAAACACTACATTTTTTTGGAGGACTCGGCTACAGCCGTTGGAAATACATGACGCAAGCAAACCCAGCTGTGTACACTGATATTAGCCCAGCACAACTTATTGAAGAAGCCATTAGTCGTGGCGAAGGTAAGTTGGCTGATAATGGATCATTGGTCGTAGAAACAGGTCACCGCACAGGTCGCTCACCAGCAGACCGCTTTATTGTTAAAGAGCCTAGCACTGAAAGCCAAATTTCTTGGGGTGGTGTAAACCGCCCAATCGAACCAAGCGTATTTGATGCGCTATGGGCGCGTGTAGAAGTTTATGTTGCAGAACGCGACAGCTTTGTATCCCATGTACACGTAGGTTCAGATCCGAAATATTATCTGCCCGTAAAAATGACTACTACAACGGCTTGGCACAACCTGTTTGGCCGCTGCTTGTTCATTACTCCAGAAAGCTACAACCCATCTAACAAGCAAGAGTGGCAAATCATCAACGCACCGTTCTTCGAGTGTGTACCTGAGCGTGACGGTACCAATTCAGACGGTACAGTAATGATTAACTTTGCCGCTAAGAAAGTATTGCTTGCTGGTATGCGTTATGCCGGTGAAATGAAGAAATCCATGTTCTCCGTACAAAACTTCCTCCTACCAGAACACGATGTGCTGCCTATGCACTGTGCCGCTAACGTAGGTGAAGACGGCGATACTACGCTGTTTTTCGGTTTATCCGGCACAGGTAAAACCACCCTGTCAGCAGATGAAAGTCGCTACCTGATTGGTGATGACGAGCACGGTTGGGGTGTGGGCACTGTATTTAACATTGAAGGCGGTTGCTACGCTAAGTGTATTGACCTATCTGAAAAAAATGAGCCCGTTATTTGGAAAGCTATCAAGTTTGGCGCTGTACTGGAAAACGTTGTTCTTGATGATGCCCGTCAGCCAGATTACGAAGACGACAGCCTGACTCAGAACACTCGCGCTGCGTACCCGCTGGCCAACGTAGAAAAAGTGACTGCCGAAAACCGTGCAGGTGAGCCAAACGCAATTATTTTCCTGACCTGTGACTTAACGGGTGTATTGCCGCCGGTTTCTATTCTTAATAACGAGCAGGCTGCTTACCACTTCTTATCCGGCTATACCGCTTTGGTTGGCTCAACTGAAATGGGCTCGGGCGGTGGTATTAAATCTACCTTTTCAACTTGCTTTGGCGCACCGTTCTTCCCGCGTCCAGCTGGCGTTTACGCTGAATTATTGATTAAGCGTATTCAAGCCTTCGGCTCCAAGGTTTACTTGGTTAACACAGGTTGGACAGGCGGCGGCTACGGTGTTGGTAAGCGCTTTAGCATTCCAACAACTCGTGGTGTGATTGCGGCGATTCAGAGTGGGGCCATTGCTTCAGCTGAAACCGAGCATTTGCCAATTATTAACCTAGATGTGCCTAAGAAAGTTCCAGGTGTTGAGACTGAGTTGCTGAATCCGCGCAACACATGGGCTGATCAAAACGCCTATGATGCTGCGGCCAAAGAATTGGCGAGCAAGTTCATCGAAAACTTCAAGAAGTTTGATGTTTCAGATGCGATTCGCACTGCTGGTCCCAAGCTCTAATTCCAGGCTAAGAAAAAACCGCTCCTAATATGGGGCGGTTTTTTTTGTCTATTAAATAAGCAATAGGGTGCGATATGGATATATTTGTAGTATAACTACACCGCTACTACATGCAAAATTTACTACAGAGATTACCCAGTGAACCTGTTACAACATATAGCACATTGTAAAACTGAGCTACGCAAGTCCGAACTGAAAGTTGCGGAATATGTGCTAAGCGATCCCGCTGCAGTCATACATATTTCAATGGCTGAGCTGTCAGCTGTGGTGGGCGTTAGCGAACCAACCATAGTGAGATTCTGTCGTGCAGTGGGTTGCCAGGGCTTTCAGGACTTAAAGTTAAAGCTGGCGCAAAGTTTGGTCGCTGGTGCAAGTTTTGGTCAGTTTTCTATTCATGAGCAAGATTCAATCGCCGACGTTGCTTTAAAAATCTTCGATACAACCTTACACACCCTGATAGATGTACGCGAAAAGCTCGATACACAAAGCATAGCCCAAGCGATAGATGTGATGGCAAAAGCGCCCCGAGTTGAGTTTTATGGTTTTGGTGCATCAGGTGCCGTGGCTGCCGATGCGCAGCATAAGTTTTTCCGTTTACTGTTAACGGCAGCAGCCTACAGCGATCCGCATATGCAAGCCATGTCAGCAGTTACCCTAAAGCCCGGTGATGTGGCAATTTGCATATCACAATCAGGGCGCTCTAAAGACCTGCTTACCACAGCCAATCTGGTGCATGAAACAGGTGCTACCTTAATAACGCTATGCCCCAGCCAAACACCATTGGCAGAGTTGGCGACCATTAATCTGGCTATAGATGTACAAGAAGATACCGAGATTTACACCCCGCTTACCTCACGTATAGCGCATTTAGTGGTGATTGATGTACTTGCCATGGGCGTTGCTATGGCGCGTGGTCCGGCGCTGGTCAATCACCTTAAGAGTGTTAAACGCAGCTTGCGTAGTTTACGTTTATCACCGAAAGCCAGTTTGCAAGACAAAAAATTATAAGCAAATCGCCTAGGCAAAAAACTTTGCAAAAGAATTGAAAACTGGCACTATCGCAGCATTATTTTGATCGAGGTACGCTTATGACGTTGCCGACTCCAGCCTTGGAGGTGCGGGATTTACATAAGAGTTATGGCCAGCTAGAGGTTTTAAAAGGAATTTCATTAGCCGCACATGATGGAGATGTGATTTCTATCTTAGGTTCTTCTGGCTCGGGTAAGTCAACGTTTCTACGCTGTTTAAACCTATTAGAAAGCCCGCATCAGGGAGAAATATACTTCTCTGGTGAGCAATTGCAGCTTAAAGCGGACAAAACTGGCGCATTGCAGGCTGTCAGCAATCAACAAATCAACCGTTTACGCACCCAGGTTGGTTTTGTTTTCCAGAGTTTTAATCTGTGGCCGCATATGTCGGTGCTGGATAACCTGATTGAGGCGCCGCGCCGCGTGCTCAAACAATCCAAAGCCGAAGCCATAGAAACAGCAGAAGCTTTGCTGGCCAAAGTGGGTATTGCAGATAAACGGTACAGCTATCCTAATGAGTTGTCTGGCGGGCAACAGCAACGCGCTGCCATAGCACGAACCTTAGCAATGCAGCCGAAGGTTATTTTATTTGATGAGCCCACGTCGGCGCTTGACCCTGAAATGGTGCAAGAGGTGTTGGGTGTCATTCGTGGTTTGGCAGAAGAAGGGCGCACCATGTTGCTGGTGACCCATGAGCTTAATTTCGCAAGACAGGTTTCGAACCAAATAGTGTTTTTCCATCAGGGATTGATAGAAGAGCAAGGCACACCTGAGCAGGTGTTTGAGCAGCCGCGATCCGAGCGCTGCAGACAGTTTATGTCGAGTCACTACCTTTGAGGACTTAAAATGAAAAACTACAAGAAAATACTTTTGGCCGCAGCGGCCAGTTTAATATTCACCGGTTCAGCATTAGCCGCAGAGAAATTACGCATAGGTACAGAAGGCGCTTATCCCCCCTTTAACCTGATTGATAATGACGGCAAAGTGGTAGGTTTTGACTTGGATATTGCCCATGCTTTGTGTGAGAAAATGCAGGTTGAATGCTCGGTAGTCACCTCAGACTGGGATGGAATTATTCCCGCGTTGAATGCTAAGAAATTCGACTTCTTGATTGCTTCGATGTCCATTACCGAAGAACGTAAAGTAGCGGTGGATTTTACTAATCATTATTACAGCAATGGTTTGCAGTTTATTGCGCCAAAAAAATCTGATTTTAAAGTGGATGCGGCGGGCCTAAAAGGCAAAGTAATTGGCGCACAGCGCGCTACTATTGCCGGTGAATGGTTGGAAGATAATCATGGACGTAACGTGGATATCAAACTGTATGACACCAATGAAAACGCCTACCTAGATCTGGCTACCGGGCGTTTAGATGCCGTGTTGGCGGATAAGTTTGTTAACTGGGAGTGGGTAGAAAGCGAAGCCGGCAAAGACTTTGAGTTTAAGGGTGAACCTGTTTTTGAAGATGACTTGATCGGTATTGCAGTACGCAAAGGCAATGATCAGCTGCGCGAACGACTCAACAAAGCCTTAGCTGAAATTCTGGCCGATGGTACTTATCAGAAAATTAACGAAAAATACTTTCCTTTCAGTATTTACTAGTAGCAGCTCTCGAAGGTATCAGCGCCCAGTGCTGCTGGTACCTTCACTAACTGCGCCACCAGTTAACCATAGGTGAGCTGATGAGCTATCACGGCTCGAAAGCGAAAAAACGCACTCATAGAAACAAATAACCCATGAACTTTGATTTACATGGTTTTGGTCCAGCTTTGTGGGCTGGAACCTTAATGACTATCCAGTTGGCCGTTGCCTCTGTAGCTTGCGGCTTGGTTTTGGGCTTGCTAGGGGCGTTAGCTAAAACCTCTCGTTCTCGTATCTTGCGCCTGCTTGGCGATACCTACTCAACCTTAGTGCGTGGCGTACCTGAGCTATTATGGGTGCTGCTGATATTTTATGGCTCCGTTGGGGTTGTGCAGGCTATCGGGGAGGCTATAGGTCAGCCACAGCTTGAGTTGAGTCCTTTTGCAGCTGGTGTGTTGGCTCTAGCCCTGTGTTTTGGTGCGTACGCAACCGAAGTGTTTCGCGGTGCTATTTTAGCCATTCCCCGTGGGCATCAGGAGGCCGGACTAGCGTTAGGCATGTCACGACGCAGAATTTTTTGGCGCTTAGTTTTACCACAAATGTGGCGTATCGCCTTACCTGGGCTAGGCAACCTGTTTATGATTTTGATGAAAGATACGGCATTGGTGTCTGTGGTGGGGCTTAATGAAGTAATGCGCCAAACGCAGGTAGCCGTGACTTCCAGTAAACAGCCATTCACATTTTTCATGGTAGCAGCCGCGATATATTTAGGTCTTACCGTAATCAGTATGCTGGCGCTGCATGTGTTTGAAAAACGCGCTAACCGTGGTTTTGTCAGGAGCGCAGCATGAACTGGGATGTTATTTGGAAATGGACACCCAAACTGGTTGAGGGTGCATGGCTAACTTTAGAGCTGGTAGGTATTGCAGTAATAGTCGGCTTGCTGATTGCCATCCCACTGGGAATGGCGCGCTCATCTAAGCTGTGGTACGTGCGAGCAGTGCCCTATAGTTATATTTTCTTTTTCCGTGGCACGCCGTTGCTGTTGCAGTTGTTTTTAGTCTATTACGGCGTGGCCCAGTTTGAGGCCGTCCGCGAAGGACCTTTGTGGCCTTATCTGCGCGACCCATACTGGTGCGCCTTGATTGCCATGACTTTGCATACCGCTGCCTATATAGCTGAAATTATACGTGGTGCTATTTATGCAGTGCCTGCGGGCGAAGTTGAAGCAGCGCGTGCCTTGGGCATGAGTCGCTGGCAAACGTTGGTGCATGTTGTGCTGCCGCGGGCGATACGTATTGGTTTGCCGGCATACAGTAACGAAGTGATTTTAATGCTTAAAGCCAGCTCATTAGCCAGCACCATTACCTTGCTGGAGCTAACCGGGATGGCACGCACCATTATTGCTCGCACCTATTTGCCGGTAGAGATTTTCTTTGCCGCGGGATTGTTTTATCTGCTGATGACCTTTTTGCTGGTGCAGGGTTTTCGCTTATTGGAACGCTGGCTAAGAGTGGATGCTCTCTACAGCAGCCGCTAGTTGGAGCTTAGACGCACATGCCAACATCAGGGTCCGCGCTAGCGCAACAGTTCAGCAAGCTCGATGCAGTCTTATCGACAAGACAAGAACTGTGGCGCGCACAACCCTTTATGCAACGCAAACTGGCTTGGGAAGACGATTACCCAGAGCTTACGCAGTGGCTTAAACAACGCAGTTTGGCAGAGGCTGAACGCGATCACTTGCATCCTGAACAACTAGCAGCTCCTGCCCCCTTTCAGCAGTGGGTCAAGGAGCTAGCTGGCTTAACAGCGCTGGACTCATTACCCCTTACGAGCGAAAAAACTATCCCCATACAAATGCATCAAGGCATACCGGGGCGCAAGTGGCAGCAAATTGAAGCCTTTGCACAATGCCTTAATTTCTCTCAACCACCACAGCACTGGTTGGACTGGTGTGCGGGAAAAGGATATTTAGGGCGCTATTTGGCTTACCCAGCCGCTCGGCTCAGTATCGTTGAACAGGATGAAACCCTGTGTGCCGAAGCGCAGCGTTTAAATGAGCTGTATAACATTGCGGGCAACTTGCATCCCTGTGATGCATTAAGTGCGGCGGCAAAGCCAGCCTTAGCGCAAACAGATAGCTGGGTGGCCTTGCATGCCTGTGGAGAACTGCATACCCATTTGCTGCGCCAAGTACAGCAGCATAACGTGCAGCGTATAGCGGTTGCGCCCTGTTGTTACAACCGCATCAACACCGAGAGCTATCAGCCGTTATCCCGTATCGGTCAAGCTGCCCAATTACAGTTAACACGCACCGACTTAGCGTTACCACTGCAAAGCACAGTCACGGCTGGCGCGCGGGATAAGCGCCTACGCGATCAGGCAATGGCTTGGCGTTTGGCCTTTGATGAACTGCAACGCCAGTGGCGCGGGGTGAATGAATACCTGCCAGTGCACTCAGTAGCAAGTCGCTGGATACAGCAGGATTATGCGCATTGGTGTGCGCAGGTAGCAAAGTTAAAGGGCTTAACTGTGCCGAACGCAGTAGCCTGGGCAAAAGCCGAGCAGCGCGGCTGGCAACGCTTGGCGCAGGTGCGTAATCTTGAGTTGGTGCAGTGCTTATATCGTCGCCCCTTAGAGCTATGGCTGTTGCTGGATCTGGCTTTATACCTACAGGAGCAGGGTTTCAGCGTAAAACTGGGGCAATTCTGCGTACCTGAGTTAACACCGCGCAATGGATTAATTATCGCGGAACGAAGCGGCCAATCTAACTAAATACAGTCGTTAGCTCAGCATTGATTTATCTGTGGATAACTATGTGGAATACATGTGCATGTCATAAATACTTAGCGGCTAAAAATATTTTTAATGAATTTTCTTATTAAATTAATAGTAAAATCAGACAGATAAGGATGTTGCTTGCTGCTGGCTTATAGGAGTACGCTCTAACTTAAGTTTTTGTGCCTGTGGATAACTGTGTGGGTTGTATTTTTATTGTGGACTGCCAATGTACCTATAAATCGGTTTGTCAGAAGCTTTTACAGTTAAACCAAAATAACGAGATTTGGGTCGCTTTGGTATAGGCAGCAGAGAAAGTTGGGCTTAGGTCTTTACAAGAATTGTACGATCTATATAATGGCGCGCATTGCCGGTATAGCTCAGCAGGTAGAGCAACTGACTTGTAATCAGTAGGTCCCGCGTTCGATTCGTGGTGCCGGCACCATACAAACAAAGGCTCACAGCGATGTGGGCCTTTTTTGTTTTTAGCTCGGGCTAACACCGGGCTAACACTAGCCGTATATCAGTGTAGTGTTTCAGCAAGTTACAGCACGGTGCTTTCGCACTTATCGACTCTTCTTCAACACCTGCCACTTCTTCACTGTTCACGCCTTCTGCGGCAAATTCTTGATGTGGACTATCCAGCTATATCAGCCAAAGCCACTGCGCAAATGTCATCTTTAGTGGCTCTTCGCATTTAAGGGTGTAGCTGATTTCTAAACCCTCCTGACTTCAGCAAGCACCTAGCTTTCCGCTGATATACTCGGGTCCGTTATCACAGCGAATTGAGCTAGGTTTGCCGCGCCATTCAATAATCTGATCCAGTGTTCTGATCACGCGCTCTGCCGGTAGTGAAAGATCAACTTCGATGCCCAAGCCTTCGCGGTTAAAGTCATCAATGATATTCAAAAGCCGGTAATTGCGACCGTCACTCAGCTGGTCATGCATAAAGTCCATTGACCAGCAGACATTCATAGCGTCAGGAACGGCCAGAGGCTGCGGTTTCTCGCGCACTAAGCGTTTCCTAGGCTTGATACGTAGGTTCAGCTCAAGCTCTCGATAGATGCGGTAAACGCGCTTATGGTTCCAGCGAAAGCCTTTCACGTTACGCAAATATAGGTAGCACAAACCAAAGCCCCAGTTTCTATGGCTATGAGTCAGACGAATCAGCCAGTCAGCAATTTCAGCGTTTTGATGGCTGAGTTTTGCTTGATAGCGATAGCAGGTTTCACTGATGCTAAAAATCAGGCACGCCAACCTAATGCTGATTGCTTTTTCATTAACGGCTCGTTGTGCCATCTCACGGCGCCGAGACGGCTTTACCACTTTTTTTCGATGGCCTCTTTAAGAATCTCGGCCTTCAAACGCTCCTCAGCGTACATTGTTTTAAGACGGCGGTTTTCTTCTTCAAGTTCCTTTAAGCGGGCCATCATTGACGCATCCATGCCGCCGTACTTTGTACGCCACTTGTAAAAGTTTGCGCTGCTCATGCCGTGCTCACGGCACAGCTCAGGAACTGGCACACCATTTTCGGCTTGCTTTAAGACTGAGAGGATTTGGCTGTCGGTAAATCGTGATTTTTTCATGCAGAATCTCCTTGCATATAGCTTATGGAAAATTCTACTTGAGAGCACTGCTATTTTTCGGGTGGATTACCGAGTTACTGCGGCGGAACGGAATATATTTTATACAAAACGGAAATTATTCCGCAGCGAACTGTAAGGGGTGCTTGAGGTGTTACCTCGTTACAGCGTGTTGATGTTTTTGGTGTCTATAAAAACAAAGCCCGCTATAAAGCAGGCTTTGTAGGAGGGTTAGGAAGTGAACATAAGTCTTGCGGCTGCGAGTCCGATTCCCATAATGCCGGAAACCATCAAACCTAGCTGAATAGTCAATCTAAGTCCTTGCTCACGAAGAGCTCCTCTCAGCTCGCCGATGTCGGCTTTTAGCTCGTTTCTCAGCTCTTTGATATCAGCCTTGGTAGCGGTTCTAAGTTCATTGATATCAGCTTTTAGCTCCATGATATCAGCTTTTAGCACCATGATATCGGTTTTAGTTGCCAAGTGGTTTGTCATATCAGCCTCCAGGGCCACGACAACAGCTTTAGCACGATCCTCGGTCACATTGATAGACACGAGTGCTCGGTACAGCTCAAAGCTTGTTTGCACAGTTATGTTTCTCCTTGGTTTTGGAAAATCCATCACGCATGGAGAAACACTGCCGTAGCGGAGTGTTCTCCGCAACGGATGGTGCTAATAGCATCAAGTTACCATAGTAACGCCTCATTTTCATGATGCACAGAAGCTTTGGGCAGTTGCCAGTCAACGACCAGCGACATGAGCTCTGATGGTAACCTGTTGTGTTTTTGCGCGCAATTGTGTCTACAGTGTGAACAGTGCTTGCTGGTGTTCTAAGTAAATAGCTCGCTGTGAGTGCCAATATCTAAAAATATCACGCTGTCGCCTTTATCAGATAATCGGTATACCAATAAAAAATCACCGCCAATATGTAACTCTCTGGTTCCCGCCCATTCGGCCCCTAAAAGGCCATGGTCGAGGTACTCTGGTGGAATTGGTTGTCCAGCATAAATGATCTGCATTACAGTGACAGCGAGGTTCATATCTCGCTTTCCAGCCCGCTTGTAACGCTCCCAAGACTTTTTAAATTCGCGAGTGTAGCCCACTTGTCGAGGCAAATTGGCTCGCTTACTACTTGGTTTTTTGGCCACTATCCAGCTCCGACATCATGTCGTCCATGTTATTAAACATGCCCTCTATTGCCTTTGCTTCTTGCAGCGCTATTTTCATTTTTGCGGATGGATGACGTTTGACCTCGAAAGGTAGCTTCTGCTCTTGAACGACTTGCTCCAAGAACAAGCGGATTGCACTGCTGACATTCAAACCACAACCCTGCAAGACTTCTGCGGCTTCCTGCTTGAGATCAGCACTCACACGACTACGCACATCGGCATTCATAGTGGTTAACATAATAATACCTCCTCTTATCTGTACCTGCATTGTAGCTACATTGTGGGTGCAGTCAATATTTTTACAAACAATTGTTATCGCTTGGTATTTTCTTATTACATTTATAAGTGGTGCTTTCACTGAGCGTTTGAACAGCTAAGAGCGATCGTCGTGTAACAGCTGCCCTAGATTTTTACAGTGTAAACAGTGGTCGCTGATGTTCTGGGTGTTTAGGGCCTAGACAGTGTTTTGCCGGTATTCCTATAAGTCAATGCAAGTCCAAATAGGCTGCGTAACTGGTGGGCTCCTTGATCTAGAAAGCCTTCCATATCTCGGCGGGAGAGAAGACCAACATGGTTAGCTAGCAAGATCTTTCGAGCCAAGCTGTCGTATGCTTCTACTAAAAACAAAGCTCGGAAGCCCATGTGGCTGTTGCAGAATACGGGCGTTATGAATGGTTCTTGGTTCAGGTTTTCACTTATAGAGACCTGCTCTGGGACAGCAGTAATTAGTTTTTCCAGCATGGCGGTAAGCTCATTCATTTCTTGCTGAGCCTGATCCAGTCTTTCTTCGATCTTGATCATCCACCAGTCCGCATATGGATTATCTCGCGCAGCGGTTAATCTGATCATGTTTGTGATGGCGAAATACTGCTGCATGCTTGGAACTGTGTAGCCGGGTTTGTTAATGATGGAAACCTGCTTGGTGATATTTCCAGGTCAACTATTGATGGACTTGATTCGTATATTGAAGCACCCTCATAGAGAGAGCCTTTATCTGGGGTGGAGTGGTTGGGTGAAGTGCCGGAACACTGGGTGGATAGAAAAATAGCAAGAGACATTCCACTTGTTGTCGGCTGGACACCACCGCCATGAAAAGACGAATACTACGACGTAGATTTATCAAAATCGTCGTTTCCTCGACTACGAAACCGCTCGTATCGGCGCGCTGTTCGAAGAGCAGAAACGCCTGATTGAATTACTCAAAGAAAACGCTAAGCCGTTATCTCACGGCGTTACCAAAGGCCTCGTTCCAACCGTACCAATGAAAGCACAGGACATGGCTTTTGCACACTGCGTCCCCCGCAAACTCTCTCACACAACAGGCTTCTATGACTAAGGTCGTTGTGAACGACACATATGCATATTTGTCTAAACAGTTAAGTCTGAATAGCCGGCCATGCACCCAGCTTAGGCTTTAGTGCAGGCGTTGATGCGATAGCGAATGGAATCGTTTTATTGACTCATATTTCCTCCAGTGAGGAGCTTATAAGCATCTACCTAGGCTTTAAGCGGATCTTGGAATTAGGGCGGTTTGAGTTCTCAACAGCCCTTCGAGACGACTAGGGTTTTACGAGGACACCATTATGAGCGATAAGCCTCTTCTAGAGTGGACGCCTTCTCGGCGGCAATTTATTGCTGCCACCTCGGTTACAACGGCAATTGGCGTCATGCCTTTTTGGCTGCATGCGGCTGAGACTGAGGCCGCCCAGCCTGTTGCAGTACCACTTGAACAATACCAGCCGGAATACTTTGAAGCGCTCGAGTGGGCGTTTATTATAGCGGCCACAGCACGTTTGATTCCTTCAGAGGGCGAAGGTCCCGGTGCTTATGAGGCGCGAGTGCCGGTGTTTATTGACCGGCAACTGGCTGGTAGTTATGGCGTCGCCGCAGACTGGTATATGCAAGGGCCGCATAACCCAAACGCAGATCCCGCTCAGGGTTATCAGACACCGCTCAACCCTAAGCAGATCTATCGCCAAGCTATCGCAACAGTCAATATTTGGTGTGAACAAGCTTACGGTAAGCGTTTTGATGGGCTTGAACCCGCGCAGCAGGATGATGTTTTGAGCGGTTTACAACAAGGCGTAGTCAAGCTGGATGCACAACTGCGTGATTTCTTTACGTTACTGCTAAGCAATACCAAAGAGGGTTACTTCTCTGACCCCATGTACGGCGGCAACCATAACATGCTCGCGTGGTCGTATATTGGTTTCCCTGGTGCACGTGCGAGCTTCAAAGAGTGGGCTGCCCAACATAATGTTGCCTACCCCTTGGGGCCGGTTTCAATTTCTGGCCGGAGGGCATAGTCATGGCACGTCAAGAACCCAAAAAAGATGTTGTGATTGTGGGCCTAGGCTGGACAGGAGCCATTCTCGGTATGGAGCTGGCACAGGAGGGGCTTGAAGTACTCGCGTTGGAGCGCGGCGAGGATCGCGATACAGTCCCTGATTTTAAGTTTCCAAATATAGCAGATGAGCTTAAATATGGTGTACGTTGCGCACTGGTGCAAAAATTATCAGCAGCAACGCTGACTATAAGACGTACGCAAGCTGAGGTTGCACTACCCTACCGTCAGCTGGGCTCTTTTTTGCCTGGTGATGGCGTAGGTGGTGCTGGAACGCATTGGAATGGTCATACATGGCGGCCTCAGCCTGAAGAATTGCGCTTACGTTCCTATACGATTGAGCGCTTTGGTCGTCAGACAATTCCTGAAGACATGCTGCTGCAAGACTATCCATTAACCTATGATGAACTTGAGCCACACTTTGATCGTTTCGAGCGTGTGGCGGGTATTTCAGGGCAGGCGGGTAACCTGCGAGGCAAGATTATCCCTGGCGGTAATCCTTTTGAGGGGCCGCGCTCAGATGATTATTGTATGCCTGCTATGCCGCAAACCTACGACGCCACGCTGTTTGCCCAAGCAGCTAAGCAACTAGGTTATCACCCCTTCCCTAGACCGGGAGCGATTGCCTCTAAGGCGTATGTCAATGAATACGGCATGCAACTGGGCCCCTGCAGTTTTTGTGGCTTTTGTGAGCGCTATGGCTGCTACAACTATTCCAAAGGCTCGCCGCATGTGTGTATTTTGGATGCACTGAAACGCAAACCTAACTTTTCATATCGAACCAAAACTGAGGTACTGCGCGTTGAGTTGGCAGCAGATAAAAAAACAGCAACGGGCGTAACCTATTATGATCACCGCACCGGTGAGGAAGTATTTCAGCCAGCTGATTTGGTTATCCTGTGTGCCTATCAACTGCACAATGTTCATTTGTTGATGTTGTCCGGTATTGGTAAACCCTATGACCCAGTGACTGGTGAAGGGGTTACAGGACGTGGCTATGCGTACCAGATGAACGGTGGGGTGCAACTGTTCTTTAAGGATAAGGAGTTCAATCCTTTTGTAGGTACAGGCTCTAACGGAATGGTGATTGATGATTTTGGTATCAATCAAATTGATTTTGCCCGCGAAGGATTCATCGGTGGCAGTTATATTTCAACCGGAACAACCAATGGACAACCGATCCGCTCGATGCCTTTGCCTGCAGGTACCCCAGCTTGGGGTAAAGGCTGGAAAGAAGGAATAGGCCAGTGGTATGGCCATGCCATGAGTATCGGTTCGCATGGTTCCTGTATGTCCTATAAAAACTGCTACATGGATTTGGACCCAACCTATAAGGATCAGTTTGGCCGTCCGATGCTGCGTATGACATTTAATTGGAACGAAAATGATATCCGCATGACGCAATTTATGCGTGTAAAAATGGAAGAAATCGCCAGCCAGCTAAAACCGGACATTATGCAGTCGGGCTTTAAAAAATCAGGTGCTATGTACGATGTACGACCCTATCAAACCACGCACAACGTCGGTGGCAATATCATGGGTGAAGATCCGAGCACCTCAGTACTCAATCGATATCTACAGACACATGATGTACATAATGTGTTTGTCATGGGTGCCGGCGCGTTCCCGCAAAACATACAGTACAACCCGACGGGGTTGGTGGGTGGGCTAGCGTATTGGGCGGCGCATGCACTGCGTACTGACTATCTACGACAACCGCGCAATCTGGCTTAAGGAGCAATCGCTATGAAAACATTGATGCGTATCGTGCTTGCCTTGATTGTACTGGCTGTGTTGGTGATCGCCGCTATGCTGTGGGTACCTGTGCAGCATACGCCCAGTAAATCTCTGGATGAGCCTGAAGCGGTAGTTACTGTTGCGCGTGGCGAATACATTATGCGCGCCTCTGACTGCTTAGCCTGCCATACCACGGACGGGGGTCGCCCCTTTACGGGTGGACGAAAAATCGATAGCCCGTTTGGTATTATTTACTCAACCAACATTACCCCTGACAAGGAAACAGGGATTGGTACTTACTCGCTGGACGAGTTTCGTGCGGCCTTGTATGACGGCTTACGTAACGATGGCACTCACTTATATCCGGCCATGCCGTATGAGAATTATCGTTTCCTGAGCGAAGTGGATGTGCGATCGTTGTATCTGTACTTTATGCAAGAAGTTCCCGCCGTGCACAATGCTGTACCGCAAACGGTACTTGTCTTTCCATTCAACCAACGCTGGGGAGTCCGTGCGTGGAAATGGCTGGCGTTGCAAGAATCTGAATTTCAATCGATCTCTTTTGATGCTCAGATCAATCGTGGTGCTTATCTGGTGCAGGGCCCCGCGCACTGTGCAGCCTGCCACAGTCCGCGGACTGCATTAATGACGCAGAAGGGTGTTTCTGAGAAAAACTCAGCGTTCCTAACAGGTGGCGAGCTCAATGGCTGGTCGGTGCCTGACCTGCGTAGCAAAGACAGTGTGTCGGCGATGTGGAGTACACAGCAGATGGCTAACTACTTGGCTACAGGGCGTAATGATTATGCAACCAGCGTGGGTCAGATGTCGTTGGTCGTGGAGCATTCGCTGCAATATTTAACGGATGAAGATAATCTGGCGATTGCTGCTTATCTGACGCACTTGAGCGCAAGCTCGAATGAGGGTGCGCTGTCTTTACAGGAAGATAAAACACCTACACAAACAGAGCGATTGCTCACCAGTGCCGACCCCTCTATGCCACTTGGAGCGCGACTGTACCTAGATAATTGCGGAGGTTGTCACTTTGTTGATGGGCGCGGCGCGGCAGAAATCTTCCCTGCACTCGATGGCAATACGCTGGTAAATGCCGACTCAGCGACTGGCCTTATTCATGTGATTCTGCATGGCGCAGAGTTGCCCTCCACCACGCATCGACCCGCGCGATTACGTATGCAAGGCCATGCGTGGCGATTGAGTGATGAAGAGGTAGCCGCTTTAGCAACATTCGTACGTCAAGGCTGGCATAATCAGGCGACTGCAGTAAGTGCTAATGCAGTGAAGCTGTTACGTTGATACAGTATTGCGCGCTGTTGGCAGTGCGCAATATCCGTCAGGCTAAGCACTTCTTAATAGCTGACTGCAAAACTAAGGTAGAAACTGTGTTTTTCAGCTAAAGATTAATTGCAGTTTTTAGCGGCAGGGTTAAAAATAGCTTTGTTGTAAAGAGTGCGCGCTGCAAAAGGAATGCAGAGCTAAAATTTTTGAGGGTGTGGTGAAGGAATGAAAAACCTTGCTGGGCACAAATAATTTGTACGTTGCATTAACTCATGGATACGCTGAATGGCGCTGAAGGTTTTTTTTAAGGATACGAGGGGACTAACTTTGCTCGTGGCTGGCATTGCGTTCATCTTGCTGGTGGCGCAGGCGTTAGGCCAAAGTCTCGGTGTGCAACTGCCGGCCAAGTTTTTTGAAGAATACGGTACGCCGATGCTGGTAATAGAGCCCAAAAACGGCAGCATTCGTCTAGCTAACCCTGCCGCCGCTGCATTTTACGGCTATAGCATTGACCAATTACAAAAAATGCATATTCAGCAGATTAATGCTCTAGATGAAGAGGACGTAAAGCTAGAGCGCGAGCGTGCGCAAAAAGAAAATCGTAATTATTTTATTTTTCCTCATCGACTGGCTTCGGGCGATATTCGAACCGTTGAGGTGCATTCTTGGCCGTTGAAAGCCGATAACGGCGAAATACTACTTTTTTCACTAATTCTTGATGTCTCTGGCCAGCAAATTTCGCAAGCTAGTATTTTAGAGTATAAAGATCGCTTAGAAGGTCTTGCTGAATCACGTTACCAACAATTAATCAGCGCTCAAGAGCGTATGAATGTTGTGCGTTGGTCAGCGATGCTCATTCAGCTGTTAGCCATTGCTTTGCTGGTTTGGAATATAGCCAAGCGTCGCAAAATTGAACGCAAACTACGTGAAAAAACCATGATGTTGGAAGGGCTGCTAGATTCAATACCCGACATCATTTTCTTTAAAACAAAAAGTGGCCATTACTTAGGCGCTAATGCGCAATTTGCTGATTACGTAAACCATGATAGTTCGGCTATTGTTGGTAAAACTGATTTTGATTTTTTTCCTGAGCAGCGTGCAAAGGGATATCGCGCGGTTGATCAGCAAGTGGTGGATACACGTCAAGTGGTGCGTACTGAAGAATGGGCCACCTTTGCGGATGGCAGCAAGCACTTGCTGGATAAATTAAAGGCCCCTTTGCTGAGTGCTGATAATGAACTTTTAGGCGTTATAGGTATTAGTCGTGATAATACCGAGCGCTATCAGAGCGAGCAGCGCATCAAGTTTTTAGCCTTTTACGATCCCTTAACCAATTTACCTAACCGCTATCTTTTTGAGGATAAGCTGGCTGAGATCAGCAACCATCTCATACCAGGTAAGGCGTTAATTGTGATGGCTATGATCGACTTGGACCACTTCAAGAACATCAATGATGCGCTGGGGCATGCCAAAGGTGACGAGCTATTAGTGGCGCTTGCTTGCCGACTTAACCGACTGTTGCAAGAAAACGAAGTGTTAGCCCGTTTTGGAGGCGATGAGTTTGCTTTGTTGCTGGTGCAGCAGGGTGATGATATCGAGTTGGCAGAACAGCAACTTGAGCAAAGATTGCAGGATTTTCAAGATACACTGGCACAACCCATCCAACTGGGAGGCAGTGAATTTATACTCAGCAGTAGTTTGGGTGCTTCATTTAATACGGTATTTGACAGAAGCTTTGCTGAGCTACTTAAAGAGGCGGATATTGCTTTGTATGCCGCCAAAGAAGCTGGGCGAGGCACATGGCGACGCTTCCAGATGAGCATGCAAACGCAGGCTGAAAGCCGCTTTGAGCTCGAAGGCGAGCTACGTAAAGCGCTCGACAATCAACAGCTATCGCTGTATTTGCAGCCTAAAACTAATGCTGATGGTGTTATTTATGGCACTGAGTCCTTAGTGCGCTGGGAGCATCCAGAAAAAGGACTTATTTACCCGAATTTCTTTATTCCTCTTGCTGAAGATACAGGCTTGATTGTTGCGCTGGGTGACTGGGTATTAAAAGAAACCATGCTACTGATGCGCGATAACCCACAGCTTACTTTTGCGGTCAATATCAGTCCGCGTGAATTTCGCGCCCCGGAGTTTGTTAATCGTTTGCGCCAGTTGCTGGAAGAAACAGGCGCCGATCCCAAACGCCTAACGCTGGAGGTGACAGAGGGTTTGCTGATTACTGACTTTGGTAAATCTTACAAGCGAATGTTAACGCTGCAGCGGTTGGGTATAAGCTTTTCAATTGACGACTTTGGTACGGGTTATTCGTCGTTGTCGTATTTAAAAAGACTGCCCATTAATGAGTTAAAAATCGATCGCTCATTCGTGAAAGATTTACCGCATGATTCAAGTGACGCTCTGCTGGTTGAAACTATGATGGCAGTAGCCAAGCATCTTGATTTATCGGTGGTGGCTGAGGGGGTAGAAACCAAGGAGCAGCAGGAATACCTCTACTCAATAGGCTGCACCTTACATCAAGGTTATTTCTACGGTAAGCCAGAGCCCGCAAAAGCATTACTGGCCAGACTTAAGGCACTGCAAAGTGTAAGTATTGAGTAAACAGTTAAACCTTACTCTTGCGGTTCAGTTTCTTCTTGCTCAGCAGAAATCTCTAGCCACTGTGCCAGCTGTTGATAGGCTTCATCTAGGCCAAGCCTTTTGGTGGCAGAAAAAAGCTGGATACTGGCGGTGCTACCCCACTTCTCAATGAGCTCTTTTTGCGTCTTCAGCAATGCGGTGCGACCTGCACCATAAGTGAGCTTGTCTGCTTTGGTCAGCAGAATATGTACAGGCATTTGATTGGATTGCGCCCAGTCCAGCATCATTTGGTCAAAAGGGGTTAGTGGGTGACGAATGTCCATCAATAGCACCACACCAGCCAAGCTTTTTCTATTGCTTAAATAAGAGTTTAAGTGCTTTTGCCAGTGCTGTTTAAGTGGCATGGGGACCTTGGCATACCCATAGCCAGGTAAATCAACGAGGCGTCTTTGTTCATCAAGGCTGAAAAAGTTTAAGAGTTGAGTGCGACCTGGGGTTTTTGAAGTGCGAGCAAGATTGGCTTTGGTGAGACAATTGAGCGCACTTGATTTACCAGAGTTAGAGCGACCGACAAAAGCAATTTCAAGACCTTCATCTGTGGGGCATTGGTCTAAACGTGTGGCGCTGATTAGAAACTGGGCCTTTTGACAAAGGCCGGTGATGATATTCTTGGTTTGCATAGGAATTCCAAAATTGCAATAAGCGGGGGCATTTCAGTTTTATTGTGTGCAGTATATAATGTGAAAAATTATGTGCATCAATTGGATTGTGTTAATCTACTGTTTATTATTTGTGGGTTGGACATGATGCCTACATAATTTGCACGCCGAGGGTTATCAGATTGCCTATTTAGGTAACTAGATGACTCCGGTCAAATTTACTTTTAGCCGTAGTTGGATTTAGCTGATGAACAAAATTATAGTGAGTCTGCTGTTGACCTTGGGTATCACAGGCCTTGCACAGGCCGCTGGGAACGCAGAAGCTGGTAAGGATAAAATCCTCCTTTGTACTGCCTGCCACGGCCAAGATGGCAACAGCGCCTTGATGCCGACCTACCCCAAATTGGCAGGTCAGGGACAGCGCTATTTGCTTAAGCAAATGAACGATATCAAATCTGGTGCGCGTCCTGTTGTTGAAATGACGGGTATGCTTACCGCTATGTCCGATGAGGATATGGCTGATATTGCAGCTTGGTATTCAAGTCAGACGTCAACTCTGGGTGAAGCTGATGCAGAGCTAGCAGCGCGCGGTGAAGAGCTTTACCGTGGTGGAAAAATAAATGATGGCGTGCCGGCATGTACGGGTTGTCATACCCCTACAGGCGAGGGCATGGATTTGGCTTTTTATCCTAAGTTAAGTGCTCAACAGTCCGGTTACACGGCCAAGCAGCTAACTGATTTCCGTGAAGGCGATCGTACCAATGATGGCGATGCTATGGTTATGCGCGGAGTAGCTGAAAAACTCAGCAATAAGGATATCAAGGCATTAGCAAGCTATATTCAGGGCTTGCGTTAATCTAGTCTAATCTAGTATTAAAAAAGCGCTACCTACAGTTTAGGTGGCGTTTTTTTTTTTGCGCAGAAACATGATTTTAAACAAGTTGCGTATTTCTCGCCTAGAAAAATAACTGTATAGTTGACTATAATACTGGGAATTAACTAGGGTGGGATTAGCAATGCAATTACTCGATCGCTCAAAAGCATTAAAAATTACCCCGTTTTTGCGTTTGGGTTTTAGGCCTTTCTTCTTTTTAGGAGCCTTGTTGGCCACGATAGTCGTTCCGCTATGGCTGCTGGCGCTTAATGGTTACTTTGTAGACTGGCAGCCTACAGGGGGTTGGTTGGCATGGCACAGACATGAGCTATTATTTGGTTTTGTCGGGGCGATAATTGCAGGGTTTTTACTTACTGCAGTACAGACGTGGACAGGGGTTCCTGGTTTGTCGGGTAATCTGTTGCTAGGCCTGACTTTAATCTGGGTTGCGGCGCGATTAGTCTGGTTCGTTAATGTACCAGAGCCAGTATTTGTGCTACTCAATGGCTTGTTTTTTCCCCTAGTTGCTGTGCAAATGGCGCGCAGTGTTTGGCCAGTTCGCCAAGTGCGAAATTATCCGCTGGTGGTGGTTTTATTGGTGCTGTCCGCACTGAATGCTGTGGTTTTGTTCGGTGTGGTAAATGCCGATGAGGCGTTGCAGCGCCAGGCAGTGCTGGGAGGCTTGTGGGCCGTTGGTGCCATTATGTGCATCATTGGTGGACGGGTTATACCTTTTTTCACTCAACGTGGTTTGTTACGTCCGCATGGTGTGCAAGCATTGCCTTGGCTTGAGCATGCGCTTTTGTATGGCACTTTATTGGTGGTGCTGTGCTATGCAGGTGGTTGGGCGCTACAGCCTCATGCTGTGATCGGGGTGTTGTTTTTACTCTTAGCCGTAGGACATTTAATACGCTTGGCGCGCTGGTATGACCAAGGCATATGGCGGGTGTCCTTGCTCTGGTCGCTGCATGTGGCGACTCTATGGTTTGTCATTGCGTTTTTCTGCATGGCTTTGTGGAATTTCGGCTGGTTAGCTAATGTGAGTTTGGCGGTGCACGCGCTGACTGTTGGCGCGATGGCTGGCCTTATCCTAGCCATGATTGCTCGAGTAACCCTAGGGCATACTGGCAGGATGCTTACGCCTCCTAAGGCCATGACGTGGGGCTTTGCGCTGTTTAACCTAGCAGCTGTTAGCCGAGTATTTTTGGTTGAGCTTAATTATCAGGCTGGCTTGGGTATTGCGGTCTTATGTTGGTCGTTAAGTTTTGCAGTTTATTTGTACTGCTATGGCCCTATGTTATGGAAGGCGCGTGTTGATGGCGCACCGGGCTAGGTTAATGGCTGCAGTTACTTGTTACCGATGAGTCGACTATTGTATAGCTGCCAAAATAAATAAGAGTTCTAGAATGGATGTCATACTAAAAGGCTTGGAGATAACGTTTGCCAGGTTTGGTAGAGCAAAAACAAGAAATATTTGTAAAACAAATTACTAGCTGCACAATTTTATCGGTTTCAATAGAATACCCTTCGTTTATGTAAAGCACAGTGCAGCTAGCAAATAAAACAAACATTAGTAAAGTCTAGAGGTTATTTTCATGACACAGGATTTAAGTAAATTCATTCGTAATGCAGCTTTCCTAGATAAGATTGTTTCAGCCGAGGAAGCCGCATCATGGATTGATGACGGGATGACGCTGGGCATGAGTGGCTTCACCCTGTTTGGTGAGCCAAAAGAGTTCCCGATGGCGTTGGCCGAGCGCGGCAAAAAAGAAAAGTTCAAGGTCAACCTGTTTACCGGCGCCTCCATGGGCCCGGCGGCTGATGGTTCTATGGCCGAAGCCGGCATCATCAACCTGCGTTTCCCATATAACGCCAACCCGATCCTGCGCAAGCAGATCAACGAAGGCGAAGCGTTCTATATCGACCAGCACTTGTCCCATAACGCCGAATATGTGCGCCAGGGCGTACTGCCGCGCATCGACTACGCAATTATCGAAGCTGCTGCGATTACTGAAGACGGTGAAATCATTCCGACCGGTTCAGTGGGCAACTCCCCGATTTATGTCGACACGGCCAAGCACGTCATTATCGAGGTCAACGTATCCGCTCCGGCGGCCTACGAAGGCATGCACGACATCTATGTTCCCGGCCCTGCCGGTGAAAATGCCCGTTGCGATATTCCGCTGTGTGAAATCAGCCAGCGCATTGGCAGCAAGGGCATCAAGGTTGATCCAGCCAAAGTCCGCGGTATCGTGATTTCCAGCCAGCCGGATATCCCGTCTCCGCTGTTTGAGCCAAACGAAGAAACCCAGCAAATTGCTGACAACCTGCTGCACTTCCTGCATGAAGAAGTACGCAAGGGCCGCCTGCCAAACAACCTGGCTCCGCTGCAATCCGGAGTCGGCTCCGTGGCTAACGCAGTGCTGAATGGCATGAAGGACTCTGGTTTCAAAGACATCATCGTTGCTTCCGAAGTGTTGCAGGATGGCGTATTCGATCTGATTGATGCCGGTGTAGTGAAGTTCGCTGCCGGTACGGCGCTGTCCCTGTCTAAGAAGCGTGTAGACAGCCTGGCAGAAGACTTGGAGAAGTATGCAGACAAGGTTGTTTTCCGCCCGCAAGAAATTTCCAACCACCCCGAGCTGATTCGTCGTCTGGGTGTGATTTCTTTCAACACTGCGCTGGAAGTGGACATCTACGGTAACGTCAACTCCACCCACGTCAGTGGTACTCACATGATGAACGGTATCGGCGGTTCCGGTGATTTTGCCCGTAACGCCCGCATTACCATGTTCGTTACCCAGTCAACTGCCAAAGGCGGCGCCATTTCCGCCATCGTGCCGTTTGTGACCCACGTTGACCACACCAACCATGACGTTGATGTGATCATCACCGAGCAGGGCTACGCTGACTTGCGTGGTCTGGCTCCACGCCAGGCGGCTGAGGCCATCATCGAAAACTGTATGCACCCGACCTACAAGCAGCAGGCGCGTGAGTACTTCGAAGAAGCCAAAGCCAAGCGTGGTGGACACACACCACACCTGTTGGACAAGGCGTTCTCTTGGCACATTAACCTAGCCGAGAAGGGCACCATGAAGCTGGATTAATCTAGGCTTTGTCATACAGAAAAGGGCTCTTCGGGGCCCTTTTTTATTGTGTTGGATTACTGACGTCAGCGACAAATAAGCTAAGCTGTTCAAGCAGGGTTTGTTGTGCGTGCTGAACAGGCTCTAGTGCAGCAGGCTGTTGTTGGATATAACGGCCATCTGCCTGTAATAGCCAAGCGTGGGTATTATCCTCAAGATAGAGTTTGAGCTCTTTTTTAACGCGTTTAACCAGCTTTTTGTTTTCTAGCTGGAAACAGGCCTCGATACGCTTATCCAAATTGCGCTCCATTAAATCAGCACTGGCTAGATAAATTTCTTCGTCTGCATCGTGGTTTAAGAAATAATAAACGCGACTGTGTTCAAGCTGCTGCCCAATAATAGAGCGCACCTGTATGGTTTGTGAGACACCGGCAATACCAGGACGCAAACAACACATCCCGCGCACGATTAAATCAATGTTTACGCCTGCTTGACTGGCCTTGTACAGTGCTTTAATGATTTTTGCATCGGTTAGCGCATTGATTTTAATAATAATATGCGCGGGCTTTCCGGCCAGCGCGTTGGACTCTTCTCTAGCAATAAAATCCATGAGTGATTTGCGTAACGTAAAAGGTGCGTGAATGAGTTTTTGCATCTGCACACTTTTCCCCATGCCAATGAGCTGACCAAAAAGTATGGATACATCCTCGCACAGGGCTTTATTACTGGTGAGCAAACTGTAATCGGTATACAGCAAAGCGTTAGCCGCATGGTAATTGCCGGTACCTAAGTGGGCATAGCGCACGAGGCTGTCTTCTTCGCGGCGTAATATTAGCGCGAGCTTGGCGTGGGTTTTAAAACCTATCATGCCGTAAATAACGATAGCGCCGGCTTCCTGTAAGCGGCTGGCTAGTGCAAGGTTGTACTCTTCGTCAAAGCGTGCGCGCAGTTCAATTACTACCGTCACTTCCTTGCCGTTGCGTGCTGCCTCTACCAAGGCATCGGCTATTTCTGAGTTTGCACCTGCGCGATACAGGGTTTGCTTTATTGCCAATACGTTAGGATCTTTTGCCGCCTGACTTAAAAAATCAATGACGCAGGTGAATGCCTCGTAGGGATGGTAAAGCAAAATATCTTGTTTGCTGACGACGGCGAAAATATCAGTATTTTTCTGCAGCGCTTTGGGAATCGAGGGGACAAAGGGCGCAAACTGTAAATGCGGGTGTGAAGTTAGATTGGTAATAGCAAATAAACGGGTCAGGTTGACTGGTCCATTTACCTGATAGAGTTCTGTCTCACTGAGGTTGAATTGGGTTAATAGATAATCAACTAGATGTTCAGGGCAATTATCTACCACTTCTAGTCGTACAGCATCACCAAACTGGCGCGTACTTAACTCACCGCGTAAGGCATGGGCTAGATCGGTAACGTCCTCTGCAGAAAAGCTCAGATCAGCGTTGCGCGTCAGACGAAATTGGTAGCAGCCTTTAACTTTCATACCATGGAATAAATCATTGGCATGGGCATGCAGCATGGATGAAAGAAAGACGTAGTTAACCCCAGGGCCGCCAATTTCTTCTGGCACGCGAATAAGACGGGGTAAGCTGCGCGGTGCAGGCAGGATAGCCAAACCTGAGTTGCGACCAAACGCATCGACACCTTCAAGCTCGACAATAAAGTTTAAGCTTTTATTGACCAGTAATGGGAAAGGGTGGGCTGGATCCAAACCAATGGGGGTAATAATAGGCGCTACTTCAGCATGAAAATATTCATTGACCCAGCGCTGTATCGACTCGGTCCAGAAGCGGCGACGAATAAAACGAATATTTTCGCGCGCCAGTTTGGGTAGCAGAACGTCATTGAGTATTTGATATTGACGAGTAACTTGTTGATGCACTATGCCTGCAATGTCAGCTAAGGCTTGTTGCGGCTGTATCCCGTCTGCGTCAATACGCAAACGGTTGTAGGTTATTTGCCGTTTAAGTCCAGCAACACGAATTTCGAAGAACTCATCTAGATTGCTGGAGAAAATTAATAAGAACTTTAGCCGTTCAAGTAATGGCGTTGATTCGTCAAGCGCCTGATCCAGAACGCGAATATTAAACTGCAGCTGTGAAAGTTCACGGTGAATATATAGGCTGCTATCGTCTAAATTTGGGGCATGAGCGATAGGCTCTGATGTTGATACAGTTGCAGTAACTGCTGGCTTATCGCTCATAAAATCCCCGGTTATTTAGTTGTTCTGCTGTAGCTGCTTAGCTGCGTGCACAGCAAAGTAGGTGAGGATGCCGTCAGCACCGGCGCGCTTAAAGGCCAATAATGATTCCATAATAACCTCTTCACTGAGCCAGCCGTTTTGAATGGCCGCCATATGCATGGCGTACTCACCGCTCACCTGGTAAGCAAAGGTTGGTGCTTTGAACTCTTCTTTGGTGCGCCAAACGATATCCAAGTAAGGCATGCCAGGCTTGACCATCACCATGTCAGCACCTTCGGTTAGATCCATAGCTACTTCGTGCAAGGCTTCGTGCCCATTAGCAGGGTCCATCTGGTAGGTAAACTTATTGCCCTTACCAAGGTTGGCAGCTGAACCTACGGCATCACGGAAAGGACCGTAGTAGCTACTAGCATACTTGGCTGAATAGGCCATGATGCGCACATTGATGTGGCCAGCATCTTCAAGTGCTTCGCGGATGGCGAGGATACGTCCATCCATCATGTCCGATGGCGCCACTACTTGCGCGCCGGCTGCAGCGTGTGAAAGCGCTTGGCGTACGAGCGCATCAACGGTTTCTTCATTTTGTACATAACCGCTGTCATCCAAAATACCGTCTTGACCATGGGTGGTGAACGGGTCTAGAGCCACATCACTGATAATGCCTAGCTCAGGGAATTTTTCTCGTAGCGCGCGAATGGCACGCTGAGCGATACCGTCGGGATTCCACGCCTCTGCTGCATCAAGGGATTTGCATTCCACTGGCGTAACCGGGAAAAGAGCCAAAGCAGGAATGCCTAAGGCAACCCAATGTTCTGCTTCTTGTAATAGTAGGTCGATTGACAGGCGCTCAACACCGGGCATAGACGGGACGGCTTCGCGTTGATTGCTGCCATCGAGAACAAAAACTGGATAAATAAGGTCATCCACACTTAAGCGATTTTCACGCACTAAACGGCGAGAAAAGTCGTCGCGACGGTTACGACGTAAACGTGTACTGGGGAAAAGTCGATAGGCAGTATTGGTAGTCACTGTGGCTTCCTTTTTATCTGTTAGCTTGATGTGCAGCCGATGCTGCAAGCTGATGAACGTGGTTCTATTGTAAGCTTAAATTTAAGCCTGAGCTAATTATCTAGAATAAGCAAAAAACGCACTGAAAAATACGGAAAAACAAGAAAAGGCTGTTTGCATGTGGTTTATGCTCTGGTATGATCGCCCTCCTATTTGCGTGCGGTATTCAACAATGGGGTTGGATGGCGGCACGTTGTATATTCCTGAGGATTCATCATGAAAGCTGGTATTCACCCAAATTACGCAGATATTAACGCAACCTGCAGTTGTGGTAATGTGATTGCGACACGTTCAACTATCGGCAAAGACATCAGCATTGATGTATGCTCCGAGTGTCACCCATTCTATACCGGTAAGCAGAAAGTACTTGATGTGGGTGGTCGTATCGATCGCTTTAAGCAGCGCTTTGGTACTTTCGGTACTAAGTAAGCTTATTTTGCTTGCACAGTAAAAAAGCGCCTTCTTAGGCGCTTTTTTACTTTATAATCAATGAAAAATTGAGCAGTTAGTAAAGATTTACAGGTTTTAGTGTTGTTTTGTACCGACTGTCACAGCCTGGTGGCCTAAGCGCCCAGAAACTCATCATGTCTTGTTGTAGGCTTTACTCTTGCGTATGCTCGTCAGTTTATAAATACAGAAACTATCCAGCGGAAAAACATCATGTCTGATTTGAAAACAGCAGCACTTGAATATCATGCTTTACCCCGTCCGGGTAAAATAAGTGTTGAGCTAACCAAACCCACAGAGACAGCGCGTGATTTGGCGCTTGCCTATAGTCCTGGGGTGGCAGAGCCAGTGCGTGAAATCGCGCGCGAGCCAAACCTCGCTTATAAATATACCAGCAAGGGTAATCTGGTCGGTGTGATTACCGACGGTACCGCTATCCTTGGGTTGGGTAATTTAGGACCGTTGGCATCAAAACCGGTAATGGAAGGTAAGGGCGTGCTGTTTAAGCGCTTTGCTGGTGTGGATGTTTTTGATATTGAAGTGGATGCAGAAAGCCCACAAGCGTTTATTGATACCGTAAGACGTATTTCAATAACCTTTGGTGGTATCAATTTAGAGGACATCAAAGCGCCCGAGTGTTTTGAAATCGAGCGCGCCCTAATTGAGCAGTGTGATATTCCAGTATTCCATGATGATCAGCATGGTACAGCTATTGTTACTGCGGCTGGAATGCTGAACGCCCTAGAGATTGCTGGCAAAGAACTGGCCACAGCTAAAATTGTTTGCCTTGGCTCTGGTGCCGCTGCCATATCCTGCATGCGGCTGTTAATTAGTTTGGGCGCCAAGGTTGAGAACATTTTTATGCTCGACCGTAAAGGCGTAATTCATTCTGGTCGTGATGATTTAAATCAATATAAAGCTGCCTTTGCGCACGACACGGATCAGCATACGCTTGAGCAGGCTATGGAAGGGGCGGACGTTTTTGTTGGTCTGGCTGGCTCTAATTTACTCAGCGCAGATAACCTTAAGCGCATGGCAGAAAGACCTGTAGTGTTTGCCTGTTCTAATCCGGATCCGGAAATTAGTCCAGAACTTGCACATGCCACTCGCTCAGACATAATTATGGCGACGGGCCGTTCGGATTACCCTAACCAAGTTAATAATGTTTTGTGTTTCCCATTTATCTTTCGCGGTGCATTAGATGTGCGTGCTTCGCGTATTAATGAGGAAATGAAGATTGCAGTGGTGCATGCTTTGCGTGATTTAGCCAAAGCGCCAGTGTTGCCTGAGATATGTGCGGCATACGGTTTAGATACATTGGAGTTTGGGCGTGAGTATATTATTCCTAAGCCGTTGGACCCACGCTTGATTACTCTGGTGCCGGATGCTGCTGCAAAAGCAGCGATAGAAAGTGGCGTAGCTAGCTTGCCCTATCCGCGTAACTACCCATTGCAGTCAGTTGCTGATGTATTTAAATAATCAGCCCTTTCTTCATCAATAAAAAACCCGCCAGTGAATGAGCGGGTTTTTTATTGATGATAAAACGCCAACTTAAGCAAATACGCTTATTGAGAGGCTAAAACAAATCAATATAGCTGTCCTGTTTAAAGCTAGGCTGGATTGCTCCAGGACTACTAAAGTTAGTGTTAAATTCGTCCATGCTGGGCGGTGTATCTTCTTCTTTAAATAGCTCAAAAAAACTCTCAGGTGTACCGGGTGGCGCAACACGTCCGCTATTAGGGTCGATACGCAACAAGCTTAAACCTGTTGGTTCGGGCTGAGTGCTCATGGGCTTGTCAGCCAGTGCTTGGCGGGTATAGTCAATCCAAATAGGTAAGGAAATACTGCTGCCGTATTCATGGCGACCTAGGCTCGCTGGCTGATCAAAACCTGACCATACTGAGGTTAATAGATCGTAGTTATAGCCAATAAACCAGCTATCAAAAGAGTCGTTTGTGGTACCGGTTTTGCCAGCTAAGTCAGTTCGATTTAGCGCCAGTGCACGTCTGCCGGTTCCTCTTTTAATCACGTCTTTTAACACATCAGTGATCAGGTAAGCGGTGCGCGGATCCAAGATAGGGTCAGCTATGTTGGTTTGGCTTTCTACGCCTGCCGCATTTTTTTGCTCATCAGCGGCTTGAAGCTGTTGCTGAATCTTTGCCTGTCTGGGCGTAATATTTGGGTTGGCTTGGAAAAGCGTCTGTCCGTTACGGTCGTAAACCTTTTCTACTAGATATGGCTCGATTTTATAGCCGCCATTAGCAAAGGTTGCCCAAGCCGCGGTTAAATCCATAGGCACTAAGGTTGCTGAGCCTAAAGACAGGGACAGATTAGGCGGTAAGCTTGCTTCTTTTAAACCAAAACGGCTGATGTATTGGCGTGCGTAAGGGATGCCAATATCTTGCAGTATGCGAATGGATACTATGTTGCGTGAACGAAATAAGGCTTCGCGTACTCTGATAGGACCCAAAAAAGTATCGTTATCATTTTTCGGACGCCATACTTCTTTCATGCCGGGTTCAAAAATCTCTATTGGAGCATCATTGACTAGCGTGGCTGTAGTGAAACCGGCATCCAGCGCTGCGCTATAAATAAAGGGTTTAAAGCTAGAGCCGGGTTGACGTTGTGCTTGAGTGGCTCTGTTGTAGTGACTTTGCTCGAATGCCACACCACCCACCAAAGCCTGAATGGCGCCGCTGTGTGGATTTAGGCTAATCAGCGATGTTTGAATTTTGGGTACTTGTGAAAAAGCATAGCTGCCATCTTCAGTGCTAACTACACGAATAAGATCGCCAATTTTGACCACATCTGAAGGTTTTTTAGGTGTTGCGCCGCGGCTGTTGTTGCTTAAGAACGGAGCTGCCCAGCGCATACTTGACCAAGGCACAATAGGTTCTACGCCATTTGCCAATAACACAACAATGCTATCAGCATCAATTTGTTTAACGATTGCGGGGATAAATTGGTTATAGCGTCTTGTGTTGGCCAGCGTTGAGAGCCATTGCTCGGGGTTGGCTACATGCTTTTCAGCGCCGCGATATCCATGGCGACGGTCATAGTCTGTTAAGCCGTTAAATACAGCGTTTTGAGCATGATTTTGCAAGTCAGCAGAAATAGTTGTGACTACGTTTAACCCGTCAGTATAGGCATTGCTGCCATAAAGGCTGACCATTTCTAGGCGTGCCATTTCAGCTATATAGGGCGCGTAAGCGTCGGGGGTGCGGATGTGTAACTTAGCATCAAGAGGTTCATTAATGGCTTGGTTAAACTGCTCTTGAGTGATGCGGCCCAGTTTGTACATGCGCCCAAGAATCCAGTCGCGCCGCTCCATGCTGCGTTCTGGGTTGGCGATAGGGTTGAAGCGTGATGGTGCCTTAGGTAATCCGGCAATCATAGCCATCTGCGCTAGGCTTAACTCCTGAATGGATTTGCCATAATAAATATTTGCCGCCGCTTCGATACCATAGGCACGATTGCCGAGGTATATTTTATTGACATAAAGCTCTAGTATTTCCTCTTTACTTAGTTCACGCTCTATCTGCAACGCTAAAAGAATTTCATTGGCTTTACGGGAAAAGCTACGCTCGCTGGTAAGGAAAAAATTCTTTGCCACCTGCATGGTAATGGTGCTTCCGCCAGTTTGAATGCGGCCGGACTTTAAGATTTGAGCAGCAGCGCGCATCAAGCTGCCAGGATCAACGCCATAATGATTGGCGAAATTGTCGTCCTCAGCAGAAAGCAGAGCATGAATAAAGTCTTGTGGAACATCTGCAAATGGAATAGGGGTGCGGCGCATCTCACCGAATTCTTCAATGAGCATTGATTCAGAGCTGTATACGCGTAACGGAATTTGTAGTTCTACTGTACGTAGAGAGTCAACTGAGGGTAAATTGGGGCTGAGGTATAAATAGGCGCCAGTTAAACTGAGTACTGCTCCGCAAATCGTGGCAATGATTAATGCAATAACTGTTTTTAGAAAAAGCATCAAGATGGTGAGATTCCCAAAGTAAATTAAGGGGTTAGAAAATTAGATGGAAATAATAGATTCAATAGGCCACATTATAAGCGTTTTTTTTGCTTAGAAGCTATTTGCGATTCAAGCAAGACTGTTATTTAATGTGAAAAACCATAAAACGTCTGTAAGTGACGGATGCTGATAGGAATTCGGTTGTGCTAGGGCTCTTCAAAAAGAAATCGAATATGCTACTGGGGATCGATATAAGCTCGACCTCGGTAAAACTCATCGAACTAAGTCGCTCAGGTGGCCGCTATAAAGTAGAGGCCTATGCTGTTGAGCCGCTTCCACCCAACGCTGTTATCGAGAAGAATATTGCTGAGCTCGAGGTAGTGGGTCAGGTAATTACAAAACTGATTGCTAAATCAAGAACAACGCTTAAGCAAGCTGCGGTTGCAGTATCGGGTTCTGCGGTAATTACCAAACAAATTCAGATGGAATCTGGCTTGTCTGAAGATGAATTGGAAACACAGCTTAAAATTGAAGCTGATCAGTATATTCCTTACCCTATCGAAGAAGTAGCCATCGATTTTGAGGTGTTAGGACCTTCGGGTGTCGCTGGGCGTGATAATGTTTTGCTCGCGGCTTGTCGTAAAGAAAACGTTGAAATACGTGAAGCGGCTCTGGCTTTAGCTGGGCTATCCGCAAAAGTGGTAGAGGTTGAAGCTTATGCGCTTGAGCGATCCTACCAGCTGGTATCTAGCCAGCTTGCCGGTGGTCGTGAAAACCTAACAGTGGCGGTGGTAGACATCGGTGCAACCATGACTACGCTAAGTGTTATGCGTAATGGGGTAACCATATACACCCGTGAGCAGGTTTTTGGCGGCAAACAACTGACTGATGAAATTCAACGTAGATACGGCTTGTCGGTTGAAGAGGCAGGCTTGGCTAAAAAACAAGGGGGCTTGCCCGATGACTACGAGCTTGAAGTTTTAGAACCCTTTAAAGAGGGTGTCGTGCAGCAAATTTCTCGTTCGTTACAGTTTTTCTTTGCTGCAGGTCAGTACACAGAAGTTGACTATATTCTGCTGGCGGGTGGCACATCATCCATTCCTAATCTTGATCGTCTCGTCCAACAAAAGCTGGGCACGCCAACTATGGTGGCCAATCCTTTTGCCAATATGTCATTAAGTAATAAGGTTAATGCTGGCGCCTTAGCGAGTGATGCGCCTTCATTAATGATCGCCTGTGGCTTAGCAATGAGGAGTTTTGACTAATGGCACAGATTAACTTATTACCTTGGCGCGAACAGCTGCGCGAAGAGCGCAAACAGCGTTTTTTGGTGCTGTTGGTTGTTGTTTTATTGCTTGCTGCGGGTGTCGTGTTCTTGGCCAGCCAGTATTTTAATACGGCAATCGAAAATCAGCAGGGGCGCAATAACTTTATTCGTGCAGAAAATACGGCTTTGGATGCACGCATTAAGGAAATTAGTGAGCTAAGAACCCGTCGCCAACAGCTAATTGAGCGGATGAAGATTATTCAGGATTTACAGGGTAATCGGCCGATAGTCTCGAGGATTTTCGATCAGATCGTGCGTACTATTCCTGATGGTGTCTATTTCACTTCACTTAAGCTGACTGACAAAACAGTGGCCATAGAGGGTGAAGCAGAAAGTAACAGCTTGGTTTCTAATTTAATGCGTAATCAGGATGCTTCTGCTTGGCTGACTGCGCCAAATTTAACAGAGGTAAAAGCAGTTTCAGCGGATAATACGGAACAAACAAGTCGCTTTAAAATGACTGTGCAGCAAACTAAGCCTGTGGATGAAAATAAGCAAGGAGCGAAAAAATGAGCTTCATGGATTCCTTGAAAAGTCTAAAGCAGGTCGATTTTAATGAGCTTGATGTTAATAATATTGGTTCTTGGCCTGCTGCGGTTCGTGCACTAGCTTGCATAATCATATTTATTGCAGTGCTTGCGTTAGGATACTTTTTCTATCTAACTGACATGCAGGACGAACTAGAGCGTCACCAGCGTGAAGAGGTTACGTTAAAAGAGCAATTCACCAGCAAAGTGAGGCAGGCAGCAAACTTGGGAGCCTATAAAGAGCAGATGGTGTTGATGGAGGCTTCTTTCGATGCCTTGCTTAAACAGCTGCCCAGTGACACTGAAGTGCCGGGTTTGTTGGAAGATATCACCAGTGCAGGCTTGAACTCAGGCTTGGAATTTGAAGAAATTAAACTTCAGCCTGAAGTAGCGCAACAGTTTTATATTGAGTTGCCAATTCAGATTAAGGTTTATGGTGGTTATCACGAGTTGGCGACCTTTGTGAGTGCGGTTGCCAGTATGCCGCGTATTGTTACCTTGCATGACTTCAGTATTGAACCAGCTAAAGCGGGCAGCAATTCGCGCCTAGCAATGAGTATTCTGGTGAAAACCTATAGATATAAAGATCAGCAGGGGGCTAAGTAATGAAGTGCGCACGTTACCTATTATTAGCGATGCTATCGTCAGCTCTGCTTGGTTGTAGTTCAGGCGAACATGCTGATTTGCAAGCATTTATGGATGAAGTTCGTGCCCAGCCTAGGGGTAGGATTGAAGCTATGCCTGAAGAGGTGGTGTACGAGCCTTTTACCTATATAGCGACAGGCTTACGTAGTCCATTTCAACCTCCGGTTAAATTAGAACAAGCTCAGCGCGAGCGTGGGCGTTCTGGCTTGATGCCTGATGATGCTCGAGTTAAACAGTTTTTAGAGAGCTTCAATATTGAAACCTTTGTAATGGTGGGGACCTTAGCCAATAAAGAAGGCTTGTATGCATTGATACGTGGTGGCGATGGGGTACATCGTGTGCGTGCAGGTGATTACCTAGGGCGTAATCATGGCCGTATTACTGAGATTAATGCGGATGCCGTCGAGGTGGTAGAGCTGGTGCCGGATGGCGAAGGTGGGTGGCTGGAACGGCCTAGAACATTGATGTTGCAGGAGCGCTCGTGAAGTGGAGCAGATTATGAAAACTAACCGGAACACTCAACGGAATTGGACAATGAAAACAAAATTTTCTCGTATTGCTTGCGCGTGGCTGTTAGCACTAGCTTCACCAAGCATATTGGCCGCTGACTTAAATACACTCGATGTGTCAGCGCTGCCCGGTGATAAGGTAGAGCTGAAGCTCACCTTTGACGAGCCTATTGATATGCCCAGAGGCTATACCATTGAGCAACCAGCTAGAATTGCCTTGGATTTGCCGGGTGTAAACAACAAGCTGAAAAGCAAAACTCGCGAATTGGGCGCCGGCAATGCAAGAAGCCTGACAGTGGTTGAAGCACAAGGCCGCACGCGTTTAATTATTAATTTAGCCCAACTCACTAGTTATGATACTCGTGTTGACGGCAATAACTTATATGTTGTGGTAGGTGAAGGCGTAACCAATACAGCTGCAACCAACGCTCCTAAGCAAATAGTTAAAACGCAGAAGCAAGCTCCTGCTGCTAGAGGCATCAAAGGTATCGACTTTCAGCGTGGCGAGCAGGGCGAGGGTAATGTTGTCATAGAGTTGGCAGATACGGCAGCAAACCCAGATATTCAAGAGCAGGGTGGTAAAATCAGCTTGTTCTTCCCGCGCACACAATTACCAGAAGAGTTGCGGGTGCGTTTGGACGTTAAAGACTTTGCTACACCAGTAAATTTCGTAAATGCTACTGAAAAATCTGGCGGAACCTCTGTTGTGATTGAGCCGTCAGGCACTTATGACTATCTGGCGTACCAGACAGATAATAAGCTGACCATTAGTGTTAAACCTATTAGTAAGGCAGAGTTAGAAAAACGTAATGCTGATCGTTTTGCCTATACAGGTGAAAAGCTGTCGCTTAACTTCCAAGATATTGATGTGCGTTCTGTGCTGCAGTTAATTGCTGATTTCACCGATTTAAATCTAGTGGCCAGTGATACGGTGCAAGGCAATATTACTTTGCGCTTGCAAAACGTACCTTGGGATCAGGCGCTTGATTTGGTGTTGAAAACTAAAGGTTTGGATAAGCGTAAAATAGGTAACGTATTGCTGGTTGCACCTGCAGCAGAAATTGCTGAGCGTGAACGCCAAGAGTTAGAGTCGCAACAACAAATTGCCGAGCTAGCACCGTTGCGTCGTGAGCTTATTCAAGTGAACTATGCAAAAGCTTCGCAAATGGCAGCCCTATTCCAGCAGGTCACCAGCGGCCAAGGTGCTGAGCGTGGTTCCATTACGGTAGATGATCGGACCAATAGCATCATTGCGTACCAAACCCAAGAGCGCTTAGATGAACTAAGACGTATTGTTGTACAGCTAGATATACCAATGCGACAAGTGATGATTGAAGCGCGTATTGTTGAAGCAGATGTTGGATATGACAAAAGCTTAGGTGTTCGTTGGGGTGGCAACCTGTGGGCCAACGGCAGCAAGTGGAACGCTTGGGGTAAGAATGGCAACCTGGGTGTGGCTGATGACCCTACAGATAGCGGCAGACAAACAGGGCGCTTTCCCGGTATTCGTGAGACTCCGCTAAACACTCCCTTCGTTGATTTGGCTGCAACAGGCGCAACCTCGGGTATAGGGCTAGGGTTTGTTACTAACAATGCAATTTTAGATCTACAATTGTCAGCAATGGAAAAATCCGGTCATGGTGAAGTGGTTTCTCAACCTAAGGTGGTTACCTCAGATAAAGAAACCGCCAAAATCATGAAGGGTTCTGAAATTCCTTATCAAGAAGCCAGCTCAAGCGGTGCAACCAGTACCTCATTTAAAGAAGCTGTATTGTCGCTCGAAGTAACGCCACAAATCACACCTGATAATCGCATTATTATGGATGTGAAGGTAACTAAAGACGAGCCAGACTTTGCTAATGCAATTGATGGTGTGCCATCACTTAAGAAAAACGAAGTGAATGCAAAAGTGCTGGTGTCGGATGGTGAAACCATTGTAATCGGTGGGGTGTTCTCGAACGCGCAGGTAAAAACGGTAGAGAAAGTACCTTTCTTAGGTGATGTGCCTTTTGTTGGTCGTCTTTTCAAGCGTGATTTTGTTCAGGATAATAAAAGTGAGCTACTAATTTTTATTACGCCGCGCATTATGAATAATCAATCAGTTAGCCTAAATTATTGATGCGACATAAAAACCTAACTCTAGTGGGCCCGATGGGAGCTGGCAAAAGCACCATCGGGCGTCTACTTGCTAGAGAGTTACAGCTGAGTTTCAAGGACTCGGATCGAGAAATTGAAGAGCGGACAGGCGCAAGCATTCCGCTCATTTTCGATCTTGAGGGCGAGGAAGGTTTCCGGATCAGGGAAGAGCAGGTTATTGACGACCTGTTGCAAGAGCGTGGACTTATATTGGCTACTGGCGGCGGAGCAATTCTAAAGCCAGCCAATCGAAAAAGAATGTCTAGCAACAGCACGGTAATTTATCTGCATACCTCGGTAGAGCATCAGCTTGAACGTACCGCAAGAGACAAAAATAGACCCTTGCTGCAAACTGAAAACCCACGCAAAGTGTTAGAAAACCTGCTAAAAATCAGAGAACCCTTATACAGGGAGATTGCTGATATCATTATCGAAACTGATACGCGAGCGCCGCGATTAGTGGTGCAAGAAATTATTGATCAGTTGACAGCATTAGTATGATCTTGCGGTTTTGCTTATAATCCCAACAGTATCCACTGTGACTAAGTAGTAATGTTATGCAAAAGCTTAAAGTAGATCTCGCTGAGCGCAGCTATCCAATTTATATCGGCTCGAAACTATTAGATAGTCCAGAGTTGTATGCCCCGCACATCCAAGGGCAGCGTGTAGCCATTGTCACCAACGAAACTATCGCGCCACTTTATTTAGCGCGAATTAAAACAGCCTTAGCCGAGTATCAGGTAACAGAAATAATTTTGCCGGACGGCGAGTCCTATAAAAACTGGCAAACATTGCAACTTATCTTTGATGCTTTGTTGCAAGAGCAGCATGATCGTAAGACCACCATTATTGCTTTAGGTGGTGGTGTTATCGGTGACATGGCTGGATTTGCTGCAGCGTGCTACCAGCGCGGTGTTAATTTTATCCAAGTGCCGACTACGCTTTTATCACAGGTTGATTCATCTGTAGGCGGCAAAACCGGGATTAATCACCCGCTCGGCAAAAACATGGTTGGTGCCTTTTATCAACCGCAGGCGGTGATTATAGATACCGATACACTATCTACCCTGCCTGAGCGTGAACTTGCGGCTGGGTTAGCTGAAATTATTAAATATGGCTTTATTTATGATCTGCAGTTTTTGTCGTGGCTCGAAGAGAACATCCCCCTATTGCTGCAGTTAGACGAGCAAGCGCTCAGCTATGCCATTAAGCACTCCTGTGCGATTAAGGCGGAAGTGGTGGCGCAGGATGAGCGAGAATCGGGCATCAGGGCGATCTTAAATCTTGGCCATACCTTTGGTCATGCTATCGAGACAGAGCAGGGCTACGGCAACTGGTTGCATGGTGAGGCAGTTGCAGCTGGTACAGTGATGGCGTTACATATGTCCAATCAGCTGGGCTGGATAACGGCTCAAGAACTGCAGCGCAGCGTGGCTTTATTACAAGCTGCGAAGCTGCCAATCATCGCACCACCAAGTATGCGTGCCGTAGATTTTTTAAAGCATATGGCAGTTGATAAAAAAGCTTTAGATGGGCACATTCGTTTGGTGCTTTTACAGGGGCTGGGGCGTGCAGTCATAACAGCAGATTATTCACGCGAGCTATTAGAGCAGGTTTTAAATACTGACTACAGGGCTCTAGTAGACAACCTCATTGCTTAAACATGGGACAAAGATGGAAATTTCGCAGGCTAACGATCTTTATTTAGAGCATTACCAGTTTAAGTTCGATCCTTTTGCCGAGCGTAGCTCCAGCTTCCAGTTTTATAAGGCAAAGCGCCGAAATGTCCTAGAACAGCTCATACACTTTGCCCGCTATGGGAATTTTTTACTGCTCATTACCGGACCTAGGGGCAGCGGTAAAACAGTACTGCGTCATGCAATGGTTGCGGCTGCCAAAGAATCAGCATTAAATATTGTGATTTCGGGTTTTCAGGCACAGGATGCCGGCATCCTGATTCAGCATATAGCGCACGGGTTAAAAACAGAGCAGCGTGATATTCAGGGTCTATTAGGTGCAATTGAGCAAGTAACCCATGCAGGTAATGATGTACACATACTTGTTGATGACGCCCATGCTTTAAACGAGTCAGCAATAGTGCTGTTGCAGCGCTTAGCTAAAGGCGGTGGGGAGGCGCGCGCATCGGTGTTTTTATTTGGTGAGCCTTCACTACAAACCTCGCTGGCTGACATTGAGCAGAGTAATGATGAGGTTGAGCATCACTCAATTGAATTAGAACCTTGGTCGGCGGCTGATATTCGTGGTTATTTGCAGACTAGACTGGAAGCCGCTGGACAAACGCTCGATATATTTACAGATGCTGAGCTTGAGCAGCTGTGTTCAGAGTCTGATGGCTGGCCGGGGCTGGTTAATCAGGCGGCCAAAGAAGTGTTAATGACACGAATCTTTGACCAACCTAGACGCAAGATGTTGCCTCCTTTGCCCTACAAGTATCTTTTGGCGCTGTTGGCTATAGCATTCATATTTATTTATTTTTTATATCAGCAAGACGAGCAAAAAGTTGCTGTTAAAGCTGAAGATTCTGTGGATGCACCGATTGAGCGTGCGATGGTTTCAAGCCAGCGTGTTAGCGAGCAAAATACAGCGCTGAAAACGGAGCGTGTGCCCTTGCAGCTACCTTTGCCGGAAGATAGCGCAACAGCCTCCGCATTGGCTATTCAGCAGGCGCAGGCAGTAGAGCCTACTCAGCCAACAATAACTCAACAAGAAGCTGCCGTTGATGTGGTTGAGCCACCGTTAGAGATAGCGTTGGCCGAACAGAGTGCGCCAGAACCGCCACCAGCACCTGTGGTAAAACAAACCCCACCGCCTGTAGCACAACCAAAACCAAAACCAAAACCAGCGGCAGTAAAGCAACATGCTCCCGTTAAGAAGAGTGCTGCTCAACCAGTTAGAGCGGCAACTCAGGGCAGTGCTTGGTATGGCCAGCAACCTAAACAACGTTTTGTGTTGCAAGTTTTTGCCAGCGGGAGTGAGCAGACTGCGAAGAGTTTTGTGCAGAGGAATGGCCTGCAGTACCATTATTTCCGTAAGCAGCACCAAGGTAAATATTTGTACGTGGTGACTTATGGAAGTTTTGCCAGTCATGAGGCGGCTGTGGCTGCTGCCAGAAATTTGCCGGCTGAGCTGCGTAGCAATAAGCCTTGGCCGCGTACTTTTGCCAGCATAGTTCAGGAAATCAATTAACCCTACAGTGATTTACTCAAGCTCTGCGCGCAGGGCTTGATGGAAGGGGCGCTCCAGTCATTAAAGATGCCATGCAACAGCGCATCAAAGTAGGGTTGGCAGTGCTGAATATCAATAACTTCAGCGTCGCGTAACCAATCACTTAAAATACCAATAAACAAAACGTGTATAGCAACGGCAGCCATGTGTGGGGTGAAGCCGGGTCGTAAGCGTTGAGCCGTTTTTTGCTCAGAAAACAGCTCTGTGCACAGCTGTATAAAGGCTTTGATAAAGGCTTCATGCTGTTGTTCAGCTTCTTTGAGCTCGTCAGTAAACTCACAGCGGCGCATTAGGATAGTGAAAATACGCTTTTTGCGTTCATCGACTAACAGAGACGCTAATGCATCGACACAGAGGTTGCGTAGTCCTGCCACGGGATCTTCAGGATCGCACTGCTTGATGCGTTGTGCGATGATTTCTGTGGGCAAGCGGACCTGATTAAGCATGGCATGAAATAAATCAGCTTTGTTTTTAAAGTGCCAATAGATCGCACCGCGCGTTACGCCTGCATGTTTAGCAATTTGCTCTAAGGATGTGTGGGCAACCCCTTTTTTGAGAAACAAAATCTCTGCCGCTGTTAACAGGTCAGAGCGAGTTTTGTCGGCTTCTTGTTTAGTTCTGCGCATAATAGGGGCAACCGATAACGATAAGGTTAGTAAAAACACAGCAGTAGCGAAGTTTGGCAGGTATCGTGCTGGGGCTCACTGCTGGGGCTAACTAATGTGTAATACGTTGGCTTAAGCATAACAAATTTTGGACCAAGAAAGAAAAACAAGGTTTAGGCTTGACACATTATGATTATTCAGTAGAATAGCGCGCCACTGATAGGGGAAAACTTCTTACCAAGTAGAGCCTTCAGTACAGTTCCGCGATAGCTCAGTCGGCAGAGCAAACGACTGTTAATCGTTGGGTCCCAGGTTCGAGCCCTGGTCGCGGAGCCAAATTTTCGGGGTATAGCGCAGTCTGGTAGCGCGCCTGCTTTGGGAGCAGGATGTCGGGAGTTCGAATCTCTCTACCCCGACCATTTTTGGGTCGTTAGCTCAGTGGTAGAGCAGTTGGCTTTTAACCAATTGGTCGCAGGTTCGAACCCCGCACGACCCACCATATAAAAAACGCTTAACAGTTGTTAAGCGTTTTTTTTTGCACTCTAAAAAGTCTTTGTAAAAAAGCTTGCCTAGCAGCTCTATAAGCGAGCCTTAATTTTTGCGCTGCACGATATAGTCAGCTAGCTGGCGCAATGGGTCGGCTTTGCTATCAAAGCTATCCAGTGCCGCCAAAGCTTGGTCGCGCAATTGCAGGGCGTACTGCTGCGCTTGCTGTAGACCAAGTAAGTTGGGGTAGGTTGATTTGGCTTGCTGGCTATCACTGCCTTGCTGCTTGCCTAGCACCTGAGTGCTGCTGGTAATATCAAGAATGTCATCTTGCACTTGAAAAGCCAGTCCTATGGCCTCGGCGTAACTTGTTAGCGACGCAAGACATGAGTCGCTAACACTGCCGCCCGCCATACCGCCAAGCACGACGCTGGCGCGAATTAGAGCGCCAGTTTTGTGTCTGTGCATGTGCTCTAAGTGCTGTTGATCGACTTGTTGACCTGTAGCGCTAAGGTCTATGGCTTGTCCGCCGACCATGCCCGCTGCGCCGGCTGCTTTCGTCAGTAGTTGTAACATTTGCAGGCGGGTTGATTCGGGTACGGGTGAGTGCACGGCATCACAAAGCACTTCAAAAGCTAAAGCTTGCAGCGCGTCACCGGCCAAAATGGCATAGGCCTCATCAAAGGCAATATGGGTGGTGGGTTGTCCACGACGCCAAGCATCATTGTCCATGGCGGGTAGGTCATCATGTACCAGCGAGTAAGCATGGATTAACTCGACTGCACAAGCGGCGCCTATGGCGCGTTTCGGATCGCCTGCGACTGCTTCACAGCTGGCCACTACCAGCAAAGGGCGCACTCTTTTACCGCCGTTCATAACGCTGTAGCGCATCGCCTCATACAGACGAGCCATATTGGCGTGGGGTGCTTGAAAGAGCTGTTCGAGGACAGGGTCAACCAGAGATTGGCAATAGGATTGGTAAGCAGCGATCAAAATGGAATATCCCCGCTCGCATCAAAGTCGTCCTCTGCCGCACTTTCAACTTTTGCTTGGTTTGTGTCTGCAGTGTTTAGTGGCTGCTCGACCAGCTCACCGTTTTTTTCTAGTAGCACATTAATGCGTGTTTGTGCTTGATTTAAGGCTTGCTGGCATTCACGGGTTAGGCTGATACCTTTCTCAAAAGCCTGTAGCGCATCTTCAAGAGTAAGATCACCGCTTTCCAGTTGTTCGACGGTGGTTTCTAGCGCGTCTAAAGACTGCTCAAAGGAAAAAGATGCTTTCTTGCTGGACATAAATAGGACTCGGGTTGTTATCTTTGGATTGCGGCTGTTTGTCTGTCAATAAAAAGCCGACACTGAGGTCGGCTTTTGTGGGTATTACTCAGCCTTTTTAAATGCTGCCACTGACTTGCTAATGGCATCGCGTGCTGCTGCGGCGTTATCCCAGCCCTCTACTTTAACCCATTTACCTTTCTCTAAATCTTTGTAGTTTTCAAAGAAGTGATTGATTTGCTCGATGAGTAGCGCGGGTAAGTCGGTGTACTCATGTACATCGTTATACAGCTGGGTTAGCTTCTCGTGCGGTACGGCAAGCAGCTTGGCATCGCCACCGGCTTCGTCGGTCATGTTAAGTACGCCAACGGCGCGGCAACGGATAACTGAGCCTGGCGCGACCGGGTAAGGGGTAACCACTAAAACATCGAGGGCATCGCCATCATCGGCTAGGGTGTTAGGAATAAAGCCATAGTTCGCTGGATAAAACATCGGCGTAGCCATAAAACGATCCACCATCAAGCAGTCCGTTTCGGTATCGACTTCGTATTTTATCGGTGCGTGATTGGCAGGAATTTCAATAATGACGTTAATGTCATTGGGCAGGTCTTTTCCTGCGGGGATTTTACTATAGCTCATAAGGGGTTCCGTAAAATAAATGAAAAAACGGGCTAATTATAGACAGCCTGCTGTTCAATACCAACTGACTAAGCCATTGTCTGAATATAATTTCTAAATACGGGGTCTTCAGCAAAGCCGGTTGATTCAAATAAGCGCTGAGCGACTTCGTTGTATTGGCTAATAGACACGCGAATACGCACTACGTCACTGGCGGCAGCCTGCTCAAGGGTATGGCGAATAAGTTTTTCGGCAATCTGCTTCCCGCGATGCTCTTCTTTGACAAAGATATCGTTCAAAATCCAAACGGGGCGTAGGGATAAAGAAGAGAAACTGGGGTAAACTTGGCAAAAACCGAGCAACTGCTCATCCTGTACGGCCACGAAAATTACCGATTCTTGCTTTTCTATACGCTGCTGTAAAAACTCTTTAGATAGCGCGGTGGCTGGCATGGCGCCATGAAATTCACGATAGGCGACAAACAGCGGAGTGAGTGCTGCTACGTGTTCAAGAGTAGCTTGAAAAATACGCATAAATGGGAAAATCCTATACTAACTAATACGAGTGCAAGCATGGTCCAGAATTCTTTATCTGGCAAGCACTCTAAAAAATGAGGCAGCAATGAGTCAACACATTCATATCTTAGGTATCTGCGGCACCTTTATGGGTTCGCTGGCCATTCTCGCCAAGCAGCAGGGTTATCGGGTTACCGGCTCGGATGCCAATGTGTATCCACCGATGAGTACCCAGTTGGAAGAGCAGGGTATTGAGCTGCTGCAGGGGTATCATCCCGAGCACCTGCAACCTGCCCCTGATTTGGTGGTCATCGGCAATGCGCTGTCGCGCGGCAATCCGATGGTGGAATATGTGTTGGAGCGCGGATTGCCTTATACCTCCGGACCGCAGTGGCTGTGTGAGCATGTGTTGCAGAGTAAATGGGTGCTGGCAGTAGCGGGCACCCATGGCAAAACAACGACTTCCAGTATGTTGGCATGGATTTTAGAAGATGCGGGCATGCAGCCCGGTTTTTTGATTGGTGGTGTGCCGCAAAACTTCTCCGTGTCCGCGCGCTTAGGTGGCAGTGATTTCTTTGTGGTGGAAGCCGATGAGTATGACAGTGCGTTTTTCGATAAACGCTCTAAGTTTGTCCATTACCGTCCGCGCACCCTGGTGCTGAATAATCTTGAATTTGACCATGCGGATATTTTTGCCGATTTAGCCGCGATTGAAACCCAGTTCCATCACCTGCTGCGCACAGTGCCCAGCAATGGCTTAGTCATCTATCCGGCGCAAGAGTCTGCGCTGGAGCGAGTAGTGCAGCGCGGCTGCTGGACGCCGACACAAACCACGGGCGATGCCGGACAGTGGCAAGTGGAACTCATCAGTGCTGACGGCAGTGCCTTTAAGGTGCTGTTCGACAAGGAGCTGCAGGGTGAAGTGCATTGGTCGTTAACCGGTCAGCATAATGTGGCTAATGCCTTAGCTGCTATTGCCGCTGCACGGCATGTGGGCGTGTTACCCGCGCAAGCTATTGCAGCGCTGGCGCAGTTTAAAAGTGTTAAAAGACGTATGGAAAAAATCACTGATAGTAAAGGTGTCGTTTTGTACGATGACTTTGCCCATCACCCCACCGCCATTGAAAGCACGCTGCAGGGTTTAAGGCATCAGGTCGGCGCCGATAAAATTATTGCGGTGATTGAACCGCGCTCCAATTCTATGAAGCTGGGTGCGCATCGCGAGGGTTTAGCCCCTTCAACTGCTGCTGTGGACTTGGCGATTTGGTATGCACCGGAGACCCTAGGTTGGGATTTGGCCGCAGCGGTACAGAATGCGCCCGTGCCTACCCAGGTGCTCAGCAGCTTGGATGAAATTGTCCAGCAGGTGCTTAAGCAAGCACAGCCCGGCACCCACGTGGTGTTGATGAGTAATGGTGGCTTTGGCGGCTTATCGCAGTTACTGGCTAAAGTCTTGGAGGCCTAAATGAGTGGCTCCAAACGAATCACCCTAGCGATGACCGGTGCATCTGGCGTGCAATACGGTTTGCGCCTGCTGGACTGCTTGGTGCAGGAAGAGCGCGAGGTGCATTTTTTGATCTCCAAAGCGGCGTTGCTGGTGGTGGCTACGGAAACGGACGTCACCTTGCCGCCTAAGGCGCAAGCCATGCAGCATTTTTTGACCGAATACACAGGCGCGGCGCCCGATCAAATCCATGTACACAGCCAAGAAGACTGGATGGCGCCGGTCGCCTCAGGCTCGGGGGCACCCAGCTCTATGGTGGTGGTGCCTTGTTCGATGGGGACTTTGTCGGCGATCGCCACAGGTGCGAGTAACAATCTGATTGAGCGCGCAGCAGATGTCACCCTAAAAGAGCGCCGCCAGCTGATCATCGTACCGCGCGAAGCACCTTATTCATCGATTCACTTAGAGAACATGCTCAAGCTGAGTCAAATGGGCGCAGTGATCCTGCCTGCCTCACCGGGCTTTTATCATCAGCCGCAATCAGTTGATGATTTGATTGATTTTGTGGTAGCGCGGATTTTAAATCAGCTGGATATTCCACAAACTATGTTACCGCGCTGGGGTGAGTAGGCAGCTTTAAAACTTTTCTAGCAGCACTCCAGCCTCTATATGCTCCGTCCATGGGAACTGATCAAACAGAGCACACTGGGTAATGCGGTGGGTGTCGGCAAGCTGAGCGATATTGGCGGCTAGGGTGTCTGGATTGCAGGAAATATATAAAATTCTGGGAAAGCGGCGCACCAATTCGCAGGTATCCACATCCATGCCGGCCCGGGGCGGGTCGACAAAAACGGTACCAAATTCATAGCTGCTTAAATCCACGTTTGCCAAACGGCGAAACGGGCGCACGCCTTGCAGTGCTTGGGTGAGTTCTTCCGCAGATAGGCGCACCAGCTCGATGTTGTCTATATCGTTAGCGGTTAGATTAGCGATGGCCGCATTGACAGAGGTTTTGCTGATTTCAGTGGCCAGCACCTTACGTATGCGCGTGGACAGCGGCAACGTAAAGTTACCGTTGCCGCAATACAGCTCAAGCAGATCATCATCACGTTCGCCCAACGCCTGATAGGCCCAATTGAGCATCTGCTGATTGACCACACCATTAGGCTGAGTAAAAGCCCCTTCCGGCTGGCGATAGCTAAAAGTGCGCCCAGCAACGCTCAGCTGCTCGGTGACATAATCCTCTCCTACCACCAAGCGCTTGCCGCGTGAGCGGCCAATCAAGCCAATACCCAGCTCTTTGGCCAGTTGCTCGGCTTCTAGCTGCCACGCCTCATCCAAGGGGCGGTGATAACACAGCGTCACCAAAGCCTCGCCTGATAATGTGGTTAAAAACTCCACCTGAAACAATCTATGCGACAACTCTTTGTTCGCCTGCCAAGCAGCTTTGAGCCGTGGCATTAATTGGTTAATCAGCACGCTGGCGATGGGCAGTTGCTCGAGCAAAATCGGCGTGCGCTTATCCTGCGGATTAAACATCGCGTAAAAGGACTCATCCCCCTGACGCCACACGCGAAATTCGGCGCGCAAGCGAAAATGCTGCGCGGGCGACTCAAACACCTGCGGTTTAAGCGGGGTGAAAGGCGCTAGCAGCTGGTTAAGGCGTGTTTTTTTATCAGCCAGTTGTTGCTGGTAGGCTGTGGCAGAGAAGTCAGTAATCATACTTATGGAAAAAATCCGAGTTTAATAATGAACAAAATTGACAGAATCCATAATGCGCTATTGATGTCTTTGTAACGGCCGCTGAGTAGCTTAATTACTGTCCAGCTAATAAAGCCAAAAGCAATGCCGTTGGCAATGGAGAACGTGAGTGGCATCGTTAATGCGGTGACCACGACGGGCGCGGCGACCGTTAGATCCTGCCAGTCAATTTTGGCTAAACCTTCGGTCATTAGTACGGCGACAAAAAACAATGCGGGCGCTGTGGCGTAAGCCGGAATAGCGCCCGCCAGTGGGGCGAAAAACAGGCTGAGTAAAAACAGTAACGCCACCACGCAAGCGGTTAACCCCGTGCGGCCACCGGCAGCTACGCCGGCAGCGGACTCCACATAGCTGGTTGTAGTTGATGTACCCATGCAAGCGCCGGCCATGGTGGCGGTACTGTCTGCTAATAGTGCGCGCCCCAGCTTAGGCATCTGTCCTTGTTCATCGACCAAACCAGCGCGCTGGGAAACACCAATCAGAGTGCCGGAGGTATCAAACAGGTCGACAAACAAAAACGCAAAAATCACGCTGATCAATCCCACATCTAAAGCGCCGGCTATATCCAGCTGCATCAGCGTCGGCGCAAGACTGGGCGGCGCGCTAACAATGCCGTCCAACTGAGAAAAACCTAAGAAAATAGAAACGGCGGTTACCAGTAAAATACCAATCATTACTGCACCGGTAATCTTGCGATAGGACAGGGTCACGATAATCATAAAACCTAGTGCGGCAAGGATGGGGCCGTGTTGGCTGAGATCGCCTAAGCCCACTAATGTTGCCGGGTGAGCAACCACGATATCGGCGTTTTTTAACGCAATCAGAGCAAGGAATAAACCTATACCGGCGCTGATAGCCGAACGTAACGGCAGCGGGATGCTATTGATAATCCACTCGCGCACCTTAAACAGCGACATGGCAAAAAACAGCACGCCTGAGATAAACACTGCACCTAGGCCAACTTGCCAGCTATAACCCATGGTCAGCACTACGGTGTAGGCGAAAAAGGCGTTCAAACCCATGCCGGGAGCCAGAGCAATAGGGTAATTAGCGAGCAGGCCCATAATGGAGGAGCCGATGGCGGCAGCCAAACAGGTAGCAACAAACACCGCGCCAATATCCATACCTGTTTCCGCCAGCATACTGGGGTTAACAAACAGAATATAAGCCATGGTTAAAAAAGTGGTGATACCGGCAAGTATTTCAGTACGCACCGTGGTGTTATGTGCGTTTAACTGGAAAATGCGCTCAAGCATGATAAATAGGTCGGCCAAGGAAAACGCGAATAATACCAGCGCCCTTGTTAAAAAGGAAAAAGTGCGTTGATTTTGTCTAAATGAAACGACGCATTTAATTGTCTAATCTTATACGCAGGCATAAAGAGAAAATCTTGCATACAGGGTTAAGCTGCGCTAATGTTATCCGCCTGAAATACTGATAATTTCTCCTAAATTCACTAAGGAAACACTCGTGGCTTTAGTACGTAAACAACAAGATTGGCCGTTTTTAATAGTTTGGCGTCGTTGGCGCTGGCGCGCTTAAATTTTGTTTGTAGTCGCTTGTGCGACTGGCTTTGCGTATTTTTATTGATCCCTCTCCTCTTCCACGAGACCTGCTTATGACCCAAGAAGAATTTTTGCAGCTTGCCAGCCAAGGCTATAACCGCATCCCATTATCGCGCGTGACCTTGGCTGACTTTGACACCCCGCTGTCTGTGTATTTAAAACTGGCCGATGCGCCTTATTCCTATTTGCTCGAGTCCGTTCAGGGCGGTGAGAAGTGGGGGCGTTATTCCATTATTGGTTTGCCAAGCCGCACCCAGCTGCGCGTCAGTGGGGATGAAGTCACAGTCACTACCGATGGTGAGCAGGTTGAACAGCAGCAGTGTGCCGACCCCTTAAGTTTTATCGAAGCCTTTAAAGCCCGCTATTCAGTGCCGAGCTTGCCAAACTTGCCGCGTTTTAACGGTGGTTTGGTTGGCTACTTTGGTTATGACAGCGTGCGTTATGTGATGCCAGAACTGGGCGCGTGTCCGAATCCCGATGCTTTGCAGACCCCAGACATTTTGTTGCTAGTGTCTGATGCGGTGGTGGTGTTTGATAACCTCGCAGGCACGCTGTACACCATTGTCTTGGCGGACCCGAATGAGCCGGATGCCTATGCCCGCGGTCAGCAGCGTTTGGATGAATTGACCGCGCGTTTGCGTCAGCCGATTCAACCGCGCTTGGGTGTCGACTTAAACCACATGAATACTGTCGAGCCCGAGTTTGAATCCAGCTTTTCTCGCGAAGCTTTTGAGCAAGCCGTTGCGCGAATTCAAGACGATATTGCTGCAGGTGACTGCTTACAGGTGGTGATTTCCCAGCGCATGTCAGTGCCGTTCACAGCAGCGCCTATTGATCTCTACCGTGCGCTGCGTTGTTTTAATCCCACGCCCTATATGTACTTTTTTAATATGGATGATTTCCATGTGGTCGGTAGCTCACCCGAGGTATTGGTGCGTGTTGAAGAAGGCTTAGTGACGGTACGACCCATTGCCGGCACGCGCCCACGTGGCGCCACGCAAGAAGAAGACGTGGCGTTAGAGCGCGAGCTGATGGCTGATAAAAAAGAGCTGTCTGAGCATGAGATGCTGATCGATTTAGGCTGTGCGGATGTGGCGTTGGTCGCGGATGAGGCGACGGTCAAAGTGACGGAGCGCATGGTGGTTGAGCGTTATTCCAATGTGATGCATATCGTCTCCAACGTGACAGGCCAGCTTAAGCCCGACTTAACAGCCATGGATGCGCTGAAAGCGATTTTACCTGCGGGTACGCTGTCGGGTGCGCCTAAGCTACGTGCTTTACAAATCATTGATGAGCTAGAACCAGTTAAACGCGGCATCTACGGCGGTGCGGTCGGCTACTGGGCATGGAACGGCAATATGGATATGGCCATTGCTATCCGTACCGCCATTATTGCGCAGGACGTTTTGCATGTGCAGGCCGGAGCTGGCATTGTGGCCGACTCTAAGCCCGCTGCTGAGTGGGAAGAGACCCTCAATAAGCGCCGCGCTATGTTTAAAGCCGTGGCCTTGGCGCAACCGAATTAAGCGTCAGCCATTACGCGCTTGACGACATTAAGCAATAAAATAGGTGAAACAATGACAAATCAAATCCGTATTGGGATAACCGGCTACGGCAACCTTGGCCGTGGCGTTGAAGCCGCATTGCAGCAGTCGCCTGATATGCGTTTGGTCGGCGTGTTTAGCCGCCGTGACCCTGCCAGTGTGCAACTATTAGATGCGAGCGTGCCGGTCTATGCGATTGATGAAGTGGCCGCCTATCAGGACGAGATTGACGTAATGATTCTGTGCGGCGGCTCTAAAGCCGATCTGCCCGAGCAAGGTCCTTACATGGCGGGCTTGTTTAATACCGTCGACAGCTACGACACCCACGCGCAGATTCCTGAGTATTACAACAGCGTGGACAAACCCGCGCGCGAATCAGGGCATGTGTACTTGCTCTCCGCAGGTTGGGACCCAGGCTTGTTTTCGATTAATCGACTCGTGGGCGAAGCCATTTTGCCCGTCGGTGAAACCTATACCTTTTGGGGTAAGGGCTTAAGCCAAGGCCACTCGGATGCCGTGCGCCGTGTGCCCGGCGTCAAAGCGGGCGTGCAATACACCATTCCGTCCACTGATGCCATTGAGCGGGTGCGTAGTGGCGCGCTGCCAGAGTTAAGTACCAAAGAAAAACATGTGCGTGAGTGCTATGTTGTGCTGGAAGAGTGTGCGGATGCGGATCAGGTCCGCCAAGCGATTGTTACCATGCCAGCTTACTTTGCGGATTACGACACGACAGTTCACTTTATTGATGAGAACACTCTAGTCAATGAGCACAGCGCCATGCCGCACGGTGGTTTTGTTATTCGAAGTGGTAAAAGTGCGCTGGATAATGATCAGGTGTTGGAGTTCTCGCTCAAGCTGAACAGTAACCCCGAATTTACCGCCAGCGTGCTGGTGGCGTATGCGCGCGCCGTGCATCGCCTGAGCCGTTTAAGCGATATTGGCGCGAAAACAGTGTTTGATATAGCGCCCGGTTTGTTGTCGCCCAAGAGTCCGGCACAGCTGCGCAAAGAGCTGCTTTAAGCAGTAGACAGATAGAAGGTAGAACAATGCACATTAAAGAAGCCCTGAACTGGGTAGTGAGTAATCTGGATTTAAGCACCGAACAAATGCAATCGGTGATGCGCCAGATTATGACCGGTCAATGCACGGACGCTCAGATTGGGGCTTTCCTGGTTGGACTACGGATGAAAAGCGAAAGCATTGACGAGATCGTCGGTGCGGTGCAGGTATTGCGCGAGTTAGCTGAACCGGTCACCGTGAATGCGCCTTACTTGGTGGACACTTGCGGCACTGGCGGCGATGGCATGAATATCTTTAACGTCTCCACAGCGGCGGCCTTTGTGGTGGCGGCAGCAGGCGGTCATGTGGCTAAGCACGGTAATCGCGCGGTGTCTGGCAATAGCGGCAGTGCAGATTTACTGCAAACCGCCGGTGTCCATTTGGACTTAACCCCCGAACAGGTGGCGCGCTGCGTAGAAACCGTAGGCGTGGGCTTTATGTTTGCCCCTGCACATCACGGCGCGATGCGTCATGCCTTGGGGCCGCGCAAAGAGCTGGGCTTGCGTACCCTGTTTAATATCCTCGGGCCGCTGACCAACCCAGCGCAGGTTAAAAACCAAGTGATAGGTGTGTTCAGTCGCCAGCTGTGTCGCCCGCTAGCTGAGGTGCTGCAACGACTAGGCAGCACCCATGTGATGGTGGTGCACGCACAGGATGGCATGGATGAAATCAGCCTAGGCGCACCGACCCATGTAGTAGAATTAAAAGACGGCGAAATCCGCGAGTACCGTATTCAGCCAGAAGATTTTGGCATTAATAGCCAGTCGCTGATTGGCTTGGAAGTCACGGACTCCGCCGCGTCTTATGCGTTGATTAAAGATGCTTTTCTCGCCCGCGAACTGCCTTACGCGCACAAAGCGGCAGAAATGATTGCCCTAAATGCGGGCGCGGCGATTTATGTCAGTGGCATAGCCGCAAGTCTCGAAGAAGGCGTGCAGCGCGCCCACGACACTATATATACCGGGCTGGCTTTGGAAAAGCTGGTCGAGTTGGTATCCTTTACTTCAGTTTTTAAGCAGGAGTCTTGAGCATGAGCATGCCAACGGTATTAGAAAAAATAGTGCTGCGTAAGCAGGAGGAAGTAGCTCAGCGCAAAGCTATTGTGAGTCTGTCCGAGCTGGAAGCGCAGATTGCTGATGCAACTCCTGTACGCGGTTTTGCCCAAGCGCTGCAGCGTAAAGTGACGGCCAAACAAGCAGCAGTGATTGCGGAAATTAAAAAAGCTTCGCCGAGCCGTGGCGTGTTGCGTGAGAATTTCGTGCCAGCGGACATCGCGCACAGCTATGCGGCGGCGGGCGCTGCCTGCTTGTCCGTATTGACGGATATTGATTTCTTTCAGGGTGCCGATCGTTACCTGCAAGAAGCACGAAACGCGTGCAGCCTGCCGGTGATTCGCAAGGACTTTATGATTGACCCCTATCAGGTGTTGGAAGCGCGCGCGATTGAAGCGGACGCTATCTTGCTAATTGCCGCATGCTTATCAAATGCGCAGATGCAAGAGCTAGCGGCAGCGGCCAAAGAGCTCGACCTTGATGTTTTGGCTGAGGTGCATACTGCCGATGAGCTGGACCGTGTGTTAGAGGTATTAGATACAACTTTGGTAGGCATTAATAACCGCGACTTGCACACCTTTGAGGTGTCGTTGGCCACGACCTTGGATTTGCTACCGCGTATTCCCAAGGACCGTATCGTGATCACTGAAAGCGGTATCTTACAGCGCGCCGATGTGGAGCTAATGCAGATTAATAATGTGCACGGCTTTCTAGTGGGCGAAGCTTTTATGCGCGCACAGGATCCGGGTGCCGAGTTGAAGCGGCTGTTTTTCGCTTAAGTCGGTGATGCAAGTGAGTCTTGGCTTAAGCCGCGACACACTCATTAGCAAAAAATCAGTACAGCGCTTGATAGAGCTTGCGGCGATAGCCTGTCACTAGCGGGTGCTCTGTACCCAGCAGATCAAAAACCTGCAACAGAGTGCGGTGTGCAGCGCCTTCGTTAAAACCGCGATTGCGCGTAAAAATTAACAGCAGTGCTTGTAGTGCAGGTTCGTACTGTTGGCGGGCCAGCTGTTGAATGGCTAATTGATACACCGCTTCGTCATCATTGTCATCTTGCGCAATGCGCGTTTTTAAATCGGCCATTTCTGGCATTTTTTCAGCCTGACGTAAAAAAGTAAGCTGTGCCTTGGCCGCCGCCAGTGCATGTTTGTGCTCATCGGTGTTGACGGCATTAAGTACCTGCTCAGCCTCTGCCAGTTCATTACGCTCAATTAAGCAGCGACCAAATAAAATTAGCGCTTGCGCGTTGCTGTTGTCCTCAGTCAGTAGGGCTTTTAGTAGCGCTTCGGCTTGTGCAAATTCGCCTTGATTAAAAAATTGCTGCGCCTGTTCTAACGGTGAAAGACTGGGCGCTTCGGGTTCAGCCAAGTGTTTAGCGAGCATCTCTTTAATCTGTGATTCCGGTTGCGCACCGGCAAAGCCATCCACAGGCTGACCATCTTTAAACAGCACCACGGTAGGCAGGCTGCGTACGCCAAAGCGTGCCACTATTTCCTGTTCAATATCGCAATTGACCTTGGCCAGTAACAAGCCACCGTTGTAATGGGCGGTGATTTTTTCCAGTAGCGGCATTAGTGCTTTACAAGGAGCACACCACTCCGCCCAGAAATCCACCAGAACAGGTGTGCTGAAAGATTTTTCGATAACCTGTTGGTCAAAGTTTTCTGCACCCACCGCATCAAAAATATAGGCTTCACTCATATTTTTATTTCCTATTTAGCGCGCCGCGCACTGTAGACACGAAAGCCATTACGCTCAGCTAACAGCTTACAGGGACCTAAGTGCGCCTCAATTAATGGCTGATATTTTAAAAAACTGTTGGCAACCAACCGCAACTCTCCACCGGGGCGTAAATGTACGGCTGCTTGTTGTATGAGCTGCTCGGTCGCTTGATAGTTAGTATGCACGCCCTGATGAAAAGGCGGGTTGGTAATGATAGCGCTTAGCTCATGCGGCGCATCTTCAATACCAGCGCCAAAAACAACCTCAGCCTCTAACTGGTTAGCCGCCAAACTAAGCTCGCTACTACGCACAGCAAACGCGTCTACATCGAATAAGGTTAGCTGTGCTTTTGGATAATGCTGTTTTAAATACGTACCAATCACGCCAGCACCACAGCCAAAATCCAGCCAATGCCCTGCGGGTAGGCCTTCTAAGTGCTCTAGCAAAAGCGCTGTGCCTTTATCCAAACGTCCATGGCTAAATACGCCCGGCAAGCTGTGAATGGTTAAACCTGCACAGTTAAAGGTTTGCTGTCCGTCTTCTGGATTTGGCTGGGGCGGTGCTTGCTCAATGTGGCATTGCCAGAGCTGGCAGTGACGTGCGCTATCAACTTTATAAGAATGACCTAGTTGTGCCAACTGCTTGGCTGCACCCTCGATACCACTGCGTTTTTCGCCGACTAGAAACAGCGTGCCACCGTTAATTTGACTGGCGAGCGCCTGCATTAAATAGGCGGCAAGCTCTCGTGATTTAGGTAAAAATAATACCGCCGAGGTGTACGCCAACTTGGGTGGTACGATACCCGTGTGCACGCGCTCGGGAAAATTACGCGCAAGCTGTTGGTAGTCATCCGCCAACCAAGACCACGCTTGAGCGTGCGGCAGCTGCGCCAGCAAAGCATCGGCAGGCGCACCTGCTAACAAAATAGAGCCATCAAATAATTCCGCTTGACGCAGTAACACTTGGCTTCTGGGATCCATAACAACCCACCGCATAAAAAAGAAAGCATTTTAGCAGACTCACCCGCATAGTTAGACATTTCTGTTACCGCACACCTTTTAACTGTGGGAGCGCATCTTATGCGCGAACCGGATTGACTGGCAGCGGACAGGCTTAATTCTGTAATTCTGGACTGGGCTTAACGAGCCCAAACCCTAATCTAAGGCACAGCCTAATGTGGGACCTGCCTTGGCAGGGAACCAGAGCTTAAGCCGTGGCACGGACTTAGAATCTCTTGCTCAGTTCTAGCTTGGGTGCATTCCCCGTTCCCCGACAAGTCGGGTCCCACAAAAGCTGGTGCCATGGCTGAGCATATAAATTGTTTGCTAGTTCACCTCGCCCAGAAGCTGGGTTCCAGCAAAGATTACTCCAACAGTAGAATCGGCGAGCTTTGGTAGGAGCTGGCCATGCCTGCGACAGCTGTGCGCCAAGCGGCGTTGTGTTTACAAGTATGAACCGGCGGTCGGATGCATGGCATCCTCGTACAGACGAAACGGGCTCTTGTTGGAGCGCAATTTTTGCGCGAACCGGACTGACCGGCAGCGGCTAGGCTTAATTCTGTAATTCTGGACTGGGCTTAACGAGCCCAAACCCTAATCTAAGGCACAGCCTAATGTGGGACCTGCCTTGGCAGGGAACCAGAGCTTAAGCCGTGGCACGGACTTAGAATCTCTTGCTCAGTTCTAGCTTGGGTGCATTCCCCGTTCCCCGACAAGTCGGGTCCCACAAAGGCGGGTGCCATGGCTGGACATTTAAGTGGCTTGCTAGTTCGCCTCGCCCAGAAGCTAGGTTGCCACAGGGGGGATGCATGGCACATCGAGCACCGTAAGTACGAGGCTCATGTCGTACGACACTGGGGAGAAAAAACCATACCAAGACAAACGGCGCTAAGGGTATTAGAATAAAGCGCATTATTTGAGCCTAGATGTGAATAGAGGCGTTTGGCATAGATGCAGGTACCCAGTATGACCCACAAGCAAGGCAACAATAGCGAAGAAACGATCACCCACTTTGGCTTTCAAAATGTCGCCGAAAGTGAGAAGGCCAGTAAGGTCGCAGAAGTATTTCACTCTGTCGCCGGTCGTTATGACTTGATGAACGATGTGTTATCCGGCGGTATGCACCGCTTGTGGAAGCGCTTTACCATTGAGCTTTCTGGTGTGCGCACTGGAAATAAGGTGCTGGACATTGCCGGTGGCACGGGCGACTTAACGCGCAAGTTTTCGCGCTTGGTAGGTGCCGAAGGGCAAGTGGTGCTGGCGGATATTAACGACTCCATGCTTAAAGTAGGACGTAATCGTCTGTTAGATAAAGGCATCAGCGGCAATGTGCATTTTGTGCAGGCCAATGCCGAGTGCTTGCCGTTTCCGGATAACCATTTTGATGTGGTCACCATTGCCTTTGGCTTGCGCAACGTCACCCACAAAGACACCGCCATTGCCTCCATGCTGCGCGTGCTTAAGCCCGGTGGGCGTTTATTAGTGTTGGAGTTTTCTAAGCCGAAAAACCCCGTGCTATCCAAAATCTACGATACCTATTCGTTTAATTTCATGCCGCTAGCCGGTAAATTGATTACCAACGATGCGGACAGCTATCGCTACTTGGCTGAATCCATTCGCATGCATCCGGATCAGGAAACGCTTAAGGCGATGATGGAGGTCGCGGGCTTTGAGCGTGTGACCTACCACAATATGACCGGTGGTATTGTAGCCTTACACCGTGGTATCAAACCTTAATGATTAGCCAGTTTATCCTTGCCAGCATAGAAAATGGCTTGAATAGGTTGCTGCAAACTGACCCTCCGACCTTGCGCCGATTGCAAGCGCTGGCAGGTCAGGTTGTTGCGATACAGTCTAGCCAGCCCAGTTTCAGCCTTTACTTGATTATGCATGCCGAAGGCGTGCAACTGGCGCAGCGTTGGGAAGCTCCGGCTCACTGCACGCTCAGCACAACAGCTAGCCAGCTGGTTAATCTAGGCATCAGCCAAGAAAAAACCCGCATTCTGCATCAGGCAGGATTAAGTATTGAGGGAAACAGTGGCTTGCTGATGGAGTTTGCCCAGATTCTGGAAGACATGCAGCTGGATTGGCAGTACCTGCTGCATACTTGGCTCGGTCCTGTGGCTGCCGGTTTAATCAGTAGCCATGTTATTCAGCGCGGCAGCTGGCTCAAACAGAATGCGGGCAGTTTAAAGGCGAGCTTGGCTGATTACTTGGCTGAGGAAACCCGCCTGCTGGTGGGGCAAAAGGAAGCTCAGGTACGCTTTAATGAGCTAGACCAGTTAAAGTTACAGCTTGATCGTCTTGAAGCGCGCACAGCTCTTATCTCTCAACGGATTTCGTCCACACTATGAAATTATTGGCCATTCGTCGTCTGCTCCGTATTCTTTGGGTCGTTATTCGCTACCGCTTAGATGATGTTTTGTTTGCCCTACCTTTGCCTTGGTTTATAGCCTTATTTAAGTGGTTGTTGCCATGGCGCTGGTTTCGTTTTAGCGCTAATCCACGTCAACGCGGTGAGGCCTTGCGTTTGGCGATGGAAGACTTAGGGCCAGTATTTATTAAGTTTGGCCAGATTTTGTCCACACGTCGTGATTTATTACCACCCGATATGGCAGATGAACTGGCTAAACTGCAAGACAAGGTCCCGCCTTTTTCCAGCAAGCTGGCCCGCAAACTGATTGAGTCAGAACTAGGTGATAGTGTTGAAAACCTGTTCCGTCAATTTAGCGCAGAGCCACTGGCGTCTGCCTCCATCGCGCAGGTGCATACGGCGCAGTTAAAAACGGGTGAGGATGTAGTAGTTAAGGTGATTCGCCCTAATTTGCGTCCTATTATTGCGCAGGATATTGCTTGGCTGTTCTGGCTGGCTAAAATGGCGGAGTCTGCGTCTGCAGAGGCGCGTCGCTTGCGCCCAATGGAAGTAGTTAGTGATTATGAAAAAACCATCTATGACGAGCTGGACTTGCAACGTGAGGCAGCCAATGCCAGTCAGTTAAGACGCAACTTTGATGGCTCAGATATCCTTTACGTACCCAAAATATACTGGCCGTTGTGTCGACAGAAAGTGCTGGTGATGGAGCGCGTCTACGGTATTCCGGTGACTGATATAGACACGCTTGTGGATCAGGGTACAGATTTAAAAAAGCTTGCTGAGCGTGGTGTGGAGATTTTCTTTACTCAGGTGTTTCGCGACAGTTTTTTCCATGCGGATATGCATCCGGGAAATATTTTTGTCAGCACCCGCACGCCCTGGGACCCGCAGTTTATCGCGATTGATTTTGGCATTATCGGCACGCTTACTACCCAAGACCAAGACTATTTGGCGCGCAACCTCTTGGCGTTCTTTAAACGTGATTACCACAAGGTGGCACAGCTGCATATCGATTCGGGTTGGGTGCCTAGCGATACCAAGGTCAATGAGTTGGAGGCTGCGATTCGGACAGTATGTGAACCGATTTTTGAGCGCCCTTTGAAGGATATTTCCTTCGGCCATTTGCTATTACGTTTGTTTCAGACAGCACGCCGTTTTAATATGGAGGTGCAGCCGCAGCTGGTGTTGCTGCAGAAAACCCTACTTAATATTGAGGGGCTGGGGCGACAACTGTATCCGGACTTGGATTTGTGGAGTACGGCGCAACCCTATTTAGAGCGTTGGATGCGTGAGCGTCACTCACCTAAAAACATCATGAAGCAGGCGCAGCAGCAAATCGAAAAATTACCGCATCTAGCTGCCATGATTCGGCAGCGCATCGATGCCCCTGTGGTGGTTGAGCAGAAGCAACCTACAAGCAGCTTTAATGTTATCGCGGCGCTGTTAGGTGCAGGATTGATTTTTTCAGCGGCGCATCTGGGTGTGCAGATTGAGCTCGGAGCTTGGCCACAGTGGTTAATGCTGGCTGCTGGGCTGTACTTGGTCAGCCGAGGTCGAGGATAAATTATGTCAGAACAATGGTTAGCCGAAATAAACTGGGACGAGCAGGGTCTAATTCCTGCGATTGCACAGGATTATCAAACCGGTCGCGTACTGATGGTGGCGTGGATGAATGCTGAATCCTTGCAGTTGAGTGTGCAGGAAGGACGCGCTATTTACTGGTCGCGCTCAAGGAAAAAACTTTGGCGTAAAGGCGAAGAGTCCGGTCATGTGCAGAAACTGCATGAAGTGCGCCTAGATTGTGATGCAGATGTTATTATTCTGCAGGTCGAACAGCTTGGCGGCATAGCCTGTCACACAGGAAGGCATAGTTGTTTTTATCGGGTTTTACAAGATGGCCAGTGGGTTAGCGTAGAATCGGTTTTGAAAGATCCACATGAGATATATCAAGGCGGCAAAGCATGACTGCTCATACACTTGAACGCATAGCTGAGGTTCTAGAGGCACGCAAAAATGCTGCGCCGGAAAGCTCCTATGTGGCCAGCCTCTATCATAAGGGGCTGAATAAAATACTGGAGAAAGTTGGCGAAGAAGCAGTGGAAACTATTTTGGCTGCTAAAGACGCACAACACAGCCAGGATATGACTGAGGTTATTTATGAAACCGCAGATCTTTGGTTTCATAGCATGTTGATGTTGTCTGCGCTTAATATACCTGCGCAGCATGTGTTTGATGAGTTAGAACGCCGCTTTGGTCTGTCCGGACATGCGGAAAAAGCAGCAAGAACAGAATCTTAATAAAAGAAAGAGGTACTAGCTATGGGTGGCATTGGTGTTTGGCAGTTATTAATAGTCTTGGCGATCGTGGTGTTATTGTTTGGCACTAAGCGCTTGAAAAGTTTGGGTTCTGATGTCGGTGGAGCTGTAAAAGGCTTTCGTAAGGCGATGGAAACTGAAGAAGAAAAAGCTAGCGTAAATCACGAAGCAACTGGACAGACCTATGAGTCGAAAATCCATGAAGCTGAAGAAGAAAAATCAACCAAATCCTAAGTAGTCTATATGTTTGATATTGGTTTTACTGAGCTTTTATTAGTGGGTTTGGTAGCGCTATTGGTCTTGGGGCCGGAGCGTTTGCCTACTGCTGCGCGCATGGCTGGTTTGTGGATCGGCAGGCTCAAGCGTGGCTTTACCAATATCAGAGAAGAGGTTGAGCGTGAAATTGGTGCCGATGAAATTCGTCGCCAGCTACATAATGAAGATATCTTGGCTAAAGAGCGCAAGGTGATTGGGGAAACAATTGAGCAGACTAAGCAAAGTATCTTGCAGGGCAGTAAAGCCATGGAGGATACGGTGATGTCAGTAAAAACTGCTACACAGTTGCAGTCGTCGTTAGCCCAAGAGCAGCCCCAATCTGTAGAGCAGAGTAAAGATGAGTCAAAAAACTGATACCGGAAGTATGCCGCTAGTCGCGCATCTTACTGAATTACGCAACCGTGTCTTGCGCTCTGTTGTTGCAGTGTTGGTAGTATTTCTGTGTCTGTTTTATTTTGCGCAGGAAATTTATGCATTAGTATCAGCGCCTTTACGTGTCTACCTGCCAGAAGGCGCTACCATGATTGCTACGGGCGTAGCTTCACCTTTCTTTACGCCTTTTAAGCTCACTATGGTGGTCTCTGTCTTTGTGACAATTCCCTATATTCTGCATCAGGTTTGGGGCTTTATTGCGCCTGGACTGTATCAGCGGGAAAAGCGTATCGCTGTGCCTTTGTTGGTATCGAGCATCTTTTTATACTATGCCGGAATGGCCTTTGCTTACTTTGTCGTCTTCCCGATCATGTTCGGGTTTTTTGCTAGCGTGACTCCTGCGGGCGTGGCAATGATGACGGATATTGGCCAGTATCTTGATTTTGTCTTAACGATCTTTTTTGCGTTTGGTGTGGCTTTTGAAATACCTGTAGCAACTTTTTTGTTGATTTGGGTGGGCGTAGTTGATGTTGCTACGCTAAGAAAAAGCCGACCTTATGTGGTGGTGGGCTGCTTTGTGGTGGGAATGGTGCTGACCCCACCCGATGTGTTTTCGCAGACGTTACTCGCCTTACCTATGTGGTTTTTGTTTGAGGTTGGTTTGATTTTTGGTGGCTTGGCAATTAAAGACCGTGCCAAGGCTGAAGCAGCTGAGTCAGATGAAAGTTTAGATGAATCTAATCCTGTTTGAACCGCAGGACTTTGTTGCTGAGCAGCAAGCGGTTATCCAGGGGCGACGCCTGCAACACCTCTTACAGACCCACAATGCTGAACCCGGTCAGCAATTTCGTGCTGGCGTACTCAATGGCATGATGGGACAGGCAGAGCTGCTGAGCATCAGTAGCGAACAAGCGCTGTTTCACCTGTCGCTAGATTCAATCCCTCCAGAAAAACTCCCTATTACACTGATACTGGCTTTACCGCGTCCGAAAATGCTGCGCCGTATTTTACAAACTGTTGCAAGCATGGGTGTTGCTAGGCTGATTTTGGTCAATAGCTTTCGGGTTGAGAAAAGTTTTTGGCAAACGCCTTTTTTACAGCCCGAGGCTGTGCATGAGCAGCTTATCCTCGGCTTGGAGCAAGCTAAAGACACCGTATTGCCTGAGGTTATGCTAGAAAAACGCTTCAAGCCTTTCGTGGAAGATAGGCTGCCCCTGCTCAGTCAGAGCAGCGTCAAACTGGTTGCCCATCCGGGTGACTATGCTGTTTGTCCGCGCGCTTTAACTGAACCGGTAACCTTGGCGATTGGGCCAGAGGGTGGCTGGATTGAGTATGAAGTCGAAAAGCTGCTGCAGGCAGGTTTTACACCTGTGCAGCTAGGAGAGCGTATTTTAAGAGTTGAGATAGCAGTGACGGCGTTGCTGGCGAGGCTTTTTTAATAGCGCTTTAGTTACTTTTAACCCGCTCTGGAAAAACCTGGCTCCAGCGGGTAAACCCACCATCCATGCTATACACTTCACTGAAATCTTGACTGTGCAGATAAGCCGCTGCGCTTTGACTGGCATGACCGTGGTAGCAAACCACAATGGTCGGTGCATCGAAGTCAGCTTGTTGTATAAAGCTGGCTACTGAGTGGTTATCCAGATGGATTGAGTTAGGAATGTGTCCTTGACTGAAGCTGTTTTCGTCGCGTACATCGACAATAATCGCCCCTTGTTCCAGTAGTTTGGCGGTGTCTTCAACACTGATGTAACTAAAACTCTGCATGATGTTATTTAAATTCCTGTTGATTGGTTGACGCGTCTAGTCAGTAAAATACTCAGCAGTTGGTACATTTATAGCGATGAAATTGCTGCGTATGTAAATCATAGAGGGTCATCTTTCCGCCCCAGACACAACCGGTATCTAGGGCAATGGCATTGGCTTCTGTGCTACGACCTTTTAAAGCGGCCCAGTGACCAAAAATAACCCTGTGTTGCGCCAGAACCTTGCTGGGGTAGCTAAACCAAGGAGCAAAGCCAGTGGGTGCCTTTTTAGGACCCTGTTTGTTGCTGAAGTTCAGCATGCCATCAGCGTTACAAAAGCGCATGCGGGTAAAATAGTTGGTAATGAGGCGTAAGCGTGGCAAACCTTCTAGCTCGTCCGCCCACTGAGCAGGCTCATCGCCATACATATGGAGTAGAAAGTCACTGGCTGTCTGTTCGTCGCGTAATACGTGCTCGACTTCATGTGCGTAGGATAACGCTTGCGGCAACGTCCATTGCGGTGGAATACCTGCATGGACTAGGCAGCTGTTGAGTTCGGCATCGTAGTGCAGCAGTTTTTGCTGTCTTAACCAGTCCAGCAGTATCGGGCCATCTTCTGCTTCAATGATTTCAGCGATGGTGTCTTTGCGCTTTAGAAATTGAGGATGGTAAGCCGCTGCCAGTAAATGCAAGTCATGGTTGCCTAGTACAACAGTCAGTGCTTGGCGTATGGAGTATAAAAATCTAAGGGTGGCTAAAGAGTCTGGGCCGCGGTTAACTAGATCGCCTACGAGCCAAAGCTTATCCTGCTCGGGATTAAACTGCACACGTTGCAATAGGGTCTGCAAAGGCGTTAAGCAGCCTTGCAAATCACCTATGGCATAGACCGTCATTAGTGTAAAACTCCCGGGCGCGCCAAGGTGAATGCAGCGATTGGGGCATCAAACTCTTGGCCGTCGAGGGTCTGCATGCCAAAACTGCCGTACATGCTACCCACCTCTGTATTGAGTAAGGTGCCGCTGCTGTAGCGATACTCTGTTTGCGGTTCGATGGTGGGCTGTTCGCCGACCACGCCATCACCGCGCACTTCTTGGGTTTTTCCTTGGCCGTCGGTAATTATCCAGTGACGGGTTAGCAGTTGCACGGGGGTGTTGCTTTGGTTGTGGACCACGATGTCATAAGCAAAAACAAAGCGGTTTTCTTCCGGCTGGGACTGCTCAGCCAGAAAACGGGTGGTGACGCTCACGTCAATTTTTGGTATTGCGATACTCATCAATAATCAAGCCTTGTTTAATAAAGCCAACTGATCGGCAAGGCGCACAAAGGCGGCTAGGTCTAATTGTTCGGGACGTTTAGTGCTGTCTACATCGGCAGCTATAATGGCCGATTCAGGTAGTAAGTTTTTTAAGGTGTTGCGAATGGTTTTGCGGCGCTGGTTAAAGGCCTCGCGCACAACCCGCTGTAGCGCTTGATAGTCTTGCGCTGGGTGCGGCAGCACCTTGTGTGGTGTCAGGCGGACGATAGCGGAGTCTACTTTGGGTGCGGGGGTAAAAGCACCAGGGCCAACGTTAAATAAGTGCTCAACTTGGCAATGGTACTGCACCATAATTGATAAACGTCCCCAATCGCCGTTGCCGTGCACAGCACTCATACGCTTAACGACTTCTTTTTGCAGCATGAAGTGCATGTCGCGCAGTAGGTGAGCGTGACTCAGCAGGTGGAATATTAGCGGTGTGGAAATATTGTAGGGCAGGTTGCCCACCACTCTGATGCTGGCTGGGGTGGTGGTCAGGCTGGCAAAGTCGAACTTTAATGCATCACCTTCATGCAGACGAAAATTTTCTTTTAAGCCAAAGCGCAGTTTAAGCATGGGGAGTAAGTCTTTATCAAGCTCGATGACATCCAGTTGCGTACCGCTGCTGACTAAGCTTTCGGTTAGCGCGCCTTGTCCGGGCCCAATTTCAACTATATGTTCGCTGGCTTGTGGGTGAATTGCGCGTATAATTCGATCGATAACGGCGGTGTCGTGTAGAAAGTTCTGCCCGAAACGTTTACGTGCTTTATGCAGATATAATTCAGCCATGCCAAGCTCCAAAAAAGTAGTGCTCTAGTTTAACAAAAATTGCTCGTGCCGGTTAGACGCATTGCAGTTGAACAGAGAAAAATATACCTTGTTGCTTGCTGTGAAGCTGACTTTCTGCTATAAAGTCCGACTCTTTACGGGGGTGCTCTGAATTGATTAAAAATATTCGGACCGGCCGTACTAAGATTGGTTATAAAATAGCCGTTTTAGCTGTATGGGAAACTGAGGTTTCCAATATTTAACCGTTTAACTAAGTTTCAACAGCCAACCCATGCCGGGTTGTGCATGTGGTTTCTAGAGGGCTGAGGCATGTCAAAAGTTTGTCAAGTAACCGGTAAGGGTCCGGTTACGGGAAATAAAGTTTCCCACGCCATGAACAAAACCCGCCGTCGTTTTTTGCCAAACCTGCAGTACCATCGTTTCTGGGTTGAATCCGAGAAGCGTTTCGTGCGTTTGCGCGTAACTGCTAAAGGCATGCGCATAATCGACAAGCGCGGCATTGATACAGTATTGACTGAGCTGCGTGCGCGCGGCGTTAAAGTATAGGGAGTTTTCTGATGCGTGATTTAATTCGTTTAATTTCTAGCGCTGGTACAGGTCATTTCTATACTACCGACAAGAACAAGCGTACTACTCCGGAAAAACTTGAGATCAAGAAATTTGATCCAGTTATTCGTAAGCACGTGATTTACAAGGAAGGCAAAATCAAGTAATTGATTAGCCTGCCCCAAAAAGCCCGCCTCAGTGCGGGCTTTTTAGTATCTGCAATTGGCATTTTGTAGGCGCTGTAGTACAAAGGGGTTTAAGGGAGTGCTTTATCAGGGAAGGATAATGTCTAAGAAAGCCTATGTTCCGTTGCGCATATTCCAGCGGTTTATGCGCGTCAGTGTGCGTCGGTTAAAGGTTGGGTTGCTGCGGCTTTGGCTGAGTAAGACCTGTCTTTTGTGTGATGCGGCGATAATTGGTGAGCAGCCAATTTGTGAGCCTTGTAAGTTGGATTTGCCTTGGTTGCAGCATGGATGCCAATTCTGTGCTTTACCTGTTCCTGCCGGCGAGCGCAGTTGCCATCAATGCCAGCAGCAATTACAGCCCTTTCGTCAGGCTGCGGCTGCTTGGTCTTATGACTTTCCGGTTAACACGTTAATCAGTCGTTTTAAATATAATAGTCAATGGCCTTATGGTCGGTTGCTGGCGCAAATGTTGGCTGAGTATCTTGAGTTTGAGTATCAAGAGGGTAGGTTGATTAAAGCGGATTATTTGCTTGCTGTGCCTTTGGCGAATAAACGGCAACGCCAGCGTGGTTATAATCAGGCGCAGATGATTGCTCAGTGGCTGAGCAGGGATTTGCACATTCCTTTGCTGTATAAAGCCGCGCAACGAATCCGTTATACCAGTATCCAGCAGGGCTTAACGGCCAGTCAGCGTCATAGCAATATGCGTAATGCATTTCGTATTGTTCAGCCTGAACAGGTTGTTGGGCGGCACATTGCTATAGTGGATGATGTGCTTACTACGGGCGCTACCTGTGCGGCTTTGACACGTAGTTTGTTGGCGGCTGGTGCAAGTAGGGTGGATGTGTATTGTTTGGCGCGTACGGGCTTTGCTGCTGGGTAGTGTTTTTGTTGTTTGGTGTGTGGGCGTTAGCTGTGGTGTGATTTTGTGGTATTTTTTGTTTATGCTGATGTTGTGCGGGTGCGTTCGTCGGTGCACATTTCGTAAAAACGCCGCGAGTACGTCCTTGTAGGCTCTCTGCCGTCATCCGTGATGGTAGAGAACTTTACTTCATGTTCACCGGCGAA
>JALOAC010000045.1 GCA_023228985.1 Thiopseudomonas sp. | reverse complement strand
CTTAGTATAGCGAGTTGCTACGCTGTGCTTAACCTTAAAGGCTGCTTTGCCGTGCTCTTGGTAACGTCGAGCCCAAGAACAAAGAGTACTGCGGCATAAATTGTTTTGTTGGGAGTACTGCGTGGCATTTAAGCCACTGGCCAGAAACCCCTGAACCGCTTTTAACTGAAAGCGGCTGTCATGTTTCGGTTTAGACATAGCTTCATCTCCTAGAGTTGAAGCAGTCCAACTTTAGGGGGGCATTCCATAAGACCTTCAGCCAGCACACAAACTAAGTCAATGCAAACACCAACAGGCAAGTTTTTGTGGGACCCGACTTGTCGGGGAAGCTGTAGTTACTCAGGTTTATCTGCCCAGCGTTCGCGGATGTGGAGTATTTCTGGGAGGCAGTCCATGAATACGTCGACAAGCATGGGATCGAAGTGGCTGCCGCTTTGTTGGCGGATGAATTCTAGTGCCTCTTCGATTGGCCAGGCTTTTTTGTAGGGGCGCTCGCTGGTGAGTGCGTCGAATACGTCGACCAATGCAACAATGCGTGCTTCTAGAAGTATTTCCTCGCCTGCCAATCCATTTGGGTAGCCTGAGCCGTCCCATTTTTCGTGGTGACAGAGTGCAATGGTGGCGGCCAGTTGCAGCAAGCTTGATTTATGTTCGCCGATTATCCGTGCGCCTATGGCTGGGTGTTGGCGCATGATTTCCCACTCTTCTGCGGTGAGTTTGCCTGGTTTGAGCAAAATCGCGTCGGGAATGCCTATTTTTCCCACATCGTGCATCGGCGCGGCATGTAATAGCTCGTCCGCTCGCTCATCAGAAAAACCAATGGCTTTGGCGATGGTGCGGGCAAAGTGGCTGATGCGCAGGATGTGCATGCCGGTTTCGTTGTCGCGGTATTCTGCGGCTTTACCTAAGCACTGCACTATTTGTAGGCGGGTTTCTAAGACCTCTTCGGCTTGCACCAGTGATAAATGGGTGCGTACTCGCGCCTTGACGATTGCAGGATTAAAGGGTTTGGTGATGTAGTCCACCGCGCCCAAGGCAAAGCCCTTTTGCTCATCGCCGCTATCACTAAGCGCGGTGACAAAGATAATCGGAACGTGACGTAGCGCCTGAATATTCTTCAACTGCTCGCACACGTCGTAACCAGACATATCCGGCATCATAATATCTAGCAGGATCAGGTCAGGTTGTTCTTGCTGGGCAAGTTTCAGCGCGGTTTTGCCATCCTTGGCGAAAACAAGTCGATACTCATCTTGTAAGGTGTGGCGCAATAGCTGCAGGTTGGTGGCTTCGTCGTCTATCAATAGTAAACTGTGTTTTTTTATGTTCATGGTTTTTTCTGTTTTAGCTTTAAATGTTTTTATGCTTTGTTGAAGCACTTGCGTTAGCCGTTAGTCCGCTTCGCCCAGAAGCTGAACTCCAACAAAAATCATAGTTTATTAAGGCACTCACGGGCTTTATCAAAATCAAAGCTGTCTATCGCCTCACGTAATGAGCTGGCCTGTTCTGTAGTTAAGCCTTGGTAGACGGCATCAAGCAGTTCGTTATCAATTTCATTGCGCTGTAATACTGCCAGCAATTGCTCAATTAACTGTGCATCAGGCTGGCTTAAAGGGTTTGTCTGCGTTTGTGCTGGCTGCTGGGTATCTGTTTCGGCCAATAACGTCTGCGCTTCAGTCTGTGCTGCGGCTAACATCTGTTTGAGAACGTTTATCTCTAGCAAAACCTGCTGTGGCTGGCCGGACTGCAGCATGCGCTCAAGTTCGATGATTTTTTTATTTAAGGCATTCAGCGCTAGATTACCTGTCACGCCGCGCAAGCTGTGTAGATTAAATTGCAAAGCGTGTTGATCGAAGTTATCGGAATCAGCAGCGGGTAAGGGGTATTTTTCGTCCACTTGTTCAAGAAAGTGGCAAATTTGTTTAGCCAGCTCTGCACGGCTGCCCCAGAGACTGGCACCCTGCTCCCAATCAATACTAATTAAACGGCTGCTGGGCACGGTCTGACTGGTCAGCGGCTGGGATTGAGCATGTTTGAGTACGCGGCGAATTTCAGCAAACAATTGCGGAATATCCAGCGGTTTTACAGCAAAACCATCCATACCTGCCCGTTCGGCTTGGTCGCGATCGTGCTGCATAACGCTGGCCGTAAGGGCAATAATAGGCGTATGTGGCCGGCGTAGCTGCTGTTCATGTGCGCGTATCATTTGGCTGGCTTGCAAGCCATCAATCACCGGCATGTGTATATCCATAAGTACGGCATCAAAGCTACCTACCTGAAACTGCTCCAGCGCTTCCTGACCATTGCTGGCAGTCACCACGCTATGCCCCGCTCCTTCCAGTACCAGACGTAACAATTGCAGATTTTGCTCTACATCATCGGCTATCAGTAGCTTTAACTTTGGCAATGGCACAGCATATACATCCTGCTCTTGTGCGTCTTCTGGTTGAGTTTGCATTTCCCCTATGTGCAAGGGTAAGCGCACGTAAAAGCTACTGCCTTGGCCCATTTCACTTTCAAGCTGTATCTCGCCGCCCATAGCTTGCGCCAACTGCCTAGAAATGGTTGTGCCCAGCCCGCTGCCGCCAAAACGGCGACTGATGGATGAATCAGCTTGGGTAAAGGGTTCAAAAATACTGCTGATTTGCTCTGGCGTCATACCAATGCCGGTGTCCTGCACCTGTATACAAATTTGTGCAGCCGTGTAACTCAAGCGAATATTAACCCCGCCGCGTTCGGTAAACTTAATCGCATTACCAACTAAATTAGTCAGTATTTGCGAGACGCGCAGTGAGTCACCGATAAAATAATGCGGCATGGATTCAGGATAATCCACGTCCAGATAAAGCCCCTTGGCTTGTGCAGACAAGCACAGGGTGGCATGGACTTGTTCGACGAGACTTTTAAGCGAGAACGTGTTGTTTTCCAGCTCTAAATGGCCTTGCTCGATTTTTGTAGTGTCCAAAATATCGTTAATTAGACTTAATAAAGCCCCTGATGAGCGTTTAATCGTTTGCAAATGCTGCCTTTGTACCGGACTCAGTTCAGTCTGCAGTAATAGGTCAGTAAAACCCAAGATCGCATTCATAGGCGTGCGGATTTCATGGCTCATATTAGCCAAGAAATTACTCTTGGCTTGCACAGCAAGCTCTGCGCGTTGTGCTTCTTCGCGTAAAGATTTTTCTAAAGCATGACGATTACTGATGTCTGACAGCATGCCGACAAAGAGCAGTCCTTCAGATTGCTGTTGCTCAACCTGCCCCACCGCTAGGCGTACGGGTAAGGTGCTACCGTCTTTGCGGCGCGCAACCACTTCGCGCCCGATCCCAATAATGCTGGCTTTTTTAGTTTCCCGGAAATTCGACAGATAACCATCGTGTTCTGAATGGTAGGGTTCAGGCATCAGCATTTTAATGTTATGCCCAACCACTTCTAGCGCTTGATAGCCAAACAAACGTTCAGCCGACGCGTTGAATTCCTGAATATTGCCATAGCCATCAATGGTAATAATGGCATCAACCGCCGTATCCAAAATGGCTTGCAGACGGCGCTTATTTTGCTCCATATTGCGGTAAAAAATGCCGGTTTTAATTAAGCTATTCAGCATCGCCACCATACCACCGGCGGTAATACACAAGGACGATAACGCCAAGGCAATATAGCCTTCGCTAATCAGTATTCCGTCATGTTTTACACCTGGCTGGCCATAAAACTCAACAGCAGCCATACCGGTATAGTGCATGGCCGCAATCGCCACGCCAAACACCACCGCACTCAAATAAAAGCTGTATTTTTTGGGTAATTTGAAATCAAATCTGAAGCGTATTCTTAACGCCAGTATGGAAAAAGTTATCGATAGGAAAAACGATAACAGCAACACCAGTGGGTCATGACGCAGGATTAACGGTGTGATCATCGCGCTCATGCCCACGTAATGCATAGCGCCAATGCCAATACCTATGAGCGTGCCGCTGATAATAACTTGCCTATTACTGAAGTTAGGGCGCGTCAAAACGCGCATCGCAAACATTGAGGCGATTAGCGCAGGCACTATAGAGAGCAAGATTAGATCAGCACGATACGTCACCGATACGGGTAGGGAGAATGCCAGCGTGCCGATAAAGTGCGTCGTCCAAACACCTACAGCTAGGGCAATAGCACCCGTCGCTTGGGCAAGATTGCGAAAAGCGCGATTATACGAATAACGAGCGATATGGGCGGTTTCTAGCGCCATGAGTGACATTGCTATCGCTACAATTATCGATAACAGCACCAGCCCAGAATGATGCGTGCCGTACAGACGGGGTACATCTTGCACAGCGGCAAAGGAGAAATAGTGTTGTAGCATGCTCAGTGTCGGTTAGCCTTATTTAATCAACGCACCCTGCCGCGCATCACCCTTAGGTTAGCTTGCTCAATTACATGGCGCTCTTGCAGCACAGTGTAATCGCATTTGCTCATCAATCTACTCTAAGCAGAGAAATAGATACGCACGGCTGCAGTTTAGGAGCCTCTGAATAACGTTACCGAGGACGCTAACACTATTCAGAGGCTTCTTTAGTCTAGTAACGTCATCAGTTCGCTCAAAAACTGTTCATGTCTATCCCTAATTTGCGGCAATAGCAGCAATGCTGATTCGACTTCGCCGCGGGCATGCAAAGATACCACTGCTTTTCCAAGGCGATGCAGTTCACGGTGCATATATTCTAAGTGGGAAAACTGGGGGGAATGTCCAAAACGGTTTTGTGCGTCGCTGTCCATCCAAATCCCTACGCGGCATAGATGGTGATCCAGCGTTGGAATGCTTTCTCCCTCTCCATATAGCCAGCGCTCCAATTCAGCCACCCAACTACGGTGCTCAACCTCTGCGTATAGCAGCGGCAAATTATGCACGCCAACCGGCTGCTGCCCAGTCCATGCTGGCACTGCGCGCCAGTGCTGTATCCAGTCGGAGAGCATATCCGCTTGCAAGGGCCGCGCCACAGCATAACCCTGCGCCAGCTCGCAACCTAGCTTTAACAGCAAGCAGCCTTGTTCGATAGTTTCAACGCCTTCAGCGACTATTTGCATACCAAAGGCCTTAGCCATGCCAATCACGCCTGAGATAATCGACAGATCATCACTGCTTTGCATCATTTCGCGTACAAAGCTTTGATCAATTTTTAATACTCTAGCGGGTAGATGCTTAAGGTGGGCAAGGGATGAATAGCCCGTACCAAAATCATCCAGCGCAAAGCTTACGCCCAGCTGACGAGAGCGATGCATCACCACCGATACGGTTTCCAGATCATGCAGCATGCTGCTTTCAAGCACTTCTAGTTGCAACGCCGACGGAGCAATATCAGGATAGCCTTCAAGCGCTTTGCCCAGCTTGTCGACGAAGGCCTCATCAAACAGCTGCTGGCTACTCACATTAACGCTGACCTGAATACTCAATCCTTGTTGCTTCCACTCGCGCATTTGCGCTAGGGCTGTGCGCATCACCCAATCACCCAGCTCAATTTCCAGCGGGTGATTATGCAAGGCGGGTAAAAACTCCCCCGGCATTATCCACTCGTTATCTTTACGCCAGCGGACCAAGGCTTCTACGCCAATCATTTCGCCACTGCGCATGTTAACTTTAGGTTGGTAATACAGTCTGAGCTCATCGGTGCGTAGCGCGTTACTGATCTGCTCTAGGCAGTCGGTACGTACACGAGCGTCTTGTTCCGAACCAATATCGTACTCATGAAAACAGCCCTTGCCTTGCATTTTGGCTTGGAATAGTGCCTGTTGCGCTTGGCGCAATAGCTGCTCTGCAGCCTGTTCGTTGGGTTGCGGGTACTTAGTCACCCCCATACTGGCCTGCAAAACAATGCTGACACCTTCTACAGTTATGGGTTGGTTAATCACGGTTAAAAGGCGATTCAGCTGCTGAAAATAATTATCATCAGGCTGCAGCTGGCTAAATAACACCACGAACTCATCCCCACCAACGCGCGCAATCATCGCCGTATCCACAAAGGCTCGCCGAATGCGTTGCGCTAGTGTCCTTAATAAAGCATCACCTACCACAGCACCGTGCTGATCGTTGATTTCACGGAAGTTATCTAGATCCAACAGCGCAACAACAAGACTGCGCTCTTGACGCTGGCAGTAGTCCATTTCATCTAATAGCGTTTTCTCAATGGCTCTGCGGTTTGGCAAGCCTGTCAACGAGTCGTGATAGGCTAAACGGTGTAAGGAGTCACGGTGCTGTACTTTTTCTGTCACATCCTGCACCGTGCCCTCAGCCACGACCAAACGCCCCTCAGCTGTGCGCTCAAAGCGTCCGCGGATTTCAACATGCTTAACCTTGCCTTCGTTAAGCAATAGCCGGTGCTCAAGATGCAGCTGTGAAAGTGTGTCTGCAGCACTTTCATAACTACGGTATAGCGCTACTCGATCATCAGGGTGAACGAGCTCAAGATACGACTCTAGATTGGGCCTGTAGCTATTGGCGTCACGTTCAAACAGGCGGAAGATTTGTTGCGACCAAAGCACCTCTTTCGTAGCATAATCAATGCGCCAGTGCCCTAGTTGCGCCAATGCTTCGGCACGCTCCAGCTGTTCAATCGCCAGTTCACGCTTGAGTAACAGCTGGCGATGTTCTAGGGAAATACCAAACAAATCGCTCATCAAGCTCAGAAATTTAATGACCTCAGCGCCCCAATAGCGCTCCTCTGTCACCGAGTCGCAACCCATAAAACCGACCAGTTGCTTGCCAACATGCAACGGGTAGACGCAGACCGACTGAATACCCTGTGACTCTAAAATCTGGTATTCATTTTTTGCTTCAGGTGGCATGTCGCTAACCCGTGGAACTAGCACGTAACCCACATCTTGAAACTGTGACCACCACCAAGGTAGCGCACTCGAGGGTACTCCCTGCAAGTTTTCAATCTCGGGCTCAATGCCTGCAGCACACCATTCGTGGGTATTATTTAAGCGGCGTCCATCGCTAGTTAGCAGAAAGACGTAGGTTCGCTCCGCTTGCATATATTCGCCACTGCGCTGTAAAGCACGGTTAATGGCTGCATCAAAATCCTGTGATGTAGAGGCCATAAAGTCAGCGGCAAACTCACTGATAAGTGTGCGCATATCACGCTCACGCTGCAGTGTCAGCTCCATCGTTTTACGTTCAGTGATATCGGTTTGTGTGCCCACTATGCGCATAGGATGACCCACATCATCCTGCTCGATGACCTTGCCGCGTGACATTATCCAGCGCTGATTACCGGCCACGTCAATGACGCGATACTGACGCTGGAAAACGTCGCTGCGCCCCAGCATGTGGTTGATAAATTCCTGCCGCACGCAAGGCCAATCATCTGGATGAATAGTGAAGCCCTGTTGCGTGAAACGCTCCTTAGTTAACAGTTGTTCGTCCCATATTGCTTCTTCTGCAGCCAAGCTCCAGTCCCAGAGATTGTCACTGCTCGCGCCCAGTACCGCATTCCAATGCTGCTCCTGATCGAGCAATGCCTGCTCAGCCTTGCGCCGTGAATAGGCCTCACGTTCAAGCGCTAAGGTGCGCGACGAAAGTTCTTTGTACATGGACAGCACACTTTGAATCAGCCCTGAGGTTTTGCCCGTCATCGCATCATGGGCATACTGCTTGGCCGTTGCTAGGTCTGCGCCTTCGTGCACCTGCAAGTACACCAACGAAAATCGTTTATCTTCATAAAGAATATGATGGGCCAGCCAACCTGTGAGGAAAGATAGTAGGTCATCAATTAGTATGCGGTCGTTGTCAATGTTAAGTCTGGCTTGCATTTCCAGCACTTTGGTAACAAAACCGTTATGGGTATGAAGGTGGCCGTCAAGGGTGTCGTCGTTGACCAAGACCTCAGCCCACAGCGCTTCTTCCGTAGCAAAATGGTAAGCGGCATAATCAATTAAGGCCTCGACAATACGCTGCGCTACCCCCGCCTCGCCGCCATAGACGGTTTCATGGGCAAGGTCGTTAATTAATTCAACTAACCGACGATGCTGCTCGTCAATAATCGCTATACCTGTCTCAAAACTGGTATTCCATGGAACAATATCAAACTGGGGACGCAGGGCTTTATCCAACATGTTTTTTGTCGACCGTAATGATTGCTAAATTTCGATTAGCACCGCATGGAGGGTGATATCGCAATGATATCAAACTATTTAGTCTTATATATTACTTATACTCAATCGGCTGTTCTTTAAGTTCATTGAGCCTTAGAAAACTCGGTAACGTTATTCCGAAGTTTCTTAGCGTAAATTTGCCTTGTTGAGTAACTGCACCAAGCCTTGCATCACTCTGAGGTTAGCCTGCTCCATTGCATTGAGTTCTTGCAGTGCGTCTTCTAAACGCCCTTTAATATGTAAGTCGATCGCTTTAATGGCGTGATCATGCACTGCTTTGTGTGGGACTTCCAGTGCCGTGTAGTCGGACATCTGCTGAAACAGCGCACGGCCATCACCGGAGTAGTACCACTGCCCTAAGCGGCAATGTTTTTCATCGGGGAAGTCAGCCGGCGTGGCATCAGAAATACCGAAGAATACTTTGTATACCTCAAGCTTAAGCTCCAGCTCATCAATATTGGCGAGCTCCACGTTGGCCAAAATAGCAGATGAGTTAATGGCTTGCTCCATGCGCTGCGACAGCAACAGTAATTCATTCATGCTGACAACGGCTTGCTGGCTTTGCACGGCGTGCTCTTCCGCGTCGGCAGCACCCGCTTCAATTACGCTGTGCGCCTCGCGAGTTTCTTCCTGAATATTTTTAACTAGGGTGGAAATATCATCGGTAGCTTGCGAGGTGCGCTGGGCAAGATTACGCACTTCGTCGGCTACCACTGCAAATCCGCGCCCTGCTTCACCAGCTCGTGCCGCTTCAATCGCCGCATTAAGCGCCAGCAAGTTAGTTTGATCGGCCACTTCTTCAATCAGCTGCACAATGCCACCGATCTCTTCGGCACGACGACTGAGCGTGCTGACCTTTTCTGACGCCTCACGCATGCGTTCAAAGGTCGACTGCAGGTTGGTGGCGATTTGGGCGAATGCCTGCCGGTTGGTACTTGAGTGCTCAGCGGCTTGTAACGCTGATTTTTTTTCTTCGTTAAGGGTCAAGGTTAATTGTTCGAAGGAGTTTTTCACGCCATTAAGCGAGCTGCCAAAAGTGCCTAGGCTGTTAAAAACACCGTTATGGATGGTTCGCTCTCGCTGCAGCTGCGTCCGCGCGTTAGTCTCTGCGCTTAGCTGCTGTTCTAGTTCGTTAACGCGTGCCTGCAGCGCTGCATTTTCATGCAGTAATTGCGCGTTATCCGCTTGGCTTTGTTTAAGTTGTGCTTTGATTCGACTGGAAAACATAACAACCTCGCTCTGCAGCATCCTGTTGCAGTGATTTCAGAATAAACACTCACAGACTAATGCTCTGTCTCGATAAAATTTCAGCAAGTTTTAACAACTATTGGTTTTGCAGCTCGATGCCGTCCCTGACCAAAATTCGACCTGCTAGCAAAACGACAGTATTAGTGACGTACCGTTATGCTAAGCAAGCCTGAACGAGAATGAATCCTATTTTCGTGAATTCCTTGATCAAACGCACGGATGATCAAATCAGCAGCCAGCAGTGGCACTGTTCGAGCCCAGCTTCTGGGCGATATGGATTTGCAGGCTGCGCGGTTCACTTAGGTTGGTGCTAGTGGCTGCCGGCATGGCTTTTGTGGAACCCGACTTGCCGGGGAACGAAGATTGCACCCAGCCAGAACTGAGCGATAGCTTTCAGGCAGTGTACTCCAGCAGGTTCTGAGCAATACCCTCAAGCAATTCACCCCAATCACAGTCGTGCAAAAAGTTTTAATTTGGTGCCTTGGTTTGAGTTTGGGTTCCCTGACAAGTCAGGTCCCACACGGCATTGTGCTTCTTTGTAGTCATTGTGCGAGCGGTTT
>JALOAC010000020.1 GCA_023228985.1 Thiopseudomonas sp. | reverse complement strand
AGATGAAAAATCTGGATGCGTAAATCACACTTATAAAAATAAAGCCAATTTTGTAAAGTGTGTTTTACAACAAGCCTAGGCTATTCGCCTCTATTAACCGCCAGCACCTGCTTGTCGAGTTGGGTTAAACGGTATTTTTGAGTTGGGCTGCGTGGTGAATCGGGTTGGGTCATTTCGATTAGCTCTTTTAAAAACTCGCCAATGCGGCGGTTACGATAACGGCGGCTCAGCGCTTTATTCAAAATAATCTGAATCAAGCGAGGGTACTTTTAAGGTGCGTGATGTTACGCCCACTTCGGTATCCATCATCAAATTCACTAAACGCTCACCATCAATTAACACAATACCTTCAACAGAATTTGCAAAATCTAACGCCTGCGCAGTAAAAGAAGAGGTGGTAATAAACACACCTCGCTTGGCTTTTTGACCCGCTAACGCACCATAAAAAGCTTGCAGCTCTGGACGACCCACCGTGCCTTGCCAGCGTTTTGCCTGTACATACACTTTTTCCAACCCCAGCTTATCTAAAGAAATAACACCATCAATACCTGCATCACCACTACCGCCAACGCGTTGTAAATCTTGTCGGCTAATGCCGTAGCCCAAACCATGCAACACATCTAAAACAATGACTTCAAAACGACTAGGCGTGACGGCTAGCAACATTTCTAATAATTCGTCTGCGGTGGCTTGTCGCAATGCTTGCAAAGCTTGCTCTAATTGATCATCGGGGCTGGCATTGGCATGTATTTCATCTGTAGCAACCATTTTGCTAAATTTTGACGCTATGGGGGCATCAAGATTGCTGCTAGCAATACGTTGAATTTCAGCCTCGGCAATAGCACTTGAATGCTTACTTGCATAAACTGCGCCTTCATTCGTTAATTGCCACAAACCACGGCGGGGGCTAAAAGACAATCCTGCGCGCTTTAGCCGATCATGTGCCCAGCCGCAACGGTTTTTGTAAACAGCTTGCCCGCTACTTAATAATTCTGAGCGCTGCTCTTGCGTTAATTGCAAATAATCCGCAGCCGCATCATGCACTTCAGCGGCGCGTAACCCTTCAGGATATTGCTGCAAAACCCGCAAGATAGGTTCAATAAACTGATCGTAAGTAGGAAGTGAGATATTCATAAAAACCTAGACTATTTGTTTTGTTCGCTACAAGAATTTGCGTACCCAATATAATTAAACAGCAGTGCTGCACAACGTCTGGCCGTTTTCCTCTGCCACACCAATCACCACATAACCCCCACCAAGATTATGAAAATCATTAGCAAAAGCAGACAACGTATGCAGTTCCAGCCAACTTTATACTCCACGCGCTCGCTTTCGATAGTGCGCTGGTGCAGTAGGTTGGTGAGATTGATGGGGAGTTTTGCTGTAGTTTAAAGGACTGCCTAGACCGGTAGCAAAATAGGCAAGGACACTTTATTGGCTATAGGAGTATAGAGATCAACATCAACTTCTGGAGCTTTAATTGATACTATCAGAGAGTAACGTACAGCGCGCTCATACTGCTTAAGCGCTTGCCTGCTTTTCCACCATCCCGTGGATGGGTAGATGGCAATTTCTCCACGGCTTGCTAACTCAGCAGCGCTACCTTTCCATATATCAGAATGCAGCGAGCCTTTATGTCGGTTTGAAGTACCAACCACCCAAGCAGGATCGCTATCACCACTAGGTGTATAAGCCTCATCTTCTCGAGCTTTAGCATTAATTCGTGCTCTAAAACTTTGTGTACTTTCGAGCGGACGCTTTACCTCAAAACGTAAACCATGCGACTCATAACGATACCGAGAAGTTACACCACGAGCTGACGGATTAGGCTCAATAAAGTAAGAGAGTGTTACCCGCATCTCTACCTCTGTATTACCTAACGACTCTAGCTCATCCAGCGGCCAAGGCAAATTGTGCAGGTTCATATCCTTGTATTTTGGCGCGGCACTACCCTCGCGCATAAAAGGATGTAAATAATCCTCACACACCAATGTTAAAGAGTTATTGGCGCTCCATAAGGCGCGCTCAAGACTAGGTTCGCCAAAACCACAATGTCGTACAAGATAAGCGATATCTGCTTTATTTGGCCGACCTCTGGAAGGCAAAAAGGCGTTCTTCATAGCCTGAGTCCACTCCGCCGAATGGACTATTAACCCTCGAATTGTTTCTGGCCAAAGCTCAGGGTAATGACCCATTAGCTGAGCAGCCATCCGCGCAGCAGCTGCTGAGGCGGCACTGGTTGCACGTGTGGTTGTAAATAACCGATCACTAACATTCGCATTAGTAGTTAGCACACTTAAACTATGCATCCAAGCTGCTCCAATCCCATCTTTAGCCGCATTTCCACCTTCAAATACCACATCAGGTTTAAGTGGCCAATGAGAATCCCAAGTTTGCGAAGTCGTACTAAAAGGACTCAAACCGCCGAAAGGGGCAATTGGTTGATAGTGCCTAGCATCAAGCTCAGTAATATCCTCTAAGTTAGTCATTGCCCCAACAGTTAAAGCGTTCCACGCCTGTGCTGGATCATGAATGCCATCCGTCGTATTGCTATCAGGATAATCTAACCATGCATTCGGATCATTAACATTGCCAGCGGAAACAATAAATAGCTTCGGATCCTCGCCTTGCTCATTGGCATCAGACGTTAGCCTGTCAATACTTGCTGACCATGCTGAAGGCCGCCCCCTATCACGATTATCTTTAGCGGTAACCGCCATACTAAAAAGACGTTTACGGTTTGGAGCTATAACCGCTGGTCTCGAAACTGCTTCTTCTGTGAGATAGCCATGATGTTGCGCATTAGAACTATTAGCACCATTAGAAGGTAAAAGCTTTACTGACTCCAAACGGTGCTCAATAGTAATTGGCTGCGTTGTTGCTAAAGCATCAGTTAAATTACCAAACAACGCAACACCAGCCATTTCAGTGCCGTGTCCATGTTGGTCAGTAACTCCCCAGCTTGGCTCAACTGTGTGTAAATCTACATTCTCTAACGCCTGATGTAATAATGGGTGGCCGTTATTAACACCCGTATCTAAAATACAAATATAAGGAACGTTAGCACCAGATGTAGATATGCTTAAGCGTGCATTTAACTCATCAGCCCACTCTGGTTGTTCACTAGGTGCTAGGGAATCAAAGAAGTCAGCAGTCTCTTTGGCACGGCGTAACTCAGCAATGCTATTGAGCGTCATCATGGAGCGCTTCATTTGTCCAACGGAACCGTAAACGAGAAGCACTGTTCGCTCAGGGAATATCAACTCTCCCTCAGCCAACTCAAACCCTAAACTTTCTGCCACTTCACGAAATTGCGCGGTAACAGCTTGCCTATCCTTTTTAACTGGCAGCCATACTTCCCACCAAAGCGTTTCAGTGTCTGACACTGGCATCGACTCTGGTGTATCTGTCCATAATGACTGCAAGGTTGCTGCGCGTATCTCGGCTATAGCATTCAATAACTTACGATTTTTAGGGCCTTTTTCAGTATCTTTGCCCTCATCTAGGTAGGCAAGAATTAGCTTCTCGAAAAAAGTTAGCTTACCTTCAGGCACAAAAACTGTAGCAAAAACTTTATTCTCATCATAACGAACATTGCGTAGCTCAATACCTGAACGCTCGCTTGCCAACGATTCAAAAGCCAATTCAATATCTGGAAAACTTTCAAACTCAATTTGCAACCCGAAGCCTTCGTCCATACCGGCATGTCGTTGTAGCTCAGCTGCCTGAGTAAGCGTTGTTTTTAACTGCTGTACTTGTGCTATTAACGCAGTACCATGGGTCTGACGATCACGTTCAGGAATTGCGGAACTGCCACCGCCACGACTAGGAAAGACAAAGTCTTCCCTATTGCCGTTGTTTTGCAAAACAATATGCGAGTATTTTTCCTGTTTATTGTCAGCCATCAGACATCCTTATCCTTAAATTTCTTTATAGTTTAACCGTGCCGAAAGCCTGCGCCTTTCCTCTAAAGCTACACCAATATCTTTTTCTGTAACCGTATTTCTGCGCTCTATCAAAGCAGTTTTTAACACTTCATCTGCTGCTCTAGTTAACTCTGCATAGCTAAGCCCTAGCGCTTTTTTGGCAAGGCGTTTCCAAGACGTATTTTTAACCGCCATACGTGAAAGTCGACCTTTTAATGCGCTGGCAATATGCTCTTCATCTGGCAGCTCATAGTGCAAAAGGTCATCAAAGCGCCGGAAAAGTGCATTGTCTAGAATTTCCGGATGGTTAGTTGCACCAATAATTAAACTATGCGAATCGTCTTGTTCAATCATTTGCAAAAAACTATTTAAAATACGCCTAACTTCACCCACATCATTACTCAAGCCACGCTGCGAGCCGATAGCATCAAACTCATCGAAAAAATACACCCCACGAGTTTGCTGGGTTGAGTCAAAGACCTGACGAAGTTTGGCTGCCGTTTCACCCATAAACTTAGTGATTAGTCCATCGAGACGTACTTCGAACAGAGGTAGGCCTAACTCACCAGCCAATACAGCTGCCGTCATAGTTTTGCCAGTACCGGGTGGGCCAACCAGTAATAGTTTTCGGCGAGGTTGCAAACCTTGAGACAAAATCTCTGCTGCATGGCGCTGCTCAAGAATAATACGTTCAAGCTGCTGTTCTAGCTCAGCATGCAGCACCATGTCAGCAAGACGTGATTTTGGATAGCTAACGGTTAATAAATTAGCTAACTCACCACGGGGCTTACTTATAGGCACTGTATTGCTTGCTTGCGTGGTCATTCGACGCGCTTTAGCTTGATCAATTAAGCCACGCAGCTCTTCAGCAAGCTTGCCATGCCCGAGCTTTGCTTCATGGGCAGCAACCTGCATCGCCACAGAATAAAAGCGTGCATCGTCGCCTTCCAAATGTGACTGAAGCAATGCTTTAAGTTGATTTGCGCTAGCCATAAGATAACCCTCTCAGTTGACGCTGATTATAGCTGAGAAAATTCAGCAGCCTATGATTAGCATTAGCCCGGCCCCTTTAGATTTTTTCGCAGTCATTTTCTTCAGCTATATCAATAACCACATAACCACTCAGATTTTGAAAATCATTAACACAAGGACACAAGGTTTGCCGTATGGAGAACTTCACTTCTCCTTCTCAGCACCCTTCGCTTCGGCTTCATTTTTTATTCGGTTTGCAGTCTCAACTCTACACATAAGATGTGAAATCAAGCTAAGCAAATCTAAGCAGTCTTTCTCTGAAAAAATTCCGGACTTGGCTAAATCCAAAGCTTCTTCGTGAGCTACAATATTTCGTCCTCCCTCAAAAATGCCTTGTGATAACTTTCTCTGTGCCCCTTCAATATTTTTTAGAGTGTTTGAAGCAAAGTCGGTATTGTTTGCTCGAAGGTAACCTACGGCAACTTTCCATTTATTTTCCTCAAACCCAAAAACTTGTCCCATAAGATCAACATCATGCTCATTATTATTTCCTGAATACTCTCGAACACGATTCGCATATCTTTTTGCTGCTTCAAGGAAAGCTGAGTAATAGTTAGAGCCTTCATATCCTTTCTTTGATGCATCTTTTATTTCTTCGTGAAGATGCCGCCAGTGAAGTTCCGGATACTCAGGTATAATTTGATGAAGCGCTAGAACCACTGGATTAAACGATTCATCAACTCCTTCATCTGTGCTTAAAGTTGTAATAATTTTTTCTGCTGAACTTTTAATATCTTTAGGGAGAGTTGACATCCATTTTTCTTTATCTATACCTGTCCGACTCTTAAACTCATCCTCTTTTTTACCTTTTCTTTTTACTCTCCAATCAGCGCTTACTTTAGACACCAACTCTTGAAGCCATGCCCTGAACACTTGCATCTCGTCATGCTCCCAATTTAGAGATTGACGATTTGTCGAAATCACATCCTCATCTAGCAAGTCAATAAAATCGGCTCTTATCCAGCCTGTGAGATATTGAAAGACGTGGCTTGAAGTACTGTCTGAAAAAAACTCAGGTGCATTAACCAACTTTCCTCTTGAAAATATAGTTATACCGCGAAGTCCTGAGCTGGGCTTGATGGGCTTTTCACTGGTTATAAATTCAAACTCAACATCATTGGCATATTTATAATCGCCAACTTCAAGATCATTTTTATTCCAAGAAAACTCTTTATCAATCTGTGAAAATCTACGCTCATTTTTTACAGTTTCTTCTTCTAGTTGAGAGCCACCTGTTTTCTTAAGATTTATTTTAAAATTATCGTCCGTAATAAATATTCTAGATAATCCATCAGCAATAGAGCTGATATCAAACTTTGATTTTCTTTTTAGTTTTTTTAAATAAATATATGTGCTATCAGGTTTTTCACTAACTTCATCTATTACTTCTGTTTTAGGCCTGTATTGTCCTTCTGATGAATACAACGTGTCCCAATCAAGAGTAAATCTATTTCTCTTACCTGCTTTCACTGTATCAATAATAATTTCTTTAGCGATACCAAATAAAGCAAGCTTACCAAGACCTTTTTTTCCAGTAGGTAAGCGTCCATACTTTGGCGACGGTTTATCGCCATCAGTCTGTCGTCGATCTCTACCAATGGCTAAGAATTTATTCTGGATATCTGAAAAACTCATGCCGCAGCCATTATCTTTTACAACAATAGAGATTGGAGTGCCGCTTTGCTCATGAAAAGTTACTTCAACTTCGCTAGCATCTGCATCATAAGCATTAGAAATTAATTCAGCTAAAGCAGGAGGAAGCGTTGAGTACATTTTAACGCCTAGATGCTCAATAGTTTTCGGTTCAAACTTTAATACTAATTCTTCCATGTTACTTTCCCGCTTCTTTTAAATGTTTGATCAGCATAGCTGCTTGGCTTTTTATAAACACGGGAGGCAAAGCATTACCAATCATTAACGCAACTCCAGCTTTTCCTCTAGCAGTAGAAAACTTATAGTTCTCAGGAAAAGTTTGAAGTAAAGCTGCTTCCCTTAGCGTTATAGCCCTATCTTGCTCTGGATGAATAAATCTACCTTTTGATGGATTATTACAGCCGCCTGTAATAGTAGGCGCTACTTCATCCCAGGCCATACGACCATAAACATCTCTATAGCTTTCTGGGCTTCTCTTATGGCAATCCAACCAATACTCTTGAGGAATATCAGCTCTTGACCCACCGTTTTTTGGAACTAGTGAAATAATTTTTTTGACTTTATCACTGTGCTTTGTTTCCCAGTCATGGAGAATGTCGCCACTTTTCCCTGCTTCTACTAGTTCAGCCAAACAGTCTCTTACAGTTTTTTTCACTTCTAGTTTTTGTGGTGCATCAATTAAGCCAAGCCTTGATGCCATCATTATCATGCGATTTCTTCTTTGTGGTACGCCGTAATCCGATGCATTTCGTACAGCGACTGAATTCTCGTCGAATTGATACCCTAAAGCTTTTAGCTTGTTTATCACTAGAACCATGCGGTGATCTTTAAACAGACCGGGGACATTTTCCATCATGATGGTTTTAGGCAGCATTTCTTCTACAAATCTAACAAACTCAAAGACTAAGTCATTTCTTTCATCTTCAACCGATACGCCTTTGTTTCGTGTTCTATGCGTAGAAAAACCCTGACATGGAGGGCAGCCCGCAAGTAAGTCTAGCTCACCTTTTTTCAGGCCTAGCTTACTGAGCATTTCTAATGGAGATATCTCACGAATATCTTGCTCATAAATAGCATGGTTCGTGTGATTCATGGTGTAAGTTTCTGCGGCAGTTTTATTTAGCTCTACTCCCGCAAGCACATCAAAGCCTGCATTTTGAAGGCCAACAGTTAAGCCGCCTGCACCACAAAACAAATCAATCGCAGTATATTTTTTCATTTGCATAATCTCAGTTCCCGGCTTTAACTCGACCGTGTAATTCGCTGGCCGGCTCATCATTTGGGTCTTGAGGTACGAGTTGGCCGGAGAAAGCTTTTTTTAAGATAGATTGTCGCAAAACTTCTGTCTTACGAAGCTGCTCAGTTATTTCTGCATCGACCTTGTCTATTTGTGAAAACTTCTCATCAAGTATCGATGAAAGCTCTTCTGCCTCAGTAATAGTGCACAAAGGAATGGCCATACGCTCTATTATTCCTAGGTTCAAATTTGGCTGAACTCCACCCGAAGCAGTCAAGCGCATTTCTTCGTAATTTTTGGTTAAAAACCATTTTAAAAAGCGCCTTAAACCAGCTGACTTCCCCTCTAATACTATCGCTGCAATGGCTTGATTTGTTGTGGCTTCAATAAGCAACTCTGAGCACTTGCCTCTAGTCTTTCCTTCGCCATAAAGCGCTACAACAAGTGTGTTTTTAGGATAGAGGCGCAAGCTAGTTTCATTAAATGCTTTTGTCGTTACAAGATCAGATGGCTTTGTAATAAAAGCCTGATTTAAAGCACCACTGGTAACCCACGGGATATCGCCATTCCCATAAAATAACGAATTTGATTTGAGAGGCGTAACACCAGTGCCAACTGTGGAAATATCTCCGATACGGATCCAGCACCAGTCATGTGGTAAGCCACCAAGCTGAATTACTTCATCACTACTTAATTTTTTATGAGTTTTCGGTTTAATTGGATTTTGAGGCTTTTTGCCTTTCTTTCCCTTTACTTCCCAGTCTTTAACGGCTTGTTTCCATTCTTCTAGTTGTTGCTGGTAGCGGGTTTCGCGTTCGGTTTGGATGCGGGCGAGGAGTTGTTCTGGTGTTTCGAGTTTGTTGGCGTTGTCTTTACGCCATTGTTCGGTGAGTTTGCCTTCAAAGGCGTGTTTAAGCAGGGCTTGGCGGTAGATTTTAAGTTGTTCTTGGGCGGTTTTTAGTGAGGCAATGCCGCTGTCGAGTTCGGAGAATAGCTCTTCGATTTTGGCAACAATGCGCTTTTGCTCTTCTTCTAGAGGCAATGGAACTGGTAATTGCCCAAACGCCTTGCCTGAAATCTCTAGAAATGTAGTACCACTTGCACGGCTTTCTGCCAATTGCTTTGAGGCTTTCAAATAATAATAAATATATTCGTTAAACACTCCCTGCTCAGGTACAAGGCTTTTGAAGCCTTGATTCGTTGTGATTTCTTCATTGCTAATCACAACATAACCAATAGGCGCTCTAGACGAAAAATGAACACTACCTTTTGGCATTAAACGAGCTGAGCTGTTCTTAAGCCCCTTATCAGTAATAGACTTTGCACCTCTTGTAATTCTTTTTTCAGTGTAGCCTGTTAGGTCTGAAGGTGAAATCCAGTTAATTTCTCCACCCCAATAAGAAGACTCTTTAGTAGATGGAGTGCCGCCTGAAATAATTTTTCCAAGCTTATCTAGCGTTGTCCACTGCCAATGAGTAGGGATAGGCCATAAGTTATCCATCACACCATCAGCCCCAGATTCATCTTTACTATTACTCAATTCTCTTTCCTATTTATCACTGGTGCTGATTTTGGCTTTGTTGTTAAGGGTATTTCGTGCCGCCGATTTTGCTTGCAAAACTTCTTCTTGGAAATTGTTTGTGCTTTGTAGCTCATTATTTTCATAAGCTTCTAAAATCAATTTTTCATATTCGCTAAGTTTAGCTCGGTCAATGCAATCAGCTTGATGCAGCCCTTCGGCTGTTTCATGTGCTGTTTTAACAATTCCTTTCGCGCCACGAGCGCGTATCGCAATATTTAAACAGTGTGATAAATGCTTAGTATCGCCAGTGCTTGCTGCCTGTGCTAGAAACTCTTGGATATCATCGTTGGTTTCTAAAAAATTAGCGGCATCAAATGATTTTGACTTCATAGATCTTACACCTGTCACGCCACCAGCTCCCGATTCATGACTTCAATCACCCAGTCCATCTTATCTCCAAATAATTGATACATGCGCCCTAGGCCGCCTTGGGCATCAAAGGGTGTGTTGTCGAGGTCTTCACGTTCAAAGTGCGTGGAGTCGGTAATGTGGTCGCGTATTAAACGCAGCCATGCCATTTGTTGTTCATTAAACTTTTCTCTATCGCCTGCGTGGTATTGCATGATCCAGCTTTGAAAGTTTTTGCGCACGGTGGCATCAAACGGCGTAATGCTGCTATCAATGCCACACACGCGGCGAATTAAGGCGACTAAAGCGGTTAGCTCGGCAACAGGCGTTGTGCCTTTATAGCTATCGAGGTGCGCGTAGGCTTGCCATACGCGCAAGGGCGCAAGTTTGGGGCGTTCTTGTTTGATTTGCTCTAGCAAGGCTTTTATTTGCGTAAAAGTGACTTCGCTGCGCCGTGCGGGGGTATGGAAATAAATAGTTAACGCATCAATGGTGTTGGCCTGTTCGGCAAGGTAGTCGGCAAATTCTTGCGTGAGTGCTTGGGCGTTTTCCTCGGTATCGCCTGCCCATTCTGCCTTTACCAGTTCGTCTAAATCGTCATGCACTACGGTTTGTTCTTTATCGCGGCGAATGGTGTCAATCAGCTCTATCAGCTCGCCGTTAAACACTTTAGCGACTTCGCCCACCAGTTCAGCTTGGGCTTGGTCGCGTTTAGCATCGCCAGGATCGGCGCCTTCGGGCAAACCTGCAATTTCTAGGGCTTTGCGCTCTACATTGTCGCCGTCGATGGCGTTAAATAGCTCGCCAACAATGGCTAATAAAGGCACGTCGCCTGCTTTTTCGGCTATGCGGGCGCGTTCTTTGTCATCCAGTTGTTTATCGAGGCGCGCTAAGCGCCCCGCTAAAGACGACACTGTATCGCTGTCGCTGGCGCCCATCATCACGCCCATGGCTAAATCTTTCAGCGCGACAGTCGGTTTGGTAATTAACGGGCGGCTGGCGGTTTTGATGGATTTGGTTACGCCGATGGCATCAACAATCACATAGTGGGTTTTAGCACTTTGTGCGGAAGGCGTGACTTTTTGCAGGTTATCTTTATCCAGCGTACGGGTGCCACGGCCTTTCATTTGTTCAAAATAATTTTTGCTTTTTACATCGCGCATAAACAGCAGGCATTCCAGCGCTTTAACATCGGTGCCAGTGGCAATCATATCCACGGTCACGGCAATGCGCGGGTAATAGTCGTTGCGTAGTTGCGCCAGAATGGTGGCAGGGTCTTCACCTTTTTCTAATACCTTGCCTTCGGTATCGAGTTTGTCGTTGGCTACGCGGTAGGTGACTTTTTTACAAAACTGGTTACTGCCACCAAACTCTTCACGAATAATTTGGATAATGTCATCGGCGTGGCTGTCGGTTTTGGCAAACACTAAGGTTTTGGGCACTTCTGCTCGGCCAGGAAACATTATCGGTAGCGAATTTTTAAAGGTGCGGATGACCGTGCGAATTTGGTCGGGGTTAACGATGTCGCGGTCGAGTTGTTTAGCGCTGTAAGCTTCTTCTTCGTCTTGGATTTCCCAGCGCTTGCGCCGTGTGGTGCGTTCACGCTTTTCAACCTGCTGCTTGGCGGTAATGGTGCCGCCTTGTAGTGTTTTTTCTGTTTCGATAATAAAGACTTCGTTACCTACGTTGACGCCATCGGCCACGGCTTTTTCATGGCTGTATTCGCTGACAACATTCTTACGAAAAAAACCGAACGTACGCGCATCGGGGGTGGCGGTTAAGCCAACGAGGTACGCATCAAAATATTCAATTACTTGTCGCCAGAGGTTGTAAATAGAGCGATGGCATTCGTCGATAATAATGACGTCAAAAAATTCGGGTGGAATTTTGGCGTTATACACCACGGGTAAAGGCTCTTTCGGCTTGGTTAATTGTTCAGCGGGATTTTGTTCTTCCAGCGATTCATCTAACAGCTCATCTTTGAGCATGGAGTACATGCGCTGAATGGTGCTGATATACACTTGGGAGTCGGTGCTGATGTGTGAGCTTTTTAGGCGCTGCACACTGTATAGCTCGGTGAATTTACGGTTGTCATCATTCGGCACAAAGGTCATAAATTCTTGTTCGGCCTGCTCGCCTAAGTTTTTGGTATCCACTAAAAACAAAATGCGTTTGGCGCTCACTGGCTCTTTTAGCAAACGATAACTGGCCGTAATGGCGGTAAAGGTTTTGCCTGCGCCCGTGGCCATTTGAATTAAGGCGCGTGGCCTGTCGTCTTTAAGTGATTGTTCCAGATTGCTGATGGCAGTGATTTGGCAATCACGCAAACCCTCTGTGGGTAAAGGCGGCATATCTTGCAAGCGAGCACGAAAGCTTTTTGTTTCGCGTAACCAGCTTGCTAAGGATTCTGGGCGGTGAAAATTAAATACTTCGCGTGAGCGTGGGTTGGGATCGGCGCCATCGGTAAAGCGCGTGATAACACCTGTGCTTTCGTAAACAAAGCGCAAGGCTTCTTTATTGTGTACCCACTTTAAGCTGGCATTGGCATAGCCTTGGGATTGTTCTTCCACCGTGGTGATTTTTTCGCCCCAGGATTCGGGCTTGGCTTCAATCACGCCTACGGCTTTATTATCCACAAAGAGCGCGTAATCGGCGGGACCAACATCGGTTTGATACTCACGAACCGCAATACCTTGCCCAGCAGCAAAATTAATTTTGCTTTTGTCCTGCACCACCCAACCTGCCTTGGCTAGCATGAGGTCAATATTATCGCGGGCTTTTTGTTCGTGAGTTTGATTAACCATGGCTTCGTCCTTGGTACAGGCAGTTAAATAACTTACGCAGTCTATCAAGTATTTTAGACGGCCTGTAGTGGCCTAATAAGTATTAGTATCGCTAAAAAACAAGATTACTTTTTTACGTTCCTTTGAACATGTAGCTATAAATACTGCCCCTACGCCACTGTCAGTATTAACCACCCACCTTAAAGTCCTACGACCTTGCTGTGCGCGTTCTGGTTTTTGGCGCTATAATGGCAGAATTCATATTTCACAGCCTTGGGCTTTATTAATTAAGCGCAGGGCTGGCTAAACTAAGGAGCGCTACATGGCCGCCATTAAGCAAGACGATTTGATTCAAAGCGTCGCTGACGCCTTACAGTATATTTCTTACTACCACCCGCTCGACTTTATCCAAGCCATGCACCAAGCCTACGAGCGCGAGGAATCCCCCGCGGCTAAAGACTCCATGGCGCAAATTCTCATCAACTCACGCATGAGCGCCACCGGCCATCGTCCGCTGTGTCAGGACACAGGTATCGTCACTGTGTTTGCACGTGTGGGCATGGACGTTAAATGGGACGGCGCGACCATGGGTCTCGATGACATGATCAACGAAGGCGTGCGTCGTGCGTACAGCAACCCAGACAACATTTTACGTGCCTCTATTTTGGCCGACCCGGCTGGTGCGCGTAAAAACACCAAAGACAATACCCCAGCAGTCATCCATTACAGCATCGTCCCTGGCAACACCATCGAGCTAGATATTGCCGCCAAGGGTGGCGGTTCAGAAAACAAAGCCAAAATGGCCATGCTCAACCCATCCGACTCTATTGTTGACTGGGTATTAAAAGTAGTTCCTGAGATGGGTGCTGGCTGGTGCCCACCTGGCATGCTCGGCATCGGCATTGGCGGTACCGCCGAAAAAGCGGCCATTCTGGCCAAAGAATCCTTGATGGATCCCATTGATATTCATGAGCTGCAAGCGCGCGGCGCACAAAACCGCGTAGAAGAGCTGCGGTTAGAGATTTTTGAAAAAGTGAACCAACTGGGTATTGGTGCACAGGGCCTGGGCGGTTTGACCACTGTTCTAGATATCAAAATCAAAGACTACCCCACACATGCGGCTTCGCTGCCAGTCTGTATTATTCCGAACTGTGCCGCCACGCGCCACGTGCATTTCACCCTAGACGGTTCTGGCCCTGCTGCGCTGGAAGCTCCTGACTTGGACGCTTTCCCAGACATCGTGTGGGATGCGGGCCCTACCGCACGCCGCGTAAATCTCGACACCATCACGCCGGAAGAGGTACAAAGCTGGAAGCCGGGCGAAACCCTGCTACTGAACGGTAAAATGCTCACTGGACGCGATGCAGCGCACAAGCGCATTGTGGATATGCTCGACGCGGGCGAAGAGTTGCCGGTTGATTTGAAGGGTCGCTTTATTTACTACGTTGGCCCGGTTGATCCCGTGCGTGACGAAGTGGTTGGACCGGCTGGCCCGACGACTGCAACCCGTATGGATAAATTCACCCGCCAGGTGCTGGAGTCCACCGGACTGCTGGGCATGATTGGTAAATCCGAACGTGGCCCAATCGCTATTGAAGCCATTAAAGACAACAAAGCCGTGTACCTGATGGCTGTAGGCGGCGCGGCGTATCTGGTGTCGCAAGCCATTAAAAAATCACGCACTGCGGCATTTGCTGACTTGGGGATGGAAGCCATCTACGAGTTTGAGGTCAAAGATATGCCGGTTACTGTAGCAGTCGATAGCTCTGGTGAGTCCGTGCACATCACTGGCCCACAGGTGTGGAAAAAGAAAATTGCTGAAAGTCTTGCGCTAGAAATCTAACTCAAGCTTTGGCATAGCCGCTGTGCGGGCTAATCGCTCGCACAGCTGGCTACAGATTCCGGCACGCCTGCAAATTTGACTTATATCAAGAACCACCAGTTTTTTGACGCAAACTAGCCCTTTGTCTAATTCGACCACCTTGGTTTTAGACAAAACGTCCCTTAGAGTTAAACCACTGTGATTGCATAGGTTGCTGTTGAAATGACCTAACGCAGTAGCTGTTTAAGTTCTACCAAAAGCATGCTTTTGTGCCCTTAATACGCCTTGCTACACCCTGCTCGACCGCTTTCTTTGCATCCAGTCCATACGCATTTAGCGTGCAATTCAATTAAGTTTCAAAGGATGCAAAGTTATGACTACTCGCCAGACTGGTACCGTTAAGTGGTTTAACGACGCCAAAGGTTTTGGTTTTATCACTCCAGAAAGCGGCCCAGACCTATTCGTTCATTTCCGCGCCATTGAGGGCAATGGTTTTAAAAGCTTACAGGAAGGCCAAAAAGTAAGCTTCGAGGCTGTAGAAGGTCAAAAAGGCATGCAGGCTGACAAAGTTCAACCGCTTTAATTTAACAAAGTTTATTAAGCCCTCACTGCGCAAGGAGTGAGGGCTTTTTCATTTAATCCCTCTAAGTACAGACTGCGCGCCGTAATAGATTGCCTACCACTTTAACCGGCAAACCAGTAGAATGCTGAGCGCTTTCACTCTGAGGTGCTTATGTCAAAACGCATGCTTGAACCCCAAGGCCAATACCCCAAGGCCAGCATTACGCGCCGTTTAGCCGCTATGTTTTACGACTTTATGCTGGTAGTTGCGCTAATTATGATTGTGACTTGGATTTACCAGCAAGGTGTGTTGCGTTTGGTGTATGGCAGCGAACAGCTTAAGTATATGGCTGAAAACGCTTTACTTGACCGCGACCCCATACTGTCCAGCTTGCTACTCCTGAGTATCTTCGCGTTTTTTGCTAAGTTTTGGCTGCATACTGGACAAACTCTTGGCATGCAGGCGTGGAGCATCCGCGTGCAAAATGCCGATGGCTCCGCCATTGACCTCTGGCAAGCTCTATTACGCTTTGTTGTTTCTATTATTTCTTGGCTGCCACTGGGACTGGGGTTTTGGTGGTCGATATTCAGCAAAAACAACGACACTTGGCATGATAGCTATTCGGAAAGCATTACCGTGCAACTACCCAAAAGCACGCATAAAAAATAATGGCGCAAACTGAGTGCGCCATTGTTAAATCACTGAACCCCTAGCCCGTACCGCCCACAGTGAGCTGATCTATTTTAAGCGTGGGTTGACCTACGCCTACTGGAACAGTTTGCCCGCCCTTGCCGCACATTCCTACACCGCTATCCAGCTCTAAGTCATTACCCAGCATCGATACGGCGCGCATGGCATCTGGACCATTACCAATCAAGGTAGCTCCTTTGACCGGTGTCGTAATCTTTCCATCCTCAATTAAGTAGGCTTCGCTGGTGGAGAAGACAAACTTACCGCTGGTGATATCCACCTGTCCGCCGCCTAAACTGGCACAGTAAATACCTTTCTTTACCGAGCGGATTATTTCTTCTGGACAGCTTTCGCCAGCTAACATATAGGTGTTGGTCATGCGCGGCATGGGCAGGTGCGCATAAGACTCGCGACGACCATTACCGGTACTGCTCACGCCCATCAGCTTAGCGTTATGTTTGTCTTGCATATAACCGCGCAAAATACCCTTCTCAATCAATACGGTGTTCTGTGCGGCTACACCTTCATCATCCACGCTTAATGATCCACGTCGATGAGCAATAGTAGCGTCGTCAACAATGGTACATAGTTTTGAGGCCACTTGTTGGCCAATACAGCCGCTGTAGTTAGAGCTGCCTTTACGGTTAAAATCACCTTCCAGGCCATGACCTACGGCCTCATGCAATAAGACTCCGCTCCAGCCCGGCCCCATTACTACCGGCATACTGCCTGCAGGCGCCGCAACAGCCTCAAGATTAACTAAAGCTTGGCGTACGGCCTCACGAGCATAATCCAGCGCTCGCTCCTCATCAATAAAGTATTGGTAATCACGGCGACCACCGCCACCATAACTGCCTCGTTCACGACGGCCATTCTGCTCGACCAGAACGCTAACATTAAAACGCACCATCGGACGCACATCGGTTGCAAGGTGACCATCCAAGTCAACCACCAAGATATGCTCCCAAGCTCCCACTAGGTTTAAGCTGACTTGGTTAACACGTGAGTCTAAGCTACGGGTAAAGGCATCGACACGCTGTAAAAAAGCTACTTTTTCTTCACGATTGAGCACATGCAAAGGGTCATCAAGAGCGTACAGAGGTGCTGTAATGTGTTGAGCAGCAATGACCTGAGGCGATCGCCGTTGGCCAGAACGCGCGATACTGCGTGAGGCTTGCGCCGCTTGCATCAATGCGGGCAAATGAATGGCATTGCTGTAGGAAAATCCGGTTTTCTCGCCCGCGATAGCACGCACGCCCACACCCTGATCGAGGTTAAAGCTCCCTTCTTTAACAATCCCCTCTCCTAACGTCCAAGCTTCGGTCATGCGCCGCTGAAAATACAAATCGCCGCTATCAATACCTGTACCCGCCAGTTCTGCCAACGCTTGCTCTAACTGCGCGTGGTCTAAACCATTGGCGGTTAAGAGTACCCGGGTTGCACTGCTGTGTTGTTCACTCATGTAATTTTGCTCCCCTTAGGAAAATCTATTCTGTCGCCTAATTGCGGCGCGCTAAATCTGCGGTGCTGCCACACAGGCATTTGTTGGCGCACTTCATGCAGACGCGGCAAATTAATTTCAGTCTGTATGACTTGTTGACCTTGGGCGTGCTCAGCACAAATTTCACCCCAAGGGTCGAGTATCAACGAATGCCCATAGGTCATCCGCGTTTGAGTATGCTGTCCACCCTGATTGGCGGCCAAAATATAACACTGTGTTTCAATGGCTCGCGCTCGTAGCAAACTATGCCAATGCGCAGCGCCGGTTACGGCAGTAAACGCCGAAGGTACTGCAATCAATTCAGCACCCTGCTCACGTAGTTGAGTGTATAAACCGGGGAAGCGTAGGTCATAACAAATACTTAAACCCAGCCGACCCACAGGCGTATCCACGAGCACTATTTCGTTGCCAGCTTGGTAGGTGTCAGATTCACGGTACTGCCCATGCTGATCGGCAACCGCGACATCAAAGAGGTGTAGTTTGTTATAGCGTGCCACCTGCTCACCCTGAGCATTTATCACCAAACAGGCAGCGTAAGGTTTACCTTCGCGTTCGCCATTCGCCAACAACGGCACAGTTCCCGCCACGACCCACAGTTTTAATCGCGCGGCTGTTTGCTGTAGCCAGCGAATGATAGGTCCAGTGCCGCTCGCTTCGGCGCGTGCAATAGCAGCCACATCTGCATGGCCTAATACGGCAAAATTCTCTGGCAGCACCGCTAAACAAGCCCCGGCATCTGCAGCTTGCTCAAGCAACTTCTGCGCCTGACGCAAATTCGTATCAATATCAGCCGTGGACACCATTTGTATGACGGCAACCTGCATACATTTCAACCCTAAAATTCAAGTCGTGCATCTTAACGTGATTAACCATACAGGGCCAACTGCAACAGCGGACATGAATTGTGCTGCTCCACTAAGTACAGTCACTGTTATCCCTGTTATAATTAGGCCATCAATTTGCTATCGGCTGGGCTGCCGTAGAAAAACCACTTCAAACCCTAAAAGGATGTCCAATGCAACAGCATGATTTTGATATTTTAGTTGTTGGCGGCGGCGGCGCGGGTCTACGCGCCAGTATTGCCGCAGCAGAGCACGCTCCTGACCTCAAGATCGGTTTAGTCTCCAAAGTCTATCCTATGCGCTCGCACACCGTTGCGGCCGAAGGTGGGGCTGCCGCCGTAACCTTGGAGAAAGACAGCTTTCAAGCCCACATCGAAGATACCGTTATGGGCAGTGACTGGCTGGCGGAGCAGCAAGTGGTGGATTACTTTGTGCGCCACGCCCACGCCGAACTGGTACAGATGGAACACTGGGGATGCCCATGGAGCCGTAAAGAGGATGGCACCATTCAAGTGAGACGCTTTGGCGGTATGAAAGTCGAACGCACTTGGTTTGCCGCCGATAAAACCGGTTTCCACATGCTGCACACCCTGTATCAAACCTCGCTGAAATATCCACAAATTGAACGTTTAGATGAGTTCTTTGTGTTGGACTTAGTGGTTATTGATGGCGCTATTGCAGGTGTTATCGCCATTCAAATTGCAACCGGCGAGATGCATTTAATCAGAGCCAAATCGGTCATCCTCGCTACTGGTGGTGCGGCACGTGTATTCCGCTTCAACACCAACGGCGGCATTGTCACCGGCGACGGCATGGCTATGGCGTACCGTCATGGTGTGGCGTTGCGCGATATGGAGTTTGTCCAGTATCACCCGACCGGCTTGCCCGGCTCTGGCATTTTAATTACCGAAGCCTCACGCGGTGAAGGCGGCATTATGGTCAACAAAGACGGTTACCGCTATTTGCAAGACTACGGCTTAGGGCCGGAAACCCCGCTGGGCAAACCCGAAAACAAATACATGGAACTGGGCCCACGCGACAAGCTGTCACAAGCGTTCTGGCAAGAACAACAAGCTGGCCGCACTGGCCGCTACGGCGAAAGCGATGTGGTGTATCTGGACTTGCGTCACCTTGGTGAGAAATACCTGCAAGAGCGTCTGCCGTTTATTTGCGAGCTGGCCAAAGCCTACGTTAACGTCGATCCGGCTCGTGAGCCGATCCCGGTACGCCCTGCTGTGCATTACACCATGGGCGGCATAATGACGGATGCGCAGTGTGAAACTAACATCAAGGGTCTGTATGCGGCCGGTGAGTGTGCTTCTGTGGGTTTACATGGCGCTAACCGTCTAGGTTCAAATTCGTTAACTGAATTATTAGTCTTTGGACGCTTGGCGGGCGAACAGGCTGCTGCCAATGCACATGCACAAGACTTCGCCCCATTAAGCACCATGCAAGAACAGCTCAACCAACAGCAACAGCAATTGGCTGAACTAAGCGCCCGTGATACAGGCGAGTCTTGGGTCGAGATCAAAAAAGAATTACTCATCACTATGGAAGAAGGGTGCGGCATTTACCGTACCGAAGCGGGCATGCAAAAAACCCTCAACACCATTCGTGCGCTGCAACAACGCTATAAGAACGTTCAGGTGACAGACAAAAGCAAGGTCTACAACACTGAGCTGTTTATGTGCTTGGAGCTTGGTTTTGGTTTGGACATTGCCGAAGCCACTTGCTTGGGCGCACTGGAGCGCCGCGAATCCCGTGGTGCGCATCAGCGTTTGGACGAAGGCTGCACCGCACGCAATGATGAAGAGTTTTTACGCCATAGCTTGGTGTATTACCAAGGACAAGAGGATGCACGCCTAGAGTGGCAAGAGGTCGACACCTCCATTCTGCCACCGGCAATACGCGCCTACGGTGATGCAGCTAAAGGAGCCAAGTCATGAAGCTCGATATAACCATTCAACGCTATTTGCCTGAGCAAGCGGCAGAGCCGTTTGCGCAAACCTACTCTGTACCCTACGACGCCAGCACCTCGGTACTGGATGCGCTGACCTACATTAAAGAAGAGTTAGATCCAACACTCAGCTACCGCTGGTCGTGTCGCATGGCTATTTGTGGCTCTTGCGGCATGATGATTAACGGCAAGCCCATCCTTGGCTGTAATGTGTTTTTACGTGATTACGCCAAAACCGGCATGCTGATTGAGCCTTTAGCACACTTCCCAGTCGAGCGTGACCTCATCATTGATATGGAGTCTTTCCTGACGCACTTGGAAGCGGTCAAGCCTTATCTCATCAACAAGAAGGCTCAGGGCGTACAAACCTTTGAACCTCATGTGCAAACTCCGCAACAGTTGGATAAATACCAGCAGTTCTCGAACTGCATCAACTGCGGCCTGTGCTATTCCGCTTGCCCGCAATTCGGCTTGAACCCTGAGTTTATCGGCCCTGCTGCGCTAACCTTGGCACACCGCTATAACCTCGATAGCCGCGATCAAGGTCAGGCTGAACGTATGCCGATGATTAACTCGGAAGAAGGCGCTTGGAGCTGCACTTTTGTGGGCTACTGTTCTGAGGTGTGCCCCAAACAGGTTGACCCTGCCGCAGCGGTTAACCAATCCAAAGTGACGTCAGCCACTGATTTGCTGTTGAGTTTACTAGGAGGTCGCTCATGAGTTATCGCCCAACCCTTACCCGCACGTGGTGGCTAAAAAATAACGCCTTTAAAGCCTATATGCTGCGTGAGCTCACTGCATTACCGCTGCTGTTTTTCCTGCTGTGCTTGGCGATTGGACTGTATTCGCTGGGTCAGGGTGAACAGCAATGGCAACACTGGCAAACAGTGATGCAAAACCCATTAGTGCTGCTGATTAACGCAGTCGCCTTTGCCGCCAGCTTGTTTCATGCATGGACGTTTTTCCAGCTGTTCCCACGCGTGATGCCGATTCGCTTGGGCGGCACCACAGTGCCTGCCGCTGCTTTGGTGGCGGGGCAGTGGGCTGGTGTGGTTTCCGTTTTTGCTTTAGTCGCTTGGTTATTTTGGGGTTAATACGATGCAACAAGAAAAAAAGTTTAAACGCAGTGACGAGCCCATTTGGTGGGGACTCTTTAGTGGCGGCGGCGTGTGCTTTGCCGTGTTCTTACCCAGCGTTATTCTATTCTACGGGCTACTGCTGCCGCTTGGCGTAGTGACGTTGGAGTATCAGCAAGCCAGCGCATGGTTCTTTAGCTTTTGGGGTTTGGTATTTGTGGGCGCGGTGATTGCGCTGCCGGCTTTCCATAGCCTGCACCGTATTCGGCATGCGCTCTATGACCTGAAATTTCAGCAAAAAGCGCTGATTAAATGGCTTACCATGGGTTTTGCCGCGCTGCTTAGTGCGGCGTGCATGCTGATTTGGTTGGTAGGGCTGCTTTAGTTCTACGCCTGCTTCTTTGTAATGCTGGCAGCACTACTTACTGCCAGCGCTGTGAAGCAATTTACTTGCTCGGCACAGGCATAGGAAAAGGCATGATATTGCCAGTTGCTGGAGCATCACTGATGCGTGCTACGCCCAAGCGCTCAACCTCATCAATGCGCACTATTGAGTGCATAGGCACATAGCTACGAATCACGCCTTCAAACTGATTTTTCAGCTTCTCTTCGCTGGGATCAACGACCATCTGCGTGCGCTCACCAAAGACAAACTCCTCGATCTCCAGAAAGCCCCACAAATCACTCTGATAAATAGCTTTAGCGTAAATTTCATACACTTGGCCCTGGTTAATAAAAATAACTTTGAATATCTGAGACTGCTCTTTACTCATGTTGGAATTCCACACACTGAAAACTTACTGCAAAATATTAGCATAAGCGAAACAAAATGCTTGCACTTACAAATGAGAACGATTACTATTATCAGCACTGGTTACAGGCCAGTTGGTAACTCAGAATGAAGTTGTTTTTCATAGAGCTATCTCCTCATTAGGCTATTTTAACCCGCATCCAATGCGGGTTTTTTTTGCCTATCACATAACTAAGAGACGCGGCTTAGGCAACTATTGCTTTAGCACTTCATCAGATGCTCGCGGTAATAACGCAGTTCAGCAATAGAGTCCTGAATATCGGCCAATGCCAAGTGCACATCGCCCTTAACATACCCCTTAGCCGTTTCAGGTGCCCAACGCTTAGCCAGCTCTTTCAGGCTAGACACATCAATATTGCGGTAGTGAAAGTAAGCCTCTAACTTGGGCATACTGCGGTAGAGAAAGCGGCGATCCTGACAAATAGTGTTACCACACATCGGCGAGGTATTTGCCGGCACCCACTGCTGTAAAAAGGCGATGGTCTGTGCTTCTGCCTCTGCTTCATTGATACGGCTTTCCTGCACGCGCTTGGTCAGGCCACTTTTGCCGTGCTGATTAGTGTTCCACTCATCCATACCCTTTAACACCTCATCAGGCTGATGAATGGCTAGCACGGGTCCTTCGGCCAAAATATTTAACTGGGCATCCGTGACAATGGTGGCCATTTCAATAATACGGTCATTGTCGGTATCCAGACCGGTCATTTCCAAGTCGATCCAAATTAGATTTTGACTGTTTTGCATGACGCACCTCCAAAAGTTATTGTTTATTCAGCAACCCGGCTAATGCTTCGACCAAGGCTGTGTTCTGTTCATCTGTACCTACGGTAATACGCAAAAACTGTGCAATACGCGGCTGAGTAAAGTGACGCACGATAATACCCTGCTCGCGCAACTGTGCAGATAGCTGTGCCGCATCCTGTTGCGGATGACGTGCAAAAACAAAGTTCGCCGCTGAGGGTAATACCTCAAAGCCCAAACCGGTTAACTGCTCGCTTAGCTGCTCACGACTGGTGATAATTTTAGCGCAGGTTTTCTCAAAGTATTCACGATCCGCAAACGCGGCTGCGGCTCCGGCTAATGCCACACGGTCGAGCGGGTAGGAGTTAAAGCTGTCTTTAATGCGCTCTAATCCTTCGATTAGTTGCGGGTGACCAATCGCCAAACCAACGCGCATACCTGCCAACGCGCGTGATTTTGATAAAGTTTGCGTCACCAACAGGTTAGGGTATTTATCAACTAGGGAAACCGCTGACTGTCCGCCAAAATCAATATAGGCTTCATCAACCAATACCACTGTTTCGGTATTATTCTGCAGAAGCGCCTCAATTTCGGCCAGACCGAGCAAACATCCGGTAGGCGCATTGGGATTAGGGAAAATAATGCCGCCATTGTCTTGCTGATAGTCCGCCAGATTAATTTGAAATTGCTCATCTAATGCAATGGGCTTTGGCTCTACGCGATACAAACCACAATATACTGGATAAAAGCTGTAGCTGATATCTGGAAACAACAACGGCTTGCCTTGCTGGAAAAACGCATGGTACGCATGGGCTAGCACTTCATCCGAGCCATTACCCACAAATATTTGCGCAGGACTAATGTGGTAGTAGTCCGCAATGGCTTGTTTGAGCACCTCACCGCTGGGATCAGGATACAGGCGCAAGTCATCATTAATTTGCGCTTTCATCGCCGCCAGCGCTTTTGGCGACGGACCATAGGGGTTTTCGTTGGTATTTAGTTTCACCAAGCGTTTCATTTTCGGTTGCTCACCAGCCACATAAGGGACCAGCTGCTTAACAAACGGACTCCAAAACTTGCTCACTGTTTTCGCCTTATTTATCGTTGATAATACGCAGTTCCGCTGAGCGCGCATGGGCAGTCAATGACTCGCCGCGCGCTAAGACCGAGGCCACCTTGCCCAACTCAGATGCACCCTGTGGAGTGCAATAAATTATTGAAGAGCGCTTTTGAAAATCGTACACGCCCAAGGGTGAAGAAAAACGCGCCGTGCCTGAGGTTGGCAGCACGTGGTTCGGGCCAGCACAGTAATCACCCAAGGCTTCAGCCGTGTAACGCCCCATAAAGATTGCGCCAGCATGACGTATTTTCGGCAGCATGGCATCTGGATCAGCCACAGATAACTCCAAGTGCTCGGGGGCAATACGATTGGCAACTTCAACAGCCTGATCTAAATCACGCACCAAAATCAGCGCACCGCGCTCGGCCATTGATACGCGAGCGATATCTTCACGCTCAAGGCTGGGCAATAAACGCTCAAGACTGGCGGCAACCTTATCCAAAAACTCCGCATCAGGTGAGAGCAAAATCGACTGTGCATCCTCATCATGCTCCGCTTGCGAGAGCAAATCCATGGCGATCCAGTCCGGTTCGGTTTGCCCATCACAAATCACCAGAATTTCTGAAGGACCGGCGATCATATCAATACCCACTTTGCCAAACACATGACGTTTTGCCGTGGCTACATAAATATTGCCTGGACCAACCACTTTATCTACCGCCGGAACCGACTCAGTACCGTAGGCCAAGGCTGCAACGGCTTGCGCGCCACCAATGGTAAATACTCGGTCAACGCCAGCAATAGCAGCAGCAGCGAGTACCATTTCATTGATTTCACCACGTGGCGTTGGCACAACCATCACCACCTCACGCACGCCAGCAACCTTAGCGGGAATAGCATTCATTAAAACGGATGAAGGATACGTTGCTTTGCCGCCCGGCACATACAGGCCAGCACGATCAAGGGGCGTCACTTGCTGGCCCAATACAGTGCCATCTTCTTCAGTGTAGCGCCAAGACTCTTGGCGTTGATGCTCGTGATAACTGCGCACGCGCTCAGCCGCGATTTCTAGTGCGTGGCGCTGCTCAGGCTGGATTTGCGTTAGTGCTAACTCTAGGCGTTCGCGCGGCAAAATAAGCTCGCTGAAGTCCTGCACTTCAAGTGCATCAAACTGGCGGGTATAGTCGACTAGCGCAGCGTCACCGCGCTGACGTACCTGATCGATAATGTCTAAAACCCGCTGATTGACTTCATCATCGGAAACACTTTCCCAGCTCAACAGCTGATCCAGCTGCGAAGCAAAATCAGTATCTTGGGCATTTAAACGGCGAACAAGGGCGTTCTGGGTCATGGCAGGCCTCAAGGTGAAATTTAAACGAGTTACAAAGGTGCGTTACGCTTTTTTTACTTTCAAGCAAGCTTGTCTGTGTCTGTTGGCGCAAGTTTGCTACTGCAGCATCACACTGCTACGACACGAAAAGCTTAGCAAATTCACAGCCTACACACCTTCATATTACAGCTATACATTTGATAGCTATTATCTATGACATACAACCCAGTTAGCAGCGTGTTTCTACGGCCTGCTCTAAGGTATCAATCAGCAGTTTAAGCTCAGCGTGCTTCATTTTCATTGAGGCACGATTAACAATCAGCCGCGAGCTGATATGAGCAATAATTTCCTGCGGCTCTAAACCATTGGCGCGTAACGTATTACCGGTATCAACTACGTCAATAATTTTATCCGCCAAGCCCACTAATGGTGCCAGCTCCATCGAGCCATACAGTTTGATAACTTCAACCTGACGGCCCTGCTCGGCATAATAACGCTTAGCTACATTGACAAACTTAGTGGCTACACGCAGTCGTCCGGTCGGCTCAGGCGCACCAATTGGACCGGCTGTCATCAATTTACACTTAGCGATTTGTAAATCGAGCGGCTCATACAGACTATGACTGCCGTACTCTAGCAACACGTCTTTACCAGCCACCCCAACGTCCGCTGCACCCAACTCAACATAGGTCGGCACATCAGTAGCACGCACAATTAACAGGCGCACATCATCACGCGTGGTTGGGATAATCAGTTTACGGCTTTTTTCTGGATTTTCCGTAGGCACAATACCTGCCTGCTCCAGTAGCGGCAGGGTATCGTCTAAAATACGGCCCTTAGATAAAGCAATGGTTAACATAATTCTAGCCTGGTACGCGGCGGATTTTGGCACCTAAAAGCTGTAGCTTTTCTTCGATACATTCATAGCCGCGGTCAATGTGGTAAATTCGGTCAATCAGGGTTTCGCCCTGCGCCATTAAGGCAGCCAACACCAAGCTGGCTGAAGCACGCAAGTCAGTCGCCATCACCGGCGCACCTTTTAACTGCTCAATACCGGTCACAATCGCGGTATTGCCTTCTATCTGTACTTTGGCGCCCATGCGCTGCATTTCCTGTACGTGCATAAAGCGATTTTCAAAGATGGTTTCAATCACTGTTCCTGTACCTTCAGCTACCGCATTCATCGCTAAAAACTGCGCCTGCATATCGGTTGGGAATCCGGGGTAGGGGGCGGTACGGATATTCACAGCCTTGGGTCGTTTGCCGTGCATATCTAAGCTGATCCAATCTTCACCGCACTGCACTTCAGCACCGGCCTCTTGCAACTTAACCAATACAGCTTCAAGGATTTTTGGATTGGTGTCTTTTAGCTTGATGCGCCCGCCCGTCATGGCAGCGGCGACCAAATAGGTACCGGTTTCAATACGGTCAGGCATCACTTTGTAACGAGCACCATGGAGCTTTTCAACACCTTCAATCACTATGGTATCTGTGCCGGCACCCTCAATTTTCGCACCCATGGCAATCAGGCAGTTAGCCAAATCCACCACTTCAGGTTCGCGCGCAGCATTTTCTAAAACACTACGGCCTTTAGCCAGCACGGCGGCCATCAGGATATTTTCCGTACCGGTAACACTGACGGTGTCAAAAAAGAACGTGCCACCACGCAAGCCGCCTTCTGGCGCCTTGGCTTTGATATAGCCACCCTCAACAACAATTTCCGCGCCCAGTGCTTCAAGCCCACGAATATGCAAATCCACTGGACGAGTACCAATTGCGCAACCGCCTGGCAAAGCAACTTCCGCCTCGCCAAAACGCGCCACCATTGGGCCTAATACCAGAATTGATGCGCGCATGGTTTTAACCAGCTCATAGGGCGCAACCAAACTTTTTATCGTTGTTGGTTCAATCTCGACATTGAGTTTTTCATCAATAATGGGCTGAATCCCCATGCGACCAAACAACTCAAGCATAGTAGTGATGTCGTGCAGATGCGGTAAGTTACAGACGGTAACTGGCTCGCTCGCCAATAGAGTAGCCGCCATAATAGGCAGGGCAGCGTTTTTTGCACCGGATATACGGATTTCACCGTCTAAACGGTTGCCTCCCGTGATGATTAATTTGTCCATTTAAATCTCGTTGTAATGATTAGGCGTATTCTGCTTGCCACTTGGCTTGAGTAAAAAACTTCATGGTTACCGCATGGATACTGCCATCGGCAATCAAAGGATTGAGCACAGCGTAAACTGCCTGCTGGCGTTTAACTGGGCTCAATGCGGCCAGCTCATCACTAATAATATTGAGTTGAAAATTACAGCCTTCACCCTCTACTTCTACCTGAGTATTGGCTAGATTTTCTTCAACCAGTTGCTTAACCTCTTGGGCTTGCATAGTGTTCCTCTTATATCAATTACGTATTGGCAGCACGGGCATTAACTCGCTCACGTGGGCAATTTTTTGCATGTCTTGCGATAAATTCACAATCGATAGAGTTTTGTTTAACCGCTGCGCATCACGCATAAAAGCCAACAATAGCGCTATTCCCACACTGCTGGATTTTTCAATCGCCAAACAATCGACCTGAATATGAGTTGCTGTACTTTGCTCCAGCAGTTTCTTGCCCTGCTCACGCAAAGTCGTGCCCGTGCGATAGTCCAAGACACCGGACAGAATTAAACAGCCAGTATCTGACAAGGCTATCTGACTCACTTAGCCGCCTCAGCTGCACGTGTGCGCGCTACAGTATCGACCCAGGTATCAATAACCCAGTCAAGATTATTGCGATTACGCTGCATGGCTTCGGCAAACTGATCGCGGAATAACTTACCTATATTAATGCCTTCAATGACCACGTTACGCAGCATCCAGCGCTCGTTAATTTTTACCATGGTGTAGGACACTGGGTAAATAGTACCCCGGCTGTCCTTAACTTCCATACGCACCTCTGTACGCTGCTCACCTTCGGGTGCGCTAGCGGGCAAAACCCTTACACCGCTGTTGTTATATTCTAACAAAGCGTTGCCGTAAAACTGCATCAGACTACGTTTAAAGTTTTCTTGGAAACGTAGCATTTGTGCATCTGTTGCACGTCGAGAATAGCGTACGGTCATTACACTGCGCGCCACGCCCTCAACATCGACAACTTCGCCAATAATGCGATTCATCGTCGCGTAGAAAGTTTCTGGCTCTGCTCGATACAGCTCGCGATTTGCATTTAAATCGGCAAACAGTTCTTCAACGGTTTGCTCAACCACTTGATGCGCGGTTTGCTCGGCCTGAGCAAAACCCGTCATTAACAACAATACTGCGACAAAGCTTAGTTTAGAAAATAGCTTCTGAATCATTGTTTACCCTACTGCTCACTGCTAACAGAATTCATTAAAAACTTACCAATCAACTCTTCTAAAACAAGCGATGATTGAGTGTCGTATATCACTCCCTGATCTTTTAAAACCTCATCCTCACCACCCACGCTCAAGCTAACATATTTCTCACCCAGCAAGCCGGCAGTCAGGATGGACGCTGTGGTGTCCGTAGGCAAATTATCCACGTCTTTATTGACGGCTAAGGTTACACGTCCGGTGAAGGTTTCTTTGTCAAACTCAATCTGCATCACTTTACCGACAGTGACTCCCGCCATGGTTACACGGCCTCGAGTGGTAAGTCCCGCCACGTTATCAAAAGCAGCATACAGGGTGTAAGTATTGTCCTGCGTGCTAACCGTCAAGCCGCTAACTCGCAGTGCTAGCACTACCAGCGCGGCTATACCAATCAGCAAAAACACACCTACAGACATCTCCAGAGCGCGAATTCGCATTAGAAATCTCCAAACATTAAAGCAGTCAAAATAAAGTCCAAGCCCAACACAGCCAAAGACGCATACACAACAGTACGAGTAGTGGCGCGACTAATACCCTCAGAGTTAGGCACGCAGTTGTATCCCTGAAACACAGCAATCCAGGTCACTACAAAAGCAAACACCAAAGATTTAATTACGCCGTTTACAACATCATCCTGAAAGTCAACACTGGCAAGCATATTGCCCCAGTACGAACCCTCATACACGCCCAGCCAGTCAACAGCCACCATAGCACCGCCCCAAATCCCGACCACTGAAAAAATAGCAGCCAGCAACGGCATCGATATAAATCCCGCCCACAAGCGCGGTGCCACAATGTATTTGAGTGGATCAACGCCAATCATTTCTAAACTTGATAGCTGCTCGGTGGATTTCATATTACCGATTTCTGCTGTTAGCGCAGAACCAGCACGCCCAGCAAACAACAGCGCAGTAACCACTGGTCCCAGCTCGCGTAACAGGGTTAAAGCAACCATCTGCCCAACCGCCTGTTCAGAGCCAAAATCAACCAAAATAGTGTAACCCTGCAGCGCCAGCACCATGCCAATAAATAAGCCAGACACCACAATAATTGCCAGCGATAGCACGCCCACAGAATACAGCTGCTTAATCAGCAAATGCACACTGCTACCAGCACCGCGTCGACCAAGCAGCGCATGCACCAATACCACACCTGCAACTCCCATCGCCTGCACGACCATCAACCCGGAGCGACCAAACAGCTGTATACGCTCTGCCACGCTTTGCTTAGCCATGTCGGACTCCTAGCAGATCTTCTTTGTAATCCGGAGCGGCAAAATGAAAAGGCACGGGACCATCAGGACGACCCTGCATAAACTGCTGCACACGCGGATTATCCGATTTCATTAAATCTTCCGGCGTGCCCTGCCCCAGCACTTGCGAGTCACCCAACACATAGAGGTAATCAGCAATGCTGGCCGTCTCTGCTAAATCATGCGACACCACCACACTGGTAATCCCTAAGGCATCATTGAGTAAACGAATCAAGCGCACCAAAACACCTTTGGCGATGGGATCTTGTCCAACGAAGGGCTCGTCATACAGTAAAATATCCGGATCGAGCGCAATAGCGCGCGCCAAAGCTACACGACGCTTCATACCACCGGACAACTCATCGGGCATCAGCTCTATCGCGCCACGCAAACCAACCGCCTGCAACTTCATCAGCACGATATCGCGAATCAACTCATCGCTGAGCTTGGTGTGTACGCGCAACGGAAAAGCCACGTTCTCAAAGACCGTGAGATCAGTAAACAGCGCACCACTTTGAAACAGCACGCCAAACTGTTTACGCGCATCAAACAAATCAGGGCGTGATAGCTTTGGTAGATTCTGACCGTTAACCCACACCTCACCCTGTTCAGGCTTTAACTGTGCTGCAATCAAACGCAGCAGGGTGGTTTTACCGCAACCGGAAGGCCCCATAATGCCCGTCACCTTGCCGCGCGGCACATACAGATCAATATTATCGAAAATATTTCGCGCACCACGCTTAAAGGTTAAACCTTTAAGCTCAATAGCATTGGCACTCTCAATTGACATATGGATACCTAGACTCGACACGAACGGAACTTAAAAGCACATTACGCTGCCTGAAAACCACACATGATACCACTGCCAACGCCTACAACTAAAGCTTTCCTGAATCGCTAAATAATTAATAACCTCTAACTGCAGCGCAGTGTTTCCTTTTCACGTATAATTTCCCTTTTCAAACTGACCAAACTAATTAGCATGACACTAGCAAATCGCCTTATAGATTCAGCTCGACGCACGATTCGTTTAGAAAATGAAGCCATTGCCTGCCTTGAGCAACGTATTGACCAAAGCTTTATTCAAGCCTGCCACCTTATCTTGGACTGTCCTGGTCGCGTAGTGGTGGTGGGTATGGGAAAATCTGGTCACATAGCCCGTAAAATTGCTGCCACCTTAGCCAGCACAGGCACCCCAGCTTTTTTTGTTCACCCAGCTGAAGCCAGCCATGGCGATATGGGTATGATCACCGAAAACGATGTCGTACTAGCCCTATCCAACTCGGGCACCACTAATGAAATTATTACACTACTGCCATTGATTAAACGTCGTGGCATCAAGCTCATCAGCATGACCGGCAACCAAGAATCACTCTTGGCACAGTCCGCCACAGTCAACCTAGACGCCAGCGTTGAAAAAGAAGCCTGTCCGTTAAATCTTGCACCCACCTCGTCAACCACGGTCAGTTTGGTTTTAGGTGACGCACTGGCTCTAGCCTTACTGGAAGCGCGCGGCTTTACTCCAGAAGACTTCGCCTTCTCCCACCCCGGCGGAGCATTAGGCCGTCGCTTATTGCTTAAAGTAGAGCATGTAATGCATAGCGGCCCAGAACTACCGGCTGTGCAACGTGGCGTAAGTATGCGTGAAGCATTATTTGAAATGACCAAAAAAGGCCTTGGCATGACGCTAATCCTTAACGAGGATGGCAGTTTGGCCGGTATTTTTACCGATGGCGACTTGCGCCGCGCACTCGACCAAGATATCGATGTACGCAATGCAACCATTGATCAATTAATGACCCGTGGCGGCAAAACAGCCACTCAAGATATGCTGGCGGCAGAAGCACTCAAGATCATGCAAGATTATAAAATCAACTCACTTCCCGTCATTGATCAGCAACAAAAAGCCGTTGGGGCTCTGAATATGCATGATCTATTACGCGCAGGAGTAATGTAATGCTCGACCCGAATAATATTGAACTATTAAACCGCGCCCGCAAAGTACGCATTGCTGTTTTCGATGTAGACGGTGTACTGACCGACGGCAAGCTAAACTTTATGGCTGACGGTAGCGAATTCAAATCCTTCAGCACTTTAGATGGCCACGGCATTAAAATGCTAATGCAGTCAGGCATTCAGGCCGCCATTATCACTGGCCGTACCTCCACAGTAGTAGAGCGTCGCGCGGCCAACCTTGGCATTACCCATGTCATTCAAGGCCGTGAAGATAAGCGAGTCGCCCTCGATGAGCTTCTACAACAGCTGCAACTCAGCTATGCCGATGTCGCCTATCTGGGTGACGACCTGCCGGACTTAGCCGCCATTCGCCGTGTCAGTTTTGGTGTAGCGGTGGCCAACGCCGACACCTTTGTACGCCAGCATGCAACAGCTGTTACCTCAGCTCGTGGTGGTGATGGTGCTGCTCGCGAGTTTTGCGAATTTATCATGCAGGCTCAAGGCACGCTAACAGCGGCACAAGCAGCCTACCTATAGGTTCAGTAATGGCAAAGAGAAAAATCAAAAAAATTCCTCAGTGGGTCATTCTTATTCCCGTGGCACTTATCATTGCTGCCACGGGCTACTGGAATATTGGCAATGACCGCCCCGTCAATGCTCCTAGCACGCTAGATGAGCAACGCACCATTGATTTTTTCTCTAGCAATAGTCGCACCACGCAATTTAACGAAGCAGGTCAGCTACACTATATTCTCACTGCCGACTATACTGAGCACATTCAGCAAACTGATATCACTTTGCTCACGCAACCAGATCTACATCTTTACCAAGGCACGCAACAACCCTGGCTAATCAGCGGCGAACGCGGTGAAGTCAGCCCCGGCGGCGAAGAAGTTGAGCTGTTCGACAAGGTTCGAGTGGAGCATCATGACGAAAAACAACGCCCTTTTTTGCTTACCACCAGCCAATTAACCTATATATTTAATACAGACCATGCACACACCCAAGCGGACGTACAGATAGATAGCGAACAGGGTGTAACCACAGCAACAGGCATGAACGCCTACTTGCAGCAAGGTTTAGTGCAATTACTGTCCAAAGTAAGAGGACGTTATGACGCTCAATAGAATTGCCACTCTATGCTTTGCGGCTAGCTGCTTAGTATTCACTCACTTCAGCTACGCCCTACCCAGCGATCGTGACCAACCCATTCATATTCAGGCGGACACAGCGGATCTTGATGATAAAAAAGGTACCGCTATTTATCGTGGTACCGTCATCGTCACTCAGGGCACGCTTAAAATCACCGGTGATACCGTCACGGTAGTGCAACAAGCTAACGGCGATATCAAATCCTTCAAATCTGTCGGCAGACCGGCCTACTACGAACAAATTCCAGATGTCGATAAAGACTTAGTAAAGGCATACGGCATAACCATCGAGTACTTTGCGCAACAGGATAAAATCGTTATCACTGATCAGGCCAAGGTGGTGCAAACCAATAACACCTTCCGTGGCGAGAAAATCACCTATGACACCATGGCCGAAACTGTTGTGGCTGGTCGCGCGCCCGCTGGCACCGTCAGTAAAGAGGAACCACGGGTAAACATGGTTATTCAACCTAAAAAGAAAACTTCAGAGCCAGATAACAAAACAGAGCCAGCCACGCAATGAGCACCCTAACCGCCAGCAACCTTGCTAAATCCTACAAAGGCCGCCAAGTAGTTAAAGACGTTAGCCTCAGCATTCAAAGCGGGCAAATCGTTGGCTTACTCGGTCCCAACGGAGCCGGTAAAACCACCAGCTTTTACATGATTGTCGGACTAGTCAAAGCAGATCAAGGCGTCATCAAAATTGATGACCAAGATCTAAGCTTTATTCCCATGCATGGCCGCGCCACCGCTGGCATTGGCTACCTGCCGCAAGAAGCGTCTATTTTTCGCAAGCTAAGTGTCTCAGACAACATCATGGCCATTCTAGAATTGCGTAAAGACCTCAACCGCAAGCAACGCCAAGAGGAGTTAGAGAATTTACTGCAAGAGTTTCACATCACCCACATTCGCCACAACAAAGGCATGAGCCTGTCGGGTGGTGAGCGTCGCCGCGTAGAGATCGCCCGCGCACTAGCTACCAACCCTAAATTTATCCTGCTTGACGAGCCCTTTGCTGGGGTTGACCCGATTTCCGTAGGTGATATCAAGCAAATCATTCACCACCTCAAAAACAAAGGCATCGGCATACTAATCACCGATCATAACGTGCGTGAAACACTGGATATTTGCGAAACCGCTTACATCGTTAACGAAGGCAGTATTATCTGCGCCGGTACACCACAAGACGTTCTCAATAATCAAAAAGTACGCAAAGTTTACCTTGGCGAAGAATTCAAGCTTTAACCCATAGTGTACATTCGCCTGCACGGCACAATCTAGCCCTATAAAACCAAACCCACCAAGCCGCTTTTACCGCCACACACTTATCGTAGGTTGTTATGAATTATTTTTTGTTAGCCAGTAAACAATTACAGCGCTGGAGTTCTTTTTTAGCCATTTTCGCATTAATTTCTTTAACAGGATGCGGCACTGCATCCGACACTTCTGCCGGCGCAACTCCTGTCCAGCCGGTTATTGACATCGGTTTAAAAGCTCAACCGCTTAAATGGAGCCGCACCAAGCCCGGCTGTGATGATGAAAACAAGTGCCCTAATTTAACCGTAGATATTCTGAAATTCCCCGAGGATGCTCAGCTAACCAAACAGATAGAACAGGATTTAATTATGTTGAATCTTTTCGAAAGCGAACAAGATACAGCCTTTAATAGCCTGCTCGAGTATGAACAGTTTTTTTGGGAAAACGCAGACGCGCATGACTGGAGTAGTTTTATCGCCAAAATTCAGTATAAAAATGAGCGCTTCACCGTATTAGAGCTTATTAATGGCATCTACTTTACTGGTGCTGCACACGGCATGAGCATTACTGAGTTTCTTAATTGGGATAACGACACACAGACACCAATAGCCCTAGAAGACATGCTGGAGCCAAATACCGAGCAGCAGTTTTACCAACTGTTAGCTGCCGCCCACCAACAATGGTTGACTAAAACAGCTGAAACTGACGACATCGATCTATCCGCTTGGTTAGAAATGTGGCCGTTTCAAACCAATGACAACATTGCACTCACTGCCACTGGAATAGTGGTCAAGTATAATTCCTATGCAATCGGCCCCTATTCATTTGGACACCCAGAGTTACACATTCCTTACGCTCAATTAAACAGTATTTTAAAACCTGACTACATGCCTGCCCCCTAAGGCTGTGCGCTCTTTAGCATCATTTAGCAATCATTTTGCTGTCAGGACTTGGCAAACGTGCAAAAATAAGGCATATATCTTGCAATAGATAACAAAAACCAACGAAGAGCCTAAGGAGACGTGTGTTCACATTATGAGAGCCTCACTGGTTTTAAAAATGGGCCAGCAGCTGACGATGACCCCGCAGCTGCAGCAAGCCATTCGTCTTTTGCAGATGTCCACTCTGGACTTACAAGCTGAAATTCAAGAAGCGCTAGACTCAAATCCCATGCTTGAACGAGAAGAGGAAGGCGCTGAGCACGAACAGCGCAGCGTTGCTGACTTCGACTCAAGCAATACTCCTGAGCTTAACCAAGCAACTAACACCCATCACGAAAACAACTCTGCCAGCCAAGCGACCAGTGATAGCAACGACAACACTAACGAAGATTATCCTGACGCAAGCGCCAGTGACTGGGCCGACCAAATTCCTGCCGAACTTTCTATTGATACCTCTTGGGAAGATGTATATCAATCCAGCGCCAGCAATTTACCTGCGTCTAACAGTGAAGAGTGGGATTTCACAGCAACCACGGCCAGCGACACTAGCCTGCGCGATCACTTGTTTTGGCAGCTCAATGTCGCCAAGTTTGAACCCAGAGACGAGTACATAGCACGCACGCTGATTGATGCTATTGGTGACGACGGCTACCTAGAAGAAACGTTACCTGAGCTGCTCGAAGGTTTTATGGAGGAGCTGGAGGTCACACTAGATGACCTCGAAACAGTACTTAAGCGTGTACAAGAATTTGAACCCACGGGTGTGGGTGCACGCAATCTAGGCGAGTGCTTACTCTTACAACTAAAAAGCCTGCCGCCCGATACACCCTGGTTAGCCAAGGCAATCATACTGTGCCAAAAACATTTGGATTTACTCGGCAGTAAAGATTACCAACGCATTATGCGAACGATGCGTATTAACGAAGATGAGCTGCGTAGCATTGTGCAGCTGATTCAGACGCTCGACCCGCGTCCCGGCTCGAGCATCGAAACCTCAGAGGCCGAGTATATTGTTCCAGATGTCATAGTGCGCAAAGACAAAAACCGCTGGATAGTAGAGCTCAATCCTGAAATCGCACCCAAACTCAGCATCAACTCACTTTACGCCAGCTACGTGCGCCGTGCCGATAACAGCTCTGACAATACCTTTATGCGCAACCAATTACAGGAAGCGCGCTGGTTTATTCGCAGCCTACAAAGCCGTCATGAAACCCTGCTAAAGGTATCTACAGAAATATTAGAACGGCAAATTGATTTCTTTGAGCACGGCCCGGAAGCAATGAGACCCATGGTGTTAGCCGATATTGCCGAAGCCATCGAAATGCATGAGTCGACCATCTCAAGAGCGACCACACAAAAATACATGCACACGCCAAGAGGTGTTTTTGAGCTTAAATACTTTTTCTCCAGCCACGTCAGTACAGCACAGGGCGGAGAATGTTCGTCCACTGCCATTCGCGCCATTATTGAGAAGCTTGTCGCAGCAGAAAACCCCAAAAAACCACTCAGCGACAGTAAAATCACCGCACTTTTAGAAGAACAAGGCATTCAAGTAGCACGGCGCACTATTGCTAAATATCGCGAAGCACTTGGAATCCCTTCATCGACTGATCGTAAACAATTACTCTAAAGTAATATCGTTGAAATCACCCCGTTTTATTTTGTTTCCAGTACACTATACGCAGTATCTAAACTAAGGAGTTCACCATGCAAATCACCATCACGGGTCATCAACTGGACGTCACTGACGCCATGCGCGAATACGTTAACAACAAGTTTTCACGTTTAGAGCGTCACTTTGACAAAATCACCAGTATTCGTGTAACCATGAGCGTGGAAAAAATCAATCAGAAAGTCGATGCCACCATCCTAATTGCCGGCGGCGACGTCAATGCTAACGCTGAACATGAAGACATGTATGCAGCCATTGACCTCTTAGTTGATAAGCTGGATCGTCAACTACTGAAGCACAAAGAAAAACAGCTTGACCGCCAAAAAGGTGCTAATTAGCGAGCGCTTATACTCAATGATTCAATTAGAGCAAATCCTGACTCCCGGCCGTTCCCAAGTGAACGTGCCTGGAGGCAGCAAAAAGAAAATCCTAGAACACATCGCCAAACTGCTAGCTAGTGACTGCGCTGAGCTTGATGAGGACAGTTTACTCGATAGCCTCATTGCCCGTGAAAGACTAGGCTCAACAGGCTTTGGTAATGGTATAGCAATCCCCCATTGCCGCTTGGTCGGCTGTACCCAGCCCATCGGTGCACTACTGCACTTAGAAAGCCCAATAGATTTTGATGCCATCGATGGTGCGCCAGTAGACCTGCTGTTTGTCTTATTAGTACCAGAAACGGCAACCGACGAGCATTTGGAATTATTGCGTCAAATAGCATCTATTTTTGACCGCAGCGATATTCGTGAACACCTGCGTAACGCGCCTAATGATCAAGCTCTTTATCAAGCTTTTTTAACAGCTCAAACAGAAGCAGGGGTTAAATAAGCATGCGCTTGGTCATTGTTAGCGGTCGCTCAGGTTCTGGCAAAAGTACCGCTTTAGACGTTTTAGAAGATAACGACTTTTATTGCATTGATAACCTGCCGGCCACTTTGTTGCCTGAACTGGTTGAGCGCACTTTACTCAATCCTGACATGCTGTATCCGCAGATCGCCGTATCTATTGATGCCCGCAACCAGCCTTATCAGCTTGAGCGCTTTCCGGAACTGCTCGCTGATCTAAGAGCACGCCACATTCAGTGTGATTTATTATTCTTAGACGCCAACGACGAAACCCTACTTAAACGCTTCTCTGAAACCCGCAGACGCCACCCACTGACCAATGATACGCGCTCACTACCAGAAGCCATTGCCGATGAAAAAAGGCTGCTGGAGCCCATCATTGACTTGGCCGATCTCTGTATCGATACCACGCACTTAAACCTGTACCAGCTACGCGACATTATTAAACTGCGCTTACTCGACAAACCCGAGCCAGGCACAGCGTTTTTAATTGAGTCCTTTGGTTTCAAGCGCGGCGTACCGGTCGATGCTGATGTAATTTTTGATATGCGCTGCCTCGCCAACCCCTACTGGATTCCTGAGCTAAGAGGCTATAGCGGACTGGATCAGCCGGTGATTGACTATCTTAGCGAGCAGTCTGAGGCAGAGGAAATGTATCAAGACCTCTACACTTATCTCAATAAGTGGCTGCCACGTTTTGCCGCCAGTAATCGCGCGTATGTGACCGTGGGTATTGGCTGTACCGGTGGGCAACACCGCTCTGTGTATATGACCGAACGCCTAGGTGCCGCTTTGCGCAAAAACCTGAAAAACGTACAAATTCGCCACCGCGATGTTGTGCGACTCGATAGCCAATGAGCAAGCACAGCTGCGTTGTCACCATCAGCAACAAACGCGGACTGCATGCCCGCGCCTCAGCCAAACTGGCTACGCTAGCGAATCAATTCCCCTGTCAGGTCAGTATTGGTCATACCACTGAGCAACTTAGAAACGCCAAAAATATTCTTGAAGTGATGATGCTTGCCGCCAGCCCTGGCACTCAGCTGTACCTCTGCGCCGAAGGTGAGCAAGCCGAACCTGCGCTGGCCCAGTTAGTGGAGCTCATTGACGCCAAATTTGCTGAAGATGCTTAAGTAAGTACTCCCTGCATAAACCACTAGTCGCATCTGCAGAGAGCCACTTTTACGGCGCGTTAGCCCATTAAAGTACCGACGACAGAAGCTGCTTAGCTTCATCTATTAAACGCTGCAAATGGGCTTGGCTAATAAAACTTTCAGCGTAAATCTTATACAACGCTTCAGTACCGCTAGGTCTTGCCGCGAACCAGCCGTTTTGCGTCACCACTTTAATGCCACCAATAGAAGCCTGATTACCTGGCGCCTGCGTCAGCACACTGATGATTTTCTCGCCTGCCAACTCAGTTTGCTGAATTGACTCTGAGGTGAGCTGTTTAAAGGCCGCTTTCTGCTCGGCTGTAGCTGGGGCATCAATACGCTGATAGACCGGCGCACCATGTTTTTTCTCCAGCAACGCATAGTATTCAGAGGGCAGTAAGCCTGTCACCGCAGTAATTTCCGCTGCCAATAAACACAGCACAATGCCGTCTTTGTCAGTTGACCAAGGCTTTGCGTCAAATGTGAGCAAGCTGGCCCCGGCACTTTCTTCACCACCAAAGGCCAGCCAGCCTTCATGTAAACCCTCAACAAACCATTTAAAACCGACCGGCACTTCATAGAGTGTGCGCCCGTGACTGGCCACGACACGATCCATCATGGAGCTAGTCACCAAGGTTTTACCTACCTTAAGCTCTTCACTCCATGCCGCTCTGTGGGTTAGTAAGTAATCCACGCAAACACATAGAAAGTGATTGGGATTCATCAGGCCGGCTATATCAACAATGCCATGACGATCAGCATCTGGGTCATTGCCAAAGCCCAAGTCATAATCGTGGCGAATGTCTAATAAATTGGCCATGGCTGCTGTACTGGAGCAGTCCATGCGAATTCGACCATCATGATCGGGCGGCATAAAAGAGAAACTGTCATCAATGATGGGGTTAGTAACGCTAATACCCAGACTCTCATCCTGCGCCAGCACTTGCCAGACGGGCAAGGCACTGCCACCCATAGGGTCAGCGCCAATTCTTAGTTTAGCGCGGCGGATAGCAGTCATATCAACAACCTTAGCCAGCTCGGCCACATACTCACCCACATAGTCATACTCAGTAACCTGCGCTAACGCTGCCGCAAACTCCAGTTGACGTACCTTGGTACAACCCTGCAACAAATAGTCATTGGCACGCTGCTGTATCCAGTCCGTCACCTCTGTATCTGCGGGCCCACCATTGGCTGGGTTGTATTTAATCCCACCATCTTCAGGGGGATTATGCGACGGCGTAATGATCAAGCCATCGGCCTGAGCAGCGGGTTGTGTGGCGTTGTAGGCTAAAATAGCGCGACTAATCAAGGGCGTTGCCGTAACCAGGTTGTCTTTGGCTACGCGCACATCGACCTGATTGGCTACCAGCACTGATACCACGGTTTGCCAAGCAGGACGTGATAATGCGTGGGTATCTAGACCTAAAAACAATGGGCCATTAATGCCCTGCTGGTGCCGGTAATCGGCAACTGCTTGAGCGATAGCCAGCAAATGTTGTTCGTTAAATGTGCCGGACAACGCTGAACCACGATGGCCTGAGGTGCCAAACGACACCTGTTTGCTTTTGTCAGAAAAATCGATACTTAGATTTAAATAGGCATTCAGCATAGTGATAAAACTCTAGAAAATATCAGAAGGGATGCGAGCCTAGCGCTCGCACCCTTACCCAGTAACTACTTGACTGCAATCTTGGGCAGATTCCAGATTTCATCGTTGTATTGCTCCATGGTTCTATCCGTGGAGAACACACCGCTGCGTGCCGTATTAAGAATACTTAATGTCGTCCAGTACTCTTTATCCTGATAGGCCTGTGCCGCCACAGTTTGCGCATCAAGGTAGCTACGGAAGTCCGCTAACACCATCCACTGATCGCCTGATGCTTTCAACGAGTTAATAATATCGTTAAAAATACCATGCTCATGCTGACTAAAGTGGCCTACTTCTAGCAGTCTTATCACCGCCTGTAGATCAGCATCTGAATCAATAAACTCTTGTGGGTTATAACGACCAGCCTTGGCTAAAGCCTGCTCTGCAGTGAGGCCAAAGAGGAAGAAGTTTTCTTCACCCACGGCTTCACGAATTTCCACGTTAGCTCCGTCCAGCGTACCTATGGTCATCGCGCCGTTCATCATGAACTTCATGTTGCCCGTGCCCGACGCTTCTTTACCCGCAGTAGAAATCTGCTCTGATAAGTCGGTCCCCGGTGCAATCACTTCCATGCTCGACACACTGTAGTTAGGGATAAAGACCACTTTGAGCTTATCACCCACATCCGGATCATTATTCACTACTTTGGCGATGTTATTGATAAGCTTGATAACTAGCTTAGCCATGTCATAACCGGGCGCTGCTTTACCACCAAAAATCATTACGCGGTTGGTCCAGTTATCAGTATCGCCACGTTTAATACGGTTATACAAATGGATGATATGCAGTGCGTTCAATAGCTGACGTTTGTACTCATGAATACGTTTAACCTGCACGTCAAACATTGAGTTGGGATCAACCTTGATATTAACCTCCCGCTTAATCAACTCAGCCAAACGCTGTTTGTTTTGCAGCTTAATATCGTCCCACTTCTTGCGGAAAGCTTTATTAGTCAGCTGTTTCTCTAACTTGCTCAGCTGGCTAAGATCAGTGACCCACGACTCACCTATGGTTTTATCTAACAATTGACGCAAACCTGGGTTAGCTGCAGCCATCCAACGACGCTGAGTTACGCCATTGGTTTTGTTATTAAACTTATGCGGCCATAGCTGATAAAAATCATTAAACAAGCCTTCTTTCAACAGCTGTGAGTGCAGTGCAGCAACACCATTAACCGAGAAGCTACCGGCAATAGCGAGGTATGCCATACGTACTTCGCCTTGCCCGCCAAGAATAGACATGCGACGCTGGCGATCGATATCACCTGGCCATTTCATGGCAACCTGAGCAAGGAAACGACGGTTGATTTCTTCAATAATTTGCATCGGGCGCGGTAGCAAGCGATTCATCAGCGCTGCTGGCCATGTTTCTAGCGCTTCAGGCAGTAATGTATGGTTGGTATAGGCCATCGTTGTGGTAACAATAGCCCACGCTTCATCCCAGCTTAGGCGCTTCTCATCGACTAAAATGCGCATTAGCTCAGCTACGGCTAAGCTTGGGTGGGTGTCATTCAGCTGGAAGACGTTACTCGCGGCAAAGTTATCGAAGCTGTCGTTATGGCGATCCCAGTTGGCCACGATGTCTTGCAGGCTGGCGGAGACTAAGAAGTACTGCTGGCGCAAACGCAGCTCTTTACCACTTTCGCTACTATCGTTGGGATAGAGCACCATCGTGATATTTTCTGCTTCGTTTTTCGCGGCCACAGCCTCAAAATAAGAGCCCTGGTTAAACTCAGTGAGCTTAAAGTCTTCGGCAGCGGACGCATCCCACAAGCGCAGGGTGTTAACCGTTTTGTTTTTGTAGCCTGGAATTGGTACATCAAAAGGCATCGCCAACACTTCTTCAGCGTCTTCCCAGTGCACAATCAACAGCCCGGTTTTCGGATTGACATAGGATCGGCAATAACCACCAAATTTAACGATACGTGTGTACTCAGAACGCTTCAGCTCCCACGGATAAGCACCAAAGCCTAACCAATGGTCTGGCTCTTCAATCTGAAAGCCGTCTTTGATAATCTGGCGAAACATGCCGTACTCATAACGCAAGCCATAGCCCATTACGGGCAGCTGTAGCGTAGCGCAGCTGTCAATAAAACACGCGGCCAAACGACCCAAACCACCATTACCCAAGCCGGCATCAATCTCTAACTGCTCAACCTCTTCCAGCTCTAAGCCTAGCTTTTCCAGCGCCTCACCGATTTCACCCTCAATACCAAGATTCAATAGGTTGTTGCGCAATGAGCGACCAATCAAAAACTCCATCGACAAGTAATAACCACGCTTAGGACTCTGGCTTTGGTAGCTATCCCAGGTTTTTTTCCAGTTCTCTACTAAACGGTCACGCACTATATAAATAAGCGCTTTAAGCTGATATTCATCTTTTGAAGTAAGCTCGCGCCCTAGGTGATAACGCAAGTAATGCATAAAGTCGCGCTCTAGCGTATCAACATCACTCATAATTTCTTTTGTAGCTACCGCTTTTTGCTTAACCATTTAAATTTCCTTTGTAAATAATTGAATATATTTCTGCGCACTCTGCTGCCAATCAAATATCTGACTCATACCGTTTTTCTGTATTTGTTGCCATGTTCTTGGCTTGCTATAGAGAAACAAGGCGTGCTCAATTGTTGAGCGTAACGCATGTATTGTCGGGTCATAAAAAACAAAGCCCGTTGCTGTTTTATCGGCGACATTTTCTTCGCTAGCATTGACCACCGTATCAATTAGGCCGCCGGTATAATGCACAATCGGCGGGGTTCCATAAGCAAGGCTGTACATTTGATTTAATCCACAGGGCTCAAAACGTGAAGGCATCAAGAACATATCCGCTCCTGCTTCCACCTGATGCGCTAATGGCTCTGAGTAACCAATATACACAAAAACCTGCTCTGGGTAAGCCTTGGCTAGTGCACGAAAGCCTTCTTCATAATGCTCTTCACCTGCACCCACCAATACAAAATTGACTGCGTGTTTTTCTAGTAATTCGGGGATTACTTGGGTAATGAGATCAACCCCTTTTTGCGTCACTAAGCGCCCAATAAATCCTATCAGCGGCTCAGTTAGACGTGACTCGACGTCCTTAACTCCCAGTTGATGCAACAAGGCCGCTTTATTGCGTTTCTTTTGGCTAACTCTGCCGCTGGTTACTGAGTAATTAAATTCAATATGCGGATCGGTTTGTGGATTCCACTGCTCGGTGTCTATGCCATTTAGAATGCCTACCAAACGACCCTCGGCTCTGCGCTGTTGCATTATTGGGGCAAAACCATAGGCGTACTCTGTAGTACATATTTCTTGCGCATAGGTAGGACTGACGGTAGTTACCCAATCAGAATACATAATGCCCGCTTTGAGCATGGATATTTGCCCATAGTACTCAATACCTTCAGCAGTCCACCACGGCAAAGGCATCCACATGCTGTCAAATAAAGACTTAGGGAAGTAACCCGCGTAAGCCATATTATGAATAGTGAATAGCGTTTTAGGTCGCTGCGTTTCCTCGCTTAAAAACGCGGCCACCAAACCAGTTTGCCAATCATTGGCATGCACAGCATCGGCGCGCCAGTTAAGTCCTGCACGGTCCATAGCAATTTCAGCTACCGCACGCGAAAAAACCGCAAAGCGCTCACCGTTATCCCACCAGTCACTGCCATCTTGGGCAAGATAAGGATTACCGGGGCGTTGAAACAGCTCTGGAATATCTAACAGCAGCACCTCTGTCCCCACTTCTGCTACCTGTACGCTAAGCACGCGCACATGGAGCAAGCGTCCTGCTCCACCCACAGAAAACTCTGCCAACAGTTGCTGCTCAGGGTATTTCTCCAACACCGCCTGATAGGCTGGCATAACTAGCCGCACTGTGTGACCAAGCTGAGCCATAGCCTTGGGTAAGCTACCGGATACGTCAGCCAAGCCGCCGGTTTTTATTAGGGGGTGCGCCTCTGATGTTGCAAATAAAATATTCATCTGTAATCCAGTTTCAAAATCCTTAAGTGAGCAAGTTTTATACGTATTAGGCAACGTATCTAATCGGTGCGTTTAAATACTACGCACCCCAGTGGCGGCAATGTCAGGCTCGCCGAAACGGGGCGATTCATCCATGGATGTTGTTGACTATCTACAGCACCGTTATTACCTAGGTTACTGCCACCATAGAGGTGTGAGTCCGAGTTAAACACTTCTTGATAACGCCCTGCTTGGGGCAATCCTATGCGATAGCGGTAGCGTGGCACTGGGGTAAAGTTAAACACACACACCAGCGTCTCACCGTCTGCATGACGCTCAAAGCTTAAAATGGACTGACTGTAATCATGGCAATCAACCCAACTAAAACCACGTGGTTCAAAGTCATACTTATGCAACGCTTCCTCAACCTGATAGAGCTGATTAAGCCGACGCACAAGTTGCATCACACCGCGATGATTTGGGTAGTCCGTCAAATGCCAAGGCAAGCCAATTGCCTCATTCCACTCGGTCCATTGGCCAAAATCACAGCCCATAAATAACAGCTTTTTGCCCGGGTGCAGCCATTGATAGCTTAATAACAAACGCAAATTAGCCATTTTCTGCCAGTCATCACCCGGCATTTTTTGCGCCAGCGCACCTTTCATATGCACTACTTCATCATGGGAAAACGGCAGAATAAAGTTTTCTGTGTAGGCGTACATCTGACTAAATGTAAGCTGGTTATGGTGAAAAGGTCGGTATACGGGATCTTTTTCAAAGTAATCCAGCGTGTCATTCATCCAGCCCATATTCCACTTCATGGAGAAGCCCAAGCCACCCATCCAAGTAGGACGCGACACCATCGGCCATGAAGTAGATTCTTCTGCCATTACTAAAGTGCCCGGGTGCTGGCTATGCACCTCAGCGTTAAGCTGCTGCAAGAAAGCTATGGCATCAAGGTTTTCACGCCCACCATATTTATTTGGCAGCCAATCACCTTCTTCGCGCGAATAATCCAGATACAGCATAGAAGCCACCGCATCCACGCGCAAACCGTCAATATGGAACTCTTTAAGCCAGTACAGTGCGTTAGCGATTAAGAAATTACGCACTTCGTTACGACCAAAATTGAAAATATAAGTACCCCAGTCGCGATGTTCGCCTAAACGTGCATCTGCATGCTCATAAAGCGCTGTACCATCAAAGCGGGCTAAGGCAAAAAAATCTTTAGGGAAATGAGCAGGTACCCAATCCAAAAACACGCCAATATTGTGCCGGTGGCAGTAGTCGACAAAATAACGGAAATCATCGGGTGAGCCAAAGCGGCTAGTTGGTGCAAAGTAGCCAGACGTTTGGTAGCCCCAAGAGGCATCCAGTGGATGCTCGGTAATGGGCATTAATTCAATATGGGTATAACCCATCCACACCACATACTCGACCAAACGATGGGCAATTTCGCGATAATTTAAGAAAGCACCTACATCATCGCGCTGCCAAGAACCTAGGTGTACTTCATAAATACTGACCGGTTTGTGCGCCCAATCAAAGACTTTGCGCTGCTCTAACCAGTCCTGATCCTGCCATTGGTGATGTGAGTTAAATACATAGCAGGCTGTTTGTGGGCGCATCTCCATGCCACGCGCATAGGGATCGGTTTTGCCAAATACATCGCCCGTGGTGATATTACGAATTTCAAATTTGTATTTGTCACCGTGCTTCATGCCGGGGATAAAAATCTCCCACACGCCCGAACCACCGCGGCTACGCATGGGATGACGGAAACCGTGCCAACCGTTAAAATCACCCACCACAGACACGCGCTCTGCCGAGGGTGCCCAAACAGCAAACTGCACGCCAGGTATGCCATCGATGATTGTGGTCTGTGCGCCTAAATGCTCATAAATTTGCCAATGCTGCCCTTCAGCAAATAGGTGCAGATCTAGCTCGCCGAGCAAGGGCTCAAACGAATACGGCGACACTTGACTATAGGTTGAGCCGTTATAGTCATCCCAATGCACATCATAGTGGCGTGGTAAGGCTTTAAACTCTTTGCTGCTGAGTGTCAGCGTAAATAAACCGCTATCGGTTAAACGCTGCATGGGCAGTCTATCTTCAAGCCGTACTTGTTTAGCGGTAGGCATCCAGACGCGAATTTCCCACTCTTTACCTACAGAGTGGGCTCCTAGAATTTGAAAGGGATCATGTAAGCGTCCCTGCTCTAAGCGCTCTATTAATGCTTTATCTATCATTACTTCACCTACTTTAGCTGGGTAGTCGGCCTGATTGCTCTACCCAGTAACGAATACGCTGATCCAGCCCTTCGGGCAATTGCGACCATTGAAACTGCCAGTGCCAGTTATTTTCTATGGTGCCGGGCGTGTTCATCCGATGCTCGGAGCCCAATCCCAACCAATCCTGCATAGGAACGATAACCCGCTCAGCCATTGAACGCAGTCCCGTCACTATCAATGCCAAAGGCATTTCTTTAACGTCTTGAGCAACCTGAGTTAGCATCCACTCACGTGTGCCGGGATGCAAACTGTGCAGCCAGCCTAGAGTGGTATCGTTATCATGGGTACCGGTATACACCACTGAATTGGGTACTAGCGCATCAGGGGCGTGCGGATTATCTGGTAGACCGCTAAAACCAAACTGCAAGACCGACATGCCTGGCAAATTAAACTGCTCTTTAAGGGCGACCACTTCCGGGGTAATTATTCCCAGGTCTTCTGCTACCAGTGGTAATGGGTTAAAGGTTTGCTGTAAACGCGCGAGCAGTTCTGCCCCAGGAGCTTTCTCCCAACGACCGTTGATAGCCGTGGGCTCATTAACATCAATTTCCCAACTGGCTTCCAATCCGCGAAAGTGATCAATGCGCACCAGATCAAACAGCTCTAACGCGGCTTTAACACGGCAGCACCACCAATTGAAATTATCCTCCTGCATGACCGGCCAGTTATAGTGCGGGTTACCCCAACGCTGGCCTGTTTCAGAAAAATAATCCGGCGGCACACCAGTAACCACAGTTGGGTTAAGGTTCTCATCCAACTTAAACTGCTCAGGCTGCTTCCACACCTCAACACTGTCATAGGCAACAAAAATCGGCATATCGCCAAATATCTGTATGCCTTTACTGTTAGCCGCTTGCTTGAGCTCGTGCCAGAGCGATAACAGGCAAAACTGCTCTTTTTTGAAATATAACAAACGCTCATGATGCACCTGAGCGACCAGCTGCAAGGCATCAGGGTCACGCAAACGGTAATGATCAGGCCAGCTTGACCATGCTGCATGGTGAAACTGTTCACGCAATACCATGAATAAGGCATAGTCCCCTAGCCAGTGGGGCGGGTCCATTAAAAACTTAGTAAAATCCTGTTCTTCCAGCCTATTTTCCCAGCCCGGTGGTAATAACCTTGGATTTAAAGCAAAGGCCGACAAACTATGGTAAGGCGATAAGTCATCGTGCGGCGCTGTTAATGGTAATACCTGCCAAATAGACAACCCAGCTTCTTGTAGCCAATCTAAAAACCACCAAGCATTATCATCCAACACACCGTTGGGTAAAGACGTTGGATGCAAAAGCATTCCTGCTGTTCGGGTTGTCATAGCGCACCTCGTATATCCCTAAAATTCAAGCTAATCAATTACGACGCATGGTGCCGGAGTTTTCCATGCTTCCTCCGCCAAAAGATATGGGCTGCTCTAATATTTCCGGCGGTGTTTCACCTAAGAGCTGGTAAAGCTTTTCTATATGGTGACGAAAAAGCAACTCGAAGTCGCTAACACTTTCCGCAGGGTTGTAATCCCCAAACCACCAAAACCAGTCTGAGCCTTCGCAGACAGCCAACTGCGCTGTTGCTACAGCTAGTTCAGGTTCGCTGAGACGACCTGTGCGCTTGACCTGGTCATACATCTGTTTAGCCTCGACTAAAATATCCCAGCCTAGGTTTTTATCCTGCTCACCAATCCAAGTGGAGAAAGAGCCGTATACCCAGCTGCCTGCAGTTAGTACTGGCAACTCTGCGACCACCGCACCTTTTTTCAACGCCTGGCTAAAAGTAGTAAGTTCAACGCGTGGATGTTGGGCTAGTTTTTTATACAGCGCGGACAAAAACTCATAGCCGTTATTGTCGTAATACTCCCATGCATTTTCACCATCCAACACCACACTAACCACATGCTCAGACGCTTTATCACCCATGTAGTTAGCAATATTCATCAGATGTTGAGCAAAGTTATTCACCGCATCTTCAACATGCCAGCTTTTGTATTGAAAGCCGATCAAGTCAGATAAACCATCATCGCGAAAAAAAATGGCGCAGTTTTGCTCTTCATAGCGCACAGGCTTATAAAAAGCCTGATCACAGCGCACACCACTCACAGTAGAGCTGGCATTTCTACAGGAGTTAGCCCAAACCCCCTGTCCTGTAGCGGTCCAACTCACGTCAAACTCATCAAGCAAGTCAACTGCCCCGACACTGACCGCGCCTTCTGACAGCCAAATACCTGTAGGCCGCTGTCCAAAATGCTCAACAAACACATCTAAGCCATGTTGCATATGCCAGCGTGCGCGCTCTAAACCACCGGGATAATTTGCATGCTTAGGCGCCGGAGCGTCGGGCATAGCATCACGCATGGAATTAAAATCTAACAATAACGGCACTATGGGATGGCCATAAGGCGTCGTTGATATCTCTATTTGTCCTGACTCCAACAAAGCACGATAGCGAGGAATGATGCCAGCTACAGCATCCATCATAATTTCTACCAACACCTGCTGATCGGCTTGCGTATAGCCATGCGCTTTATCCATCAAGTGCTGGATACGCTCATCACTTCTACGCAAGCTCTGTCCCGTCCAAGCTAAGTGGTACCACATCAACAAGTCACGAAAGAAACCTTCATCCAAATACAGCAGCATCTGCTCATAGGCTGGCGCATCGTGGCTGTATTTTTGCGCTATGTCTGTCAGATAACGAAATGCCGGTAACGTGTCGATAATGGTCGGTGCATGACAGCGCTGGCAAGCATCAACAATTTTTTTCCGTCCTGCTACGTCCGCCGGGATAGGCAGCGCACCGGCGACAACATTCAACAACCAATCCTGCATAACCTGACCTTTTTCAAGCCAGTTATGCATTTGCGCGCCATAATCATCAAGCTGCTCAAGCAATACAGGGGCAAAGTTGATCACTACTTTAGCGTTGGGACAATTCTCCAGGTGCGCCACCATATCGGTGTAGTCTTTGATTGCGTGCAAATATACCCACGGCAAGCGGTACTCACCATCCAAGCCATCACGATAGTGCGGCTGATGCATATGCCAACATAAAACTAATTTTACTTTTTGTAGCTGACCCACGTGATGCGCTCCCTAATAATTCTGCATGCTCGGCAGTTTTGATTTAGGTAAATATAACTATCGAGTAAAACGTTCGTTTTGCCCAAGCATTTCCGGTGTTACCAAAACCAGCCCATTTTCATCAACCAAGAAACGTTTTGCGTCTTCCACGCGGTCCTCACCAATGATCGTGCCATTGGGAATCTTAGCTCCCTTGTCAATGATAGCGTTTTGAATCCGACAATGTCTGCCCACCTCAACTTTTGGCAATAGCACTGAGTTGGTGACGCTGGCATAACTATGAATAACGCAGCCGCTGGAGATAACCGAGCGCTTAATGCTGGCACCCGAAATGATGCAACCAGCTGATACCAATGAGTCGATCGCTTTACCGCGACGGCTGTCATCATCAAAGGCAAACTTGGCTGGCGGCTGTTGCGCCTGATAGGTCCAAATCGGCCAATCGCGATCATAAAGATTAAGTTCTGGCGTGATTGAACACAAATCCATACTCGCTTGCCAGTATGACTCTAGCGTTCCAACATCGCGCCAATAGTCAGGCTCACCGCGCTCATTGACAAAGGGGTAAGCGAGTACATAGTTTTCATCAATTATCGACGGAATAATATCTTTACCGAAATCGTGCGATGACTCTTTGTCATCATGGTCTTTAATCAGTTTCTGGAATAAAAACTCGGTAGAGAACACGTAAATACCCATTGATGCCAGCGCCTTGTTTGGCTTGCCCGGCATTGCTTCAGGGTCGACTGGCTTTTCCGTGAACTTAGTGACTTTAAAGTCTTCATCGACCGACATCACACCAAAGCCGGTAGCTTCTTCACGCGGCACTTCAATACAACCGATGGTGACATCTGCACCTGAGGTCACGTGTTCTTTGAGCATGCGGCTGTAATCCATGGAGTAAATATGGTCGCCGCCCAACACCAACACATACTCTGGCTTGTGTCGACGTAAGATATCCAGGTTCTGATACAGCGCATCAGCAGTGCCTCTGTACCACTCTTTATCTACCCGCTGCTGCGCTGGCAATAGCTCAACAAACTCACCCGCCTCATAGCGCATAAAACTCCAGCCCCGCTGCACATGGCGAATTAGCGAGTTGGATTTATATTGGGTCAACACACCAATCTTGCGTATCCCTGAGTTCACGCAGTTGGATAACACAAAGTCGATAATGCGATATTTTCCGCCAAAGGGAACGGCAGGTTTTGCGCGCCACTGGGTCAAATCTTTTAGTCTGCTACCTTCTCCACCAGCTAACACTAGGGCTAAGGTTTTGCGCAAAATTTCAGCTGTTGTTTTATTTTTCGCTGTATTATCCATACATACCTCGTTTACGTATCCATTAAACAATCTGGGATGAACCGCATGCAGGGTTCACCAAATCACAAACTCGTTGCACACAACATTGCGCCTTTCAGCCCTAGCGCTGGGTCTTTAACTAAATACACCGGCATATCAGCGACCAAACCACTCATACGCCCTTTATCTTGCAACTTGATTAAAAACCCTTCCTTGCTCATCCACGGCTCAATCTTCGCGGCAATACCACCAGCTATATATATGCCTGCATAAGCCGGCCACAGCAGGGCAATATTACCAATATAAGCGGCGTAAATTTGCACAAAAGCATTAATGGCTTTTATGGCCTCTGCTTGGCCTTCTTCGGCCCACTGTTGAACCTGCTCTGGCTGAGGCCAAGTATCTTGTTCTTTAATCGATAACTTGCCAAAAAACGCATACAAAGCCTGCAGCCCTGCACCCGAGAGCAAACGCTCATAGGATAAATGACGCCAGCTTTGCCACAGCCATTTTTGTAGTCGTTGCTGCAACTCATTGACCGGCGCAAAATCCATATGCCCACCCTCGCAGGGCTGCGGTACAAAACCTTGTAGTGTATTAACTACCGGCGCCACTCCCAAACCTGTACCTGCTCCTACTACCAGACGATTACCCTGCGGGTTGAATCTGCCTTCTTGCAGGCACACGAGTTGGTCTGAGCTAATCGCATCAATACCCAAAGCAGCTGCTTGAAAGTCGTTAATCAGTTTCACTTTAGCAATATTGCATTGCTGGCTGATTGCTTGGCTGCTTACCAACCAAGGTAAATTTGTCAGTTGCGCTTGCTCACCAGTCACAGGTCCCGGCAAACCAAAACAAGCACCACTAAAGGGGTTAAGCTGAAAGTCGCGACAAAATTCTTGTACCACCGCAGCCAAAGAATCGAACTGCTGACTAGAATAGATTTTCTCTGCAACTATAGAATTAGACTGCTGCGTATCAAAAGCAGCCAACCAAGATTTTGTTCCACCTATATCGCCAGCCAGTATTAACATAAAGACCTCCAGATACAGTTAAGCATAGCATTAATAGTAGAAAACTAAAGCTAAACCTGTAAAATTGTGCGGCCTATATCTGACAAAAGCAGTTGGTTTTT
>JALOAC010000044.1 GCA_023228985.1 Thiopseudomonas sp. | reverse complement strand
GCTGGCGCAAGTCTGGTGGTGTGCGCCGCTCACTGGGCTGGGTACCGATCAATACCGGTGCAGCCTCCTGGAAGAACGGGCAGGTCTATCACAGCGGCCACTACTTCAAGGTTTGGGACAGCTGGGGTTTATCGAAGTATAAGTTCCGTAGCGCCAGCTTCAACGAAGATGCTCGGGGCCGCTGGTACTTCAACGTAGTGGTGGATGCCCCGGTGCAAGAATCATCTGGCACCGGTGCCGTGGGTATTGATCTGGGCTGTAAAGAAGCCGCTGTCACCAGTGATGGCGACCGGGTTGTTGGTCGTTGGTACCGCGAGCTGGAAGCCAAACTCGGCATTGCCCAGCGTGCCCGGAACAAAGACCGGGTGCGAAACCTTCACGCCAAGATTAAAAACCGCCGTCACAACGACTTGCATCAGTTCAGCCGTCAGTTGGTGAACAACAATGCACTGATTGTTTTGGGCGATGTCAGCAGCACCAAACTCGTTAAAACCACCATGGCCAAGTCGGTACTCGATGCCGGCTGGAGCCAATTGAAAGCAATGCTGGAATATAAATGCGATCACGCAGGCATTGTCTTCATGGAAGTCAACGAGGCGTACACCACCCAGACCTGCTCGTGTTGCGGACAACGCTCCGCCAACAGTCCGAAAGGTAGAGCCGGTCTTGGAATAAGAGAATGGAGCTGTGGTTGTGGTGCAACCAACGACCGCGATGTTAATGCGGCCAGGAACATTCTCGCGCTCGGACATGAGCGTCTAGCAGTAGGAATCCCCGTCCTTTAGGTCGGGGAGGATGTCAATAACAACAGCTTGTTTATTCAGCTAAAAACCAAGCTAGGCGAGCATTGTTTAGTAGATTACGAAGCACTCGACACCGCGCGCTGCACCGGCGATTACAGCAGCTTTATTGCACGGGTCGCAGACAGCGTCAAACGCAGTTTTGAGCCTTATTGGTGGGCGTTGGGCATAGAAGCAGAAATAGCGAAGTATTTGGAGGAAATGGATTATGGTTCCTAATTCATGGGTATCGTGCCACCTTGGCGATTTTATGGATTTCAAAAATGGGCTTAATGCTGATAAGAGCCAATATGGGTATGGATTAAAATTCGTTAATGTTATGGATGTTTTTGGTAACGATATCCTTACTGAAGATAAGATTATAGGGCGGGTTAATGTCGCTGAAAGTCAGTTAGAAGGTAACTTGCTTAAGTTTGGAGACGTGTTATTTAATCGTACCTCCGAGACATTTGATGAAATAGCCATGTCAGCAGTTTATCTAGACGATAAACCTGCTGTTTTTGGTGGCTTTGTAATTCGCGCTAGACCAAGTAATGGAGTTCTAGCTCCTGCGTACTCTGTGTATTTGTTTCAATCATCCAGGTTTAGGAATCAAGTAATAAAACTTGGACAGGGAGCTGTTCGAGCTAATATAGGGCAAAAAGATTTAGCAAAAGTTAAGGTTTCGCTTCCACCACTACCCGAACAAAAGAAAATCGCCCAAATCCTATCCACATGGGACAAAGCCATCACCACCACCGAACAACTGCTTGCCAACAGCCAGCAGCAGAAAAAAGCCCTGATGCAACAGCTGCTCACCGGCAAAAAACGCTTGCTGGATGATAATGGAGTTAGGTTTAGTGGGGAGTGGAAGCATGGATACTTGTCAGATATAGCTAAAATCGCCAAAGGTAAAGCACTAAGCAGCAGAAACCTAACTGAAGGAAGCTACCCTGTGATTGCTGGTGGCAAGACAAGCCCCTATTCACATAGCGAATTTACACACGAAAATATAATTACGGTTAGTGCTAGCGGCGCTTATGCTGGGTATGTGGCCTACCATCCTCATAAAATATGGGCGTCTGATTGCTCTGCTGTAGCAGCAAAAAAGAACTCATCCACCTTATTTATTTTTCAACTACTTACACACTTGCAGAATAAAATATATTCATTGCAAAGCGGCGGTGCACAGCCACACATATACCCAAAAGACCTTGATACTTTGAAAGTCTTTATCCCAGCAGCTGCGGAGCAACAAAAAATCGCTGCTGTGCTTTCCTCAGCCGACCAAGAAATCGATAGCCTGCAACAAAAAATTGAAGCCTTAAAACAAGAGAAAAAAGCGCTGATGCAGCAGCTACTGACGGGTAAGCGTCGAGTCAAGCTTAACTGAGCAGGAAGGCTATCCCGATGACCGATAACCCGCTGCCATTACTTGCAGGCAATAACTCAAATACGAGTGAGTTCATGCTAAATACAGGTGACCTCGCTGCAAATACAGGTGACCTAATTGCAAATACAGGTGACCTAAGGAAGCAAATAACATGACCCACTACGCCCCCAAATTCCAAGAAGAATACAGTGCCAAACTACCGGCGCTGACGTTATTGACTAACTTAGGCTGGTCGTTTCTCGCGCCTGAGCACGCGCTGGCTGCCCGTGGTGGGAAAACGGACGAGGTGGTGTTGCATCAGGTGCTGCGTAGTGAACTGCAAAAACGTACCTTTACCTTTGCTGGTAAAGACTACCCATTGTCTGAAAACTCCATTGATAACCTGATAGCCGAGGTGTGCAGCCCCGCGCTAAATGAAGGGCTTTTAACTGCCAATGAGCGGCTGTACAACCACCTGCTGTACGGTATTTCCGTGACTGAGTTTGTTGATGGTAGAAAAGCCAACCCCACCGTTGCCTTGATTGATTGGGACAACCCAAGCAATAACAGCTTTGTCTTTACCGAAGAATTTACCGTCACCCGCTCTGGCGGCGTAGACAGCCGTCGGCCTGATATGGTGTGTTTTGTAAACGGTATACCGCTGGTGGTGATTGAAGCTAAACGCCCCGATGGCAACAGCCAAAAAGGGCCGACTATCAATGAAGGTATTTCACAGTGTTTGCGCAATCAACGCCACGACGAGATACCGCGATTATTCGCCTACAGCCAGCTATTGCTGTCGATCAACGGCAATGAAGGGCGTTATGGCACCTGTGGTACGCCAGCGAAGTTTTGGGCAGTTTGGCGTGAAGAAGATTTTACCGACGCCCAAATGCACGCCGTTAAAAACCAGCAACTGTCTGCCACACAAGTAACAAAACTATTTAGCCACCGCCCAACTGCCGACTTGCAGTGGTATCAAAACCTTATCGCTGGCGGTGAGCTTGCTGTAACGGGACAAGACCAACTATTAATTAGTCTGCTAAGCCCAGCCCGCTTAATGGAAATGACGCGCTACTTTATTTTGTTTGATAAGAAGGTCGGCAAGGTCGTTGCTCGCTATCAGCAAGTGTTCGGTATTAAGCGCTTGATAGAGCGCATTAACACCAAAAACCCTAGGGGCGGTCGTGAAGGCGGGGTAATCTGGCATACCACGGGCTCTGGTAAGTCATTCACCATGGTGTTTTTAAGTAAAGCCATGATTCTGCACGATAGCCTCAAGCAATGCCGCATTGTGGTGGTCACTGACCGAGTCGACTTGGAAAACCAGCTGAGTAATACCTTTGCCTCTGGCGGTGAACTGGCTGGTAAAAAAGACAAAGCCGCAGCCATGGCTACCTCGGGCACACGCTTAGCTGAGCAAATTGGTAAAGGTAATGAGCGTATTATCTTCTCCCTGATTCAGAAGTTTAACTCAGCGACTAAGCTACCTGAATGTGTGAACACCAGCGCCGATATTATTGTGCTCATTGACGAAGGCCACCGCAGTCAAGGCGGTGAAAACCACATTCGTATGAAGCAGGCACTACCCAATGCGGCCTTTGTGGCTTTCACCGGCACACCACTGCTAAAAGACGACAAAACCACCAATAAGTTTGGCCCCATTGTGCACGCCTACACTATGCAGCGTGCCGTGGAAGACCAAGCGGTTACGCCCCTGTTGTATGAAGAGCGCATTCCTGATTTAGATGTTAACGAGCGTGCGATTGATAGCTGGTTTGAGCGGATCACCGAAGGGCTTGCAGACGAACAAAAAGCAGACTTGAAACGCAAGTTCGCTAGAAAAGGTCAAGTCTATGCAGCCGATGATCGCATTCGTTTAATTGCTTTAGATATTGCCAACCATTTCATCAAAAACATCGATGAGGGTTTAAAAGGCCAATTAGCCTGTGATAGCAAAGCCTCGGCCATTAAATACAAGCAATACCTGGATGAAGCCGGTTTATTTGAATCTGCCGTGGTGATGAGCCCGCCGGACAGCCGTGAAGGCAATACCGCCGTGGATGAGTCCACCACCCCAGAAGTCACACAGTGGTGGAAAGATAATGTGGGCAGCCAAGATGAACAGGCTTACACCAAGCACCTAATTGAACGTTTTGATAAGGACGATTCACTCAAGGTTCTGATTGTAGTGGATAAGCTGCTGACGGGGTTTGATGAGCCCAAAAACACGGTCCTATACATTGATAAGCCCCTGAAAGAACACAACCTGATTCAAGCCATTGCCCGCGTAAATCGCCTGCATCCTAAGAAAAAGTTCGGTTTACTGATTGATTATCGCGGCATTTTAAGCGAGCTCGATACCACCATTCAGAAATACCAAGATCTAGCTTCACGCACTCAGGGCGGCTACGACATCAATGATATTGCTGGCCTTTATAATCAGATGAGTACCGAGTACAAGCGCCTACCGCAGCTGTATAAGCAACTATGGGCCATATTCGATGGTGCGAAAAACAAGAACGACATCGAGCAGCTGCGTCAGGTGCTGGTTCCAAAGATTGAAGAGCGTAGCGGAGAGCTGGTTGATGTGAACTTAAAGGTGCGTGAAGACTTCTACGAAGCCTTGACCGCATTCGCCAGCTGCTTAAAAGTGGCACTGCAATCGGCCACTTTCTTTGAAGATAAGAGTTTCAGCGATCAGGACCGCCGCCATTACAAAGAAACAGTTAAGCAGCTGTCTGGCCTACGGCAAATGGTGCAACAGGATGCTGGCGAAAAAATCGATTATGACCAATATGCAGAGCAGGTCAAAAAACTGCTGGATAAGCATGTGGTCGGCGTGGAAGTAAAAGATCCTGATGGTGTGTATGAAGTCGGCAAGATGGGGCAGCAGCAAATAGAGGACTGGAGCGAAGATAAAACTCGCAATGAGACCGATATCATCAAGACTCGTGTCACACGCATGATTGAACAAGAGCTGCGCAACGATCCTTATGCGCAAGAAGCTTTTTCGAAGTTACTGCGCCAAGCCATTGAGGAAGCCGAAAAGCTATTCGAGCATCCACTGAAGCAATACCTGCTGTTTCATGAGTTTGAAGAGCAAGTGCAAGAGCGCCGCTTAGATGATATGCCTGATGTTTTCTCCGGCAATCGTCACGCTCAAGCTTACTTTGGGGTATTTAAAAAGTTGCTGCCAGAAGTGTTTGTGGCAACTGATCAGCAAACGCAGGATAAGTGGATCAAGTTGGCGTTTAAAGTGGATCAAGTGGTTGATGTTGCGGTGGCTGAAAACTCTATCAACCCGCAGAACATCGAGGCCGACATCCGTAAACAACTCTTACCGCTAATGTTTAAAGAGTGCAAAGCCATGGGTGGCGGCATGGACCAAGCTAGGAAAATTGTCGAAATGGTCGTGCAAATCACCCGTGTGGGTTTGAGTGCGGTGTAACGCTATGAACGTTTTGATTAAACCAGACAGCCAGCCAATGAGCTTTAGGTACGGTGACGAGCGCATCACCTTTGAGCAAGTGTTGCGCCCGCACGCCACGGACAAGGTGTTAATCAAGGTGCATCCAGACTGCCGTGTGGTGGTATCAGCCCCAGAGGATGCTACCAGTGAGACAGTTTTGTACGCCGTTAAACAGCGCGGACGCTGGATTTACGAGCAACTGCGTGAGTTTCGCCAGCAGCTTGAACATGTCACCTTGCGTAAGTACATCAACGGGGAAAGCCATTACTACTTAGGTAAGCAATACCTATTGAAAGTCCACGTAGAGCCAAATCAAGTTCAAGGTGTCAAACTGCTTCGCGGTAAGTTGGAAGTGTCAGTACGTGCAAGCGATGCTACTAGAGTAAAAAGCTTGCTTATCGATTGGTATAAAACACGTGCTAGAGAAGTGTTTGCCAATCGGTTGGATGCGCTCTTAGAGCAAGCACTGTGGGTGCAAGAACGACCCCCCATTCGTATCCTAACTATGAAAACCCAATGGGGCAGCTGTTCGCCTAATGGCCGCATCACGTTAAACCCACACTTGGTTAAGGCCCCCCGCGATTGCATCGATTACGTCATCCTGCATGAGCTGTGTCATATTGCAGAGCATAATCATAGCGAGCGATTTTATCGGCTGTTAAACCAGGTGATGCCCAATTGGGAAAAGACGAAAGAGCGTTTAGATGGATTGGCTAGCAGGATACTGGCTGTATAGGGCATGGGAGCAGGTTAGAAAAACCAATAGCTGCAACATGCTGATTTTAAAGGGGAGTGGCGCACTCGACAGGAATCGAACCTGTGACCCCTGCCTTCGGAGGGCAGTGCTCTATCCAACTGAGCTACGAGTGCGTGGCGCGGATTATACACAAGTATGACCACCGCTGTAAGTACGGATTTTAGCCCTGGCCACCGCCCTCCAAAGGCAATCCGAAATCTTTACCGAACAAAACGAACATGCTCAAAGTGACTTTACGGGTTAAGATACTTACTGCTACCTTCGAGGGGCACGCAGTTTCCGTTCATTGTCCCGATATTATGAAAATGATGGCAGTGCTTTACGATGTCAGTGTGCCCGCGATAAATCAGCACCTAAAACGTATTTTTGCTGCTGGCGAACAAGAGGAAAGCGCAGTTGTTAAGGATTACTTAAGGAGCCTCTGAATACAGCTACTTCGATGGGGCAGCGTGCCAACTCAGCTGATTAAAGAGTACATCATCAAAGGTTTCATCATGGATAATTCAGTAAATAAGCTGCCTGCAAGGGAAAGTATGACGGTTGAGTTCAAAAGCGATCGCAGTGGTTTTCCTGATGATGACTTGGTAGGGGCTTTGATCTGCTTAGCCAACACTAAGGGTGGGGAGTTATGGCTTGGCGTTGAAGATGACGGCATGCCTTCTGGTTTACACACCAGCCATAATGACCTATTTGGCTTATCTGACTTGATTGCGTCCAAAACCACCCCGCCACTTTCTGTAACAGTTACTTTGCAGATATTTTCTGGAATCGAAGTGGCGAGAATAGTTGTACCAAAATCCAACTCTCTAATCGCAACTGTCGATGGCGTATGTTTGCGTCGACGCTTAAAACATGATGGAACACCCGAGTGCATTACTGTGGATAACGAATAAAGTGTTGATCTGCGCCAAGGAAAGCATAGAAACTTGTCCAAAATGAATTTTTAAAAACTTTTCTCTCTAGCCTCATGCGAACAGCCTTATATTTTGTTACTATTTGTAGCCGTTCCGTAGCACTTATCTTGCTGCTACATTCCCTATAGGCCAATCTTGAGAATAACTTTATGCTACGTAGTTTATTTACATTGGTTGCTGCTGCGCTGTTATCCATGCCAGCATTAGCCAGTGCATCAGTTGAAGCAGTAACGCATTTAAATGCTACAGGTACCCTTGCGGGTTATTTGGCTGTTTTTGTCTTTGCCATTGCTTATCTAGTAGTGGTGGCCGAGGAAAAATTAGAGTTACGTAAGTCAAAGCCTGTTTTAATCGGTGCGGGTATTATCTGGGTTTTGGTTGGGATCGTGAGTACAGACCCCTCCGCAACAAAAGCAGCTTTTAGCGCTAACTTCCTCGATTTCAGTGAGTTGATGCTGTTCTTGTTAGTTGCCATGACTTATATCAGCGCCATGGAAGAGCGCCGCGTGTTCGAGGCATTACGTGCATGGATGGTGCGTAAAGGTTTTAGCTATCAGACACTTTTCTGGCTCACAGGCGTTCTAGCGTTCTTTATTTCACCGGTCGCCGATAACTTAACCACCGCCCTACTCATGTGCGCTGTGGTACTTAAAGTAGCAGAAGGTCAAGACCGCTTTATCGCTATGTGCTGTATCAATATTGTTGTTGCAGCAAACGCAGGTGGTGCGTTCAGTCCCTTTGGTGATATCACCACGCTGATGGTTTGGCAGGCGGGCAAAGTGCAGTTCTTAGAGTTCTTCGACCTGTTCTTACCGTCCGTAGTTAACTTTGTCGTTCCTGCATTGGTGATGAGCTTCTTTATTCCTAAGGGTAAGCCAGCAAGCATCAGTGAAGAAGTAGAAACCAAGCGCGGCGCTAAGCGCGTCATGGCGCTTTTCTTACTAACAATCGTTACTGCAGTCTGTGGTCACCAGTTCTTAGGTTTACCACCTGTATTTGGCATGATGGTCGGCTTGGGGTATTTACAGTTCTTTGGTTACTTCTTACGCATGAGCTTACCATCTTCGTTGGCTAAAAAACGTACCATTGCTGAACAAAAAGCTGACCAAGAAAAATTACGTTATTTGGGTAGTGTTGTACCTTTTGATATTTTCAAAAACGTTGCCCGTGCCGAGTGGGACACCCTGTTATTTTTCTATGGCGTAGTGATGTGCGTAGGTGGTTTAGGCTACCTTGGCTACTTGCAGTTGGTGTCTGTTATGTTGTTTGACGGAGTAGGTGCAACCTGGGCTGCCTTTGGTATCGGTGTTATTTCTGCTGTTGTAGATAACATTCCGGTGATGTTCGCGGTACTGGAAATGAACCCTGTGATTAGTCACGGCCATTGGTTGCTGGTTACTTTAGCCGCTGGTGTGGGCGGTAGTTTATTGTCTGTAGGCTCAGCAGCTGGTGTGGCACTAATGGGCGCAGCCCGTGGTCATTACACTTTTATGAGCCACTTGCGCTGGATGCCGGTGATTTTCTTAGGCTATGTTGCCAGCATGTTAGTCCACCTATGGTTAGGAGACATCTTGGGCGTGTTTGACATATACGGTTAATCTCCCCTCGATACAAAAAAGAGCGCTGGATGAGCGCTCTTTTTTTTGCCTTAAATTGGGTGATTTATGTAACCTGACTTGTCGTTGTACGGCATTTTATAATTTTCGTTATTTTGTGATGCTCTTTGGAGGCTTTATGCGCTGGATATTGTTAACGCTATGCGGGTTGCTTGGAGCCTGTCAGGTTGCACCCTTAGAACCCGAAGACGCAGTTGTTTCCATGCGAGTAAGCACTGAGCGTACCTTACCTGAATGGCAGAGCCCGCGTGAACGAAGTCATCCACGGGTTGGACAAATTGTGTCTCTGCATAGCGGTGCCCAAGTGACAATTGAACAACTACTTAATGAGCTGGCAGATACGCCATTGGTATTGCTGGGCGAGAAACACGATAACCCGGATCATCATGCATTACAGCTATGGTTGCTACAGGCGCTTGAGGCGCGACGTCCACAAGGCTCTGTAGTGATGGAAATGCTCACGCTTGATCAGCAAACAACAGTCAGTCAGGTGCAAAGGCAGATACAGAGCGGTGAACAGGCTGAGGATTTACCCCAAGCATTAAACTGGCATTCAGGTTGGGATTGGCAACAGTATGCCGCCTTGGTATCCCATAGCCTGGAGCAACCTTATCCGTTACTGGCGGGCAATTTAAATCGTGACGCCCTGATGGCGATTTATCGTAACCCACCGCAGTTAACAGGCGTTGAGTCGACACGAGCCGATGTAATTGAGCATTTAACTGAACAAATCCGTGAAGGACATTGTAATAAACTGCCTGAGGCGCAATTACCTGCGATGCTAGCCGTGCAACAACAGCGCGATCGCAGTATGGCGAAGGTTTTACTTGAAGCGCCCAAGCCAACATTGTTAATCGCTGGTGCCTATCACGTACGTTACGATCTAGGCGTGCCCTTGCATATCAATGACTTGCAGAATGCAGAAAGGCTTGACCAAGCAGTTGTTATCTTTGCTGAAGCCGATCAAGAAGTGGACAGTAGTAGTGCGGATTTTATCTGGTATACGCCAGCTGTGGTTGAGACTGATTATTGCGCTGACGTAAAAGAGTAACTCTTGCGCGATAAAGCCTAGGTTAGCCACAAGTTTTTAGCAGGTTAGCGCGTTGGTTCAGCTTCTGTGGGAGCGCAACTTTTGCGCGATTGAATTTAAACTAATTAAAGTCATTGTTAAAAGTTTATAGGCATAAAAAAACCCCTGCAGTGTATCTGCAAGGGCTTTTTATTGGGCGCTTGACGGTGACCTACTCTCACATGGGGAGACCCCACACTACCATCGGCGATGCATCGTTTCACTACTGAGTTCGGAAAGGAGTCAGGTGGTTCCAATGCTCTATGTTCGTCAAGCAATTCAG
>JALOAC010000043.1 GCA_023228985.1 Thiopseudomonas sp. | reverse complement strand
CGTGTTGTTTATGCTGGGCTTTTACCTGCCCTTGGTCGGCTCAAAGGTGGTTTTAGCTGTCTTGGTAGGTCAGTATCGCCACTTACTCAGCGAGCGAGCCTATAGAGTCGTAATGCGCACGCTGGCGTTACTGCTGGCTCTGTTTGCAGGCTTAGTCTTGCTTGATGGGCTGCAGTTGCTGGGGCTTTATGGTCAAGCTCCGTTGCTGTAGCGCTCAAAGGTGTGCGAGCGCGCTGGCTGTTAAGCTTGTTTCGTATCATTTAATTGCGTCGCGGATCGGGTTATGCATAGTACTTTATCTTGAACTAAGGAGCCTCTGAATACTGCCGTGCTGACAGATAATTACGGTTTTATTGCCTGCACCGTCACGCTGATGTTTCTCGACCCGGCGCGGGTTGAGGCGGTCATCGCTGATATGCAGGCGCACACGTTGCCCGGCGGCTATAAGCTGATTGTCTGCGCCATGAGCACTACTTTCAAGTGTTAGCGCAAATATGGTGGCAAGAATCAACTCTTGAGGACAGAAACAAAGAAGCCCATAAAATAAGTCTGATTTTTAGCAATCAAAACCCTGATTACACCGCTATGCCTCAGTGGCATAGGGTTAACGCTTTAGGCGCAGCATTAATCGAATGCTTTGAGCTAGATGCCGACTACTGTGCGGGCGAAGATCTGTATTTTATTGTCTATGAAGCCTTGGCCAATATTGGCATGCACTTTAATCAGTACCGCAATGATTTTTTAACAACAGCGCAAGACAGCCCAGAGCATATGGCGCTGGTACAGGCCGTACATCAGTTACAACAGTTTGTGGTTCAGGTTTTTCTAGGTACGCATGTGATTGAATTTGCAGGCAAAACGATTAGCAACTTTTCTAAAAGCAAAAAACAAACGTTAGAAATTGATGTCATCGAAGCCAATGACATTCCTGTGGAGCAGTCATCTGCGTTCACTGAGCTTCTTAAAGAGCTTAGCGAGGTAGCGCCGTTAAAACCGTTTACTTTTACAGAACTGGATATAGCAGTCGGTACGGTGTTGACTTTTAAGGCGGATGGCCGACTAACCTGTACCGTGCTCAATCACAAACAAGTGCGTTTTGCTGGCCAAATCCTGAGTCTGTCACGTGCAGCTATTACTGCATTCGCGCAAATAGGCATAGCACGTAAAGCCGTGCGTGGTCCTGACTATTGGCTGTACAATGGCCAGTCATTAACGGTATTACGACTGAAAAAATTAGCATACTAAACGCAGTAAGTTCTGATGTCTTACAGAGTTGAGAATAGAATCAATGCATGGCGCGCTGTATTCTATGGCAAAAATTATTTTAGTGTGACCTCGGATAGTAGTCGCACAAATCACAGATATTTTTAAGGAAAACCATGCCTATTCTTCATTGGCTCAATAAAGACCAAGCGGTAACTGCCGCGCAGAAGTCCACCTATCGTTTGCTTGAGGAAGTGCCGGAGTTGTCCTATGGCGAGGCGGATAATGAAAACCTGCTGATTCAGGGCGATAACCTGGAAGCGTTGAAAGCACTGATTCCTTTTTATGCTGGCAAAGTGAAGTGTATTTTTATTGACCCGCCTTATAACACTCAATCAGCCTTTGAGCATTACGACGATAATTTAGAGCACAGCAAATGGCTGTCGTTGATGTACCCGCGCTTGGAGTTACTGCGGGAGTTACTGTCAGAAGATGGTAGCATCTGGATTACGATTGATGATCATGAAGCGCATTATTTAAAAGTGATGTGCGATGAGGTGTTTGGTCGACGGAATTTTATTGCAAACATCATGTGGGAAAAAAAGTTTTCACCCCAAAATGACGCAAAATGGTTAAGTCAAAATCATGACCATATTTTTCTGTATGCAAAAAATCGTGATGGATGGTTTCCTAATTTATTAAAACGAAGCTTAAAACAGTCAAGAAATTTTAAGAATCCAGACAATGACCCTAGGGGGGCATGGAGTTCTGGTGATTACACTTGTGCAAAGTCAAAAAATGAGCGACCTAATTTATATTATCCGATAGTTAACCCAAATACTGGCGAAGAAGTTTGGCCTAACCCGGTTAGGGTGTGGGCTTATGATCAAAAATCACATCAGCAAAACGTAAGTGAGAATTTAATCTGGTGGGGGGTTAAGGGAACAAATAGCGTTCCACGATTAAAGAAATTTGAAACTGTAGTTCGCGAGGGAACTGTACCGACAACTGTCTGGCGCCACGATGACGTAGGAAACAACCAGACAGCTAAACGAGAAATTTTGGCACTTAATAAGGCACACCCTTTTTCGACACCTAAACCAGAGTCACTTTTGCAGAGAGTCTTGGAAATTGCCACTAATCCAAACGATCTAGTTCTCGACTCTTTCCTCGGCTCAGGCACCACTGCCGCCGTTGCTCACAAAATGAACCGCCGTTATATCGGTATCGAAATGGGTGAGCACGCACAAACCCATTGTCAAACTCGCTTAAAGAAAGTCGTCGATGGCGAACAAGGTGGCATATCCAAAGCCGTTGATTGGCAAGGAGGGGGTGGCTTTCGCTTCTTTAAATTGGGTGAGGCGGTATTTGATGAGTACGGTAGCCTAAATAGCGAGATTAAATTCCCGACTTTAGCGGCACATATTTGGTATTTAGAAAACAAAACGCCACTGCAAGGCCAAGCGGATAGCCCGTTACTGGGTGTTAATAATGGTACAGCGTACTACCTGTTGTATAACGGTATTTTAGGTGATCGCCGGCCACAAGGCGGCAATGTGCTCACCAGTGCCGTGCTCAATGAGTTACCTGATATTCAGAACCAGCAAAAAATTGTGATTTATGGTGAATCGTGTCGCTTAGGTGCTGCACGTTTGCAGCAAGCCAATATCACCTTTAAACAAATCCCCTATGACGTTGGCATGCTTTGAGTAAGGATGACGCAAATGTTTAAATTAAAGGGCTATCAGCAGCGTGCCGTTGATGTCATGCGGTCTTTTTTATCGCGCTGTGTGCAGACCGATTCGGTTGCTGAGGCGTATAGCGCAGCACTGGCTGAACAAGATTTACCCTCGCATGCTTACCAAGAATACAGCTTTGGTCAAACACCTTATTTCTGCTTGCGCATTCCAACTGGTGGCGGTAAAACCGTACTCGGCTCCTATGCGGTAGAAGTGGCAGCGCAGCATTATTTAGAAAGCGATGCGCCTATTACTCTGTGGCTGGTTCCGAGTATCACAATTCGCCAACAAACTGTTGAAGCACTGAAAAAACCAGGTCATCCCTATAGGCAAAATCTTGACCGCGCTTTTAATCGCCAAGTGTTGGTGCTGGATATTGATGAGGTCACGCAGATTCGCCCGCAAGATATTGGCAGTAAGGCGATTGTCGTAGTTTCCACTCTGGCGAACTTGCGCGTTAATGATACCTCGGGGCGCAAAGTCTATGCTTACCATGAAAACTTTGAGCCACATTTTGCCAAAATCAACAGCAATCATCCCTCATGGCCGCTATTAGAGCGCGTCACTGAAAACGACCTGCAAGAGAATGGTTTAACGGCGAATGAGCTGGGGAAAGTAAAATTCTCCTTCGCTAACCTGCTAGCGGTATACCGTCCAATCGTCATCGTGGATGAAGCGCATAATGCGCGCACCAGTTTAACCTTTGACACTTTGCATCGTGTACATCCGGCAGTGATTATTGAGTTAACTGCTACGCCCAATACCACCAATAACAATGGCAGTAATGTGCTATTTCATGTTTCCGCAGCTGAGTTAAAAGCGGAAGAAATGATTAAACTGCCGATTGTGTTGACTGAGCACGCTAATTGGCAGGAAGCCTTACGAGACGCCGTTATTACGCGCAACAAACTGGCTATTGATGCGCAAAAGGATGCGGATTACATACGCCCTATAGTGCTGTTCCAAGCGGAAAATAAAAATGGCGAAGTGACAGTTGAGGTGTTAAAGCGTCACCTTATTGAGCAGCTTAAAATTGATGACAATAAAATTGCGGTCGTGACCGGAAGTCAGCGGGAACTTGACGGACTCAACCTGTTTGAGCGCAGCTGCCCCATTGAGTACATCATCACCATTGAGGCACTAAAAGAAGGTTGGGACTGCTCCTTTGCTTATGTGTTTTGTTCGGTAAAGCAGGTGTCATCCAGCAAAGACGCTGAGCAACTGTTAGGGCGCGTATTGCGGATGCCTTATGCAAAACGCCGCATGATTGAAGACTTGAACCGCGCCTATGCACACCTTGCGACCAGTAAGTTTAGCCGTGCCGCGCAAGAACTGACCGATACCCTGATTGCTATGGGTTTTGAAGAAATGGAAATTGCCGCGTTTTTACGCGAGCAAGCCGCACATCCGCAACAAGATGATTTATTTGGTCATAATGCACCAGCGCAGCCACGCCCAGTGGTCGCCCCCGCATTAGTGGTGGAGGTTGGGGAAATGCCGGATTTCTCTGCGTTATCCGATGCGGAAAAACAACAAATCACCGCCACTACAGACACTGCCAGTCAAACCACAGTGATAAAAGTAACGGGGGAAGTCACTGAGAACATACAGCAGGCGCTCACTAAGCAGGTTAAGTCGGGTAAAGAACGTCAGACCTTTGAACGCAATGTGCGTGTACATAACCAAACTATTCAAGCCCGCAAAGCGCCTTCTGAACGTGGTGAAGTGTTTGGTGCCTTGCCGCAACTGTGCATGCTGCAGCAAGGACAGCTGGAGCTGATTGAGTCCGAGGTGTTGTTGCATGCCTGTAATTGGAACTTGCTTGACTATCCTGCTGAGCTGAAAAACTTTACTTTGCATGAAACCAGCAGCAGTTTTGCTATTGATGTTGATGGTCAAAAAGTCGTCTATAAAATTTCCGAACAAAAAGATGCCGTACCTTTTAATCAAGGCTTTCTGGATCTGACTGAGCAAGACCTGATTCGTTGGCTGGATAAAGAGCTGCGTCAAACTGATGTTGTGCAGCAGCAATTAACTGGTTTTATCGCCCTGTTGGTAAAGAATTTATTGCAAAAATACGATATGACATTAACGGCCTTGGTGCGTAATAAGTTTCCATTGGCGCGTGCCATTCGCGATTTAATCGGCATGTACCGTGCTAAGGCGCAAAAAAATAGCTACCAGCACTCTCTGTTTGATAGCAGCAGTACCGCCTGCTTGTCTGATGAGTTTTTGTATGAGTTCAAGCCCGATAAATATCCGTCACGCCCACCGTATTATTCGGGTAGTTTTCAATTTACGAAACATTTTTTCCCGCAGAATTTGATTGAAGACCTAAAGTCCATGGGCGAAGAGTTCGAGTGCGCTAAAGCGATTGAAAGCCTACCGCAAGTGAAATATTGGATTCGCAACCTAGTGCGCCGTGACCATGCTTCGTTCTGGCTGCCTTTGGCGCATAGCAAGTTTTACCCTGATTTTGTCTGTGAATTGAATGATGGCCGTATGCTGGTGGTGGAATACAAAGGTGACGTGTATGCCAGCACTGATGACTCGGCGGAAAAACGAGAAGTTGGCAATAAATGGGCGCAGCTGAGTCACGGTAAATGCGCGTTTATTATGGCGGTAAAACAAGATAAAGAGGGGCGTGATGTTAGGCAGCAGATTTTGGCGGTGATAGGGGATTAGAGGCGATGGGTTTGTGGTGGTGGGTACGATAATTGTATCAATTAATTTGCGCCTGACTCCTCTGGTGTAAACCTTGAGCTTACTGATAGCAGGTTCTCAGCCTAAACTTTTAAGTGTTAAATTTGCAAAACTTACACAACTATCTGCATCTGTTTTTTGCAGTGATACTAGCAGGCTGTGAAAAAAGAAGAAGTAGCTAATACTGTCCAAGATAGTGCGTTGTCGACTGGCTCACTTAGGTCTGCTGAACGATTCGCTACGTTGCGTATCGCCACTGAACCGAGGGGAGTAAAGCTCTATGTTGATGGTCAAATTTTTTCTACCCCCTTAAATGCGAAGAACCTCTTTAACTCGCATCGCGCAAAAGTTGTGCTCCCACAATAGAGGCGGCGGTTTGTGGTAGGAGTAGGTCATGCCAGCGATAGCTGTGCACCTGGCGAGCTATGCAATATAAATGCTTGCAAATAAGAATCAATCGCATATAGTATGCGGCGTCTTATAGAAAGAACACTGTCAACTATCCAACTGAGATTCTTAAGGAGCCCGCTATGCGCGCTAGATACTTTACTGCTTTGCGCACTCTTTCACTACTGAGTTTACTGCTTTGCTTAACTGCTCCTGTGCAGGCGCAAGAGGTGTTAACCATTGAGCATGCCAAAGGGCAAACCCAAGTGCAGAAACTACCAAAAACAGTGGCGGTACTGGATTGGTCCACGCTGGATACCATGGCTGTGTTGGGTATAGAAGCGCAGGGGATTCCGACCTCTGGCATTGTGCCACCAATGTTGGAGCAATATGCAGATGAGCGTTTTGTGCGAGTGGGTACATTGTTCGAACCTGACTATGAAGCGCTGAAAAACTTAAAGCCGGATCTGATTATTTTAGGTCGTCGCGCCGGCGGGAAATACGAAGAGGTGGCTAAATATGGTCCGACTCTAGATTTAACGCCTGAGCCAACGGACTTGCTCGGCAGCGTGGTGCGTAACACACAAATTATTGGGCAGATATTTGACCGTGAACAACAGGCAGCAGAGCAGATTGCTAAGTTGCAGACCTCGGTTAAGCAGCTGCAAACCCTCAGTATTCAGCAGGGTAAAGGACTCACTTTGTTGACTACCGGCGGAAAAATGAGCGCCTTTGGCATAGGTACGCGTTTCGGCATGATTCACGATGTGTTTGGTGTGGAGCCGGCGATGGCGGACTTAAAGGTCGGTCGCCATGGGCAGGCGGTTTCCTATGAGTTTTTACTGGAAACTAATCCGGACTGGCTGTTTGTGATGGATCGTGATGCGGCTATTGGTCGTGAAGGCGTGGCGGCACAACGCATGATGGATAACGAGCTGGTCAAGGCCACCACTGCAGGTGCAAAAGGGCAGATTGTATATCTGGAGCCAGTCAGCTGGTATTTGCTGGATAACAGTGGCATAGGCGTGATGCAGAGTAACGTTGATCGCTTAGTGGACGTTTTTTCTAAGTAACTCTTTGAACTACCTAGCACATACAGAATTGGCAACCAGCAAACCTTGTATGTGCAAGAGTTTCTTTAGCTGCGTATGGCGGCTCTTTCCTAGTAAGCGAATTCTATGGCTGTAACTTCTTCTACAAGGGCTCAACCACGTACTTTGTTGTGGTTGCTGGGCACGCTGATATTGGTTGTTGGATTGGCGTTGGTTAGCTTAAATGTGGGTGCCAGCCGCATGAATCTGCTGCATCTGTTTACCCAGCCGGATGACCGTATTACCCAGCTGTTATTTGTCAGTCGCTGGCCGCGCACCTTGGCGCTGATTTTAGCGGGCGCTTCTTTAGCTGTGGCGGGTTTGTTATTGCAAATGATGGCGCGTAATCGCTTGGTTGAACCGTCGATGGTGGGTACGGTCGATGCCGCAGCGCTCGGCGTACTGCTCTGTGCGATTGTTGCGCCAAGTATGGCGCTGTGGCTGAAATTCAGTGTGGTGAGCCTATTTGCCGTCATGGGAACCGTGCTGTTTTTGGCTGTGTTAAAGCGCATTCCGTTACGCTCAGCGTTGATTGTGCCTTTGTTAGGGCTGGTGTTAGCCGGGGTGATTGCCGCAGCCAGTGGTTTGTTGGCCCATCAGTTTGAATTGTCACAGGCATTACGCTCTTGGAATAGTGGTGACTTTTCGGCGATTTTGCGTGGTCGTTATGAATTGCTGTGGGCGGCGGCGGGCATCACTGTACTGGCGATGTTATTAGCGGATCGTTTTACCGTGCTTGGCATGGGTAAGGATTTTGCCACCAATGTGGGGGTGAATTATCCGGCACTGCTCGCGCTCGGGGTGCTGTTGGTGTCGATGATTATTGCCAGTGTGGTGGTTATTGCCGGTGCTTTGCCTTTTATAGGTCTGATCGTACCGAACCTAGTGCGTCTATTGACGGGCGATAATGTGCGCCGCGCTATTCCTGTGGTGGCGCTGGCTGGTTCAGCGCTGATGTTGGCCGCCGACTTGTTGGGTCGGGTGTTGATTCATCCCTACGAAATCCCGTCGGCAACGCTATTAGCCATCGCCGGTAGTCTGGTGTTTATCGTGATATTAGTGCGGGGGCGCCGGCAATGGGCTTAACGAAGCGCGGTCGATGGTTGTTAAGTCTTACCGCTGTGCTGGCACTCGGCAGTGTGCTGGGTTTTATGACCCTCAATGTGCACAGCGATTGGGCGTTTATTGTGCAGTACCGCGGCACCCGCTTGCTGGCTATGCTGCTGGTGGCGCTGAGCATGGGGTTAGCCACTGTGGTGTTTCAAACCATTACCCATAACCGTATTTTAACGCCTTCGCTGATGGGTTTTGATGTGCTTTATGTGCTGGTGCATACGCTTGCTTTGCTGCTTTGGGGAACTGAATTCGGCAAGGGCTGGCCGCTGGAGTTGCGGTTTATCCTTGAGGTCACAGTGATGGTGAGCATCGCGTTACTGCTGTTTCGTTGGTTGTTTAACGGCTCAGTGCGCGGCCTGCACATGCTGATCTTGCTGGGCATGGTCGGTGGCTTGCTGTTTCGCGAGCTGGCGGATTTGTCGGCGCGTGTCTTTGATCCCAGTGAGTTTTCCATTCAGCAGGGCAGCAGCGTGGCTAATTTTAATCGTGTCAATCTGCAATTGTTATGGGTGGGCTTAGCCGCGGCGGTGTTCTGCAGTGGGTTGTTGTTTCATTTGCGTCGTCAGTTGGATGTGCTCAGTTTAGGCCGTGATGTAGCGATTAACCTCGGCGTACCTTATCGCAAAGCTGTCACGCTATTAATGCTGGTGATCGGCGCGCTGTTGTCCATTAGCACCGCCTTAGTGGGGCCCATGTTATTTTTCGGATTATTGGTGGCGAATTTGGCGTATTGGATTACCGGCAGCCATCAGCATCGTTGGACCTTACCGGCCAGTGTGTTGGCGGCCATTGTCTGTTTGATTGGTGGGCAAGTGCTGTTTGAGCATCTGTTGAGTACCCGCTTGCCCTTGGCCATGGTGATCGAGCTCTGTGGTGGGGTGTTATTTATTGCGCTGTTGTTGCGTGGAGTTAAACAATGATTGAAACACAAGGCGTAAGTAAGGCTTATCACGACAGGTTGGTGGTAAATGATGTCAGTATCAACATCAGTAAGGGCGGGTTGACCTCGATTATTGGTCCTAATGGGGCAGGTAAATCTACCTTGTTATCCATGATCAGCCGCCTGACGCCCATGACTGCAGGTCGTGTGCAGGTGGATGGCTTGGATATCACCCGCACCCCAGGGCCGGAGCTGGCGAAACGTCTGGCAATTTTACGCCAACATAATGAGTCTACATTGCGTCTAACGGTACGTGATTTGGTCGCATTTGGCCGTTTTCCCCACTCAGGTGGGCGGCTTACCGATACCGATCAGCAACACATTGATGAGGCTATCCATTATCTGGCGCTGGAGGAGTACCAGCAGCGTCATTTAGACGAGCTATCAGGCGGGCAACGACAGCGGGCTTACGTAGCTATGGTAATGTGCCAAGACACTGAGTATGTGCTGCTTGATGAGCCACTCAATAACATTGATATGCACCACGCCGTGGGCATGATGCAGTTATTGCGCCGTGCCGCCGATGAGAAAGGGAAAACTGTGGTGGTAGTGCTGCACGATATCAATTTTGCTTCCTGCTATTCAGACCAGATTATAGCCATGCGTGCTGGGCAAGTAGCCTATCAAGGTACGCCCGAGCAGATTATTCGGGGCGAGGTGCTGAGTGATATATACCAGTTACCCATGCAGGTGCATGAGATAGCAGGACAAAGAATTTGTGTGTATTTTCGTTAGAGTTTAGGAGCTGAATGGGTGTTTTATTCGCTCTTAGCGCTAATTAAAGACCATTCTTGACTGTCAGGGCCAAGCACGCACTCATTGTTCTGGCGCAGGGATAAACGTAAGCGGCATTTTTTAATTTCGTCGGCAAATTCTTGTGCGGGAATGCTTTGTACGGCCTCTAGCAACTTGGCGTGAAAGGGCAGTCGCTCGCTAATCAGGGTGTAAAAAACCCACTTGCCTTCTTTTTGGGCCGTTACTAGGCCAGCCCTTTGCAGAATTTTTAAATTACGCGAGACGTTGTAATGCGTCTGACCAAGAACATCCATCGCCTCTGCTACACAAATACGCTCATCGATTTGCACCAACAACCAAAAAAGCCGCAGACGGTTAGGGTCTGCAATGGCTTTTAAGGCTTCTACATAGCGTTCATCCATTGTTGGTTTCCAAAGTACGTCCAAACGGGGCTTGGATAATTACCACTTAG
>JALOAC010000019.1 GCA_023228985.1 Thiopseudomonas sp. | reverse complement strand
CACAAGCACCCACACGAATTGCTTGATTAAGATGTTAAAGAACAGTTCAGAGGCTTTGCGCTAAGTGCGTCGCTGCATCTGAGGTGGCGTATTATAGAGGCCAATCTTTTTACGTCAAGGGGTTTTTGAAAATTCTTTTTTGCCTGAACTCCAAGCAACCCCCGTTGAGTGGACGCGCATTCTACAGCTTCTTTGCCGGCTGTCAACACTGATTACGCACCTTTTTTATTTTTACGCATTTGCAACACAAACTGCACTGGTCCCGATGCTGCATAGGCCATAAAAATCAACAGCAACACCCTCGGTGGATCGCTAAAGATCACTGCGAACGCCAAGACAACCACTAGAATTGCGACAAAAGGCACACGCCCTTTTAAGTCCAAGTCTTTAAAACTATAAAACTTGATATTACTAACCATCAACAAACCAACAGCTGCCACTAAAAAAGCAAACAGCATAACTGCAGTTATAGGTAAATCCTCACCCACCACGCCTTTCTCTGTAAAGGTGGCTACTGACCAAACCATACCAGCAATAACTGCGGCAGCGGCAGGACTTGCCAGACCAATAAACCAGCGCTTGTCCACCGTATCGATCTGCGTATTAAAACGCGCTAAACGTAACGCTGCACAAGCGGTATAGATAAAGGCAACGGTCAAGCCAACATTACCTAATTCCGACAACGCCCACTGATAGGCAAGTATCGCCGGCGCTACGCCAAAGGCCACCATATCGGATAGCGAATCATATTCGGCACCAAAGGCACTTTGCGTTTGCGTCATTCGCGCAACCCGTCCATCTAGCCCATCAAACACCATGGCTACAAAAATGGCTACGGAGGCAATTTCGAAATTGCCGTGTATCGAGCAGACTATTGCATAAAAACCGGCAAACATATTGGCCGTGGTAAACAAGTTAGGCAGCAGATACACACCCTTATGGCGAACTTTGCGCCCCTGCTCATCGCGGCCCTCTTCTTCGTGCTCGCCAATTGGCAACAAATTTTCTAAAGCACTTTCTTTGTTTGAAGAGTCAGCCGGATCATGCTGATTAGTGGTCATACTCATATAGTCCTAGCTAGCAAATCTTTTATATTAAATTTCAAACGCTGCCCGATTCTACACGAAAACGCTTTACCTACTAAACACATTCATCCCGCAACAAAAAACGCGGCCGTTTAACAGGCCGCGTTTTTCTTAAGCGCATCACTACCCATTAGTGCTCGGCTGCTCCCGAACGACCGATACCGGTTTGACTGCGGACAGTCAGCGCATCAAAGGCATCGCGCTCATTTTGTGCATTCGCACCCTTATCTGTCACCGAGAAGAACCAGATTGACAGGAAGGCGAGCGGAATCGAGAAGATACCAGGGTTAGGGAACGGGGTAATCGGATCAATATTACCGAACACATCAACCCAAACAGTCTTACTCAGCACAACCCATACCGTGGCAAACACTAGGCCGACAAAGCCACCTATGGTTGCACCGCGGGTCGTACAGCCGCGCCATGACACGGACAACACCAGCACAGGGAAGTTAGCACTGGCTGCAATCGCAAAGGCCAAGCCCACCATGAAGGCTACGTTCTGATGCTCGAACACGATACCCAGCAGGATAGCCAGCACACCTAACACGAGAATAGAGATTTTAGAAATTCTCATTTCCTGTGCTTCAGTGGAGCGACCGCGAGCAATCACGTTGGCATACAGGTCATGCGCAATCGCTGCCGCACCGGCCAACGCCAAACCTGCCACCACCGCAACAATAGTCGCGAAGGTTACTGCTGCCAAGAATCCTAGTAATAAGCTACCGCCTACAGCGTTAGACAAGTGCACCGCCGCCATGTTGGTACCACCAATCAGGTCAGTCAGCATATTAAAGCTGCCATCCGCTGCCGTGGTGAAATACTCAGGGTGACGTACTAGCAAAGCAATCGCACCGAAACCAATAATAAAGGTGAGCAGGTAGAAGTAACCAATAAAGCTACTGGCCCAAATCACTGACTTACGCGCTTCTTGTGCACTGGACACCGTAAAGAAACGCATCAGGATGTGCGGCAAGCCTGCCGTACCAAAGGCTAAAGCAATACCCAAGGACAAGGCGTTCAAAGGGTGATCGCTCACTGCGGTACCCGGCGCCATGATTTCTAGGCCGTTAGGGTGAACACGTACCGCTTCCGCCAGCATAGTGTCTGCGTTAAAGCCGAACTGATACAGCACCAAGCCCGCCAGCAACGTACCACCGGTCAGCATCAACACGGCTTTAATGATCTGCACCCAAGTGGTGGCTGTCATGCCGCCAAAGAACACGTAGATCATCATCAGCACGCCAATGATTACGACGGAGAACTTATATTCAATACCGAACAGCAATACGATCAACTTACCGGCACCGACCATCTGCGCAATCAAGTACAGCGCGATAATCAGCAGCGACGCACTGGAGGCGAGAATACGCATCTGGGTTTGCCCCAAACGAAACGCCGTCACGTCAGCAAAGTTAAAGCGACCCAGGTTACGCAAGCGCTCGGCAATCAAGAACATCACCACCGGCCAACCGAACAGGAAGCCAATCGCATAAATGATGCCGTAAAAACCACTAACGTAAACCAGTCCTGCAATCCCCAAGAATGACGCTGCGGAAATATAATCCCCCGCAATCGCCAAACCGTTCTGGAAACCAGTAATACCACCACCGGCGGTATAGAAATCAGAAGTGGTTTGCGTTTTACGCGCTGCCCACCAAGTAATTACCATGGTTCCCGCAATAAACAGCAAGAACATCACAATCGCTGAGGTGTTGGCTTGCCCAGTACTCGCAAACGCCGGCTGTGCAAACAATGACAGCAAGACTGCACTTAATAATGTCTTTTTCATTCTACGTCCCTCACGATCTCTTCCAGCAGCGGATCAAAATGCTTGTTAGAAAATCGCACATAGAACGCAATCATAATTACCGCACTAAAAACCACTAACACCCCAGTGAGCACACCCACACTCATTGTCCAACCCTCCCCAAGAGGCTGCGCGAACAAGTCGGGCAAATAAGCGAGCGTTAAAATAAACCCTGAATAAATAATCAGAGCCGTGGCGAAAAAAATCATACTGACGCGCGTTCGGCGCTTTACCAACTCTAGGTACTTAGGGTGATTTAACACCTGCTGCACAATATCTTTCTGCATTGCATGCTTCCTTTTTTTCATTAGGCCCACCTTCAAAACAGGCCGATTTGTGTTACTGACGTGTCATTGCTACACACTGGTGATACCTAAGGTAACCAAATCACCGATATGAGGCATGAAATGCAATCTAAAGATTACTAAGCTAACTAACCAACCTACCTTGGTCGTACTTTGTTACAATTGGCTCTAATTTAATACTTAAGGATGCGGCAAAGCGTCGCTTTTATCGATTTTCCGCCTAGACAAAAATCTATAAATTTCTTTTTTTTCATATAGATAGAAGCTTTCGGTACTATATAAAAACTTTACAACTCTTGTGCCGACCGACAAGCTGCAGGATAATAGCTAGACGAAATAACTAGTTGACCTATTCATGCGATTTCATTTTGCACCCTAATTTTTTAAGTACTGGCTTGCAGATCCAACTTTTCTTATGAGCGAACTTTTTTTAATTGCTGTCAGCGCCATCCTTGTAAACAACTTTGTTTTGGTGCAATTTTTGGGTTTATGTCCCTTTATGGGCGTATCCAAAAAAGTTGAAACTGCAATCGGCCTGTCCCTAGCCACCACCTTTGTTCTGACTCTGGCAGCGATCTGTAGCTATTTGCTGCAGCAATATGTGTTAAAACCACTGGATATTGAATTTCTGCGCACCATCAGCTTTATTGTAGTAATTGCTGTGGTCGTACAGTTCACCGAAATGGTCGTCAACAAAACCAGTCCTCTGCTGTACCGTGTGCTAGGTATTTTCCTGCCTTTGATCACCACCAACTGCATTGTGCTAGGTGTGGCTATTTTGAATGCTAACCGCACTGAATACGGCTTTGTTGCCTCCAGCATTAACGGTTTTGCTGCTGGTATTGGCTTTTCTTTAGTACTGGTGCTTTTTGCCGCTATGCGCGAACGTATTGCCATTGCTGATGTACCTAAACCTTTTCAAGGCGCGGCTATCGGCCTAATTACTGCTGGTTTAATGTCACTGGCCTTTATGGGCTTTGCCGGACTGGTTAAGCTATGACACTGGTTCTCATCGCTGTTGCAGCACTTACTATTCTCAGTATTATCTTTGGTGCGCTGCTTGGTTTTGCCGCTGTACGCTTTCGCGTGGAAGGCAATCCTATTGTTGAGCAAATCAACGCTATTTTGCCGCAAACCCAATGTGGGCAATGTGGCTATCCCGGCTGCCGCCCTTATGCTGAGGCCATTGCTGCTGGGGATAAAATTAACAAGTGTCCACCCGGTGGCGAAGCAACCATTCAAGCCTTAGCGGACTTGCTTGATATAGAGCCCGAGCCTCTTGATGCCGTTGAAGGCGAAAAAATACCCGTAGTTGCCTATATTCGTGAAGAAGAATGCATTGGCTGCACCAAATGCATCCAAGCCTGTCCAGTCGATGCCATCCTCGGCTCTTCACGACAAATGCATACGGTCATCAGTAGCGAATGTACCGGCTGCGATCTTTGCGTAGAACCCTGCCCCGTTGACTGTATTGAAATGCGCCCCATAGAAACTGATCTACGTTCGTGGAAATGGCAACAGCCAACACGCCAATACCAGATTATTGCCAGCGATAAGGAGGCCCTAGAATGACCCTCTGGCCCCTAGACAGCTTTCATGGTGGCATTCACCCACCGGAAAACAAAAGCCAATCCAATCAAGGTAACATCCAATACCCGCCATTACCCAAACGCTTGATAGTTCCTGTGTTGCAACACGCGGGACAACCCGCAGAGCCTTGCGTCGAGATTGGTAATTATGTGTACAAAGGTCAGCTTATTGCGCAAAACATGACCGCTATTAGCGCGTCAGTGCATGCACCCAGCTCGGGCACTGTGACCGCCATTGGCCCCGCGCCTTACCCGCACCAATCAGGCGAGCCCTACCTTGCTATAGAAATCCATACCGATGGTTTAGACCTGTGGCAAGAACCCACACCAGAAATTAATCCCAGCACTCTGACTAGCGCAGAAATTTTCCATATTATTCAGCAATCAGGCATCGCCGGATTGGGTGGCGCTGGTTTCCCTACCGCTATTAAGCTTAGCGGTAAAATCATGTCTGGCATTGATAGCCTGATTATCAACGGCACTGAGTGTGAACCCTACATCACTGCAGATGATCTACTGATGCGCGAGCGCGCTGATAAGATTCTTGCTGGCGTGGATATTTTAGTGCAACTTACTCGTCCGAAAAATGTGCTTATAGCCATTGAAGACAACAAGCCCGAAGCCTTAGCGGCTATGCAAACAGCTTTAGCCAAGCGCGCATACCACGTTGTTAGCATTCCCACGCTGTACCCATCTGGCGGTGAGCGACAACTAATTAAAATTCTTACTGGTCAGGAAGTTCCATCCGGCAGCCTGCCTATCGATCTTGGGATTATCTGCCAAAACGTCGGTACCGCTGAAGCAATTTATAATGCTGTAGCTCTTGGGCGTCCACTGATATCAAGAGTGACTACCCTCACTGGAGCCGCGCTTAAGCAGCCAATGAATGTTGAGTGCTTGCTAGGCACGCCCATACAGGAGCTGCTGGACTTTGCTGGGCTTGATAAACAGCAACTTAGCCAAGTGATTGTGGGCGGTCCCATGATGGGCTTTAGCCTAGGCAATCCTGCTGCGCCAATCATTAAAACCACCAACTGCTTGATTGCCAGCACTGCACAAGAATTTCCCAGCCCTGAGCCTGCTCTGCCTTGTATTCGCTGTGGTGAATGTGAACAGGTTTGTCCTAGTAATTTGTTACCGCAACAGCTACTGTTTTTTGCTATGGGTGAGCAGCACGAACAGCTCAAAGCCTATAACCTGCCTGACTGTATTGAGTGTGGTGCCTGCGCCTATGTGTGCTCATCCAAAATTCCACTGGTGCAATACTATCGTGCTGCCAAAGCGGATATTCGTCAGCACGAGCAAAAACTGGCTAAAGCAGAGCATGCCAAACAACGTTACGAGCTACGCCAAGAGCGTCTACGTCTTGAAGAAGAACAAAAGGCAGCTGAACGCCAAGCACGTAATGAGCGTTTAGCTCGAGTCAAGGCCGCACAAGAACAAGCAGCCAAACAAGAATCTCAGCAAGCGCAAAGCACGGGCAGCATTAGCGATGATGAGCTGAAACGTTTAAAAATTGCCGCCAGTATGGCGCAGGTTGCCTTGCGTAAGGCTGAGAAGCAACTCGCCGTGCATGATACCGAAGCACTGCAGACGCAGATTGCCAGCCTTAAAGCCGCTGCCAAACAAGCACAGGACGCATTAGCGGCCGCAGAAGCACAATTAGCACAGAACTCGGCAACCAGCAGCCCAGCTGCCGCACCCGATGAGGCACTTAAAAAGGCTAAAATCCAACTCGCTATGCGCCGCGCTGCCGTGAAAAAAGCAGAAAAAGCCGAGACGGATGAAGCCAGTCTAAACAGTTTGCGCCAAGCGCTGCAGCAGGCGGAGCAGCAACTCGAGCAACTGAATCAGACCCATACTAAAGCATCTAGCACAGAGAGCACGTCCACTGAACAAAAAACCGCTGCAGCTCCTATTAGCGATGCTATGAAAAAAGCCAAAATTGAACTGGCCATGCGCCGTGCAGCCTTAAAAAAGGCAGAAAAAGCCGGTGCAAGCGCTGATGAATTAACTCAGTTACAGCTGGCGTTCAGTGAAGCCGAGAAAAACTTGGCACAGGTCTCTAGCCCAAATAACCCAGGCTAGTCGCCGTAACAGCTTATTGGAGCCATTATGTTTTTGTCACCTAAGTCCTCGCCCCATACGACAAACAAGTCCAGCACCCAGAACTTAATGCTGCGGGTAATCTTGGCAACCCTGCCAGCGTTTTTAGTCTCCAGTTATTTTTTTGGCATAGGTCCTGCTATTAATGTAGCGCTGTGCATCATTTTTGCTGTGAGCATAGAAGCGTTCATTGTCAGCCTTCGTAAACGCCCTGTTAGTTATGCTCTCAAAGATGGCAGCGTTATTGTTACGGCTGTTTTGCTCGGGCTGGCTTTGCCACCTTTTTCAAGCTGGTGGCTGGTGTTGATAGCGATTGGTTTCGCGGTAATTTTTGGCAAACATCTTTTTGGTGGTCTAGGCCAAAATCCCTTTAATCCAGCCATGCTGGGTTATGTCGTGGTGTTGGTTTCTTTTCCAGTCGCCATGACCAGCTGGCCGGCACCGCAGACTGTAGCCAGCAGTGATGCTTTGGCTCATGTGTTCTTGGGTACACCTTGGCTTGATGCTTGGAGCCATGCCACCGTACTGGATACCTTAAAAAACAATCACAGCCTTACTTTGCATGAGCTGTGGCAGGACTACCCTTATTCTGGCTGGATTTCCAGCAGTAGCAGTGAGTGGATTAACTTAGCTTTTCTGCTCGGCGGTCTTTATCTGCTGTATAAGCGTGTATTTACTTGGCATGCGCCGGTCGCCATGCTGCTGGCTTTAGCGCTGATGAGTTTAATTTTCTGGAACGGCTCAGGCTCAGCATCTAACGGTTCACCGCTCTTTCACTTATTTAGCGGCGCCACCATGCTGGGTGCTTTTTTTATTATTACCGACCCCGTCAGCAGCGCAACCAGTAATCAGGGGCGTTTTATTTTTGGACTAGGCGTAGGTGTGCTGGTCTACATTATTCGTGCTTGGGGCGGCTACCCCGATGCTATCGCTTTTTCTGTACTACTCATGAATCTTTGTGCTCCAACAATTGATTACTTCACTCGTCCACGTACCTATGGTCAACGCAAAGCAAAACGTGGCTTTAATCCTGGAGACAACTAATGACTATTCAGGATATGCAGCGTTCAATTAGTAAAAACGCACTCATTCTAGGCGTGTTTGCCGCGTTAACCGTAGCTTTAGTCGCTGTTATCCAGCAAGGCACTGCAGAACCCATTCGTGAAGCACAGCGTTTAGCAAAAATGGCCGCTTTGGCTGAAATTTTGCCAACCAAAAGCTACGATAATTCTTTGCTTGACATGCAAATCACCCTAGACGACCCACTGCTTGGTAACCGCGCGCCCACCCCTGCTTATATAGCTACGCTGGCAGGAGAGCCGACTGCTATTATCTTGCAAGCCACAGCACCGGACGGTTACAACGGCGCAATTGAGCTGCTTATAGGTATTATGGCCGATGGACGTTTAAGTGGTGTGCGGGTACTCCAGCACAAAGAAACACCGGGGCTAGGCGATAAAATTGAGCTTAGCAAAAGCGACTGGATAACCAGTTTTACTGGCAAAAGCCTGGATAATCCTAGGGCTGAACGCTGGACCGTTAAAAAAGAACGTGGCGATTTTGACCAATTTGCTGGGGCCACTATTACGCCGCGTGCTGTGGTTAAAGCTGTGCAGCGCGCATTGCAGTATTTCGATGCCAATCAAGCAAACTTATTTGCTCAGAGGTTAACGGCAAGTGCGCAGGAGGCCAATCAATGAGTACCAGCTATAAAGAACTCACTATCAATGGTTTATGGAAAAATAATCCGGGCTTGGTGCAATTATTAGGTCTGTGCCCCTTGATGGGAACCAGCAACTCAACCGTTAACGCCTTAGGTCTTGGGCTGGCGACTATTTTTGTTCTAGCCTGCTCTAATGCGGCGGTTTCATTGATTCGTAACGCGGTCACCCCAGCTATTCGTTTACCTGCCTTTGTGATGATTATTGCTGCTTTAACCACCTGCATTGAACTGCTAATGCAGGCCTATACCTACCAGCTGTACTTAATTTTAGGCGTATTTATCCCGCTGATTACCACTAACTGCGTTATTTTGGGCCGTGCTGAAGCGTTTGCCGCTAAGAATAAATTCGTGAGTTCAACCTATGACGGTTTTATTATGGGTTTAGGCTTTGCCTTAGTGCTGGTCATCATCGGCATGGTGCGAGAGCTGCTGGGTACCGGGATTTTATTTACCAATATGCAGCTGCTGTTTGGCTCAATGGCGGCTAATTGGCAATGGACGGTATTTCCCAACTACGAAGGCTTTTTACTGGCTGTCCTGCCGCCCGGTGCTTTTTTGGTTTTAGGGCTAATGATTGCGCTAAAAAACCAAATCGACAGTTATATTCTCGCGCGCACCCCCGTTAACATGCCTGCGGCGGCCGATCGCCGCGTGCGGGTGACCGACTAAAAGCCACTGCCCACAAACCAGTTACGCTGGGCAGTCTCTAAGTGCACTCACGCTTGCGACCTAAAATTGCTGCTATAATCCGGAAAATTTCGCTTAGGACACTGACATGATTAGAAAATGCCTCTTCCCTGCTGCTGGTTATGGCACACGCTTTTTGCCGGCCACCAAGGCCATGCCTAAAGAAATGCTACCCATAGTAAACAAACCCTTGATTCAATACGGTGTGGAAGAAGCTCTGGATGCTGGCATTACCGACATGGCTATAGTCACTGGACGCAATAAGCGCTCCATTGAAGACCATTTCGATATTAGCTATGAGATCGAAGCGCAAATTCAAGGCACCGATAAAGAACAGTACTTGCAAGGCATTCGTCGCTTGATGGATAACTGCACGTTCTCTTATACCCGTCAGATAGAAATGAAGGGCTTGGGACACGCTATTTTAACTGGCCGGCGCCTAATTGGTGACGAACCTTTTGCGGTAGTACTGGCTGATGACCTGTGTATTAACCTTGATAACGACGGTGTGTTAAAGCAGATGGTGCAACTATACAAGCAGTTCCGCTGCTCTATTGTCGCGATTCAAGAAGTTCCGCCAGAGGAAATCAGTAAATACGGCGTTATTTCCGGAGAGATGATTCGTGATGATATCTACCGCGTTAACTCTATGGTGGAAAAGCCTAGTCCTGAAGATGCACCCTCTAATTTAGCTATTATTGGTCGCTATATTCTCACGCCAGATATTTTCGAGCTTATCGAAGAAACCGAGCCTGGCAAGGGCGGTGAAATTCAAATCACTGACGCATTGATGAAGCAAGCACAGCGCGGTTGCGTGCTGGCCTATAAATTCAAAGGCACTCGCTACGATTGCGGCAGCGGTGAAGGCTTTATGGCAGCGACGCAGTTCTGCTATGACAATCTGTATCTGAAAGGCTTATCGTTCTAAAATAACTGAATACGCTTTCTAACAGGTCAAATCTGTTAGAAAGTTATGGATTATTAGCCACACGCTGCGCAATAGACTCAGCAATGCCCGCCACGCTTAAACCGCATTCAGCCAACATCTCAGTTTGATCACCATGATCAATATAGCTATCGGGCAAACCTAGCTGTAATAACGGAATATGCAACTGCTGACTGTGCAAGTATTCACCCACCGCGCTACCCGCCCCGCCTTGAATTGCGTTTTCTTCGATGGTCACTAACAGCTCATGGCTGTGCGCCATTTGCGTAATCATGCTTTCATCCAGCGGTTTGACAAAACGCATATCGACCACGCTTGCATTGAGGTCCTCAGCAACGACTAACGCATTGGCCAATTGATTGCCAAACACCAGCATGCAGATTCCTTCACCTTGGCGGCGCAATACGGCTTTACCAATCTCGACACCTTCAAGACTGTCCTGCACGGTCGCATTGGGTCCGGTGCCGCGCGGATAACGCACAGCGGCTGGGCCTTGGTAGTGATAGCCAGTATTTAATAATAGGCGCAGCTCGTTTTCGTCGCTGGGCGTCATGATCAGCATATTAGGAATACAGCGCATGTACGACAAATCAAAGCTGCCGGCATGCGTCGCTCCGTCCTCACCAACCAATCCGGCGCGGTCGATGGCAAATAGCACATCCAAATTCTGTAATGCTACATCGTGAATCAGTTGATCATAGGCGCGCTGCAAAAAGGTCGAGTAAATGGCTACTACGGGCTTACCACCTTCACAAGCCATACCCGCAGCTAGGGTTACAGCGTGTTGTTCAGCAATCGCCACATCAAAATAACGTTCTGGGAACTGCTCACTAAAAGCGATTAAGTCTGAACCCTCTTTCATTGCCGGGGTAATACCCAGCAAGCGCTCATCGGCAGCAGCCATATCACAGAGCCAACGGCCAAAAATATGTGAATAGCGCGGGCTAGTGGCCTTGACAGCATTGGCAGGGTTAATCGCGTGATAGGCAATGGGGGAAATTTCCGCCGGCGCCAAACCTTTACCTTTTTTGGTAATCACATGTAAGAATTGCGGACCTTTAAGTCCACGCATATTACGCAGTGTAGTCAGTAAGGTCGGTAAATCATGCCCATCCACTGGACCAATATAGTTCCAGCCCAACTCTTCAAAGAGGATACTCGGTGAGATCATATTTTTGGCGTGTTCTTCCGTTTTACGCGCCAACTCCCAAGCACCGGGCACTTTAGAAAGAATTTTTTTACTGCCTTCACGCATGCTGGTATAGGTGCGACTACTAAGTATTTTCGCTAAGTGCTGCGACAAGCCACCCACATTATTGGAAATCGACATGTCGTTATCATTGAGGATCACCAGCATGTCAGCTCCCGTTTCTGGTGCATGGTTCAACGCTTCAAACGCCATCCCTGCTGTCATCGCCCCATCACCGATAATGGCTACGGTTTTGCGTGGATTACCCAGCAGTTTATTGCTAATCGCCATACCCAAAGCTGCACTGATAGAAGTGCTGGAATGACCTACGCCAAAACAATCATATGAGCTTTCATCGCGCTTAGGAAAGGCACTTAAACCGCCTTTGGTGCGCATCGTCAGCATACGATCGCGGCGTCCAGTCAAAATTTTATGCGGGTAAGCCTGATGCCCCACATCCCAGACCAAGCGATCATCTGGAGTATCAAAAACGTAATGCAAGGCCACCGTCAGTTCGATCACGCCAAGACCAGCGGCAAAGTGCCCGCCCGTTTGCCCCACGCTATAGAGTAAAAAATGGCGTAACTCGTCCGCTAAGACTCTCAGCTCTTTTTCTGATAAATAACGCAAATCCGTCGGACTATCAATACTGTCCAGCAGCGGAGTTTCAGGGCGTTCAGCAGGAATTTCATCAAAAATTATTGGCATAGAATTGTGTCTTAGTTAAGCTAAATTCAGGTGAATATCTTAGCGGGTTTACTCTGTAAATGCTGGCCAAATCTATAGAAGCACTTATTAAGCAGTTACTTTTGTACGCAAAAAATTAACCACTTCATCAACCGCTACTGCTTGGGTTTCACTATCACGACGGCCTTTATACTCATAACTGCCAGCAGCAATACCTTTCTCGCTCACTACGATGCGGTGCGGAATTCCCATCAGTTCCATATCAGCGAACTTCACCCCAGGACTGGTTTTTTTGTCTCGGTCATCCAACAACACTTCAACGCCCGCCGCAGTCAACTGCGCATAAAGCGTATCAGTTGCTTCACGTACGTCAGGGTTGTCATATTTCATGGGCACTAAAGCAACGTGGAAAGGCGCCAGCGCATCCGGCCAAATAATGCCGCGTTCATCATGGTTTTGCTCAACAGCGGCGGCAACAACGCGCGATACACCGATACCATAGCAGCCCATGGTCAGGACGGTAGGCTTGCCGTTTTCACCCATCACCGTACAACCCAGCGCTTCGCTGTATTTAGTGCCCAACTGGAAAATATGCCCCACTTCGATACCGCGTTTAATTTCCAACACACCCTGCCCGTCAGGACTCGGATCGCCAGCCACCACATTACGCAAATCCGCCACTTCAGGAAGCGGTAAATCACGCTCCCAATTCAGGCCAAAATAATGCTTTCCTTCTTGATTAGCTCCCGCAGCAAAATCGCTCATAAACTGAACGCTGCGGTCAATAATGCAAGGAATGGCTAAGTCTTTCGGGCCCAATGAGCCGGGGTTAGCACCCACGGCGGCATGAATTTCTGCATCCGTGGCAAACACTAGTGGGCTTGTTACTTGCGGTAAATTAGCAGCCTTAATTTCATTTAGCGTATGATCGCCACGTATTACTAAAGCAACCAAAGTGTTTTCTTCAGCGCCGTGCACCACCAGAGTCTTGACGGTTTTTTCGATAGGCAAATTAAACTGCTGCACTAGGTCATCTATAGTCTTGGTGTTAGGCGTATCCTGCAGGCGCAATTCTTCACTAGGTGCGGAACGGCTGCTTTCGCGAGGCATCGCCTCAGCTTTTTCAATGTTGGCGGCGTAATTTGATTCAGTACTAAAGGCAATGTCGTCTTCACCCGACTGCGCCAGCACATGAAACTCATGCGAGCCTGTACCACCGATGGATCCCGTATCTGCTTCAACAGGGCGGAAGTTCAAACCTAGGCGGGTAAAAATATTGCAGTAAGATTGATGCATACGATCATAGGTTTGCTGCAGCGACGCTTGGTCCATGTGAAATGAATAGGCATCTTTCATAATAAATTCACGACCTCGCATCAAACCGAAGCGTGGACGAATTTCATCGCGGAATTTAGTTTGGATTTGATAAAAGTTGATCGGTAATTGCTTGTAACTGCTGAGCTCGTTGCGCGCTAAATCCGTAATCACTTCTTCGTGAGTTGGGCCGACACAAAATTCTCGCTGATGGCGATCTTTTAAACGCAGCAATTCCGGGCCATACTCTTCCCAACGTCCCGACTCCTGCCACAGCTCAGCTGGCTGAACCGCTGGCATCAATACTTCCAAGGCGCCAGCCGCATTCATTTCCTCGCGCACAACGGCTTCTGCTTTACGCAATGCGCGCAAACCTAGCGGCAACCAAGTGTACAGACCAGAAGCTAGTCGGCGAATCATTCCCGCACGCAGCATCAACTGGTGACTAATCACCACCGCGTCGGCAGGGGTTTCTTTTAAAGTGGCAATAAGGTATTGACTGGTGCGCATAGTTTTTCGTATCGACTGATGAAATGTGTGAGTGGTTAGATTGCAAGGCGGGTATTGTAGCGGATTTATGCCTTCTATGGCAGCAATATACAGAGCGGCTAATTTCTGTACTACTGTGCCGTTTTAGCGCATGTCATATGTAATTTTTACTAGCCCGAAGGCAAGAAACCCAGCCGAGGCTGGGTTTCTATGTATTGCATACTTACCGCATCAGCATTACAGAATGCTTAATGGGTACTCAGCAATGAAGCGTACTTCGTTGATGTCTGGGTTTCCAGCTGCATCGTTTGCACGGTAAGTAGCATTGCGTACGTGCAAGGACAAGTCCTTAGCCACACCGCTCTGTACTACGTAGCGAACATCGATATCACGCTCCCAGTTTTTACCTTGGTGACGGTTACCGTCGCTAGCAATTTTTGAGCCGCGCACATAGCGAGTCATAAAGCTTAGGCCTGGAACACCAAAGGTTTCCAAATCTAAGTCATAACGTACTTGGTTGGATACTTCACCTTTTTGGGTGAAATCATTGAACTGAACATCGTTCAACAAGTACACAGAACCACCACCGTCATAACCGTATACGTAACCGCCGTCTTCATTACCTTCTACGCACTGACGACCTACTGTGAAGGTGTGTGCACCTAGGTTGTAGGCAAACGCCATGCTGCGTACGTTGTTTTTAGTGGTGCGCTTATCGGCCAGCTCTTTGTTGTTATAGCGAGTGCTATAAGCATTGAAATCAACAGTTACGCTCTGGTCGTCAGCAATTGGGTGGTTGTAGTTGACATTCAGGTACTGTTTTTTGGCGTTGTAGCGACCACCAGACTGCTCGACATCATTGGCAGGGTCGGCTGCTACATAATTACCTTTTTGACCTGTTTTGGCATCAGCGTAGTAGTAAGCAGCGCTCAGGTTGTCGGTGAAGTTATAGCGTGCACCAACCAAGTCGATGGAGCGCAGAGTGCGGCCACTGCTGGTTTCGCTGTCGCGGAAAGACTGGTCCATGGCGGACAGGGCAGTGAAGTGACCTGCATGAACTACTAGGCCATCAATTTCTTCACTGGTGATCAGGAAACCGGTGGTGCTTTGCGGCAGCAGGCGGGAGTCATCAGTTGACAGAACAGGCAGGTCAACAAATTGTTGGCCATATTTCAGGGTGGTGTTGGACAGGCGGGCTTTAACAGCGGCACCAGCCTGGCTGTAGTTATCCTGCGCCTTGCCTGAACGACCGTCAGTTGGGAACTGGTTGTTACCGTGACGACCGCCACCTGAATCCAGCTTGATACCCTGCAAACCAAAGGCATCAACACCAAAACCAACAGTACCCTGAGTAAAGCCGGACTCGTAAATAGCTTTTAAGCCCAGACCTAAGTCTTCGCGGTAACCTTGGGTTTTGCCGTTCGCGGCCTTCATTTTTCTTGCTTTTTTATTATCTTTATCGTAATTGTACTGACCTCTGTCATTACGAAAATCACGATTAAAGTACAGAGTACGTGCATGCAGGTCTAGCTTGCTGTCTTCGATAAAACCCTGTGACTCTGATTGTTGGCTGGCAACGGCCATCTGGCTTGTTGCTGCAGCTACAGCGAAAGCAATAACGCTCCACTTCATCTTTTGCATAGAATGTGCTCCTAGTTGAACAGATTGTTGTATTGCTAGCTTCGCTTAGCCAGCAAGTTGTATTTTTTAACGGCGTGCAGCATACCAAAGTTGGATGCATATTGCGAGAATAACGAGTAGACTGTTCAGGTTTTATTCAGCAACTCTTGATAGCAATCTAGTTCGCAACTCAAAAATTCGCCTCGCAATAGCGCAAAACCTCAACCTCAACAGATACGAACGCCTCGCATTAAGCAGGCTTGTAATTTCACGCCATAAAAAAACCCCAAGCTTTCACTTGAGGTTTTTTAAATGGAGGCCGAGGCCGGAATCGAACCGGCATTCGCGGATTTGCAATCCGCTGCATGAGCCATTCTGCCACCCGGCCTAAACAAAAACGCCGCTAAAACGCGGCGCATTCGTAATTAAAACTGGAGCGGGAAACGAGATTCGAACTCGCGACCCCAACCTTGGCAAGGTTGTGCTCTACCAGCTGAGCTATTCCCGCACTGTCTCGGTGACGGACGGTATTCTAACAATTCTTAGACGCGAGTCAAGCCTTTTACTGCAATGTTTTTGTGTATTGCTCTTTCCCGAACCACAGCTAGCCACCTTAAATGGACCACAACCAAACAAAACACTATGCAGCCTCTACTCTGATTCACTGTTGAAGTATGGCGAAGCCGCTTTCACATAAATCATCATTGACCACAGCGTCAGTACGGCAGAAAAATTCAATAACACATAACCAGAAACAACCCACGGAGTAAGCTCTGGCGGATTCGCAAGCAAGATAAGTAGTGCTACCATTTGCGCCGCAGTTTTCCACTTCCCTAAGCTAGAAACGGCAACCTTGTTACGCTTACCCAGCTCGGCCATCCATTCGCGCAGTGCGGAGACGACTATTTCACGACAAATAATAATTAGCGCCGGCAAAGTTAAATAAAGATTATGGTGTTGCTGCGCCAACAGTACCAAAGCCGTCGCTACCAGCAATTTATCCGCAACTGGATCTAAAAACGCCCCTAAAGGCGTACTCTGCTCCAACTTACGTGCCAGATATCCATCCAGCCAGTCAGTAACACTAGCCAGCGCAAAAACCGCACTGGCCGCCAAATAACTCCACTTAAAAGGCAACAAAAACAGCAGGACGAGCACTGGAATCAGCGCCACACGCATGACTGTAAGAAGATTAGGAATATTCATGGAGTAAGTCTTACCAATCAGAGGTTAAGTAGGCGAATCATTATGTAGTGCGCTATAAATGCTGTGCGCAAGACTGTCACTAATCCCAGGCGTTTTGGCAATTTCGTCCACACTAGCTCGTGAAAGCTCCTGCAAACCGCCAAAATAGTTTAGCAGTTCTCGCCGCCGTTTAGGGCCAATACCGGGAATTCCTTCTAAAGTCGAAGTGTTGCGCGCCTTTGCTCGTCGGGCACGATGCCCTGTGATGGCAAAGCGATGCGCCTCATCACGTACCTGCTGGATTAAGTGCAGCGCTGGCGAATGCTCATCCAAACTAAGAATCGTCTGGCTGTCATTTAAAAACAACGTTTCCATGCCTGCCTTACGCGTAACACCCTTGGCGACACCAATCAGCGTAATCTCTTGGATTGCTAACTCCTGCAGAACTTCACGCGCCATCTGCAACTGACCTTTACCGCCGTCAATCAACAGAACATCAGGCAACTGCCCACTGTCACTCTCGTGCTTGGCAAAACGACGCAGCAAAGCTTGATGCATAGCGGCATAGTCATCGCCGGGCGTAATGCCGCTGATATTAAAGCGGCGATAATCTGCTTTACGCGGTCCCGCCTGCTCAAACACCACGCAAGACGCCACAGTTGCTTCGCCCTGGGTGTGGCTGATATCAAAGCATTCAATACGCTTGATTTCTTCCTCGTTGAGCGCCTCGGCTAATAAGCTGAAACGCTGCTCAACCTGGCTTTGACTGCTAAGGCGCGCCTGAATGGCATGTTCTGCATTAGTCACCGCCAAGCGCTGCCAACGTGCGCGCATGCCGCGGACTTGATGACTTATCTGCAACTGTTTGTTATGCAGCTGAAAGATGGCGTCAATCAGGGTGGGGAAATCCTCATGCGGCTGATTCACAATAATGTCATCGGGTAATTCTAGCTGACGACCCGACAAGTAATACTGACCTAAAAAAGCATTCAGAATATCAGCGCTGTCTTGTTCAATCGCAATTTTCGGGTAGTAATTTTTACCGCCAAGCACCCGCCCATCGCGCACGGTCAACACATGCACACAAGCACCGCCGGGCAAACTAAAAACTGCTATCACATCAACATTGCCGTGCCCACCTTCCATGCTGTGCTGATCTTGCACGCGGCGAATCAGGCTAATTTGATCACGATATTGTGCGGCCTGTTCAAACTCTAACTCGACTGAAGCCTGCTCCATCCGCTGGCTTAACTCTTGCGCCAAGCTGTCGCTGCGCCCTTCCAAAAACAACACCGACAGCCTTACATCTTCGGCATATTCCGCTTCGCTGACGAAACCAACACAGGGAGCTTTGCAACGTTTGATTTGGTACTGCAAACAAGGGCGGCTGCGATTGCGGTAAAAGCTGTCGCTACACTGACGCACATGAAAGGCTTTTTGCAACAGGCTCAGACTTTCACGAATAGCACCTGTGCTGGGATAAGGGCCAAAATAGCGTCCCTGCCCTTTACGTATTCCACGCTGGATACTTAGACTGGGAAACTCATCATTGCTCAGCACTACATACGGATAGGATTTATCATCGCGTAGCAAAATATTGTACGGTGGCCGCCACTTTTTAATCAGCGTCTGCTCAAGTAACAACGCCTCGGTTTCATTGGTGGTGATGGTCGTTTCAATTTGAGCAATTTTTGCCACCAGCGCTGCCGTTTTTGGCGACAACTGGCCGCTTTTAAAATAACTCGACAGACGGTTTTTTAGATTCTTGGCTTTGCCGATATACAGCAGCGTGCCGGCAGCATCCAACATCCGGTACACCCCGGGACGTTGGGTACATTGGCGTAGAAAGCTATTGGCATCGAAGGAGCTAGACATGGCGTCCGTTAAATAAAGGTTGCTGCGTGCTGCAGTTTACACGCTTTAGTGCAGCCGCATAATAAAGTATCTATTGTGCAGGCGCCAGTTTGCTCAGCTTGTATAGGCTGCTTTTACCTGACGCGTATTAACGGATACTGTACACTGTAACGTCCTTGGCGCCGCTACTGAAAACCCTAGCAGGCCCAAAACTCTTTACCTCGGACACCCCCATGACTCACGCCCCTTTTTCCAGTTTGCAGACGTTAAGTGCTGCTGAACTTAGCAACCTTGAACAGCTTGGATTTCAGCACATGACTGAAATTCAGCAGCAAGCCTTGCCACCTGCTTTAGCAAAGCAAGATATTATCGGCCAAGCCAAAACCGGTAGCGGCAAAACTGCAGCCTTTGGCATTCCTTTACTGCACAAGCTTAATCAACGTTTTTTTGCCGTGCAGGCGCTCATTCTTTGCCCAACACGTGAGCTGGCCAGCCAGGTAGCCGAAGACGTACGCAAACTGGCACGCTTTCAAGCCAATATTAAAGTGGTGGTGCTGTCGGGTGGCGTAGGCATCGGGCCGCAAATCGCCTCGCTTGAACATGGTGCCCATGTGATTGTGGGCACTCCAGGACGCATTAAAGACCACTTGCGCAAAGGCACGCTAGATATTAGCCAGGTGCAAACGCTCGTACTGGACGAAGCCGACCGCATGCTGGACATGGGCTTTCGCGATGATATTGAACACATCGTCGGCCATACGCCTGCCGAGCGGCAGACCATGCTTTTTTCCGCGACCTACCCTGCCAATATTGAGCAGCTCAGTCGCCAGATGCAGCGCAAGCCCGTGCGTATTAGCGTCGAATCTGTACACCAAAGTAGCAGCATTCAACAGCGCTTGATTATTTGCCCGCGCAACCAAAAACCTGAGCTATTAATCAAAGCTATCCAACATTTTGTGGTCGAGCATGCCGTTATTTTTTGCAACACCAAGCTCGACGTTGAAGAAGTGGCTGAACGCCTACGCATGGAAGGTTACACCGCCTTGGCACTACATGGTGATTTAGAGCAACGCGATCGAGATGAGATTTTTGTGCGCTTTAAAAATAACAGCGCCCACTTTTTAGTTGCTACTGACGTCGCCGCCCGCGGTTTGGATGTGGACGAACTGCCCGTGGTGATTAATTATGATTTGCCACACGAGCGTGAAGTCTATACCCACCGTATTGGCCGCACCGGTCGTGCTGGCAGTACAGGATTAGCCATTAGCCTGGCCCATGATAAAGACAGCTTTAAAGTAGCGGCTATCAATGCGCTACAAGGCATGGATATGCAGGAATACCCACCTGAAAAGCTGTGCCGTAAACCCAGCAAGGTTACTAAACCGAACATGGTCACCTTATCCTTGGCCGCGGGGCGTAAAGACAAGCTGCGCCCAGGCGATATTCTTGGCGCCTTAACCAATGACGGTGGCATTCCCGGCAGTAGCGTCGGTAAAATTGATGTGCTTGAATTTACCGCTTATGTAGCCGTGGAGCGCAGCTGCGCCCGGCAAGCGCTGGAGCATCTGCGCACGGGTAAAATCAAAAACAAGAGCATTAAAGTGCGTAGAGTGTAAAAATTTAGCTAAGCAAGTCACGAGGCAACTATGTTCGTATTAGATGAGCGTTTAAAAAATGATACCTGCTGGCTGGGCGACTTTCCCTTGTGCCGCGTTTTATTGATGAACGACAGCAGGTATCCATGGTTAATTCTGGTTCCCAGGCAAGCTGATATCAGTGAGGTTTTCCAGCTCAGCGCGCCACAGCAGCAAACACTCTGGCAGGAAACCACTCAGGTAGCCCATGCGCTTAACACTCTTTTTGCTGCCGATAAAATGAACATCGCTACTTTAGGCAATGTGGTGAGCCAACTACATATGCACGTGGTCGCTCGCATGCGTAATGACGCAGCATGGCCTGCGCCAGTTTGGGGCAAAGGCACAGCCGAACCCTATAGCGCTGAGCAAATCCAGTTGCTACGCCAGCAAATCGGCACAGTTTTAGGCGAAACCTTTACAGCCCAAGAGGAAACAGCATGAGCGCACTCGAGTCACGCTTGGCAGATTTGGAAATTCACCAAGCTTTTCAAGATGATACCGTGCAAACCCTAAGCGATATCATCGCCGACCAGCAACAGCAAATAGATAGGCTCAAGCGACAATTGGAGCGACTGGATCAGCGTCTGCAAGAGCAGCAGTCTGACCTGACAGAAGTCCCAAACGATCCGCCGCCGCATTACTGATCTATCGCTGAGCATTAACCCGCGCATGAATACAAATTAACAACTGGAACAGCTTGATGAAAATACTGGTGACTGGAGGTGCAGGCTTTATTGGCTCTGCGGTAGTGCGACATATTATTCAACACACCCAAGACAGCGTAATCAATGTTGACGTGCTGACCTATGCAGGCAATTTAGAGTCCTTAGCCGAGGTTAGCAACAACCCACGCTATGCCTTTGCGCAGGTGGATATCTGTAACCGTGCAGAACTAGACCTTGTGTTTGCCCAGCACCAGCCCGATGCAGTCATGCACTTAGCGGCTGAAAGCCATGTGGATCGCTCCATCGACGGCCCCGCTGAATTTATTCAAACCAATATAGTGGGCACCTATACCTTGCTCGAAGCAGCCCGTCACTATTGGCAGCAGTTGGACGAGACGCGCAAAAACTCCTTCCGCTTTCACCATATTTCCACCGATGAAGTCTATGGCGATTTGCCGCACCCAAGCGATGACCCCCGTGCAATTGAAACGCTGTTTACCGAAACCACTGCTTACGAGCCCAGCAGCCCTTATTCGGCGAGTAAAGCCAGCTCTGATCATCTGGTTCGTGCCTGGCTGCGTACTTACGGTTTACCCACGCTGGTGACCAACTGCTCCAACAACTACGGGCCTTACCACTTCCCAGAAAAACTGATTCCGTTGGTCATCCTCAATGCGCTCGAAGGTAAACCTTTACCTATTTACGGCAAAGGCGATCAAATCCGTGACTGGCTCTACGTAGAAGACCACGCCCGCGCACTTTATAAAGTCGTTACCGAGGGCAAAATAGGCGAAACCTACAACATCGGTGGGCATAACGAAAAAACCAACTTAGACGTGGTGCAAACCATCTGCGCTATTCTGGATGAACTCGCTCCAGTCAAACATACGAAATTAACCATTAAAAATTACAAAAGTTTGATAGCTTTTGTAAGCGACCGCCCCGGCCACGACCGCCGCTACGCCATTGACGCCAGCAAAATCGAGCGCGAACTGGGCTGGACACCGCAAGAGTCTTTTGAATCAGGCATCCGCAAAACCGTGCAATGGTATTTGGCTAACCAACACTGGTGTCAACGCGTACAGGATGGCAGTTATCAGCGGGAACGCTTAGGTACAGTTTAGAAGTATTCGATTTGTCAGCTCAGAGCCTCTAGGTCAGAAGACTATCAAACAGTCTTCTGACTTCAGCTGCTCTACCGACCTGTCTGCCGTTTTTTACGGTGTTCAATTTTTTTCTTATTCGCGATTAGGCGTCTCTTTTTATTTACCTGTCGCTCGCTCAGTTTGTTTTTCTTATGCGCAAAGGGGTTTTCGCCGCCTTTAAATTCGATCCGGATTGGCGTTCCTACCAGTTTGAGTACACGGCGGTAGGTGTTTTCCAAATAGCGCAAATATGCCTTGGGTACTGATTCGGTCTGATTACCATGAATTACAATCAGCGGCGGGTTAGCACCACCCAAGTGGGCGTAGCGCAGCTTGATACGTCGACCATTCACCATCGGTGGCTGATGTTCACGTACTGCGTCTTCAAGAATTTGTGTTAGGCGACTGGTCGGCCAACGGGTGACAGCTGAAGTAAAGGCGCTCTGCACCGAGCGATACAGGTGTCCCACGCCCGTACCATGCAGCGCAGAAATAAAGTGGATATCGGCAAAATTAACAAAAAACAGGCGACGTTCAAGCTCTACTTTTACATAGTCGCGCTCACTAGGCTGCATGCCATCCCACTTGTTAATGGCAATGACGATGGCGCGTCCAGCTTCCAAAGCAAAGCCCAGCAGGTTTAAATCGTGGTCAACAATGCCTTCGCGCGCATCAACCACAAAAATCACCACGTTGGCGTCTTTAATGGCTTGCAGGGTTTTCACCACCGAGAACTTTTCTACTTCCTCATGGATTCTGCCACGCCGACGTACACCTGCTGTGTCAATAAAGGTGTATTTTTCGCCATCACGCTCAAAGGGAATATAGATACTGTCGCGGGTGGTGCCGGGCTGGTCAAAAACCACCACGCGCTCTTCACCCAGCATGCGGTTGACCAGTGTTGATTTACCTACGTTAGGGCGACCAATAATAGCGATTTTAATTCCGTCTTTAGCGCTGGGTCCCGGCACTTTGACGAGATCTTCGCCCTCAACAAACTCAAGCTCTGCCACCTCTGGCTCAGGCTCATACTCTGTGAGTGCCCATTCCATCAGCCGGTTAATACCACGGCCTTGGCTGGCAGCAATACCAAGCACATCACCCAGCCCCAGCGCACTAAACTCAGCAGTAACTACGTGCTCATCAAGACTATCAACTTTGTTGACCGTTACTAGAGTGCGCTTATTGCGTTTACGCAAATGGGTGGCGATATGTTCATCGGCTGGGCACAGACCATCACGTGCATCAACGAGAAAAAGCACAATATCCGCTTCTTCAATGGCCAGTAACGACTGCTCAGCCATCTTTGCATCAATGCCTTCTTCATCCCCCGAGATGCCGCCTGTATCAATTAAGATATAGTCGCGCCCCTGCCATTTAGCATCACCGTACTGACGATCACGGGTTAATCCCGGAATATCGCCAACAATAGCGTTTCGAGTCTTGGTCAATCGATTAAATAAGGTGGACTTGCCCACATTGGGACGGCCGACCAAAGCAATTACAGGAACCATGGGCTCCTCCATAATATTTTAAAAACAGCTCAAAGAGTGCAGTGTGCTGGGAGTATTTTGGAAAACATTCAGCAGGAACGCTAAGAATAGGTTCCTGCTGAGAGGCTGAGGTGAATGTGCAGCTGGGCTATATACTACTTGGGTAAACTTGTGTCATTACTTAATGGTTAGCGCCACCAACTTGCCACCGTTACCATACACATACAGCCAGCCACCAACGACTAGCGGCTGCACGCGCAGACCTTTTTTATCAATACGTGTACGAGAAACAAAGCGGCCATCGACCTGACTGAGCAAGTGCAAATAGCCTTCTACATCACCCACCGCGATATAACTCGAAAAAACGGCTGGACCAGAGAGTTTTCTGCGTAACAGCTTTTCGTTGCTCCACAAAGCAGAGCCAGAGCGCTCATCGATACTTTCAACCGCGCCAACCTCTAAACTGGTATAGGCATTACCGAATCCCTGCCCCACTCCGACATAGCTGGATGCATCACGCTGCCACAGCATACGACCCGTTTCCTCATCCAATCCAGCCACTTTGCCTTGGTAGGCTGCGACATACAACACTGAGTTTTTAAGCAGCAACTGACCATCAATATCAACCATGCGTTCAAGTTCGGTGCGTCCGGACGGCATAGCTACGCGCTGCTCCCAAATGGGCAGGCCACGCTCTAACTCAACCGCAATTACTTTACCGCTGGATAAGCCGGCATAAACCACATAGGGCGTAATCAAGGGTGCGCTGCTGCCACGCAAGGTAAGCAGTGCTGGCGTATTTTCATAAATCCAACGCTGCTGACCTGTATCTGCCTCAAGGGCAATCAAGCGATCATCCTGTGTCTGTACGACCACCACCTCACCGTTGCTGGCTGGTGCGGACAAGACTTCACTGGCGACATTAACACGCCATAACTCATTACCGGTTGAGCTATCTAAGGCAATTACATCACCTGACAGCGTACCCAGCACTACCAAGCCAGAACCCGCACCCACACCGCCTGATACTTGCGCTTTGAGTTTTTTCTGCCACTGGCGTTTACCGCTAAAACGGTCCAAGGCGACTACTCTGCCTTTTACATCTGCCGCAAAGATTTGGTCACCATCAACAGCTGGAGTGAGGTTATTCCACAGCTTGCCCTGACCTTGGCCAATACTGGTACTCCATTCTTTACGCAACTTAACTTCTTGCGTAAATTTTTCTAATTTCATCGGCTGCGGTTCTTTTTTCTTTTTACTGCTACAGCCGGCCAATGACACTGCAAGAACGACACAAAGTATATATGTTAGGCGCTTCACGTTAAGCATCCTTCTGGGCTAGGTTGTCCAGTTTTAGTGTTAATACGCTGGAAGGCGCGTTTTCAGATAGGGTTTCTTTGGCTTGCTCGTAGGCAGCACGGGCCTCTTGCTCACGCCCCAGCTGCAACAGGATATCACCACGCAACTCATCACGCGCTGATTGGTAAGCTGCTACACCTTTGCCTTCAAGAAGCTTTAATGCCTGCTCTGCTTGATCCTGTGCGGCCAATACGCGCGCTAATCGCTGCTGTGCAAGCTCAGCCAAAGTATTGTTTGCTGGTTTATCTAATACCTTGCGCAGCTCTGCACCCGCCTCATCAAGCCGATCCTCATCTACCGCTAAACGCGCCACAATCAAGTGGGCATATTGGGTGTAAGCGTGATTGGGTTTTAAGCCTTCTAAGGACTTCGCTAGTTTAGCCACCTCGGCCAAATCAGCTTCTGACTGATTAAACGCTGTCTCAAGGAGCTGCTGGTATAGTGTTGAAAGGTGCTGTGCTTGAGTTGCCTGTTGTTTTTGCCAAGTCTGCCAGCCAAAAACAAGCGCCAACGCCAATACCGCGCCGACCATCAGCGGTTTACCATTACGTTGCCACCAGTCTTTAATCAGCGCAATTTGTTCTTCTTCAGTGTACTGACTCACGCCGACACTCCTATGCAGTTGTGTTAAATAATTGTGCCAGATAGTCAATCAGCTCATCTAGCGCTAGTGTTTGTTGTTCGTCTTCGTTACGCAGTGGCTTGATACTTATTTGCTGAGCCTGCAACTCATTATCACCCAAAATCAACGCATACAAAGCAGAACTTTTATCGGCTTTTTTAAACTGACTTTTGAAACTGCCACCACCAGCATTCACCTGCAAGCGAACCTGTGGCAAGGCATCACGAATACGCTCTGCCCATTGCAACGCTGCCAACTCGCTGGCTTCACCAAAGGCGCAAAAATACAGATCGACTTGCTGCTGCAAATGCTCTGGCACTTTACCCAGGGTTTCTAGCATTAAAATTAAACGCTCGATGCCCATCGCAAAACCAACACCAGGTGTCGGCCGACCACCCATCTGCTCAACCAGCCCATCGTAACGCCCACCGGCGCATACCGTACCCTGAGCGCCCAGTTTGTCGGTCACCCACTCAAAGACGGTTTTGCTGTAGTAATCCAAACCGCGCACCAAACGATTGTTGAGCACATAAGGCACACCCGCAGCATCCAAGCGCGCACGCACGCCAGCAAAGTGCTCACGCGATTCGTTATCCAGATAGTCTTCTAGTTTGGGCGCATCAAGCAGCAAGGCTTGAGTGTCTGGATTTTTAGAGTCCAATACGCGCAGCGGATTCGTGGCAACCCGACGCTGACTGTCTTCATCCAACTGTTCAAAACGCGCCTGCAAATACTCCACCAGCGCTTGGCGATATACAGTTCGCGCTTGTGCAGTTCCTAAACTGTTTAATTCCAGCGTTACGCTGTCAGCGATGCCTAAGGCTTTCCACAAGCGCCAGCTGAGCACAATCAACTCTGCGTCAACATCTGGGCCCGGTAGATTAAAGGCTTCAACCCCAATTTGGTGAAACTGACGATAGCGTCCTTTTTGTGGCCGCTCATGACGAAACATCGGCCCGCTATACCAGAGCTTTTGCACTTGTCCACCGCTGGCCAAGCTGTGCTCCATAACTGCGCGCACACAGCTAGCCGTGCCTTCCGGACGCAGGGTTAACGAATCCCCATTGCGGTCAGCGAAGGTGTACATTTCTTTTTCAACAATATCAGTCACTTCACCAATCGAACGACGAAATAACTCGGTGAACTCAACGATAGGCATGCGAATTTGCCGATAACCATAATTATCGAGCACATCAGCCACTGTCTGCTCAAAATAACGCCATAGTGCTGTCTGCTCAGGCAGAATATCGTTCATGCCACGAATGGCTTGTAGGGGCTTACTCACACAGATTCCTTAAAAACTACTACTTAGTACGCGCGATCACCGCAGCGCCTTGAGCTTGCTTGACGGCAGCACGCTGGCGAATCATTTTTTCTAGCTCATCAACCAGTCGCTCGTTGCTGAGTTTTTGCGCCGGTACACCATCGATATAAACAAGGTTTGGCGAACCGCCAGTTAAGCCCAGATCCACTTCTTTCGCTTCGCCCGGACCATTGACCACACAACCAATCACTGCCACATCCAAAGGCACCAACAAGTCTTCCAGCCGTTGCTCTAACTCGTTCATGGTTTTCACCACATCAAAATTTTGCCGTGAGCAACTGGGGCAAGCAATAAAATTAATCCCACGCGTGCGTAGGCGCAAGGATTTCAAAATATCAAAACCCACTTTAATTTCTTCAACTGGGTCTGCCGCCAACGACACACGTATGGTGTCGCCAATCCCTTCTGCCAGCAGCATGCCTAAACCCACTGCTGACTTAACCGTGCCTGAGCGCAAACCACCAGCTTCGGTGATACCCAAATGCAGCGGCTGCTCAATTTGGCGCGCCAACTGGCGGTAGGCTTCCACCGCCATAAACACATCTGAGGCTTTGACACTGACTTTAAAATCAGGAAAGTTTAAACGATCAAGATGCTCAACATGACGCAAGGCTGACTCAACCAGTGCCTCGGGTGTCGGCTCGCCGTATTTTTTCTGCAAATCTTTTTCTAATGAACCGGCATTCACACCAATACGAATAGGAATGCCGCGATCACGGGCCGCATCAACCACGGCTTTAATACGCTGCTCATTGCCGATATTGCCCGGGTTAATGCGCAGACAATCCACGCCCAGCTCAGCCACGCGTAAAGCGATTTTATAGTCAAAATGAATATCAGCAACCAAGGGTACAGTGACTAATTTTTTGATCTGACCAAAGGCTTCTGCCGATTGCATATCAGGAACGGAGACCCGCACTATATCAGCGCCAGCCTGCTCCAAACGTTGGATTTGCGCTACGGTAGCGGCAACATCCTCGGTATTGGTGTTGGTCATGCTTTGCACACTGATAGGGGCATCGCCACCTACGGGCACTGCACCGACATAAATCTTACGAGAAACGCGGCGCTGAATATAAGACGTGTTGTGCACCTGAACTAACCTAGCTTGATACGGGCAATATTGCCGCGAATTTTGGAATCAAAGTCAACTTGCTGACCATTGAAAGTGATAAACACACCCTTGGCATAACCAAGATGGATCTCAAAAGGGCCGTCTCCCACCAGTTTTAATACTTCACCGGCACGCTTAAGACCGCTGGCAATTTCATTGCCCTGCGCGTCTGTAACGCGTACCCAGCTGTCTTGTATGAAGCTTAGCTCAAGCTCATCCTGCTGATTGACAGCGGCCGCCGGTTCAGTGGCTGCTACGTTTTTTTCAGCGGTGACAACAGACTCAGGCTCAGGCTCCAGCGTCGGCATTTGAATTTCTTCAATATCCATACCAGCCGTTTGCGCATTTAACTCATCCAAACTTTGGATGTGTAACGTGCCATCCACACCTTCAATTGCAACCTGCTCTAATAAGGTTTGTTTGTCACTTTGACTTTGGCGATTATCCTTTTGCTCTATCCACCAGTATCCAGCCAAGCCTGCAATTACTATGAGCAATAACAAGAAGCTAATTAGGAAAAAGCGGGCGCGCGATTTGCGCTCAATATTTTGCAAAGGTTTAACGCCTTCTCTGGGCTGTTCTACCTGAACGTATTGCTTAGATATAACATCACCATCAAGGCCAAGCGCATTAGCGTAAGAGCGTATATAACCGCGTATAAAGGTTGTACCTGGCAAAGCGTCATAGCGATCGTCTTCTAGATTCTGCAGCGTGGCAGGCCTTAGGTTTAACTGTGCTGCTACCGCCTCTAAGGTTAACCCTTTGTTTTCACGCGCTCGACGCAGAGTTGCACCCAGCAAAGACACTGCAACATCCGCTTGTGTTGTTTCATCAACATCTGAGTTGCTCATTATTGCTCCGTTCTATAGGCCTGATACTCTGCGCTTGCAGGGTACAGTCGTTTTAATTGTAATCCCAAGCTGGCCGCTTGGTCTCGATCCTCAAAAATCTTCGCTAAACGTGCCCCTAACAACAAACTACGGGCATTGTGCTCACTGATTGACACGAAAGACTCATAATATCTTCTTGCTGCAATATAGTCTTTACGCTCATAGGATAAAATCCCCAGCTCCAATAAAGATATTGGTTGCTGTGCATCTAAGCGCATAGCACGCTGAAAATAGTGGTATGCATCATCCGGCCGCTCAAGGCGTAGCGCGGTCATCCCAAGACTTTCAAAAACTCTTGAACGACTTAGATACATTGTATCCTTAGCCGCTTCGGAAAAAACGCTATAAGCCTCTTCATAGCGCTCTTGTTCAAATAAAAAACCACCGTAGTTATTTAAAATGCGTGTATCACGCTTACTGGACAGTGCCCGCTTAAAGTTTTTCTCTGCTAGCTCAGGCTCCATTTCCATCTGAAATACCAATGCCAAGATTTCGAGCGCTTCGCTATCGTTAGCGTTCATTTTCAGCACATTCTGCAGCGGCATTTTAGCTTGTCCAGTCATACCTTCGCGCAAATAACCAATGGCCAATTCAATATAAGCCTGTCTGGCTTGTTGGCGTCCCTCTTCTGTACGCATAGGCTGTACTTCACCTGATGTAACACAACCCATTAGCAGGCTTAAAAAAACAATTATTATTCCTGTTCGTAGCATGCTATTTTCTCCATTAAAACAAGCTTTCCTTCACTAGGCATCCAGCTGTCGCACCGCTATATAGCGCTCGCTGCGCCTAGTTTTATCCTGCACTTGGCCAACCAGCTGACCGCAAGCGGCATCTATATCATCACCACGCGGCGTACGCACAGTAACATTGTAACCAGCATGGTGCAGAGCATCTTGAAAACGACGTATAGCGTTATTGCTGGGTCGCTCATAACCAGAGTGCGGAAACGGATTAAAAGGTATCAGGTTAATTTTACAGGGTACATCTTTTAGCAACTCACTCAGCTGCTGAGCATGCTCAGGTAGATCATTAACCCCACTTAACAGCGTATATTCAACCGTTAGAAAACGCTTTTCACCCAAGCTACTGATATAACGCTTACAGGAATCTAATATTACAGCTAGTGGATATTTTTTATTGATCGGCACCAACTGATTACGTAATTCGTCATTTGGAGCATGTAAAGACAGCGCCAAAGCCACATCAATCTCTTCTGCCAACCTGTCCAGCATCGGTGCCACACCCGCAGTGGATAGAGTGACTTTACGCTTGGATATACCATAGCCAAAATCGTCCAACATAATATGCATAGCAGCCACGACATTATCAAAGTTGAGCAGCGGCTCACCCATGCCCATCATGACCACGTTAGTTATAGCCCTATCTATTTTACCGGGTACGCTGCCAAAGGACTTATTGGCCACCCACACCTGACCGATAATTTCTGCGGCTGTCAGATCACTATTAAAACCTTGTTTACCGGTCGAACAAAAACTGCAATCCAGTGCACAGCCCGCTTGGGAGGAAACACAAAGCGTGCCGCGGTTATTTTGCGGAATATAAACAGTTTCAACACAACTGCCTGACGCCACACGAATCACCCACTTACGCGTGCCATCTTCAGAAATATCTTCACTAACAACTTCTGGGCCTTGAATATAGGCGCTGCGCTCGAGTTTCTCACGCAGCGCCTTACCCACATTGGTCATGTCCATAAAATTGTCCACGCCAAAGTGGTGAATCCATTTCATCACCTGCGCCGCACGAAAACGCTTTTCGCCTAAATCGGCAAAAAAGGCTTCCATTTGCGGCAAAGTTAAACCCAACAGGTTAATTTTTTCAGGTACGGCTTGATTCATGGACTCACCTAGTCAATCGCTTAATTAGCGAATGCGATCACACAGCTCAGTGCTGGCAAAGAAGAACGCGATTTCACGTGCTGCTGCTTCTTCTGAGTCAGAGCCGTGGACAGCGTTTTCATCAATAGACTGAGCGAAATCGGCACGGATAGTTCCCGCTGCTGCTTCTTTAGGGTTAGTTGCACCCATCAATTCACGGTTTTTGGCAATCGCATCTTCACCTTCCAGCGCCTGTACAATTACAGGGCCTGAAGTCATAAAGCTTACTAGGTCATTAAAGAAAGGACGCTCTTTGTGCTCAGCGTAGAAAGCGCCAGCTTCACGTGCAGACAGCTGAACCATTTTAGAAGCAACTACACGCAAGCCTGCCTTTTCGAAACGTGTGGTGATTTCACCAATAACATTTTTTGCAACTGCATCAGGCTTAATGATGGAAAACGTACGTTGTACGGCCATGGATAACTCCAAAGATAAAAGATTAAAAAAAAGAACACCCAAGCAAGTCTTTACTTACTTTAAGTAGCCCAAACCTAAACCCGCAGATTATACGGGTTTTCTTGCTAAAAGCGTAGGTACTCTGCGTATAGAGTTCGCACTGTAAATCTGATTTTAATGAACGCTCTACTCTAGTGCAATTTTGACTGCAACGCAGAGCAGAAGATAGGCAGCGACACCACAGTCTGTGCTGCGGCAGCAGGTTTACCGGCCACGCAAAAACAAAGCATCCAACTCTGTCATGTTCAACTGTGTCCAAGTCGGGCGGCCATGATTGCACTGGCCACTACGCTCGGTGATTTCCATATCACGCAACAATGCATTCATTTCTGCAATGCTCAATTGTCGGTTAGCGCGTACAGCGCCATGGCACGACATAGTTGCGAGCAGCTCGTTAATATGCGCCTGAACCCGGTCACTGCTGCCGTACTCCATCAAATCCGCCAACACCGCTTGCACCAAGTCCGCAGCGTGCGCCTGCTTAAGTAATGCTGGGATTTGGCGAATCGCGATACTTTCTTCACCCAACGTCTGCAATTCAAAACCTAACTGATTAAACCACTGCGCATTTTGCTCAGCGCAATCAATCTCACGCGCACTTAGGCGCAGCGTTTGCGGCACCAGCAACGGCTGTGCGCGCAAACCTTCTTGCGCCATCGCTGTTTTCAAACGCTCGTACATCACGCGCTCGTGAGCGGCGTGCATATCCACCAACACCAGCCCAAGTTGATTTTCCGCCAGAATATAAATGCCTTTCAGCTGCGCGATGGCATAGCCCAAGGGTGGGATTTCAGTTTCGGCTACAGCGTTATCTCCCAGCAGTGGCGCAGTATAAGCCTGATAAGCCTGTGACTGAGGGCCGGTAAAGCTCGCCGTTGAGCGGCTGCCGATATTAAACGTAGACTTAGCAAAACTACTGTTTCGTTCCGCACTGCTGTCGCGCAAACCCAACTCATTTTGCCCTGCAAACTCGCCCGCCATCACACCCGTTACCGCAGAAGGTGCAAGCATCTGACTACTTGCCGGCGCACTAACAGCATCACCGGGACGTACTTCAGCCAAAGTGCGGTTGAGTGCTGAATAAAGAAAATCATGCACAGAGCGCCCATCACGAAAGCGCACCTCATGCTTAGTGGGATGCACGTTAACATCCACTTTATTGGGATCTAATTCTAAATACAGCACAAAGGCTGGAAATCTACCGCCATACAGCACATCGCGGTAGGCTTGGCGCACCGCATGACCGACCAGCTTGTCACGCACAGTTCTGCCGTTGACATAAAAATACTGCATATCCGCCTGGCTGCGGGAAAACGTCGGCAAGCCAACCCAACCCCACAGCCGCAACCCATTGCGCTCTATGTCGATGGGCAGCGCTTGCTCCATAAACCCATCACCTAATAGCTGGGCGATACGCCGTGCTTTGCTCTGCTCATCGGTTGCGCTGTGCAAGACATAAATTGAGCGGTTGTTATGGCGCAAATGAAAGGCCACATCAAAACGCGCCAGCGCCATACGCTTGACTACTTCTTGTAAATGGTCAAATTCGGTCTTTTCGGTACGCAAAAACTTACGTCGCGCAGGGGTGTTATAAAACAGATCGCTCACCTGCACCGTAGTTCCCTGCGGGTGCGCGGCGGGCTGCACCAGCGGCTCCATTTGTCGACCTTGCGCTTCCACCTGCCAAGCCTGCTCAGCATCGGCTGTGCGCGAGGTTAAGCACAGGCGTGAAACCGAACTTATAGACGCCAAAGCTTCGCCACGAAAACCCAGAGTCGACACCCCCTCAAGATCAGCCAGCTCCACTATCTTGCTAGTTGCATGGCGCTCTAGTGCCAAAGGCAGTTGTTGGTGCGCGATACCACGACCGTTATCACGGATACGAAGTAACTTAACGCCACCTTCTTCCGCTTCAATATCAATGCGATTAGCGCCAGCATCCAGTGCATTTTCAAGCAACTCTTTGGCTACAGAGGCAGGACGCTCTACCACCTCACCCGCTGCAATTTGGTTGGCTAACAGTGGACTTAGTAAGTGGATAACCGCTGTGTTACTCATGGTTGTGCCGCCAAAGTCCGTGCTGGAATAGTCAATTTTTGACCTATATGAATGGTGTCACCTTTTAACTTATTGGCTCGGCGAATCTCTGCGATAGAAACCTGATAGCGCAACGCTAAAATCGAAACACTCTCACCCGATTTAACCACGTGCTGCAGTGGGCCAATCAACGTCTTCCCTGCATCACGTTGTGCAGCGACGTAAGTGCCCGCCGGCGGATTACTATAAAAAAACTGTTTAACCCCAGTATGAATTGAACGGGCTATTGCCGTTTGGTGGGAGCGGTTCGCCAGCTTACGCGATTCTGCTGGGTTGGTAATAAAGCCGGTCTCGACTAAAATTGATGGCATATCCGGTGACTTAAGCACCATAAAACCAGCCTGCTCTACTCGTGATTTATGCAGCCGCGTGACATTGCCCATCTGGTTTAATATTTTCTGTCCGACATCCAAACTTGAAGCCAAAGAAGCCGTCATCGACAGATCCAGCAACACTCCCGCCAATACTTGATCCTTATCGCCTAAACTCACATTGCCCGCTCCACCTATAAGGTCCGAGCGGTTTTCACTATCGGCCAGCCAACGCGCAGTTTCTGAAGTGGCTCCACGATCGGACAAAGCATACACAGAAGCTCCATGCGCTGAAGCACGCGGAGCAGCATCGGCATGCACCGAAATAAACATGTCAGCATTTTTCTTGCGGGCAATGTCTGTGCGTTTGCGCAGCGGAATAAAATAATCACCCGTGCGAACTAATTCTGCTCGAAATCCTTTCTCAGCATTGATTTGGCGTTGTAGCTCTTTAGCTATGGCTAGCACCACATCTTTTTCTTTCAACCCACCCGGACCAATAGCACCTGGGTCCTCACCGCCATGCCCCGCATCAATGGCAATAACAATGTCACGCTGCTTATAAGTGGCTGGGATTTTAGCGGTTGAAATCGGTGTGCTAGGCACCGTTATGGGAACGGTGGGCTCAGCCTTGTTGCCTGTAGTACCTTTCTCATCATAGAGATCCACAACCAAGCGGTGGCCATACTGTTGGTTTGGCGCCAAAGTAAAGCTCTTAGGTGTAACCTTTGCCGCCATATCCAACACGATACGCAGCTCATTAGCTTGCAAACCTACACGCACATCTTTTATGGGTGACTTTTGTTCTAGGATCGCTTTAAGATCTGCGGACAGTCGCGTACTTTTAACATCAATGACGATACGTTCCGGGCTGTCCAGCGCAAACACATTGTGCGTAACCGGACCGCTAAGGTCGAAAACCAGCCGCGTGTTATCCGGCGCACGCCATAAGCGCACACTTTTAATTTCTGTGGCGGCAAAAGCTTCCATAGGGAGAAGCATATACAACACAATGCTTGCTAAAAAGAGACGCAGCCGCATACTTACCTCACAGGCGGTTTAATTGTGCCACAGCCGCACACCAGTTTTTTGCGCGCGTACTATAAGGCGTTAATACAACCCGTCGTCCTTGCTGGTGAGTGTATATACTAATATGCAAATCAGGCTCTGGCAAAACGCCTTGGCCCTTCTGCGGCCATTCAATAATGCATAAATCATCGTCGGCCAAGTAATCGCGTATGCCCAAAAACTCCAACTCTTCTGGGTCAGCTAGGCGATACAGATCAAAATGCCACAGCTGCAAGTCACCTACAACATAGGGTTCTACTAGGGTAAAGGTGGGGCTCTTAACCGCTCCTTGGTGACCTAAACCTTGGATAATTCCACGCGATAAGGTCGTTTTCCCCGCTCCTAGATCACCCTGTAAAAACAACAAGCCATGTCCAGCGGTCAAACGTGCCAACTGCGTACCCAACGCCAAGGTTTGTGCCTCGTCAGCTAAAAAAAGTTCAATCTCAGACATATCCCCGCCTTGCAAACCCTGAGTAAATGCGCCCGAACATTCATTACTCAACGCCTTTACCCCTTGTTATACTGCATATCCGCAAATTATACCTACATGTCTGCACGATGACCGAACAAAATTCCGCTTTACAGCCATTAGCTCAATGCATTAAGCAATGGGGTAATGAACTAGGCTTTGCCGACGTGGGCATCAGCGGCACCGACCTAAGCGCGGATGAACCGCATCTGCTTAGCTATCTTGCCGCCAACTATCACGGCGAAATGGATTATTTAGCCAAGCACGGCACCCTGCGTTCTAGACCTACAGAACTAATGCCCGGCACCCTGCGGGTAATTTCTGTGCGTATGAATTATGTACCTGCCGATACACATATGCTGGAAACCCTAAAGCAGCCAAGTTTAGCCTATATTTCCCGTTATGCTCTGGGGCGCGACTACCATAAACTGATGCGCAAACGTCTGCAGCAGCTTGCCGAACGTATCAAGCAGGAAATTGAGCCGCTCAATTATAGGGTTTTTGTTGATAGTGCTCCTGTGCTGGAGTCCGCTTTAGCCCGCAATGCTGGCTTGGGTTGGATTGGTAAAAACACCCTGTTACTGAACCGCACTGCGGGCAGCTTTTTTTTCTTGGGTGAAATTTTTGTCGATATTCCGCTACCTGAGGACGAGCCGCAACAAAGCAATCACTGTGGGTCTTGCACCGCCTGTCTAGATCGCTGCCCTACTCAAGCCTTTGTCGGCCCTTACATCCTAGATGCACGCCGCTGTATATCTTATTTAACCATTGAGCTCAAAGGCGCCATCCCGCTTGAGCTACGCCCACTAATAGGCAATAGGGTGTTTGGTTGTGATGATTGCCAAATTGTCTGCCCTTGGAACCGCTTTAGTAAGACCACCCAAGAAGAAGACTTCTCACCTAGACAGCACTTAGATAACGGCAGTTTGATCGATTTATTTCGTTGGACTGAGGAAGAGTTTCTTGAACGCACCCAAGGCTCACCCATTAGACGTACTGGCTATGAAAACTGGTTGCGCAATCTAGCCGTCGGACTGGGCAATGCACCCAGCAGCATCACCGTGATTGAGGCTTTAAAAAGCCGTATTGAATACCCCAGCGCAACTGTAAGAGAGCATGTGCAATGGGCGCTAGAACAGCATGGTTTAAAAGGGTATAAATAAACACCGATAGCGTGAACGACCTATTCAGTCGCCCACGCTACCGATGTTTTAATTGGCTAACTTAGCGCACACCCGTCTGACGCAAAGCAGCTGGAGTGAACTCGCCTGAAGTCGCATCGATATTAAACTCATACGAACGACGCTCTTCGTTTTTCATACCCAGCGCCAAGTAGCGACCTGATTGTACGTCATACAGAGTTTCCACCGCATACCAAGGCACCTGCTGAGCAAAGTACTGCAACGCATGCGCTTCGGCTACGCGCCACAGGTTTCCGCGACCGTCGTAATGATCGATAACAGCGGCCTGCCAAGTGTCCTCATCAATGTAGAAGTCACGTTTGGCATAGATATGACGCTCGCCTTCTTTCAGGGTTGCGGTTACATGCCAGACACGGTGCAGCTCGTAGCGTGGCAAGTCCTGATTGATGTGGCCGGCCTTCAGAATGTCGCTGTACTTCAGCTCGGGCGAGTCCAGACGGTAGTTGTTGTAGGAAATATACATTTCCTTCTTGCCGTGCAGCTCCCAGTTATAGCGATCCGGCGCACCGTTATACATGTCGAGGTTATCTGAGGTACGCATACCATCTGCTGCAGTACCCGGACCATCATAGGAAACCTGCGGGGCACGACGCACGCGGCGCTGACCAGCGTTATACAACCAAGCCATACGCGGCTCTTTAATCTGGTCAACGGTTTCATGCACTAACAACACATTACCCGCCAAGCGTGCCGGCGCAGTAACACTTTGTTTGAAGTAAAACAAAATATTGGTCGGCTTGCTTGGGTCATGGTCTTTAAGCTTGTTTGGGAACACAAACTGCTCATCGAAGTACACCAGCGAGTAGGAGCCGTTCGCCTGTGGCGTTGCCTGCGTCACTTTACGCTTCACACTACCACCACGATAGCGAGTGATATGGTTCCAAATCACCTCTAGGCCGTTTTGCGGAACTGGGAAAGCGTTAGCAACTTTGAAGTGCTCTAGACCATTACCGCCCTGCACCAAATTGGTTTGCACCGCGTTATCCTTAGTTGCATCGATAACCTCTTGCGGCATGGTGGCTGAGCGATGGGTTTTATACACCTTCATTTTATAGGTGTCGGGATAACGCTTAAACATGGCTTGCTGGCCGGGCGTAAGCTTGTCTTTGTACTGCTCCATATTCTGCGCAGTAATCACAAACTCCGGTTGCTCACCCGCATACGGGTCATCCATAAAGCCGCGCTCATCAACCTTCGCCGCATTGGTTGGCAAACCGCCAGTCCACGCTGGAATAGTACCAGCGGCATTACCGGCTTTCTCTGCACCAAAAGGTGTTAACTCACTGCCCAGTTTAGCGGCCTGTTCAGGCGATACCGCTGCCATCACGCTCGCGGCAAATAAAGACAGCGCAAAAGTGACGCCGCCCTGCATTAATGTGGTTTTCATTTTCATTTTAGTCTTCCTGCTTGTGCGTAATTTATTGGAATTTTTGCGCAGTTATTGTCTCAGGCCGTAAGAGCGTATCTTAATGCGCAACCTTCATAGCTCCGAGGGTTACACCATCGCGCATAAGATGCGCTCCTACAGCCATAAATCAGAAGTTCATACCAAAGGTCAAAGAAACAAAGTCGCGGTCTTTCATGGTGTTGTAGCGACCATCAAAGAAGTTGGTGTAAGAAAGACCTGCTGTGTAGGTGTTCTGGTAAACGCCATCTAGACCAAAGCTCGCTGCCTTAGCTCCTTCGTTAAATAGACCATTAGGGCCATAACCATCCACATCGTGGGAGAATGCCACGCTAGGATGCAAGTTCACCCCTGCAAAAGCGTTGTTGTAGTCCAACACACCGCGCAGACGGTAGCCCCAGGAGTTTTTGGTGACGAAGCCGTGCCAGCCGGTTTTACCTTCAGCGCTTGGATCAATAAAGCTTTCTGGCGAACCATAAATCGCATCACGTCCGTAGCGAATTTTACGCTTGCTTTCTAAACCACCAACATGTGCCATACCTACTTCACCGACTAGGGTTGCACGGCTTGCACCAAGCACCTGATCAAAGAAATGGGTAAAAGTAGTTTGGATTTGGGTGATTTCTTTACGGTTGTAACCTCTCTGCACCCCACCAAAGTTTTTATTTTGCCAAGCTGGAGCATCTGCTTTAACAGGTGCAGTAAGCGATAAGGTTATGTCTTGAGTATTAATCTGTATTGGCGCGTTTGGACGGTAGCTAATTTCGCCCTGCCATGCGGTTCCTGTAGGCAAGGTAGTAGAGAAGCTTAAACCGTATAAGCGAATATTTTCTGGATAGTCCATAAAATATTGACCGTTACCAACAACAGCAGCCAAAGGCGCTAACGGACCCGCCGCACCTGCTAATGCGTCCGAAACAGAAAAGCCAGGGAAAATTTCTGTAGCTAAAGCCGCTGCAACATCCAAGCCTGCATTCTGCATGCTTAAGAATGGTGTGCGGCTATGATAATTCATAAAGTATGCACCGTACTCAGTGTTATCGCCGAGCCAGCGTAATGCCATACCCCACTGACCACTATCACCCGCTTTATTGTCCTTGCCACGGGGAATTATAAGCCCCTCATCGGTTGCATTTACCCCCAACCCGAAGCTCGCCAATGTCGCCATATTAGGCAGTAATAAATTTTGGGTCAGATTCTGGTTCAAAATATTATAGTTGTTATTACACCCATTCGCCGCTACGTCCGCACTTGAGAAGAATGTACCGCAGTTATCCACCACGGTTTGCTTCCAACCAATCTGGTAAAAAGCTTCGGCTGACAGCTGATCAGTTAAGCTTTGTGACACATAGAACATGTTGACCGGAATCAGGCCTTCTTTCAGCTCTGCACCCGGGCGGCGGAAGGCGGACACATCAATCGGGTTGATCGAGTTGATCGAGTTCATGATGAAAGTACTTTCACCCCAGCTGACCACCTGCTTGCCCAGACGCACAGTACCCGGCTGATCGCCAATCATGTAGTTATGGAAAACAAAGGCATCCAAAACTTCAGCACCACGTGTTTTCGCGCCTTCTTTACGTCCTTTATTGCTGATGCTGCGCTTTTGTGGATCAGGATGGCGCAGGTTCTGGTCGTGTAATTTAAAGTCATACCAGTACTTACCACGCACAAACACCCCAGTATCTTGATAGCGCAGCTCTAAGTCGTGCAAACCTTTAAATATCTTAGAAAAGGTATCGCCACGCTTGAAGTTAAGTCGTCCATCATCACCGGTTTGCGTATAGCCGGTTCCGCCATTGGCGTTACCAATAAAACGCTTATCACGCTTGGCCGTTGACCAGCTCGCACCCACGGACAAGGAGCTATCGAAAGAGCCCTCAATTTCACCCATATCGAAGGTAATGGCAGCAGCGGGTGCCGCCAGTGCTGTGGCTAAACTCACCGCGAAAGGTAACTTGGCTAAACGCCAAAGTTGCTTAGTTGTTGTCTTCATCATGCCGCTCCAGTGTTAATTATAGTTATCAAAGCCTTGTTTCTAAGAACAATTATTAGCAAAACAACAAAGCTTTTATTTCTTGTCAATAATCGTGCAGCGACCTTCTAAGCCATTGCTGTCATTGACCTATCCCCGAATAGTCTTTTTTAAAGCTGAACTTAGCGTGCCATAAAAAAACTTGACTACAAAGTCACCAAATTACGCCACAAAGCCCACATTTAACCAATATGCAACAGCTTTCGCTACTCTAGCATACCTGCCAAGCAACACATTAAAGGTATATTTATCAATAGGTTAGCGAGTTAAAGAAAGTTTTTACCACAGCTATTACTTTGTCGTGCGCGCAACAATAGCGCAATACGCCTACGACCAAAGAGGGATTAATTAATGGAACCTATAAATGCAAAGCAAAAAAAACCGAGCTAAAAAGCTCGGTTTTTTTATAACGCAATAACTTATTAATCGTCAGCAACGACTTCGCCAGCAACTGGACGGTCTACTAACTCAACATAAGCCATAGGCGCGTTATCACCAGTACGGAAACCGCACTTTAGAATACGCACATAACCACCTGGACGCTCAGCATAACGCTTGCCTAGGTCGTTAAACAATTTACCGACTGCTTCTTTCGAGCGTGTACGGGCAAAAGCTAAACGACGGTTAGCAACACTATCAACCTTGGATAAAGTAATTAGCGGCTCTGCAACACGACGCAATTCTTTAGCTTTAGGTAATGTAGTTTTAATCAGTTCATGCTCGAACAGCGACACAGCCATGTTTTGAAACATGGCCTTGCGGTGGGCGCTTGTACGGCTCAGTTGACGGCCACTTTTACGATGACGCATGATTTAATTCCTTACCAAACACTCTAGTTCGGTGACTATAATGATTAGGCAGTCGCCTTATCATCCTTCTTCAAACTTGCCGGTGGCCAGTTATCTAGGCGCATACCGAGTGATAGACCGCGTTGTGCTAGCACGTCTTTAATTTCAGTTAAAGACTTCTTACCTAGGTTAGGTGTTTTAAGTAACTCAACCTCAGTACGCTGAATCAGGTCACCAATATAGTAGATGCTTTCAGCTTTCAAGCAGTTAGCCGAGCGAACCGTTAACTCAAGATCATCAACTGGTCTGAGTAATACCGGATCAACTTCGTCTTCAGGCTGCTCTTCAACCTGTTCAACCTCGGCCTGTAAGTCAACAAAAGCAGCTAGCTGGTGCTGCATAATTGTTGCACAGCGGCGAATTGCTTCTTCAGGGTCCAAGGTACCATTGGTTTCTAATTCAATTACTAACTTATCTAGGTCAGTACGCTGCTCAACCCGAGCATTCTCCACCACATAAGCTACGCGGCGAACTGGGCTGAAAGAAGCATCTAACTGCAAGCGACCAATGCTACGAGACTCATCATCATCCGCAAAGCGGGTATCAGCTGGTTCATAACCACGGCCACGAACAATTCGTAGCTTCATATTTAGCGCACCTTTCTCAGCCAGATTGGCAATAACGTGGTCGCCATTAACGATTTCCACATCATGATCCAGCTGAATATCGGCTGCAGTAACTACGCCCGGCCCTTTTTTGCTTAAGCTAAGTGTAACTTCATCACGACCGTGCATTATTACAGCTAAACCTTTGAGATTAAGCAGGATTTCAATGACATCTTCCTGCACACCCTCAATGGCGCTGTATTCATGTTCCACACCGTCGATCTCAACTTCAACAACAGCGCAACCAGGCATTGAAGACAAAAGAATACGTCTCAGTGCATTACCTAGAGTATGACCGAAGCCACGCTCTAGCGGCTCTAAGGTAATCTTAGAGCGCGTTGGGCTGATCGAGTCAACAACAATTTGACGAGGAGTTAGAAACTCATTTACCGAAATCTGCATGGATTCACCTATTTTCTTGCCCTTACTTAGAGTAGAGCTCGACGATCAGGCTCTCATTAATGTCTGCAGACAGATCAGTGCGCTCAGGAATATTCTTGAACACGCCAGATTTTTTCTCTGCATCAACATCAACCCACTCTACACGGCCACGTTGAGTGCATAACTCAAGCGCCTGGGCGATACGTAATTGATTTTTGGATTTTTCACGAACCGCAATCACGTCGCCTGGCTGTACCTGATAAGAAGGAATGTTTACCGTCTTACCATTAATACTGATCGCTTTATGCGATACCAACTGACGGGATTCAGAGCGAGTAGAACCAAAACCCATACGGTATACAACGTTATCCAGGCGGCACTCTAAAAGTTGCAACAGGTTTTCACCCGTTGAACCCTTACGACGTGCTGCTTCAGTGTAGTAGTTAGCGAACTGACGCTCTAAAACACCATAGATACGACGAACTTTTTGCTTTTCGCGCAACTGAGTACCGTACTCAGATAGACGACTACGACGCTGACCATGTTGGCCAGGTGCAGCTTCAAGATTACATTTAGATTCAATCGCGCGTGAGCCGCTCTTTAAGAAAAGATCTGTGCCTTCACGACGGGACAGTTTGCATTTTGGACCAATATAACGTGCCATTTTTAACCGTCTCCTTTACACGCGACGCTTCTTCGGCGGACGACAACCATTATGAGGGATTGGCGTCACGTCTGTGATGCTGGATATTTTATAGCCACAACCATTAAGAGCACGCACGGCAGACTCGCGGCCTGGACCTGGACCCTTAACGTTGACTTCAAGATTTTTCAGACCGTACTCAAGTGCCGCTTGGCCTGCACGCTCTGCTGCAACCTGCGCAGCAAAAGGTGTACTCTTACGAGAACCGCGGAAACCTGAACCACCTGAAGTTGCCCATGAAAGAGCATTACCCTGACGGTCTGTGATTGTAACAATTGTATTATTAAAAGATGCGTGGATATGGGCGATGCCATCAACCACGGTCTTTTTGACCTTCTTACGAGGACGAGCAGCTGCTTTAGCCATAATCAAATTCCTATTCTTAAACCAATGCTATTATCTGCGGATCGGCTTGCGCGGACCTTTACGGGTACGAGCGTTGGTTTTAGTGCGTTGACCACGAACAGGTAAGCTACGACGGTGACGCAGGCCGCGAAAGCAACCCAGGTCCATCAAACGCTTAATGTTCATGCTGACTTCACGACGTAGGTCACCTTCAGTAGTTAACTTGGCAACTTCTACGCGCAACTGCTCGATCTGATCTTCAGTCAGGTCTTGGATTTTTGCTGCTGGATTTACACCAGTCGCCGCACATAATTTCTGTGCAGAAGGGCGCCCTATACCGTAAATATAGGTCAGCGAGATAACAGCATGCTTGTTATCTGGAATGTTAACGCCTGCAATACGGGCCATTCAATCTAACTCCACTTGACAGCTACTTGTATTCTGGAAGCCAAGAACGAATACAAGTTATATAGCTGTAATTACATTACACTCACTAGCGCACTAGCTAGCAAGCAATAAACACAACACAATTAGCCTTGGCGCTGCTTGTGACGTGGCTCTGCCTTACAAATCACTCGAATAACACCTTCACGGCGAACGATTTTGCAATTACGGCAAAGTTTTTTAACCGATGCACGAACTTTCATCACACACTCCTAAGCCCTAAAGGCTAGCGCATCATACCGCCGCTGCCATAACCTTTAAGGTTTGATTTTTTCATTAGGGATTCGTACTGGTTAGAAACGAGGTGCGATTGTACTTGAGCCATAAAGTCCATGACAACCACTACCACGATCAATAACGATGTCCCACCAAGATAAAAAGGAACATTTGCCGCTACTACTAAGAATTGTGGTAACAAGCAAACTGCAGTCATATACAGCGAACCAAACACTGTTAAGCGTGTAAGAACACCATCGATATAACGTGCTGATTGATCACCGGGACGAATTCCGGGGATAAAAGCACCGGACTTCTTCAAATTCTCTGCGACTTCCTTAGGGTTAAACATCAACGCTGTATAGAAGAAACAGAAGAAAATAATACCCGCACTAAACAAAATAATGTTTAACGGCTGCCCAGGAGCTAAAGACTGAGAAATATCCGACAACCAGCCCATACTTTCTGACTGACCAAACCATTGTCCCAATGACGCGGGAAACAGCAAGATACTGCTAGCAAAAATTGCAGGAATAACGCCCGCCATGTTGACCTTAAGTGGCAAGTGACTTTGCTGCGCGGCAAAAACTTTACGTCCCTGCTGGCGCTTAGCGTAGTTCACCGTAATACGGCGCTGGCCACGCTCAATAAAGACCACAAAACCAATAATGGCAACGGCAATCAAAGCCACAACAATCAGAGCGATAATATTAATATCGCCTTGACGCGCAGATTCAAATGACTGACCTATAGCACCTGGCAAACCAGCCACAATACCAGCAAATATAAGCATCGAAATGCCGTTACCGATACCGCGCTCTGTAATTTGCTCACCCAACCACATCAAGAACATTGCTCCAGCTACAAAAGTAGTAATAGCAATGAAATAGAAGTTAAAGGCGGTGTTAAAGGCTACTCCTTGACTTGCTAGGCCCATCGACATACCAAAAGCCTGCACCAGCGACAGTACTAAAGTACCGTAACGGGTGTATTTGCTGATTTTACGTCGACCGGCTTCGCCATCTTTTTTCAACTGAGCTAGCTGTGGGCTGACGGCGGTCATGAGCTGCATGATAATAGAGGCCGAAATATACGGCATAATACCTAATGCAAAAATACTCATGCGCTCCAGTGCACCACCAGAAAACATGTTGAACAGGCTGAGTATGGTTCCCTCATTCTGTCTAAACAAATCTGCCAAGCGATCTGGGTTAATACCGGGCACAGGAATATGTGCACCGATACGATAAACGATGATTGCTAAGATTAAGAAGCGCAAGCGTGCCCAAAGCTCGGACAAACCAGCACCGCCTAATGCAGGGAGAGAACCTTGCTTTGCCATTTATTCCTCGACTTTTCCGCCAGCTGCGATGATAGCTTCGCGAGCGCCTTTGGTTGCTCCTACACCCTGAAGGGTAACAGCACGGCCAACTTCGCCGGATAGCATTACTTTTACGCTTTTGACATTTAAGCCAATAACGTTTGCTTCTTTCAAAGTCAGCAGCGTTACTAAATCACCATCAACTTTAGCCAGCTCTGAAGTACGAACCTCAGCACGCGCTAAAGACTTTAGTGAAGTAAAGCCAAACTTTGGCAAACGACGGTACAAAGGCTGTTGACCACCCTCAAAACCTGGCGCAACTTTACCACCAGAACGAGAGGTCAAACCTTTGTGACCACGACCTGCAGTTTTACCTGAACCGCTACCGATACCACGGCCCAAGCGTGTTTTGCTGGGGCGTGAACCTGGTGCTGAACGTAAATCGTTTAATTGCATGATTTAGCCCTCCACACGGAGTAAATAGTAAGCCTTATTAATCATGCCGCGATTTTCCGGGGTATCCAGAACCTCAACGGTGTGATTAATACGACGCAGGCCTAAGCCGCGCAAACAGGCTTTATGGCTTTCTATACGTCCATTAGTGCTCTTAACTTGAGTCACTTTAATTTTAGCTTGCGACATGGTTAAAGAATCTCCTCGACACTTTTGCCACGCTTAGCAGCAATTGCAACAGGGGATTGCATGTTCTTTAGACCCTTAAAGGTCGCCTGAACAACGTTAACTGGATTGGTAGAACCATAGCACTTGGCTAAAACGTTCTGCACACCAGCAACCTCCAACACTGCACGCATAGCACCGCCAGCAATTACACCCGTACCATCAGACGCTGGTTGCATGTAAACATCGGATGCACCATGGCTAGCTCTAATTGGATACTGCAATGTAGTACCGTCTAATTCAACCTGAATCATATTGCGGCGCGCTGCTTCCATTGCTTTTTGAATAGCAGCTGGAACTTCGCGGGATTTACCACGGCCATAACCTACACGCCCATTACCATCACCAACAACTGTTAATGCGGTAAAGGTAAAGATACGACCACCTTTAACTGTTTTAGCTACACGATTTACTTGGACTAATTTCTCAATGTAGCCTTCATCGCGACTTTCATCACGCTTATCGCGTCTTTGCTCGTGATTTGACATAAATTAGAACTCCAGCCCGCCTTCACGAGCAGCATCAGCCAGTGCTTGCACACGGCCATGGTACTTAAATCCAGAACGGTCAAAAGCAACCTGGCTTATGCCCGCAGCTTTAGCGCGCTCAGCAATAAGCTGACCCACTTTTTTCGCTGCTTCGATATTTCCAGTGGCTTGTTCACGCAACTGTTTGTCTAAAGTTGACGCGCTTGCTAGCACCTTTTGTCCATCTGCTGAGATGACTTGAGCATAAATATGCTGCGAAGAACGGTGCACGCAAAGGCGAACAACTTCGAGCTCGCGCATTTTTAAGCGTGCTTTACGAGCGCGACGTATTCTTGAAACTTTTTTATCGTTCATTTTGCTTGGCCCTATTTCTTCTTAGCTTCTTTACGAAGTACTACTTCTTCAGCGTAGCGTACGCCTTTGCCCTTGTAAGGCTCTGGGCGACGGAACTCGCGGATTTCAGCAGCAACCTGACCTAACACCTGCTTATCAATACCACGAATCAAAATATCAGTAGCGCTAGGTGTTTCTGCGGTTACACCCTCAGGCAATTGATATTCGATTGGGTGTGAGAAGCCTAAAGATAGGTTGAGTACTTTACCTGCTGCTTGAGCACGAAAACCAACACCAACTAGCTGCAATTTACGCTCGAAGCCTTGGCTAACACCGGTAACCATGTTGTTAATCAGTGCGCGCGTTGTTCCAGCCATAGCACGTGATTGCTGATCGCCATTACGCGGAGCAAAACGTAGCTCACCAGAATCCTGAGTAACTTCTACTGCTGGATGTAAATTCATTTGCAAAGTGCCTTTAGCACCTTTCACCGAAACTTCCTGACCGTTAAGTTTGAACTCAACGCCAGCTGGAAGTTTAACGGGGTTATTAGCAATTCTTGACATGCCTACTCCCCTTAGAAAACGCTACAAAGAACTTCGCCACCGATACCTGCAGCTCGCGCAGCTCTATCTGTCATCACACCTTTACTGGTAGAGACAATAGCTACACCTAAACCTGCACGCACTTTCGGTAACTGATCAACGGATTTGTACTGACGCAAGCCAGGACGACTTACACGCTTCAGTTCTTCAATAACCGGACGGCCTTCGAAATATTTTAATTCGATGGACAACAGAGGCTTGGCATCTCCGCTGATCTGATAGTCTGTGACGTAACCTTCAGTCTTCAACACTTCAGCTACCGCAGCTTTTAGTGATGAAGAAGGCATGCTAACAACAGATTTTTCAGCCATCTGGGCATTACGGATACGAGTCAGCATATCTGCTAACGGGTCCTGCATACTCATGGGCTTTTAACTCCTAGATTAATAAAACCAGCTGATCGCTGGTTACACGCACAAAAAACACTAGCTCTTGTGAGCCGAGCATTTTAATGATTCTTTACAGACGAAGCAAGCCCCGATTGGGGCTTGTTCGTTTTTTTTCGATTTCGCTTGGATTACCAGCTAGATTTAACTAAACCTGGTACATCTCCACGCATCGCTGCCTCACGCAACTTGTTGCGGCCTAAGCCAAACTTACGGTAAACACCGTGAGGACGGCCGGTTACGCGACAACGGTTACGCAAACGCGCAGCGCTTGCGTCACGTGGCTGCTTTTGTAAAGCAACCTGCGCATCCCAACGTTCTTCTTCAGTCGACTTAGGATTAGCGATAATTGCTTTAAGGGCAGCACGTCTTTCGGCGTACTTTGCAACCGTTTGCTGACGCTTCAGCTCACGATTGATCATACCTTTCTTAGCCATGAGCTAGTCCTCAGTTACGGAATGGGAATTTGAAGCCGGACAATAGTGCACGTCCTTCTTCATCGTTACGCGCTGTGGTAGTTAGAGTAATATCTAAACCACGAAGTGCGTCGATTTTGTCGTAATCAATTTCCGGGAAAATGATTTGCTCTTTAACACCCATGCTGTAGTTGCCGCGACCGTCAAACGAACGTGGATTTAAACCACGGAAGTCACGTACACGTGGCAGGGAAATTGAGAGCAAACGATCCAAGAACTCATACATGCGATCGTTACGCAGCGTAACTTTAACCCCAATCGGCCAGCCGTCACGGATTTTAAAACCCGCGATTGACTTACGTGAATAAGTCACAATCGGCTTTTGACCAGTGATTTTTTCAAGGTCTGCAACAGCGTTTTCAATAACCTTCTTATCAGTTACTGCCTCGCCCAGACCCATGTTAAGTGTAATCTTTGTTACACGCGGAACTTCCATTACGTTGCTAAGCTTAAGTTCTTCTTTAATCTTAGGTGCAATTTCTTTCCGAAAAATTTCTTTCAATCGTGCCATGGTTATTTACCTAGCCGCCTCAAGCCTGGACCGGTTTATTGGTCGACTTGAAAACACGAATTTTCTCGCCATCCTCAACTTTGAAACCTACGCGATCTGCTTTGTTGGTTTCGCTATTGAAAATAGCCACGTTTGAAGCATGGATTGGTGCTTCTTTCTCGACGATACCGCCTTGTTGTCCGGACATCGGATTAGGCTTGGTATGACGCTTGACCATATTAACGCCAGCCACGAGTACGCGACCATCTGCTAATATTTTCTGCACCTTACCACGTTTGCCTTTATCCTTGCCGGCGATGACGATGATCTCGTCGTTACGACGAATCTTTTGCATGACGGCTACTCCTTACAGCACTTCAGGCGCCAGTGAGACGATTTTCATAAACTTCTCTGTACGAAGTTCACGCGTCACTGGTCCGAAGATACGGGTACCGATTGGCTCTTGCTTGTTGTTTAACAACACTGCAGCATTGCCATCGAAACGAATGATTGAACCATCTGGGCGACGCACACCATGAGCGGTACGTACAACCACAGCGGTCATTACCTGGCCCTTTTTAACTTTACCACGTGGAATTGCTTCCTTAACGGTGACCTTAATGATGTCTCCGATACGGGCATAGCGACGGTGTGAACCACCTAGAACCTTAATACACATTACACGACGTGCACCGCTGTTATCAGCGACATCGAGCATAGATTGAGTCTGAATCATAAAATCTCTCCGACCCTAGGTCCTAAACAACTTCTACGCGTTCGACAACTTCAACCAAAGCCCAAGACTTAGTCTTAGATTGTGGACGGGTTTCACTAATAGTGACCTTGTCGCCCACTTGGCATTGATTGGTTTCATCGTGCGCGTGCAGTTTTGTCGAACGCTTAAGATATTTACCGTACACAGGGTGCTTGACGCGACGCTCGATGAGCACGGTGATTGTTTTATCCATTTTGTCACTGACAACACGACCCGTCAGTGTACGAATAACTTTCTGAGCTTCAGCCATGATTAGTTACCTGCCTTCTGGTTGAGCACAGTTTTAACGCGGGCAATATCGCGTCTAACTTGTGTGAGCAGGTGCGACTGCGACAACTGACCAGTGGCTTTTTGCATACGCAAATTAAACTGATCACGCAATAATTGCAGCAATTGCTCTTTGAGTTGCTCTACTGTTTTTTCACGAAGTTCGTTAGCTTTCATCACATCACCGTCCGCTTAACAAAAGATGTTGCGACAGGCAATTTAGCAGCAGCTAAAGCAAAAGCTTCACGCGCCAATTCTTCTGTAACACCTTCAATCTCGTAAAGTACTTTTCCGGGTTGAATCAAAGCTACCCAATACTCTACTGAACCTTTACCTTTACCCATACGTACTTCTAAGGGCTTCTTGGTAATTGGTTTGTCAGGGAAAACGCGAATCCAGATTTTACCGCCACGCTTAACGTGACGCGTAAGGGCACGACGGCCGGCTTCAATCTGACGCGCAGTGAGTCGACCACGACCAGTAGCTTTAAGAGCATACTCGCCGAAGCTAACCTTGCTTCCGCGTTGAGCTAGACCACGGTTGTGGCCTGTCATCATCTTGCGGAACTTCGTACGCTTTGGTTGTAACATGTTGCGTACTCCTTAACGTGCAGCTTTTTTACGTGGCGCTGGTGATGTTGGTTTGGTTTCTTCTGTACGGCCGCCAATAACTTCGCCCTTAAAGATCCAAACTTTCACACCAATCACACCGTAAGTGGTGTGCGCCTCATAGGTGGCATAATCGATATCAGCGCGCAGCGTGTGCAACGGCACACGGCCTTCGCGATACCATTCTGTACGTGCAATTTCAGCACCACCAAGACGACCGCTCACTTGGATTTTGATGCCTTTGGCACCAATGCGCATTGCGTTTTGTACCGCGCGCTTCATAGCACGACGGAACATTACACGGCGCTCCAGCTGCTGAGCTACGCTCTGAGCAACGAGCATACTGTCGAGCTCCGGCTTGCGGATCTCTTCAATATTGATGTGCACGGGCACACCCATTTTCTTGGTCAGGTCCTGACGCAGCTTTTCAACATCCTCACCTTTCTTCCCGATAATGATTCCAGGACGAGCAGTGTGGATGGTAATGCGTGCTGTCTGAGCCGGACGAGCAATCTCGATACGGCTAACGGACGCGTTTTTTAGTTTGTCGAATAGATACGCACGAGCTTCTAAATCGGCATTTAAGTAGTCAGCATAATTTTTGCTGTCTGCATACCAAACCGATGCGTGATCCTTGACTATACCCAGGCGTATGCCTATGGGATGTACTTTCTGACCCATCTGTTCAACTCCGTTACTTGTCTGCGACCTTGACAGTGATATGGCAAGACCGCTTGATGATACGATCTGCACGGCCTTTGGCACGTGGTCTGATACGCTTCATCGAACGCCCTTCGTTAACAAAGACTGTTGAGACGCGTAAATCGTCAACATCAGCACCTTCGTTATGCTCGGCATTGGCTATCGCAGATTCAAGCACTTTTTTAATAATCTCAGCAGCTTTTTTGCTGCTGAAAGTTAGTAGGTTGAGCGCTTCATCTACTTTCTTCCCGCGAATTTGGTCAGCAACCAAACGGGCTTTTTGGGCAGAAATGCGAGCGCCCGATAACTTTGCGGCTACTTCCATCATCTCACCCCTTAACGCTTGCCTTTTTTGTCTGCAACGTGACCACGATAGGTACGTGTTGCAGCAAATTCGCCTAACTTATGACCAACCATATCTTCACCGACCAACACAGGTACATGCTGACGACCGTTGTGAACTGCAATAGTTAGACCAACCATCTGCGGTAGAATCATTGAGCGACGTGACCAAGTTTTCACTGGTTTACGATCGTTCTTTTCAACCGCAGTCTCAACCTTCTTTAACAGGTGAAGGTCAATAAATGGACCTTTCTTAAGAGAACGTGACATTTGTTATCCTCAATTATTTACGGCGATGAACGATCATCTTGTTCGTACGCTTGTTAGTACGGGTCTTGCCACCCTTAGTTGGGCGACCCCATGGAGTAACTGGATGACGACCGCCTTTAGTACGGCCTTCACCACCACCATGCGGGTGATCAACTGGGTTCATCGCAGCACCACGTACGTTTGGACGAATACCCGCCCAACGTGAAGCACCAGCCTTGCCTAAAGAGCGCAAGAAGTGTTCATGGTTTGAAACTTCGCCTAAAGTTGCGCGACATTCGGCTAATACTTTACGCATTTCACCTGAACGTAAACGCAGAGTAACGTAAGCTCCATCACGTGCAATCAACTGAGCGGAAGTACCTGCAGAGCGTGCCATTTGCGCACCCTTACCTGGCTTAAGCTCAATACCGTGAATGGTAGAACCTACTGGTATGCTACGCAGCGGTAAAGTGTTACCCGCTTTGATAGGCGCGTGATCGCCTGACAGCAGCTGCTCGCCAGCACTAACACCCTTAGGTGCTAAAATGTAGCGACGCTCACCGTCTGCATACTTAAGTAATGCAATGTGTGCACTGCGGTTTGGATCGTACTCTAAGCGTTCAACAGTCGCAGGGATGCCGTCTTTGTTACGACGAAAATCTATAATACGATATTGTTGCTTGTGACCACCACCAATGTGACGAGTGGTAATACGACCATTATTATTGCGGCCACCGGTTTTAGTTTTCTTTTCCAGCAGCGGCGCATAAGGAGAGCCTTTGTGCAGCTCCTTATTGACTACGCGAACGACAAAACGGCGTCCAGCAGAAGTCGGCTTGCTTTTAACAATTGCCATGATACACCTCTACTTATTCAGCACTGCTAGTGAAGTCAATGTCTTGACCGGGCTGTAGGGCGATATAGGCTTTTTTCCAGTCCTTACGCTTACCCAGTCCACGCGCTGTACGCTTAGTCTTACCGTCAACGTTAACGGTATTAACATCAGCTACTTTCACTTCGAACAGGGTTTCTACAGCAGTTTTAATTTCCAGCTTGGTTGCATCAATCGCAACTTTAAATACAAACTGGTTTTTGCCATCGGCTAACATAGTCGCCTTCTCGGAGATATGTGGGCCAAGTAGCACTTTAAATACGCGTTCCTGGTTCATCCCAATAACTCCTCAAACTTTTTAATGGCTGATACAGTCATCAGAACCTTTTCATAAGCGATTAGGCTTACTGGGTCTGAGCCTTGCACATCAAGCACATCCACATGAGGAAGGTTACGTGCAGCCAAATAAAGATTTTGCTCAATGTCTTCAGAAACAATCAATACATTCTGCAAACCTAAAGCATTTAGTTTTTCAACTAGATCCTTGGTCTTAGGTGCACTAACTGCAAATTCTTCAACAACAATCAGACGATCTTGGCGAACCAACTCAGACAAAATAGAACGCATCGCTGCACGATACATTTTCTTATTTAGCTTCTGTGAGTGATCCTGTGGACGCGCAGCAAAAGTTGCACCGCCCCCACGCCAGATTGGGGAACGGATAGTACCAGCACGCGCACGGCCAGTACCCTTCTGACGCCATGGCTTACGACCACCGCCAGACACTTCAGAACGGGTTTTTTGTTTTTTACTGCCTTGGCGACCACCAGCCATGTAGGCTACTACGGCTTGGTGAACAAGAGTCTCGTTAAATTCGCCGCCAAAAGTACGCTCACAAACATCAATTGCTTGGGCGCCATTTACATTTACTTGCATTTCGGCACTCCCTCTTATCCGCGACCTTTAGTGGTTGGACGAACGATAACATCACCGCCAGTAGCGCCAGGAACAGCACCTTTTACAAGCAATAAATTACGCTCAACATCAACACGAACGATTTCTAAAGACTGAACAGTCTTGCGCTCAGCACCCATGTGACCAGACATTTTCTTGCCTTTGAACACACGTCCTGGTGTTTGGCACTGGCCAATGGAACCTGGAACACGGTGCGAGACAGAGTTACCGTGGGAGGCATCCTGACCAGCAAAATTCCAACGCTTGATAGTACCAGCAAATCCTTTACCTTTTGACTGACCGGTTACATCAACGATCTGGCCAACGGTAAAAATATCAGCTGTAAGCTGATCGCCCGCCTTGTATTCACCTTCTTCAAGGCGAAACTCCAAAACTTTACGACCTGCAGCTACACCAGCTTTAGCAAAATGACCAGCCTGAGCCTTAGTAACGCGAGAAGCACGACGCTCACCCACAGTTACCTGAACAGCGCGATAGCCATCAGTTTCTTCTGATTTAAATTGAGTAATACGATTCGGCTCAACTTCAATTACAGTTACCGGAATCGAGATACCCTCTTCGGTGAAAATGCGAGTCATACCGCACTTACGACCGACTAAACCTATTGTCATATTAGGACCTCATTTGTGTACGGGGCTTTCACCCGCTATGGCCGCCCATTGCAGAGCGTTACACGACTAAAACGGGTGTTTTAGCCGAGGCTGATCTGTACTTCTACACCAGCCGCCAGATCAAGTTTCATCAACGCATCAACAGTTTTATCTGTTGGCTGGACAATATCCAGTACGCGTTTATGTGTGCGAATTTCGTACTGATCACGCGCGTCTTTGTTGACGTGCGGTGATACCAGAACGGTAAATCGCTCTTTGCGAGTCGGCAATGGGATTGGACCACGCACCTGAGCCCCAGTTCTTTTCGCGGTTTCCACGATTTCTTGGGTAGATTGATCAATCAGGCGATGATCAAATGCCTTCAACCGAATACGGATTTGTTGATTCTGCATTTTGACCTCAGACTCTTGTTTAGCTACCTATTAAGTAGCGCGCACCTATTAAAAGGAGGCGCAATTCTAATAGCCTCTAAACAATATGTCAACAACAATAGAAAAGCCCCCTGAACGGGGGCTTTATTAATTAACAAAAATTAAGCGATAATTTTTGCTACAACACCAGCACCAACGGTACGGCCACCTTCGCGAATTGCGAAACGTAGACCTTCTTCCATGGCGATTGGGTTGATCAGGGTAACGTCAAGTTTAACGTTATCACCTGGCATTACCATCTCAACGCCTTCTGGCAACTCACAGCTACCAGTAACGTCTGTGGTACGGAAGTAAAACTGTGGACGGTAGCCTTTAAAGAATGGCGTATGACGGCCACCCTCTTCTTTAGACAGAACGTACACTTCCGCTTCAAACTTGGTGTGCGGCTTAATGCTACCTGGCTTGGCCAATACTTGACCACGCTCAACGTCTTCACGCTTAACACCACGCAACAGAACACCAACGTTCTCACCTGCACGACCTTCGTCAAGCAGCTTACGGAACATCTCAACACCCGTACAGGTAGTCTTGGTCGTGTCTTTAACACCAACGATCTCAACTTCCTCACCTACTTTAACGATACCGCGCTCGATACGACCAGTTACAACAGTACCACGGCCAGCGATGGAGAATACGTCCTCAATCGGCATCAAGAAAGCTTGGTCAATAGCACGCTCTGGCTCAGGAATGTATGAGTCAAGAGTTTCCACCAGCGTTTTAACTGCTGTTGTACCCATGCCATTGGTGTCTTCGCCGTTCAGCGCCATTAGCGCAGAACCGGTGATGATTGGCGTGT
>JALOAC010000042.1 GCA_023228985.1 Thiopseudomonas sp. | reverse complement strand
AGAAAAGGTAAGATTGTTCACGTCGGGGGCTTAGTTTTTGTTGGTGTGGGAACTTACATTTTCTAAGATCCCCGACTCTTTTTCCAGCCGGTCAGATTTTTTCTACACCCTTAAATGCGAAGAGCCGCTTTAAACGCATTTTTTACACAACTCAGACAGGCAATATGATTAATGGGTAACGCTTTTTTTATCACCGGAACCGACACCGATGCAGGGAAAACCACCGTCGCGGCGGGATTGCTCTGTGCAGCACGCCGACAGGGGTTCAGCACCTTGGCTATCAAACCCGTCGCCTCGGGCTGTGATTTAACCCCGCAGGGGCTACGCAATAACGACGCACTGGCACTAGCACAGCAATCCAGTATCAAACTGCCCTACGCGCAAATTAACCCTTTTGCTTTTGCCCCGGCGATTGCACCACATCTAGCTGCACAACAGGCTGACGTAAAGTTAGACGTGGCCACCTTGCAACAGGCGTGCCTGCAGGTCGTTAACCAACAGGCTGACTTGACGGTAATTGAAGGCGCAGGCGGTTGGCTTGTACCCATATCTGCTAGCCAAACCATGGCGGATTTAGCAAAAGCATTGCAGTTGCCGGTCATTTTAGTGGTGGGTGTGCGCTTGGGCTGTATCAACCATGCGCTCTTAACCGCAGAAGCCATTGCTCGAGATGGCTTAACGCTAACTGGCTGGATCGCCAACTGCCTAGACCCTACTATGCCTGCTCTGGCAGACAACCTTATCAGCCTAGAACAGCATCTTAAGTCCCCATGTTTGGCTCAGGTCCCATGGGTGGCCGATGGCAATATCGAGCACATTGCAGAGCATTTCTCAGCGCAAATACCGCAACTGCTCGCTGTATCAGGTCAAGATTGAGTCTTTTTAATAAATCAGGTCATCAAAGCTCAATCAATGGCGCTTCTTCATCACCAACCAAGTGACGCAACCCGCGCAGTAGTTGGTTTTCTTCCATTAAACCCAGCTGCAGCACGTTTCTTAAACTCTGCGTAATTCTGCTGCTGTAGCCGAGATCATTAATCAATGAACTGGCCTGCAGGCTATCAAGCTGTTGTTTACGCACTTCAGAAAAAATACGCTGACGAAACTCAGTATCAAACTTTGCTGCCTGTGCATCCAACCACTCCAAACGATTGCGCCAAATATCATCGGGCAAATCCAAGCGACTCACCTCACGCACTTGTCGTAGCACCCAAAGTAAATGACGGCGCAAATCCAAATAATGGTTATGCACGTAAGAGCGATCATCACGCAGATAACGACCCAGATTTTTTTGTAAATGTTTGGCATCTTTTACCGCGTCTACCAGCTGCAACGCTGCCAACTGGCAGGTCAGCAAAAAGCTTTGATGCTCCTCATCCATATCCACGGTCAAACGGCTCATAAAACTCAGTAAATCCGAGTAAACGCCTTTGATATGCCTCTGATACAGCAGTTCTGCGTCCAAACCCGTGACATCATCCGGGCGCGCATTAAGACAAGCCTCATCGACTCGTGAAGCAGTCAATTGCGTTACTGGTTGATACAGCGCGTGACAGATCACCTCCAGACTCAAACGCCCCAAGTGCTGTAATTCTTGCACCACCGCACGCGAAGCCGTATCGGCAGAAGTTAAGGCTGAATCACTTAAGTAGCGCGCTTTAGTAACAGGCACAACCTGCTGCACCGGCAACGCAGGTTCGGCTAATTTCTTGTCAGTAATCAACACCGCTGGCTCAACCGGATCAGGCAAAAAGCGTAATAAAGCCTGCTCTAACCAGTGCTGAAGCGGCCAAAAAATAGCCACACCCGTCAGGTTAAAAATAGTTTGGAACAGGGCTAGTTGCAGCAACGAATTACCACCAGTCATGATGGTTTGTACCAGCCATAACAAGGGCGTGAGCAACACGAAGGTCACCACACCGGTAACTATGTTAAACAGCGTGTGCACCAGCGCCAAACGTTGTCCACTGCGATTACCGCTGAGCCAGCCCATAATAGCCACATTAATACTGCTGCCGACACTGCCGCCAATAGCGATCGACATGCCCTGCCATAATTCAATTTGTCCTGCCGCCAAAGCTGCCAGTACCAACATGAGCGTCGCGTGGCTCGACATCAACATCGCCGTTAATGCCATCCCCATTGCCACAAAAATCAGCTGTCCAACATAGCCGGTCTTAATCTGCTCGGTTAAGTCTAAGCTGCCACCCAGATCAGCAAAGCCGCCTTTCATCTGCTCAACGCCCATAAAAATAAAGGCAATGCCAAATATAATACGCCCCGCTGCTTTACCTTTATCGCCTTGAAAGCCGGCCAAAACACCAAACACCAACATGGGTAACGCCAAGGGCGACAGGCTCACGTTTTGTCCGGCAGCGGCCAACAACCACATGCCGCCACTTGTGCCTAAGTTAATGCCCAATAAAATTGAGATGCCACCAGCTAACTGAATGAGTCCCGTACTGATAAAGGCGATGGTGAGCATGGACATCAGGGTGGTTGACTGCAGAACCATGGTGCCAACCATGCCAAACAGAAAACCCTTAAACTGTGTGGCTGTACTGCGCTCTAGCCACTGCTCAAGCTTACCGCCGGCCAGTTGCTTAAGCCCTTCTTCCAAACACTGCATGCCAAACAAAAATAACGCGACCCCAGAACTCAGGCGCAACCACGCCGTGCTGTACCAGAAACTTATCGACAGCACTATGACAGCGAGTAGCAGGAAAAAGTATTTTTTGGTTGTTGGCATTATTCAGTTTGACCATAGAAATTCTGTCGGCTGCATGCATTATCACTCATTTTGCACGCCCAAACCAAGAAAGGCCGCGCTCCCAAGGGAGGCGGCCTTAAACAAACTTGATTTAAATTTACTGTTCGGCTTTATAACCCGATTTGGTACAGCCTAGGCAACGAACAAAAGCGGCCTTGCCCGGTTCGACCACCAAGGCTTTACCGGCTTTATCCACTGTGCCGCTTAAAGCCGTAAAAGGTAGGGTAACAACAAACAAGCCTGTACCTATTACAGTACCCGCGATTAAAAACGGGCGAGCAATCACAGCATCTGCAACCATGGCGTAGGCTTCAGGAGTATCAGTGTCGTACTCTGGATTACCACTTGGGTTGCCCCCCGCCATCGCAGGTAACGAACCCAGGCCCATAACTAAGGCAAGTGCAGCAGCGATTACACGAAATAAGCTCATAACAGCGTTCCTTCAGCAGTTTATTGATAGACAATTTAACTATATAGACGACCGATTGTTTTGTCAGCGCATAGTTGTTTTTTCAACTAACTAATTACCACTTTCGCCAAGTACATCAAAGATTAACGCTGACATTTTGTACAGTACACGCTGGAACGCTGACCTAGCTTGACCTCTTTTAACTCTGCACCACATTTTAAACAGGGCTGCCCAGCACGACCGTAAACAAACAGCTTTTGTTGAAAATAACCCGGTTTGCCATCACCACCAACAAAGTCTTTCAGTGTCGTGCCGCCTTGTTCAATGGCGGCAGCTAAGATGCGTTTGATTTCATCCACCAATAACACGCAGCGTTTTGTGCTGAGCGTGCCGGCGGCTTTACGTGGATCAATACCCGCCGCAAACAGTGCTTCACTGGCGTAAATATTGCCCACGCCAACCACCACGGCGTTATCCATAATAAAGGGCTTGATGGCTTGTTTGCGCCCCTGCAGACGCGCATGCAAATACTCCGCATCAAAGTCAGCACTTAAGGGCTCTGGGCCAAGCTTAAGCAACAGCGGATGTGCCGCCAGCTCGGTCGTCCACAGCATGGCACCAAAACGGCGCGGGTCGGTGTAGCGCAGCATCTGCCCTGAGGCCAATTCAATATCCACATGGTCGTGTTTGGCAATGGGTTCATCGTGCGGCACTAGACGCAGGCTGCCGGACATGCCCAGATGACAAATCAGCGTGCCTACTTCTGCGTGCAACAATAGATACTTGGCGCGGCGCTCGATCTTGGTAAAACGCTGTCCTGACAGGCGCACATCCAAATCATCTGGAATAGGCCAGCGCAAGCGTGCATTGCGTACCACCACGCGTACCACCTGCTGATTGAGCAAGTGCGGCTCAACCCCGCGGCGGGTGGTTTCTACCTCGGGCAGTTCAGGCATTAGCGGACAAAGGTTTCAAAGCGGCTTTTCAACTCAGGCAGCTCCATAATCACCTGATCACCAGACTGCAAAGGTCCGACGCCTGCGGGTGTGCCGGTGAGGACAACATCGCCGGGCTGCAAGGAAAACTGTCCGGCAATGTGTTGAATCAGCGGCACAATCGCATGCATCATCTCACTGCTATTGCCCTGCTGACGCACCTCACCATTCACAGTGAGGCGCACTTGAATGTTATTGGTGTCGCTGACGGCATCGCTGCTGACAAAAGGCGCGAGCACGCAAGCTCCATCAAAGCTTTTGGCTACTTCCCATGGCCAGCCTTTTTTCTTTAGCTCGTCCTGCACATCGCGCAGAGTTAAATCCAGCGCAGGCGCGTAGCCAGATATGGCATCTAGGACTTCTTCTTCGTTGGGACGCTTAGATAAAGGTTTACCAATTAGTACAGCGATTTCGATTTCAAAATGCACCGCGCCGCGATCCTGCGGGATATTAAAGCCATTCACCGGGCAAACCACTGAGCTGCCGGGCTTGATAAACAACAGCGGCTCATCGGGGACGGGGTTGTTAAGTTCTTTGGCGTGCTCAGCATAGTTACGCCCTACACACACCACTTTACCCATGGGGTAGTGAATATTAGTGCCATCTTGATATTGATGTTGGTAACTCATTTTTGCTTACCTTCTTTAATTCGCTGGTGAAATTGGCTTAGGTGTCAGTCGCAAGCGATGCATATTCCGTAAAGTCGCCGTGAATACATCCCTGTAGGCTCCACGGCGGCATCCATGCCGCCAAGGCTTTATTCCATATACAACGCTCGCGCCCAATTAGCTTTAGCACTGCCTGAGAGTTTTGCTGCGTGGGGCTTGCACTGCTCTTAATGTTGCGAGCATGGCGTATATCTAAGCAAAGCCTTGGTCGCCAAGGATGGCGACCGAGAGCCTACATGGACGTACTTGCGGCGTCTTTGCGTGACGTGCGCCATGCTCGCAACCTGCACAATATGCACACCTCATCAAACAGCAAAAATCTTCCCCGGATTCATAATACCGTTCGGATCGAACACGGCTTTAACTGCTTTCATTAAGGCGATTTCTTCAGCACTGCGGCTGTAATGCAGGTAATCCCGCTTGGTCATACCCACGCCGTGTTCGGCAGAAATTGAGCCGTTGTATTTCTGTACTGTTTCAAATACCCACTGATTGACCGTGGCGCACTGGGCGAAAAACTCGTCTTTATCCATAGATTCAGGCTTAAGAATATTTAAATGCAGGTTACCGTCGCCAATATGGCCAAACCAAACCACTTCAAAATCAGGGTAATTTTTAGCGACAATCTCATCAATATCACGCAAAAACGCTGGAACTTTGCCAACTGTTACTGAAACGTCGTTTTTGTATGGCGTCCAATGGGCAATGGTTTCGGAAATATATTCGCGCAACTTCCACAGATTTTCTAACTGCTGCTCGCTCTGGCTCATCACGCCATCCAGCACCCAGCCTTCTTCCATACAGTGCTCAAATACCACCAACGCCTGATCCATCACCTCTTCGCTTGCGGCTTCAAATTCCAGCAGCGCATAAAACGGGCATTCAGTATCAAAGGGTGCAGGTACATCGCCACGCGCTAACACTTTTGCCATGGCTTTATCGGAGAAAAACTCAAACGCTGTGAGGTCTAGTTCTTTTTGAAAAGCGTGTAACACCGGCATGATGGAATCGAAATCAGGTGTACCCAGCACCATAGCGGTAAGATTTTTCGGTGCACGGGTCAAACGCATAGTAGCTTCAACTACAAAGCCAAGCGTGCCTTCTGCACCAATAAACAACTGACGTAAATCATAACCGGTGGCATTTTTTATCAAATCCTTGTTGAGCTCTAACAGCTCACCTTTGCCGGTAACCACTTTAAGACCAGCGACCCAGTCGCGGGTCATGCCGTAGCGAATCACCTTGATGCCGCCGGCGTTAGTGCCAATATTGCCGCCAATCTGGCTGGAGCCGGCTGAAGCAAAATCTACCGGATAATACAAGCCCTGCTCTTGGGCAAACTGCTGCAGCTGCTCGGTCACTACACCCGGCTCACAAACCACGGTGCGATCCATCTCGTTAAACTCAAGGATACGATTCATATAGTCAAAGGACACCACCACTTCACCATTGGCAGCCACCGCCGCGGCAGACAAGCCTGTGCGCCCACCAGACGGCACGAGCGCGATGTTACGCTCATTGGCCCAGCGTACAATGGCCTGCACCTGCTCGACACTGCGCGGAAAAGCAATCGCCATGGGGGCTGGGGTGAAATGTTTGGTCCAGTCGATACCGTGACTGGCTAAGGAGTCGGTATCAGTTAAGAGCTTGCCGTTATCAACAAGTGTTTTAAGCTCTTCAATCAGGGCTTGATGGGTCATTGTGTTACTCTCAGTTTTTTCATCACGGCCCTGAGTAAACTTCAAGGCAAAAAAGTTTAGGTTAGTTGTAGAATTATACAGGCACAGAGGAAATCATGCTGACTTTACTCTGGCTTATGATAGCATAGACACCCCGCTAATCGCGCACCCTGCCGATTCCCGGGCCGGTCTTTTTAGTCACCGTTCCGGCCAGCATTGACTGTCCGTTTCATTGAACACTTCAGGACAACAGGTTTACGCAGATGAGTAAGACATCGCTTGATAAAAGCAAAATTCGCTTTCTTCTTCTTGAAGGAGTACACCAGAACGCTCTCGACACACTGAAAAAAGCGGGCTACTCCAACATTGAATACATAACCGGCGCATTACCCGAAGATGAGCTGAAAGAGAAAATTGCTGACGCTCACTTTGTTGGCATTCGTTCTCGTACCCAGCTTACTGAAGACATTTTTGAGTCCGCTAAAAAGCTAATTGCTGTGGGTTGCTTCTGTATTGGTACTAACCAAGTCGACCTAAACGCAGCGCGCGAACGCGGCATTGCTGTATTTAACGCGCCCTACTCCAACACCCGCTCAGTCGCAGAGCTGGCCATCGGCCAAGCCATCATGCTGATGCGTGGTATTCCTGAGAAAAACGCTGACTGTCATCGTGGCGGCTGGATGAAAAGTGCTACTGGCGCTTACGAAGTGCGCGGCAAAAAGCTCGGTATTATCGGCTACGGCTCCATTGGTACGCAGCTGTCCGTACTGGCTGAAGCCATGGGCATGCAGGTGTACTTCTACGACGTAGTTACCAAATTACCCCTAGGTAATGCAGTGCAAGTGGGTAGCTTAAATGAACTACTGGCTATGTCTGATGTAGTTTCATTGCATGTGCCACAACTGCCTTCCACTCAGTGGATGATTGGCGAAGAGCAACTGCGCGCCATGAAAAAAGGCAGCATTCTGCTTAACGCAGCGCGCGGCACGGTGGTGGTTATCGAAGCCCTCGCCGAAGCGATAACAAGCGGTCACTTAGCCGGTGCAGCCATTGATGTGTTCCCTGTTGAGCCACGTGCCAACGGCGAGGAATTCACCAGCCCACTGCGCGGTTTGGATAACGTTATTTTGACCCCGCACATCGGCGGCTCAACCCAAGAAGCGCAAGCCAATATTGGTTTTGAAGTAGCCGAGAAGCTGGTTAAATACAGTGACAACGGTACGTCGGTATCCTCGGTTAACTTCCCCGAAGTAGCGCTACCCTCACACCCAGGCAAGCATCGTATCCTGCATATTCACAAGAATATTCCAGGTGTAATGGGTGCGATTAACAAAGTCTTTGCTGATAACAACATCAACGTTTACGGTCAGTTTTTACAAACCGACGATAGCGTTGGCTATGTGGTGATTGATATTGCCGCTGAGCACTCTGAATTGGCGCTGAGCAAACTACAGGAAGTTGAAGGCACTATGCGTTGCCGGATTCTGTACTAAGCCAGTCACGCGCGGGTGATCACCTTACCCGCGCGTCTGTTTAATCTCACAAAAACCTCTCAATAAAACTAAACTCTTGTTGTCGGTAATGCGCCTGCTCATTGACTAAGTGATGCCCAGCGCCCGGCAAAATGCAGAGTTCAGGTTGCTTAAATTTATCTTCGAGCACGTTTAAATTGTGCTGCCAGTCAACCGTCTGATCGCCATCTCCTTGAATAATTATCGGGCTTACTTTTTTTGCTTGTGCCTTTTCTATTTGTGGAATCCAACGCGATAAAGCACCCACCCAAGCCGTGGGCAGCACATTCGCTTGCAGCGGATCGCGCTGCAAAAACTCAACAAAATCTTTATCCGTCGAATTATTGGTGCGCTGCCTAGGCACCTGCTTAACAAAAGGACGTAGGCTTTGATAGAGCAGTTTCGATTGGCGCCAAGCTCGCGGACGCACCAAAGGCGCAAAGAGTATTAAGCGGCCTATTTCCGACAATGGCTGCTGGTTCAGCGCATAATCCAGCGCAATAGCTCCACCCATACTTTGTCCCGCCAAGTGCCAAGGCGCAGGCAAAGATAACTGCTGTGCCACCTCAAACAGCGCCGCCAATACCGCTTGGTACTCAGAAAACTCAGAGATACTGGCGCGCGCACCCGTAGACAACCCATGCCCTGGCAGATCACAACTCAGCACGGCAAAATTATTCTTCAGTGCCCAGCGAAATAAATGTCCGTACAATCCCATGTGATCATAGTAGCCATGAAGCACAATCAAGGTCGCCACTGCGCGCTGCGGTATAAAATAGTGCACTGCTAGCTGATAATTAAGCACTTTCATACGCCCAAGGCGCTGCTCTATATTGCTCGGTTTAAAATCCAGCCGATAGAAATCACGCCAGTTTTGTGTCCAAGCGGGCTCGACCTGTTTGGAAAACAGTTCGGGCAAAGCACTTTGAGGATTTAAGCTGATAAAATCAGGTTTCATAGGCATTATATTCATCTGCGACAATTTGTTCGTTTAGTTAGCACTGACGACCTGTCACTCTAAGCAAGTTTCTCAAGCATAGCGCACTTATTTTAAATGATTAAAAAATTTCTTATTGGTCTAGTAACTCTACTCTGGGTAGGTGTTTTACTCAGTGCGCTCTGGTGGTACAACAACACCTACATTCGTACTGAGTTTTTTGCTGGCCAAGAATTGCACTTACCAAAAAATATTGCTGGTTCCGGTCCTATTCGTTTGGTGCATTTCTGGGATCCTAGCTGTCCATGCAATCTGGGCAACCAACAACACCTAGGGGAACTGATTCGTGATTACGCTGACAGCGTTGATTTTTATCATGTACAGATGCCCGGCAGTAACGGCCACCTACCTAAAACATTAACCGCCTTGCAACCTATAAATATCGAAGTCAATACCGATATTTTACCCGCCAGTCCTGCCGTTGCTATTTGGGATGAATTTGGCCGACTTGCTTACTTTGGCCCCTATAGTGAAGGCGCTGTTTGCAACTCCAGCAATAGCTTTGTAGAGCCCGTTCTTGAGGCGCTCAAGCAAGGTCGCTCGGTGTTAGCTGGCAGTAATCTAGCTGCTGGATGCTTTTGTACTTGGCAACCCTCACTCTAGTGCGACAAATGTGCTAGTCTTTGAATCTACCACCTGTTTCTAAGCACAAAACTGAGAGTCGTATATGGAACCCCATCCGCTTTACCAGAAGATTTTGCGCGAGCATCATCTTTTCCAACCACTCACTGAAACACAACTTGCCAAATTGCTGGAAGAAAGCCAGCTGGTTAACTTAGAGAAAGATGAGTATGTGTTTCATCAGGGTGAGCCCTGCGTAAATTTTGGTTTCGTTATTTCCGGCAGCATTAAAATTTACCGCCTAACCCCAGACGGCCAAGAAAAAGTTTTTGAAGTTGTAGGCGATCGCAAGACCTTTGCCGAAGCCATGATGTTTATGGATCACCAGCAATACGTAGCTACTTCACAGGCCGTAATGCCAACACAAATGTTGCTCATACCCAACACGAGCTATAAAGGCCTGATTAAAGAAAACAGTGAGCTCTCCACAGCCCTACTAGCTGCGCTTTCTATTCGATTGCATCAGCGTCTGAATGAGATTGAAATCCTGTCGTTAAAAAACGCTACCCATAGAGTTATTCGTTACATCCTTTCACAAGCGCTAGGGTCCTGCAGCAGCTGCCAAACACCCAGTTTTGAGCTGCCTATAGCCAAGCGTTTAATCGCTGGGCAACTGTCGATCCAACCAGAAACCTTCTCACGCATTATTCATCACCTAAGCCACGAAGGGATTATCCGTGTCGAAGGTCGTTTAATCTGTATTCTGGATCGTGAGCGTCTGGAAAAGTACGAATAATCTTTGATTGCTATCAAGCTATTTTAGCTGGCTAACGTGGCATATTTGTATGCACGCTTTAAACAGGGGTGAACACAATGGCCACGTGTCTTTATTGCCAACAAGATAATCCAGACGCTCTAGTGAGCTGCCAACACTGTGGTATGGCACTGCCGCAGCAGCAAAAACAACGCGCTGCCCAACGTTTAGTGCGTTTTAAATGGTTTGTTATTGCCCTAACGATTTTCTGCGCCATCATGATTATCTGGCTACCACGCTCGATGCCGAGCTAGGCTTAACCTCCACCACGCTTTGGGAATAAACGCCAAAATGGAATGCCCCCCTAAAGTTGGACTGCTTCAACTCTAGGAGATGAAGCTATGTCTAAACCGAAACATGACAGCCGCTTTCAGTTAAAAGCGGTTCAGGGGTTTCTGGCCAGTGGTTTAAATGCCACGCAGTACTCCCAACAAAACAATTTATGCCGCAGTACTCTGTGTTCTTGGGTTCGACGTTACCAAGAGCACGGCAAAGCAGCCTTTAAGGTTAAGCACAGCGTAGCAACTCGCTATACTAAGGACTTTAAGCTTTCTGTCCTTAAGACAATGCAAGCGAAAAATCTAACCAAAAAAGCC
>JALOAC010000055.1 GCA_023228985.1 Thiopseudomonas sp. | reverse complement strand
CCATATCCACGCCTGTTCCTATAGAATATTCGATTAGAGGCAACACCTGCACTTGTGCTCAGCACACACACCCGATAAATACTAAGTCTAACGACTTTATGGCCGGTAAAAATCATACTCAGCCGCTTTTAAGTTCGATTGATCCTGCTCATAAGACTTCAGTATTATATTCAGATGCCGGTGAAACATCGGCTTACCCGCAAATTAAACTCACATTTGACAAGCCCATGAACAGAGCCAGTGTTGAAACGGCATTCGAACTTTACAGATATAACGATGCCGGCACAGCAACTGACACGCAATACCTTGGAGGCTTCTTATTCGCTTGGGATACAGACAACCAAACAGTCAGTTTATCTATAAAAGTAGCCTTAGAATACAGCCGCGCTTACGGAGTTAAGCTTGTAAAAGCAACCGCCAAAGATATTTTCGGCAACAGTCTGTCAGGAATTAAAAACATAACTTCTATAGGTTCTGACGGTGCAGATAGTATCGTTTGGAATTTCAAGACCGACAGCGGAGATAAACCTTCTATTAGCACTATAACTTTCGTTAGAGACAGAAGAATTGTCGACGCTGAATTTGCTGCAAATGTCGGTGTTGGTGCTGATATCTCAGAAGATTTAACAGACTTCGGTATATATTACACAACTCTTATTGGTGACACTAGTCCTACAGATTGGCATGATCAATTACATGTTCCGGCTCATCTAACAGCTACTAACCATGTTGAAGGCAATGCCGATTATGAAACAGGCCGTATAACCTGCACCTTTGACCAAGACAATTTCACGCAAGTTAATACTCCTTATTACCTCACACCCTACGTAATCACGGTTGACGGTTTCATCCACTTCGGCACTACTAAACAAACCGTAGTAGTTCACCCCTGGAACCTGCGCGACGATAACAATACTCCTACTGTTCTTGATAAACAAACAACAGATTTGACAACAAACGCTTTCATCATCGAAAACGTTGCCGACCTAACCAATCTCAATTTGGCAGATCTGACTTCAGCCGGCTTAAAGGGCACAACAACTCTTGATGACCTCATAACCTCCTACTGGACTCAACCCTGCAACTTCGTTCAAACCGCTGACATAGCTCTTACCGATACATGGGTAACCGTCGGCAATACTGCCAAGCCCTTCTTAGGCAGCTACAACGGCCAAGGCTACAACATCACCGGCTTGGGCATCACCGCAGCTTCTGACGATGTCGGTCTCTTTGGCGTAGTTGGCAACGCGACCGGCGGCATAATTTCGAATATCAACGTCGCAGGACACATTTCAGGCGCAACATTCGATAACATCGGCGGTGTCGTTGGCCGCCTCGTAAAAGGCAGTATCGAAAACTGCGAATCGAAAGTCACAATCACCGGCACAGGTACAAATATCGGTGGCGTTGTCGGCTCCGTCGCTGACGTAGGAACCATTAAAGAATGCCGCTACAATATCGGCAATACCATAGCTGATACCGTTACTTATGATACTGATGGTATTAAGGGAAGTAGCGATATCGGCTGTATCGCCGGATACAATGCCGGTGCTGTTACCGATTGTCAGTGCCTTAACACTTCACATAACCACAGAATCCAAAATTATAGTTATCCTTATCTAACTGGCGGAATAACTCTCAGTCCAACCTTCGACGCCTATGTTCAAAGCAACGTCAAAACAAGCCCCGTTGCGGCTATCGTTACTCCTGTTAACACAGCTACCGAAGTCATCGTAAATAAACCCTTCGAAGTTAACTTCTCTAAACCGATGGACAAAGCAACCGTTCTATCGGCAATGTCTTTGACTCCGAAAAAAATTGGTAATGCCGACGATGATACAGCCCTTACTAGCGCAAGTTTCGACTTCGAATGGGATACAACAGACTCTCAGGTTTTAATCACACCAAAAGCTCCGTTAGCTTACAACAGAACTCATGCACTGACTATTAGCACCGCTGCCACAGACAAATACGGCAATGCAATATCAGCGGTTACTCACAACTTCATAACAGAATCAAAAATCTCTGTTAAGTCTATTACTCCAAGCACTGCCAGCGAAACTCTGCCTATTACGTTCCTTAAAGACACCGGCTTTATCGCAACCTTCTCTGACCCCTTGACTCCGGAACAGCAGGCAAGCGTCGTAGCAGCTACAACTATCAAAGACGAACAAGATACGTTAACCTATTCCGCTTCATGGAATGCAAATTGCAACGTACTAACCCTTAAAACTGGCGCCAACAGCAAATGGGACAACAACATAACCCTTACTATTGGCGGATTAACAGAAGACGGCGGCGATTTAAGCGCCACCTCTCGAACACACGTGGTGCAGACAGTGCTGCAGCCGCAAATCCTGTATCGTGTGCCCGTTCCATTAGGCGTAACTGACCTTAGTGGCGACGGCTTACCATATCTCGATAACATCAAGCTTAATGAAGCGATTATATTGCGCTTTAATAAGCCTATGGACACCTCTGCTGAAAATACTGAGAAAATCACAGCAACTGCATCTAACCTCCTTTCTTCAACAGGTACATTTGAACCTCCAATTTTGCCCTTTAAAAAGAATTGGAGCCAGGACGGCCGCATGTTGGTCATAAATAACGCAAATGCTGGCAAATTCTGGGAATACAACGCAAGTTATACTGTAACTATACCTACTACTGTTCTGGACGGAGATACATACGGTGGTGTGTATTATAAAAATAACCTTGATGAGGTTTATTCGTTCCAATTCAAAACAACAACAGAAATTAATGTTGAGGTTGCACTTAATCAGAATGCCACATCTACGTATATGCCCGAAGATTATATGGCTCTGCCTGTCGAGTTTCTTAACACAAATGATTTTACTTATTTGCCGTTAAATCCCGACGGCACCAACGCAGGCTCAAGAATAAGAGGCCGCGGTATAAGAATAACTTACAGTGAAATTGTTCTTGATAAACCAGGAGTTCAGTCAAAAATTAAGTTATACAGGACAGATGGCACATTGCCAACTGAATTGACTGCGACTAACTTTGAAGATTTGGTAAATGTTGTAGAAGTCCCGATTACATCCTTCGATTGGGTAGATAATCTGTTATACGTAAGAACTGGCGTAAACTTGGAATACGACTCTTACCATGTCCTTCGTGTCGATGGGCTTACAAACGCGGTCGGTGATGCTCTCGATCCATATAACTGGTATTTCAAAACACTTGCACGCCCGCAAGTAATAGGCGTTTCTCCTGCCAGCGGACTCAACAAGTCTCTAATTACTCAGCCCATCAGCATGTCATTCGACAAAGAGATGATGACTGAAACAATAAGCGATGCTCTAATCGCCGGTGCAAGTGCCGGAAGCGTAAAACTTTATGAAGTAACCGGCGCTGTCGTTGCTACGGCAACAGATCCACTGGTACCCCTTGCTGACTTCACTTGGGCGGCAGATTATAAATCATTTATTGCATCGCCTGCTGAGACACTCAAGCCGAACCAAAAGTATTACGTAGAATATTCGTTGGCTGATATTCAAGATACACGTGAAAACTCTATTGCTGCCTCCGGCTACGACGGATGGTATTTCACCACCTCGCAGCAAACCGATATCTCACGCATCAGCTTGAAGTCTGGTGGAACAGCAGTTGATAACCTGTTTGATGCACCGATTAACTCTGATGTTGTTGTAGACTTCGTTGCACCTCTGTTAGATAATCAACCTGACCAACAAAATTCAGTTACTGTTACTATAATCGGTGTAAATAAGTCAGACGGTTCAGCAGCAGAACCGAGAACTTTAACTAAGTCTTGGGCAGTTGATGATAAGACCTTAACTCTGACTCCAGACTTACCTTTAGAATATTTCACCAAATATACCGTAAAAATCAGCAACCTCATGGATGCTAACGGCTTCGTATTGCCGGAAGAAATTTATTATGACTTCCAGACCGCTTCACAGCCTTACATAGTTTCCGTTTATCCTGCTAAGGATACTCTGACTATGAAGCCCACCGATCCGATTGTTGTTCACTTCTCTAAGAGAATGGACAGCGATGTTGCTGACCAGTTCGTTCTTGCCAGGGCTGAACAGGGTGGGGCAGATTTAACTTATACTGACGGCGACATGACTGTAGCCACAGATTACACCACAGCTTTAAGCGCTGATGGCAAGATTTTGACCTTTACTCCGGTTGCCAATATTAAATCTGTTGACGAACGCTGGGATTACAATACACAGTATACGTTGAATGGCGCTGGCATCACTGACAGCTTAGGTAATCCGCTTACCGATATCAACAGCTTCTTAGGTTCTACTTTCACTACAGTCTATAGTTCAGATGTAGCAACCTTCACCTTAGGTGCAAACGACCTCGATACTCCGGTTGCTCACTTTAAAGATACCGGTATTGCAGTAACCTTCACCGAACCTCTGAGCACTGCACAGAAAAATGCTATTGTGGCATCTGCTACACTTTATACACAGGTTGGCGCCGGTGCTATAAAAACACCTGTAATTGCAACAGCCTGGACAACTGTTGGCGATGCAAGTGCTAATACAAACGACAGCATCCTAACCATTAAATCTGCTGATCCTCTTGATTACAGCGCAAGCTGTACCGTCGAAATCGGTGCTTTGACCGACGAAAACGGCAGCACCACAAACGTTCCTGCTCGTCACTTCACATTCCACACAGCTGCACAGCCCGTAGTGCTTTCTGCAAGACCTACAAGCGATATACTTGCAGCAGGCTCAGTTGCTGTAACCGAACCCATAATCATAACCTTTAGCAAGGCTATGCAGACTTATGATGAAGCAACAACTAAATCTCTGTTAACAATAACAGAATCAGTGCCCGGCACAGCTCTTCATACATTTGTTGCCGCCGATTATTCAGCTGCTTGGGACAGCACCAAAACTGTCTTAACCCTGACTCCAAAAGAACGTGCTAATGTGTATGGCGATGTATTCAGATATTCAGCCAGTTATACTGTAACTCTTAGCGCTGATTTCGAAGACGCAAATAGCGACAAGATAAATCAAACCGCTGATATTGACTTTGCCAATGCCGGTGTTCAGACTGATAATTTCAGCTTCAAGACCAAGTCGAGTGTGGCACCGAGCTTTACTAACCTTGTTGTTTCACGTGACAGACTTAATGTTGTAGCATCCTTTACTGCAATAGTTGTTGATGGTGCTCCTATCGACATTGCTGCAGACAAAGTAGGCGTTATAACATATAAACAAGCAGGCACTCCGGGTAACATTACAGGTTCTAAACCTGCTGATGATGGCGTTATTGTAGATTATCACAGCGTTACCATCAAAGAAAACGGCTCAGTTGAATCAGCAATGATACTTGAAGCCGATACTGTTTACTGGCTGGTTCCTTATGTTGAAACAATTTACAATAACGACAGTTCTAACACCTTCTTCGCAGGCGAACCTGTAAAAGTTGTAGTTCACCCCTGGAACCTCGAAAATAACCAACTTGGTCTGGCTAGCGATACTACCGCTTTGGTTGACGCGGATGCAGACAACAACCCGTTCATTATTGAAACAGCGGCTGATTTGACTGCCCTTTCCGCTACAACTGTCACAGCTTATTGGACAAAACCATGTGACTTCATACAGACGAAAAATATTGGTGCTGTAACCTTTGCCAAACCGATCGGCGATGCTGATGCCACTGCCTTCACAGGCACTTACAACGGTCAGAATTATTCCGTTGCAGGTCTTACTGTAACCGGCAATGCAAATTATGCAGGTATGTTCGGTGTTGTCGACGGAGCAACTATATCTAATATTAATATTAGCGCTGTAACTGTTGCTAATACGAATGCTCCTGCTAACGTCGGTTCGTTAGTCGGTTCTGTGCTCTCAACTGCTAAAGCTTCAACTATTACAAATGTAAATGTGAGCGCCGTAGACTTGAGTGCAGTAACTGCTGCCGCTAATATCGGCGGCTTGGTAGGTATCGTCGGCGGAGCCAACGCTGTAACTATCAGCGACTCATCTGTAACTGTTGCCGCAGCTACAACCATCAGCAGCACTAATGTTGCTGGCAGTGTTGGTGGTGTTGTAGGTAAAGTTAGTGCTGCTAATGTAACTGTATCTGACAACTTAGTGAGTTATGCTACTGACGCTCACCTTGTTGTTTCAAGCGGCACAGCCGGTTGTATCGTAGGTAACGAAACAGGTTTAGCTGCTTCGCTTTATAACAAAGATACTATCACAAGCACAAGCATTGCCGGCGCTATTGAATACACGATCATAGGCAACATCTGTTCTTGCGCTCAGCACGAACACCCTGTAAATACCAAGTCTAACGATTTTATGGCCGGTAAATATTATACTGAGCCGCTTTTAAGCTCGATTTTGCCGCTTCATAATGCAGATGTTTCCTCTGCTACAATCGGTGATATATCTGTTTACCCGCAAATCACCATGACTTTCGATAAGCCCATGAACAGAACTTTTGTAGAAAGCGCACTCAAACTATACAGACACAATGATGCCGGTGCTGTTACTGCTACTACTTATGACGGCGGTTTCGAATTTACATGGGATGCCGACAGCCAGCGCGTTCAAGCAGAACCTAAAACTGCATTGGAATTCAGCCGTGCTTATACAGCTGAATTAACTAAAGCAACAGCTGAAGACATTTATGCTAACAGCGTTGCAGACATAAAATTGCCGGCAGTTGTTGGAACTAACAACGAAACAATAATTCG
>JALOAC010000066.1 GCA_023228985.1 Thiopseudomonas sp. | reverse complement strand
AGCCGCGCTTACACAGCCGAATTAACTAAAGCAACCGCTAAAGATATTCATACAAACAGTATCAGTCTTACCGGCACTAAGCTTATTGCTTCAACCGGCACTAACGACGCAACAATAATTCGTTGGAGCTTCAAGACTGATGTCGGTGATAAACCGGCTATTAGCGCCATGACTTTCGTTAGAGACAGACGCACTCTGGACACCCAGTTTTCTGCTAAGGTCGCTGACGGAGCAGATATTGACACTTCTACTTCTGTCGGTGTTTACTACAGCACTGTTGCAGATGATATAATACCGACTGCCCAAGCCGCCGGTTTGAGCAATAAGCTTCATGTTCCCGCAAACTTGATACTTGCAAGCGACCTAGGCCACAACCACGTTCAGGGAACCATAGATTCTGCAACCGGTAGAATAACCGCTACTCTCAACGAACTTAACCTCACAGATGTAAATACACCGTATTATCTGGTTCCTTACGTAATCACAAGCGACGGTTTTATACACTTTGGTGCTTCACAAACTGTTGTAGTTCACCCCTGGAACCTTGAAGACAACGCAGCTGACCTGGCAAAGACCACAACAGGCCTTAGCTTGGCTAACCCGTTCATCATTGAAACAACGGCTGATTTGGCATCTCTTGCCGATACAAGTGTTACAGCTTATTGGACAAGCAATAACCTTAAGTATTTGCAGATCGCAAATGTTACAGCTGATAATACGTCTATTTCTGACGTAGATAACCAGTTTGCTGCTCAGTATAACGGCGGCGGATTCACCATTGACGCCGGCACCGTGCCTATGTTTGGTTATTTGAATACTAACGCTGTTGTTGAAAACGTCAGCCTGACTAATGTTAATATAACTACCGGCGATACCGTTGGCGGTATTGTTGCTACTATGACTGCCGGTGTTGTTAAGAATAACCAAGTAGCCGGCACTATTACCGGCACCACATTTGCAGGCGGTATCGCAGGCAGCGTCACAGCCGGCACTATTAGCGGCAACGTTGTTACAGGCGATGTAAATGCACCTACCGCAGGTGGTATCGCAGGCGACGTAACAGCCGGAACGATCACCGGTAATACTAATAATGCTGTTGTAACTGCTGATATAGGCGGTTGTATTACTGCCGACGGCGGCACTTTGACCGATAACGTATGTTTGAAACACGACCATAGAGCTGTTATTGGAGATACCGTAGCTCATCAAATCTATCTGGTTGGTTCAACCTTTGTTAGCCCGGTTATAGAACTGGCTTCGACCACTGTACCTGCTAACACCGGTGCTTGGACCGGCACTATTAAAGATATAGCTCCATCTACACAGCTTGTGTTTACCTTCAGCAAACCTATGGACTACGAAGCGACAGAAGATGCCTTCGCACTCACTGCCACTGCTGGCGTATCTGTAAGCTTTGCATGGTCTATGACGTCCGGCGACACCGCTTCTGTGCTCACAGTAACACCGGTGTCACCTCTAAGCGCAGAAACAACATATACAGCGGCCTTTACTAATGCCGAAGACATCTTCGATAATAAAGTAAGCGGCAGCTATGTATTTACTACCTCCACCGATGCAACCATTAATAAACTGACAGTTCATAACGGTGCAGATAACAAAGACATCACCTATCGCGTTGACACCGCAGATGTGCCCGTGAATGCTTCATTTACCATTTACCTGAATGGCGCATTGCCAAGTGAAGATCACCTCGAAGTTACAATTGCCGGTCGAGACTTAAATACTAATGAAGATCTTACAATAACAGAAAATGCGTCCTTTACTCTGGCTTTCAACGAAGACATAACCGAAGCTTATATAGCATTAGTAAGTGGCCAAACTTGGTCTTATGCCGCTTCTCATACTATCTCTATAATCAGCACCAACGCTAACGACAATACGTTTAGCTTCAGCTACCGCTTCACCACTGCTTCTCAGCCTATGGTAATAGGTCACGTTCCTGCGGCAGGCGCACAATACGCATTGCCTGAAGGTCAGATCAGCATTTCGTTCAGCAAGCCTATAGACACCGCTACTGTTACAGCTACAAGCTTTATTCTCAAGAAAACAACCGATGGCGAAGCTGATCCTAACCTGTTAGACAATGCCAACGTAACTTGGTCAGAAGACTTTATGACCGTTACAGCTTCTCCGGCTGCTAAACTTGATTACAATACAAACTATCGCGTAACTCTTACAACAGATGTTACCGATAATGATGCTTTGTTGAAAAATGCGCTTATACCTTATACTTATGACTTTAAGACAGTTGAACAAACCGGTATTAAGTCAGTATCTCCTGTTCAAAACGCAGTTAATGTGCAGATTGCAGGCGCAGAAGTCGTTCTAACCCTCGAAAAGGAACAAGCAGGTTCTGCACCGATGTTTGCCATTAAGAAACTGCTTGGCGATGGCGAATTTACTTATGCAAATATTGCTGAAACCGACTTTACAGATCATACTGCAGGCACAAATGTATATACTTATACTTTAACTGATCCGTTGCCGAACAACTCTGTAATGCAGGTTACATTCAGCAACTTGCTCGATGACAATGGTTATCTGATTGATTACGGCTTCGATAATGAATTAAGCGGTGATAATCTGCGCGGTCAATTCATCTACACGTTTAATACAGCCACTCAGCCTGTAGTTGTTACCGCAACGCCTACAAGCGATTTAGGTCATGTAGATGTAACTGAACCTATAGTAATAACCTTTAGCAAGGCTATGCAGACCTATGATGAAGCAACAACTAAAGATCTGTTAACAATAACAGAAGCAGTGCCCGGCACAGCTCTCTATACATTTGTTGATTCCGATTATTCAACTGCTTGGGACAGCACCAAAACTGTCTTAACTCTAACTCCAAAAGAACGCGCCGGAGTATATGGCGATGTATTCAGATATTCAGCTACCTATACGGTATCTATTAGTGCTGATTTCGTAGATGCAGATGGCAACAAGCTCGACCAGCGTGCTGACTTGGCTAACGAAACAACAAAAACTTCGTTTAACTTCAAAACCAAGTCAAGTGAAGCACCCGGCTTTACTAATCTTGTTGTTTCACGCGACAGACTTAATGTTGTAGCATCCTTTACTGCAATAGTTGTTGATGGTGCTCCTATCGACATTACTGCAAACAAAGTAGGCGTTATAAGCTATAAACAAGCAGATAAACCTACTGTCGCTACCAAACCCGCTGATGATGCTGTTGTAGATTATCATCTTGCTACTATCAAAGAAAACGGTTCAGTTGAATCATCAATGGCACTTGAAGCCAATATCGTTTACTGGCTAGTTCCTTATGTTGAAACAACTTACAATAACGACAGTTCTGACACCTTCTTCGCAGGCGAACCTGTAAAAGTTGTAGTTCACCCCTGGAACCTCGAAGACAATCAGCTTGGCTTAGCTAGCGATACTGCAGCTTTGAATGCAAGTGCAGAAAATAATCCGTTCTTTATTGAAACAACGGCTGATTTGAGCGCTCTTGCCGATACAGGCGTTACAGCTTATTGGACAAGTCCTAACCTTAAGTATTTGCAGATCGCAAATGTTACAGCTGATAATACGTCTATTTCTGACGTAGATAACCAGTTTGCTGCCCAGTATAACGGCGGTGGATTCACCATTGACGCTGGCACTGTGTCTATGTTTGGTTATTTGAATGGTGGTACTGTTGAAAACGTTAGTCTGACTAATGTTAATATAACTAGCGGCGATACTGTTGGCGGTATTGTTGCTAATATGACTGACGGCGTTGTTAAGAATAACAAAGTAGCCGGCACAATCAACGGTGTAATAGCCGCTGGTATCGCAGGCAGCGTTGCGGCCGGCGACATTAGTGGCAATACTAATGATGCTGTTGTAACCGCTACTACAACCGGTGGTTGTATAACTGCCATTGGCGGCACTTTGACCGACAACGTATGTTTGATACACGATCATAAAGCTCAGGTTAAAGCTGATGGCAGCATAACTGAAAATACCGATCAGACCTATCTTGTTGGCTCAATAATTGTTAATCCGGTTATAGAACTGGCTTCTACTACTATACCTGTTAACAGCGATTGGACTGACCTTAAAGATATAGGTTTATCTACACAGCTCGTATTTACATTCAGCAAGCCTATGGATTACAAGGCTACGGAAGATGCCTTCACACTCAATGATGGTGCTAACGATATACCTGTAAGCTTTGCATGGTCTACGAAGTCTGACGACTCTGCTTCTGTGCTTACTGTAATACCCGTGTCACCTCTAAGCGCAGAAACAATATATACAGCGGAATTTGTTAATGCTGAAGACATCTTTGGTAATAAAGTAAGTG
>JALOAC010000018.1 GCA_023228985.1 Thiopseudomonas sp. | reverse complement strand
TACGCCTGTACGAGGATGCCATGCATCCGACCGCAGATTAAACCTATAAACACAGCGCCGCCTGACGCACCGCTGTCGCAGGCATGGCCTGCTCGTACAAAAGCGGGTGCGTAGTTTACGTCGGTGTCCTGTTGGAGCACAATTTTTGCGCGATGCGGACTGGTCGGCAGCATCGTAAGTCGGGCATTTATGCCCGCGCACGTACTTAGATACGCTGCATTAAGATGATGAATGGGCTACTGAGATACGCTACATTCTATCCAATAAAAAAAAGCGCCAAGTCGAGTCTCAAATTCAGTACGGCTGTCCGGCATCCCTTGCCCCGCCTGGGTTTGAATCGATTGACGCTTTCTCTGTGCCCGTCACTGGCAGTGCTAGCATGCCCGCATTGCTCTGTCAGTACACAGACTTAGCCGTTAAAAGCTCATATCCACACGCGTCCACCAGGTACGACCGGTTTCATACACGCGGGTATCTGCTGGCAAGTCAAAACCTGAACTACCGGCGAGGTTAAGATGCTCGCTGTATTTCTTGTTGAACAGGTTGTCGATACCGGCGCTGACTTTCCAATTCGAATCAATGCGGTAGGCGCTGTTAAGCGAGAACACACCAAAGCCTGAGCTTGGCCCAAAATCCTTGCCCGCGACGTTACCACGACCACGATCGCGATTATCAACTCTGTTTTGCGCGGCTACCAATCTCCAAAGCGCACCACTACTCCACTTATCCTGCTCATAACCCAAGCCTAGACGTACTTCAAGCGGCGGCATTTGCGGCAAAGCTCGATCTTCACTGGTATTTTTACCCCATGCATACGCCAAGCTAGCATCAGCTTTCCAACCCGGAGCAAAACGATGTGAACCACCCAGTTCAGCTCCCATGATCCGTGCATTAACATTATCGATATAACTCATAGTATGAGCTGTATTCATTCCAGGCTTGTAGCTAAATAGGATGTAATCACGGATGTAACCTACGTAACCAGACGCCCACAGCTCTATCGGACCCTGAGCATACTGGATGCCAAAATCAAGCTGGGTGGTTTTTTCAGGTTTAGTACTTAAGAATGCTGACGGCGAACGGCCATTGCGCATGTGATTAGCGCCGGTGAACGTTTCCCAGTAATCAGGGAAGCGTTCACTATGCCCAAGCCCCACATAGGTTGTCGCAGGTAAGCTAGCCAAATCATGCTCATGACGGATAAAGCCACTTGGCAAGGTTTTGCTGACGCTGTTCTTGTAACTGGGGTTATCAAAGCAAGCCATACCCATCATATTGCACAACGTAGGACGCATATCCCTAGCACTATGGCGGTCGACTCTCACACCCGAAACAAGCTTGTCACGCTCACCCAACTGCCAACCCAACTCACCAAAGGCGCCCCACTGCTTCATCTCAGCATCCCTAGTCATGTTTTGCTGCTTATAGGTTGCTAAAGGTCCTTTGCGTGCACGGTGCTCACTGGTTTGCCCGTCCACACCAGCAATCAGCTCAAAGCTATCCCACTGCCAAGTACCTTTTAAACGCCCACCTACAGTACGACGATCTACTTGGCTTACGAAAGGGTTGCGCATAGGCGCCATAGGTGATTTAGCATCAGGTGTACGCAACTTATAGTTATCCATAATATGGTCGGCGTAGTTGTAGTACAGCTGTGCTTCCAGCGCTTGCCAGGTATCGGTGATATTCTCCTGTTTAAAGCGCAGCGCTACACTTTCGCGCTCAAACTGGGTGCCATCCATACCGCGACCGGCGTAGCGTGATTCACCATCACCCCCACCCACGGTTAATTCCAGCAAGGTATCTTCGGTAGGCGTCCAACCGAGCGCCACATCGGAATTCCACTTATTCCAGCGCGAAGGTACACGGTCACCGTCGCCATCGTTATAATCATGCGCTTTGGACGCGTTCGCCATCAAGCGCACATAGCCCAGACTATTACCGATAGCCGCATCTAGGTTACGGTCAAAACGGCGGTGCGAACCCACCAACACACTGCCATCTACGCGCATGCCCGGCTCTGAAAACTGCTCTGGCGAGCGCTCAAACAAGATGGTCGCAGCCGAGTTACCCGGTCCCCACTGCACGGTTTGCGGCCCTTTAATCACGGTTAATTTATCGTAAGTTTCTGGACTGATATAGGAGCTGGGTGAGTCCATACGGCTTGGACAGGCACCGAGCATCTCCCCGCCATTAGTCAACAGCTTTAAACGTGAACCAAACATGCCGCGGAACACAGGGTCGCTGTTGACACCGCCACTACGGATAGCAGAGAAACCCGGAATAGTTTTTAAATAGTCCGCACCATCACTGGCCGGAACAGGCTGACGTGGCTGTTTGGTATCAGTCACCACCACACCGGGGGACTGCTGAGCAACACCAGTCACCACAGCCGTAGGTAGTTTAAGTTGTTGAGTTTCTTCAGCTTGCGCTATCGAAGAAATGGAAATACCGGCCACAGCCATAGCTACAGCCCATGCAAGCGGCTGCTTAGTTACAGAAATATTTTGCATACATTCACCTAAAAGCTTTTTAAACAACCAGCTGCTGCACGCAAGGTATCAGCGTGCAGCAATTAGCTAATTCACTTTTTCAAATAGTTTAGGCGAAAATAGGGGGAGCGCGCGGTGCAGCATGCGCTTGTAAGCAAGACTGGTAAACATCCAGTGAAACCAGTTCTATGACAGCAGGTTGCGCGGCCCTAGGGGGTAGCGCAAAAACAAGCTGTAAAACCAAGCCGGGGCTAAAGGTCAGTAAATCACAATAGCCGCACATCATCAGGTCGTTAACCCACTGCGGCAAAGAAGGATTGTTCATATGACCCATCAGCGCATGATGGTCCATATCATGTTCAGCATCAGCATGCTGTTCGTGGTGCGTCATCGACTGGTGCGACGGGGCGACCAACTGAAGCTCATGAGCGTTTTCTTGCGACAAAAGACTCTGCGCCCCTGAAATCAAGGGGCCTAAGTGCATCATCAGCACAGCAAAACAGCTGAGCCAAAAAGCTAGTCTAGGTCGCGTAGAAGTAAGCAAAGTATTTTCCTTAAAGTTTGCCGCCTTTTAATAATACATAAATTAGCGCAGATGCACTTGCGTCACAATGCCACCAGAGATTTAATTTCGAAACAAGTTAACTTTGCGCAAGAAACAAAGAAAACACCCACTAGAAAAGTTATTCCTGCTAATCATTACAATTATGTTGCATTTTAACCAAACTATATTTAAATTCTAAGCAACCAAGGCTTTACCAAAGCCAATTTTCTTGCAATTTAATCAAGGCACAACCTATGAGCATGTTAAACAACCCAGCTAGCAAATACCACGCCTATCCAGTGTTAAACCTACCTGACCGCACTTGGCCCAATAAAACGCTTACCCAAGCACCCATTTGGTGTAGCTCGGACTTGCGCGATGGCAATCAATCACTGATTGAGCCCATGAGTCCTGAGAAAAAGCTGAGGTTTTTTAAAACGCTGGTAGCTATTGGCATTAAAGAAATTGAAGTAGCCTTTCCATCTGCCTCACAAACCGACTTTGATTTTGTGCGCATGCTTATCACAGACAACCACATCCCAGAGGACACCACTATCCAGGTGTTAACCCAAGCTCGCGAAGACTTGATTGCCCGTACTTTTGAATCCTTGCAGGGCGCTAAAAAAGCCATTGTGCATGTGTACAACGCCACCTCGCCGGCCTTTAGAAAAATCGTTTTCAAGCAAGACAAAGATGGCGCTAAAGCCTTGGCCGTGCATGCAGCGCAGTTGTTAAAAAAATACGCCGCGCAGTATCCAGAGACAGACTGGCGTTTTGAGTATTCACCGGAAACCTTTAGTGCGACTGAACCGGATTTTGCAGTGGACGTCTGCAATGCGGTGCTGGAAATTTTAGAGCCCACGCCCACGCACAAAGTCATCCTTAACCTGCCTGCCACGGTGGAAGTGTCTACGCCTAACGTGTATGCCGACCAGATCGAATACTTTGGCCGCCATATCAATCACCGTGACAACGTTATTATCAGCCTGCACACCCACAACGACCGCGGCACTGGTGTCGCTGCCAGCGAGCTGGGCTTATTGGCCGGCGCGGATCGCGTGGAAGGCTGCTTGTTTGGCAATGGTGAGCGCACCGGTAACGTGGATCTGGTCACCATGGCGCTTAACCTTTATACCCATGGCATCGATCCGCAGCTGGATTTTTCGGATATCGACAGCATTCGTAAAGTCGTCGAAGAGTGCAACCAGCTGCCGGTACACCCGCGCCATCCTTATGTAGGTGATTTGGTGCACACAGCGTTTTCCGGTTCGCATCAAGACGCCATTCGCAAAGGCTTCGCCCAGCAGCAAGCCGACGCGCCTTGGGAAGTGCCCTATTTACCCATCGACCCAGCTGATATTGGTCGTAGTTATGAAGCGGTTATTCGCGTTAATAGCCAGTCAGGAAAAGGTGGCGTAACTTATTTGCTAGAGCAAGAATACGGCATCAACATGCCAAGACGCATGCAGATTGAGTTCAGCCAGGTCATTAAGGCAGAAACCGATCGTACTGGGCTTGAGGTTCCTGCTACAAAAATCTATCAAATTTTGCAGCAGGAATACCTAACGGCTAATAGCCCCTATCATTACCAAGGCCACCGTTTACAAGAAAGCGATGGACTAACCGATGTTATTATAGACGTACTGTTCGATAGCAACCTGCACACTCTGAATGGTCAAGGGAAAGGGCCTTTAGAGGCTGTGGTTAGTAGCTTAGCTCTTGATGTGGATATCATGGACTACTACGAGCACGCCATCGGCAATGGCAGCCAAGCTCAAGCTGCTGCCTACGTTCAATTGCGCCAAGGCGGCAATAAAGCGGTCTATGGTGTGGGCATCGACGGCAATATCACCACAGCGAGTATCAAAGCGCTGTTTAGCGCGCTTAACCGCTCGCTAACTGCGTAGCTTCGGGGCGTGCACAAGGTAGCGTGGGCCTGCATGCCTGCGTTATTAAACCATGCGCCCGCTTTTGTACGAGCAGGCCATGCCTGCGACAGCGGCGCATCAGGCGGTGCTGTGTTTGGTCGGATGCATGGCATCCTCGTAGAGGCGTAACGCTCCAACTAGAGTATCTAGGTGCTGAAATTCTGGACTTGGCTGAACTGGCGCAAAACTTCAACCAAGGCACAGTCTAGTGTGGGACCTGCCTTGGCAGGGAACCGGAGTTTAAACCATAGCACGGACTCAAACTCTTTTGCTCAGGTCTGCTTTGGGTGTATTCCATCGTTCCCCGACAAGTCGGGTCCCACAAATGCAAAACTCAGGCTCTTGAACTAGCTGATAGCCCAATCGCGCAAAAGTTGCGCTCCAACAGAGCACCTATGTTTAAACCCCACATAGGTAGCGCGGCATTGATGCCTGCGTTTGTGCTAACTTAGTATCTTCACTTCATCTGATAGGTGCTGACATGCCTTGGTATATCTGGTTACTCATCGCAACCGCTTTTGCTTCGGTTATTGGCAGTCTATTACTGCTGCGAGATACCGCAGATAAAATGCCCATCGACCCTAAGAAATTAGAACGCATGCAACAACGTAACGCTGAATTAGCTGCCAAAGAGCGCACTGAAGATTCCAACTCATAGGAGCCACACATCATGTCCACACGCACTGAAACTGACAGCTTGGGTGCTATAGAGGTACCTAGCGACGCTTACTGGGGCGCACAAACACAGCGCTCAAAAGAAAACTTCGCCATTGGCCACCAACCCATGCCGCTGGCCGTGGTGCACGCACTTGCACACATCAAAAAAGCAGCCGCGCGCGTCAATGCAAATCTGGGCGAGCTGCCTGCCGATATTGCCCAACTGATTGAACAAGCCGCTGACGAGGTGATTGCCGGCAAGCTGGATCAGCACTTTCCGTTAACAGTCTGGCAAACCGGTAGCGGTACGCAAAGCAATATGAACGTTAATGAGGTGATTGCCGGGCGCGCCAATGAAATTTCGGGGCAAACTCGCGGGGGTAAATCACCGGTACACCCTAACGATCACGTCAACCGTGCACAAAGCTCCAATGATTGCTTTCCCACGGCCATGCATATTGCTGTATTACAAGCAGTACATAACCAGTTATTGCCAGGCATTAAAATCCTGCGTGAGGGGTTGGACGCACAAGCTAAACGCTATGCCAATCTGGTCAAAACGGGCCGCACCCACATGATGGACGCCACTCCAGTCACCTTTGGTCAGGAGTTATCAGCTTTTGTCGCCCAGTTAGACCATGCCCGTGATGCTATCGAACATAGCCTGCCGGCCATCTGCAAGGTTGCCCAAGGCGGCACGGCAGTGGGTACTGGGCTGAACAGCCGCCCGGAGTTTGCCGAGAAAGTCGCCGCAGTGCTAGCCGAGCAAACTGGCCTGCCACTGAGTAGCGCCCCCAACAAGTTTGCCGCTCTTGCTGGTCACGAGCGGTTGGTGGTTTTATCCGGCGCACTCAAAACGCTGGCCGTGGTGCTGATGAAACTAGCCAACGACTTGCGCTTACTCGGCTCTGGTCCACGCGCCGGCTTGGCTGAGGTACAACTACCCGCGAACGAGCCGGGCAGCTCGATTATGCCGGGCAAAGTAAACCCCACTCAGTGTGAAGCCCTATCAATGTTGGCCTGCCAGGTGCTGGGCAACGACACCACCATTAGCATTGCTGCCAGCCAAGGTCATTTACAGCTCAACGTATTTAAGCCCGTCATTGTGCACAACCTACTAGAATCCATCGAGCTACTGGCCGACGGTTGCGTCAACTTCCAAAAACAGTGCATTGCAGGTATGACTGCCAACGAGCAACAAATGGCCGCTCACTTAGAAAACGGCCTAATGCTAGTTACCGCACTTAATCGGCATATCGGCTACGATAATGCGGCTAAAATCGCTAAAAAAGCCTACGAAGACAATCAAACCCTACGCCAAGCGGCGCTGGACTTAGGTCTGGTCACCGACGAGCAATTCAGCCAATGGGTGCGCCCAGAGGATATGTTGCAACCTGAATAACTTCTGAGCGTATAAAAAAAGCCGCAACCTAAGTGTGCGGCTTTTTTTATTACAACAAGCGGACATAATCAAAAATAGCAACTAACGCATTACTTTTTCTTTTCTTCAGCCCATTCCTTAACGTCTTCAGCAGCTTCTTTGGTGGCGTCCTTGACATCATCCCATTTTTCGCTCACTGCTTCTTTAGCGGCTTTTGTTTTCTCTACAGTTGCATCCTTCAACTCTGCAGATTTTTCTACCACTGTATCTTTAGCTTCGCCCAATTTTTCCGCAGTAGCATCCACTACTTCGCCAATTTTTTTATCAGTCGCTTTAACCGCATCCTTGGTTGCTTCAGCAGCGTTATGAGTTGACTCCTTCACTTTCTCAACCACGCTGGATTCCGGTTTTTTAGGCTGCGCCGCCTTGCTTGACTCTTGCTCACTGCAGCCTGCCAGTAAGGATGCAGAAACAATTAGGGACGCTAGTAATGTTTTTTTCATGGTATCTCCAGACAATAATTCACGTGGGTTAAACACTGTAAAACTCGGTTAAAAAACTCAAACACCCTAGTGAATAAGACTGCAAAATAGCCTCATTGTTCAACTTCACCAGCAATCTCTGCGCCTATGTTTTCCCAGCCTAGCCGCACTTGCTGTCACCGCAAGCAAGGCAGGTCAAGCAACCATCCATTTGCACAGCCGCTTGTATGTGACATTTGCTGCACAACTGCGCACCGACTGGGTATTTCTCTGTACTGTCATCACAGTTTGCCGCTGTTTGCTTTGCCGCTGCCAGCTGTTCAAACTCAGCTTTTTTCTGCGCAATAAACCGCTGTTGATGCTCGTCTAAGTCGTTATCCATCAAGCCGATAAATTTAAGGTGGCGCTCAAGCACATCGCCAATCTCAGCCACCAAAGAAGGCATCCACTGCCCTCCTTGTTTAAAGTAACCGCCTTTGGGATCAAATACACTTTTCAGTTCTTCGACCAAAAACGTACAATCGCCGCCCTTACGAAACACCGCTGAAATAATCAGGGTTAATGCAGCAATCCATTGATAATGTTCCATGTTTTTTGAGTTAATAAAAATCTCGAACGGACGGCGCTGCTCATGTTCACTGCCCTGATTCAAAATAATATCGTTAATCGTGATATAGAACGCATGCTCGGAATTGGGCGTTTTTATTTTATAAGTCGACCCCACCAGCAGCTCAGGGCGCTTAACTTTCTCGTGCATCTCAACAAACTTTGGTTCAGGCGCGGCAGCAGGCTGTACTTTTTCATTAGCTGTGACCACTTCATAGCCAACTATTTTTTCATCAATTTTAATCGTCATTATTGTTTCCTCTGCTTAAAATTTGCCGTAATAGCCTTCTTTCAAAGCCTCGTAAAGGTTGGCGGCGCTATGCATTTCACCGTCATACTCAATCTGCTCATCACCCTTAACCTCAACATTAGAACCATCTGCCAGTTTGAACCTATAGATGGTTTTTGCTAAATCTTCCTCTTTTACCAAAACGCCCTGAAATGCTGCTGGGTTAAAACGGAACGTGGTGCAACCCTTTAAGCCCTGCTGATAGGCATACAGATAAATATCCTTGAAGTCCTGATACGGATAATCCGTAGGCACGTTGGCCGTTTTCGAAATTGAGGAGTCAATCCACTTCTGTGCTGCGGCTTGCACGTCCACATGCTGAATCGGGCTGACTTCATCAGCGCTAATAAAATAGTCAGGCAGATTATTCGTCTGCGCCTGCGGGTCAATGAGTGTGCGGTACGCTAGCAGCTCGTAACTGAACACATCTACTTTCTCTTTGGACTTCTTGCCTTCACGAATAATATTGCGGAAATAGTGATGGGCAAAACTCGGCTCAATACCATTGGAGGCATTGTTAGCCAGCGACAAAGAAATCGTGCCAGTGGGGGCAATCGAGCTGTGATGGGTAAAACGCCCACCCTGTTCAGCCAGCGCCTCGATCAACTCAGGCTCCTCAGCTGCGACCTGCTGCATATAACGACTGTATTTGGCCCACAGCACTTTGCCGGTCACTTGCTCGCCTATTTTATAGCCATCCTTCTTCATTTCTGGTCGCTTGGCTAGCATTGCACCGGTCACACTAAATACCTCATCCATGATCGGCGCAACGCCTTTTTCCTGCCCCAACTGCAATCCCGCTCGCCAGCCTTCCAGCGCCATTTCTTTGGCCACTCGCTCAGTAAACAGCAGTGACTGCGGATCGCCATATTTCATACGCAACATACAGAGGGTTGAACCCAAACCAAGAAAACCCATGCCATGACGGCGTTTACGCATAATTTCTGCACGCTGTTCAGGCAACGGCAAGCCATTAATCTCCACCACATTATCGAGCATGCGGGTAAAGATATTCACCACCTTACGGTATTCATCCCAGTCAAAACTGGCTTGCTCGGTAAAAGGCTGACGCACAAAACGGGTCAGATTAATCGAGCCCAGCAAGCAAGCACCGTAAGGAGGCAAGGGTTGTTCGCCGCAGTTATGTGCGTGCAAGCCATTACCGTCAAAGGTATTAATACCTGGGATCTGTACGTCATACACATCTTCATGACCATCAGCCATAACTGACACTACTGTGGCAGTAAAGTGTTCACGGTTAAGTTGACGACGGTAACCACTCAATACGGCTTGCAACCGCTCCGCCTTAGCGCAGTCGGCAAAGCCAATGTGCTGGGCAAACTCAGCCAGATTGTCACTGCTGATTACCAGTTCATGCTGCGCTTGAACGGAGTAATGACGCTGCCCTCCTTTGCCGTCTGGCAAAAGTGTAAAGCCTGCAGCACGGCGTTCTGGATAAATAGTTGAAGCCACTCCCAGACGCAACAGCATACGCTGGACAGCCTCTAGCCTTGGCAAGTCTGATTGGGCTAGGCGTACGCTAACGCCTTTGCTTTGACTGCCTTGCACTGAGCCGTCCGCATCAAACAAGCCGCGTAAAAAACCACGGTAAAACTCACTGGAGGTTTTCTCTAACGCTGCTGTAATCGCTTTATTGCCCGGCTGCATGCCTAACTCTGTTGCCAAATCACGCAGTGCGGCAGATTTTAAACGGTATTCACCACGCCCCTGCACCTGTACCCAACCACTAAAGTCTGCACGATGTGTCAGTGTTTCGGCGCAACGCAACGCTTCAGCCATTAAATTACACGCAAAATTTTCATCCCCATTAGCGACCGCTTGCTGCGGCCATACCGAAAGCACTGCTGCTTCTTGCTTAAGCGTGCCATCACCGATCAGCAGCCCCAATAAAAAACCTTCTTCAAAATTAAGGGCGCCGGGCCAGTACGCAGCGTTACGATGGTTATTCAGCAGTACCTTATCGCCTGCCTTAAGCTGCCCTGCTTCACACCATTGCGTTTCAGTGCGCCAGCGGGTTTGCTCGGTCACCTTGCGGACGCGATGATCGATGGTTAAGCGCAGTGCATGTCCTTCTTTGGTTTGTAGGCGGAGCACGTCTTTTCTAGCAGTACGAAAAAACCCTTCGCCACCACTGGCGTAATCAACTCCGTCCACACGCGCTATAAATGGCTGACCTAACAAGTCTTGCACCTGCCGCGGCCCTTCAGCGGTTTGCACCCAAGTATCTGCAGTAACACAGGGATTTGTGGCGCGAATTTCTTCACAGAACCAGTTGTTATTAAACTCATTCACCCGGTCAATCAGGATAAAACCGGGCTCGGCAAAATCATAAGTGGACGCCATAATGGAGTCCCAAATCCGCCGTGCTTTCAGGGTGCGATACACTCGACACGCCACCATGCCATCTTCACGGGTAATGTATTTTTCAGTGGTGGGCCAATAGCGCCAAATCACTTGGCTGGTGTCATTTACATCCAGCTTATCGGTTTCCAATTCTGCTGGACTCAGTGGAAAGGCCAGCGCCCAATCACTATCCTCTTGTACGGCCTGCATAAACTCACGAGTAATCAGTAGCGACAGGTTAAATTGGCGCAAACGACCGTCTTCACGCTTGGCGCGGATAAAATCCAGCACATCAGGATGACCAACATCAAAAGTTGCCATTTGCGCGCCGCGGCGGCCACCGGCAGAAGACACGGTGAAGCACATCTTGTCGTAGATATCCATAAACGACAGCGGCCCAGATGTGTAAGCACCAGCGCCTGAAACATAAGCACCCTTGGGTCTGAGCGTGGAAAACTCATAACCGATACCACAACCGGCTTTTAGCGTTAAGCCTGCTTCATGCAATTTGCTTAAAATATCGTTCATAGAGTCACCCACCACTCCAGAAACCGTACAGTTAATGGTGGAAGTGGCTGGCTTGTAGGCTGTTGCTCCGGCATTGGAAATAATGCGTCCAGCTGGAATCGCACCACGATAAAGCGCCCATAAAAACTGCTCGTACCAATGCTCACGCTGCTCGGGCAATTCAATCTCTGCCAACGCTCGCGCCACCCTTTGGTAGGTTTCGTCAATATTGGCATCAATGCCGCAGCCATCCTTGGTTTTCAGGCGGTATTTCGCATCCCAAATATCTTGCGAAGCGGGCTGCAAACTAATATCCGTCTGAGATGAAGCGTGGGTAACTGCTGCACTTGCTTGATTCATTATGATCTCCTAAACAATCTAATCTGCGGCAAAAAGCCCCTGGAAAACACTTCCAGAGGCTTCGTAAGCAAACCGCAGAAACACAACCTATAGTAAATTAGTGGTGATGCTACGCCATATATTGTGTTTATCAAGCAAGATACAAAAAGATTTCTTGATTCAAATTATGGCCGGCCTGTGAATGCCGGCAACACTAGGTGTTGCCGGATATGCCGTTTATCGGAAAGGTATTAGTGATGCTTGGCTTAAGCTGCGCGCCAAACTTAACGACGTGATGCAGCGAGCATCAAGGCTTTCATTTCTGTGACCGCTTGGCCAATACCGACAAATAACGCATGCGCTACTATGGCATGACCGATATTCAATTCGTTGATACCGGGAATCGCAGCAATGGCTTCGACATTCTGGTAATTCAGTCCATGACCTGCGTTTACAGTTAATCCCTGCTTCAGAGCAAAGGATGTAGCTTTCTGTATTTTCTCTAGCTCTACTGCCAGCTGCTTAGCATCATTAGCCTTTGCGTAATGGCCGGTATGCAACTCAATGGTGGTCGCTCCAACGCGTTTAGCCGCCTGAATTTGCGCGTTATCTGCATCAAGAAAAATGGATACTTCACAACCGGCTTGTTGTAAGCGCTCAACCGCTTCGCTGATGCGCGCCTCCTGACCTAACACATCCAAACCGCCTTCAGTGGTTAACTCTTCGCGCGTTTCCGGCACAAGACAGACATGCTCAGGGCGAACTTTTTCGGCAATTTTCAGCATCTCTTCGGTGACACCCATCTCGAAATTCATCGGTGTGTTCATCACTTCGCGCAACAGATAGACATCACGATCCTGAATATGACGACGGTCTTCGCGCAAATGAATGGTAATGCCGTCTGCGCCAGCCTGCTCAACCAACAAAGCTGCTGTAACTGGGTCAGGAGCTTGGCCACCGCGAGCTTGGCGCACCGTGGCAATATGGTCGATATTTACACCGAGCAAAATACGTTGTTTTAAATTCATGAAGAAAGCTCCTTTTGCGTAAGAAAAAGTTCGCGGCTCATTAACGGGCGTTGACCCAAATGCGGTGCCAGTGCTTGGCGCATCAAACGCTTTGCCGCTTGTAGCACCTCTGGCTGCTGCCATTGTGTCGCCGCTAGGCTGTGTAAATCAGCACCCAAAAAAGCCCCAGGCAAAACGCGACTCAAGCGCTCAAAGCCAGCATCGGGCTGTAAAGCGTACCAGTATCGCATATCAATAGGCATCTCTTGAATGTCGTGCGTTAAGGAAAACCCATAACCCAGCTGTTCCAGCAAACGCCATTCAAAGGTGCGCAGCAACGGCTCTAGCGCGTGCTCTTGAGCCAATGCCTGCAAGGTTATTTCATAATGCTGAAAAACAACGGGCTGCGCATCGGCCAAAGGCAACATGCGCATCAACAGCTCATTTAAATAGAGTGCGCAAAATAGGCGCTCACCCTGCAATAAATAAAACTGCCCACCGGACTCCAGCTGTGCCAGCGTTTTAAGTTCAGAACGGCCTTTAAGCTCGACATCTAATAAAACAAAGGGTCTGGCTAAACTGCCTTTCTTACTGCGTGCGCTTCTTAAAACTGCACGCACGCGCCCTTCTGGCGTAAACAGATCAACCAGCGCACTGGTTTCTTTATAAGGCCGAGTATGCAGAATATACGCAGGACTTTGCATAGCCTGAAGATGCCGACTAGCTGTCTTGATAGCCTAATGAACGCAATGCTCGCTCATCGTCAGACCAGCCCTTTTTCACTTTAACCCAGAGGTTGAGCATTACTTTGGTATCAAATAACACTTCCATATCTTTGCGCGCTTCCTGTCCAATCAGCTTGATGCGCTCACCTTTCTCACCAATAATGATTTTCTTCTGTCCATCGCGCTCAACCAAAATCAGCGCATGGATATGCAAGATACGGCCTTGTTGTTTAAAGTCTTCCACCTCAACCGTGATCTGATAAGGCAGCTCAGCACCCAGCTGACGCATAATCTTTTCCCGCACCAGCTCTGCAGCAAGAAAACGACTCGAGCGGTCGGTGATTTGATCTTCGGGAAAAAAGTGTTCATTTTCTGGCAGTAATTGGCCAATTAAACGCTCGAGGGTATCGATGTTTTGGCTATGCAACGCAGAAATAGGTACGATTTCGGCGTGTGGCATTTTATCGTTTAGCCATTGTAGATGCGCTAACATCTGCTTTTTATCTTCTAAACGATCGGTTTTATTAACCGCAATAATGATGGGGCAAGTCAGTGTTTTAATGCGCTCATACACCAACTCATCTTCTTCGGTCCAGCGCATCCGATCGACAACAAACACACACACATCAACATCTCTTAACGCTTGCCCGGCGGTGCGGTTCATGTAGCGGTTAAGCGCTGTTTCTGCACCAATATGCATACCCGGGGTATCAATATAGAGCGCTTGGACGGCGCCCTCTGTTTTGATGCCCAGCATATTGTGACGGGTGGTTTGCGGCTTACGTGAAGTAATGGCCAGCTTTTGCCCGAGAATATGGTTAATTAAGGTGGACTTGCCCACGTTGGGACGTCCAACAACGGCCACATAGCCGCAGCGGCTTGTTTGCTGTTCAGTTTCAGTCATGGCCATTTTCAATTCCTAAGGCTGCCAGCGCAGCGGCAGCAGCAACTTGTTCAGCAATGCGACGGCTCGCACCACTGCCTTTGGTTTTTTGTTCCAGCAGCTTAACTTCGCAATCAACGAAGAACACTCGACAGTGCGGCTCACCCTGAATATCTACTACTTCATAGTTAGGTAAGTCACAGCCACGGGATTGTAAAAATTCTTGTAATCGAGTTTTGGAATCTTTATTGGTATCTACTAGGGTTAACGTCGCAAACTCTTGCTCAAGCCAAGCCAAAACACGCTCACGCGCAGCTTCCAGTCCAGCATCAAGGTAAATAGCGCCTATAATGGCCTCGGTGGCATCAGCAAGGATAGATTCACGACGAAAGCCTCCGCTTTTCAACTCGCCTGAGCCCAACCGTAAATATTCACCCAAATCAAATCCGCGCGCCAATACAGCCAGAGTCTCGCCCTTGACTAAACGTGCGCGTAAGCGCGACAGCTGCCCTTCCTTGGCTTGCGGGAAATGCTGAAACAATGCCTCACCAGCAATAAAATTAAGTATCGCATCACCTAAAAACTCAAGACGCTCATTATTGCGCCCTGAAAAACTGCGATGGGTTAACGCTAATGTGAGTAGGCTACTGTCCTTGAACGTATATCCTAACCTAGCCTGTAAGCGTGTTATTGCATTACTCACCGGGCACGCACACGATATTCTTTTTCAAACTTAACCACCAAATCAATATTCTTTATTACGGGTTCACGCTTTTCGTACTTAACTTGCACCAAAAACTCATTATTTTCCAAACTGATTTTCATTGCATCCTGCGGTCTGATGTCGTTAATAGCATTAATCTGCATGCCTTTACTGATATGCGTATAAAAATCAGCTGGGCTATTCACTCTACTGGCAGTAGCTGCATCATTCTCTACTGCAGTGATAATCTTAGTCAGTGCTTTGTTATCAATATAATGCGGAATAATTTTGAACGCGATAGTGGCAATAAAACCAACTAAAATAATAATTACCAAGCCGCCCAGAAGTGACATACCCTGCTGCGAACGCGAAAAATTCATATTAATCTCCATGTATACAAAGCTAGCAAAAGTTGAACCCTGACGACAAGTGTCTATGCTGTCAGACATTCGGCCTGTGCTAGTTTACCTTTTACTTGATTAAACCAACACGCTCAAAGTGTGGCAGCTTACTCAATTTTGGTGCAGACCAAGTTACCCAAATCACTGATGCTTTACCCACTATGTACTCATCTGGGACCATGCCCTGTAGTTCAGGCGCGATATGCGAAGCATCCCAGTAGCGACTATCTCTGGAGTTATCTCGATTATCACCCATGGTAAAGTAGTGCCCTTCTGGCACCTTCCATTCACGCGTAGGCTCTATACGAGTACGACGCATTTTGCGAATTTGATATTCGTTCTCGCCCAGCCGCTCAGAAAAAATATGCGCGCCTCCAAGGCTGCCGGGTTCTTCACCCACTAATGTTTGCACTACTGGCTGACCATTAACGAAAACTCTTCTATCGCTGGTGTACCTGATCGTATCCCCGGGCAAACCAATCACGCGCTTAATGTAGTTAATTCGCGGATCTTCTGGATATTTAAACACCATCACATCACCGCGCTGCGGTGTGCCAATATTCATTACTTTAATATCGACCGCTGGCAGACGAATTCCGTAGGCAAATTTATTCACTAAAATAAAATCGCCCTCTACCAGCGTTGGAATCATCGAGCCTGAGGGAATTTGAAAAGGTTCAAACAAAAATGAGCGCAATACCAACACTATTGCCAGCACAGGAAATAAAGAACGCCCATACTCGGCCAGTAATGGTGCTTTAGATAACTGCTCAATAACTTCATGGTTTGCCGTAGCTACCTGCTGTTTATAAGCAGCTACAGCCTGACGACGTTTAGGCGCCAACCAGACAATATCAATTAACGCCACTATTCCAGCAACGAAAACGGCAATAACTAAAATAAGCGGAAAATTTAAGCTCATATAATTAGTCATCCACTCTCAACACAGCTAAAAACGCCTCCTGCGGGATTTCTACGTTACCCACCTGTTTCATGCGTTTCTTACCAGCCTTTTGTTTTTCTAGTAATTTTTTCTTACGACTAATATCGCCACCATAACACTTGGCTAATACGTTTTTACGCAGCGCCTTAACGGTGGTTCGGGCAATGATTTGACCGCCAATTGCCGCTTGAATCGCCACATCGTACATCTGCCGCGGGATCAGCTCTTTCATTTTCTCGGTCAACAAGCGCCCCTTACTGGCGGCTTGATCACGGTGTACGATTAAGGCTAACGCATCTACTTTTTCGTTATTAATCAATATATCAAGACGCGATAGGTTAGCAGCCTGAAAGCGGTCAAAGCTATATTCCAATGACGCATAGCCTCGACTAACCGACTTCAAGCGATCAAAGAAATCCAGTACCACTTCGTTCATGGGTAACTCGTAAATAACCTGAACCTGTGTCCCCAGAAACTTCATATCAATCTGCACACCGCGTTTTTCTACACACAGGGTAATCACGCTACCTAGGTGTTCCTGCGGCACCAAAATAGTCGCACGCACGATAGGTTCACGCATTTCTTGGATAAGCGAAGGATCCGGCATGCGCGACGGGTTATCAACATAGGTTATGTCGCCGTTTTTTTGCACAATTTCAAAGACAACCGTAGGCGCCGTGGTGATCAAATCCAAGTCGTATTCACGCTCCAAACGTTCTTGGATAATCTCCATATGCAGCATGCCGAGGAAGCCAATGCGGAAACCAAAACCCAGCGCATCGGATGATTCGGGCTCATACTGCAGCGCCGCATCATTGAGCGTGAGTTTTTCTAGGGCATCACGAAAATCTTCAAAATCATCAGAGCTGACTGGGAATAATCCAGCATACACCTGCGGTTTAATACGCTTAAAGCCTGGCAGCATTTCAACTTCAGGAGTATTCGATAACGTCAGCGTGTCACCAACAGGCGCACCCTGAATCTCTTTGATACCAGCAATCACAAAGCCCACTTCACCAGCTTTCAACGCTGCGGTTTGCGTATGCTTTGGATTAAACACGCCGACACTGTCGACCTGGTGCACCTTGCCGGTAGACTTAACCAGAATTTTATCGCCTTTCTTAACTGCGCCGTGCTTAACCCGCACCAACGAAACTACGCCAAGGTAGTTATCAAACCAAGAGTCAATAATCAGCGCTTGCAATGGCGCTTCAATCTCTCCCACTGGCGGGGGAATTTGTACGATTAAGCGCTCGATAACCTCTTCTACGCCCAGACCTGTTTTCGCGCTGCATTGCACGGCGTCCGTGGCATCAATACCAATGACGTTTTCAATTTCTTCCTGAACTCGCTCGGGCTCTGCCTGTGGCAAGTCGATTTTATTGAGCACGGGCATCACTTCCAACCCTTGCTCAATCGCTGTGTAACAGTTAGCTACGGACTGGGCTTCTACGCCTTGTCCCGCATCCACCACCAGCAAAGCACCCTCACAAGCAGCCAACGAGCGGCTAACCTCATAGGTAAAGTCCACGTGACCTGGGGTATCAATAAAGTTCAACTGGTAGGTTTTGCCATCGCGCGCTGTATAGTTCAAAGTCACACTATGGGCCTTAATGGTGATGCCGCGCTCGCGCTCTAGATCCATAGAGTCCAACACACGAGACTCCATTTCACGTTCGGCTAGGCCGCCGCAAAGCTGGATGAATCGATCCGCCAAGGTAGATTTACCATGGTCGATATGGGCAATAATAGAAAAATTACGAATATGACTCAGGTCGCTCACAGAACTTCACTCTAAAATTGAACTCGCCAACTGAGTGCCGGCAAAATAGCCCGTAAGTTTACCTGATCTAGTGCCTATCCGTCATCTTTAAAGAAAATATGCCAGCACAGAATCAATTATAGGCTGCGCTGTTTTGGAAGTATGGGTAACTCATTTCGGCACGCAAGCCAGTAGCGGCTTGTTGCATTACAGATGCGTTACCCATTTTGCTTTGCTTTGGGGTTACTGCGCGTAAATTTCTTAGCGGTTCAGTTTAAAGGTAATGAAACTTGCTCGCCCTTGGCGTAAGACGCGCATCGATAAAGAACGCTCTTTAGGTAATTTATCCACCACCTTGATAAAGACTCTGGCTGAATCAATTACCTGATTATCCAAGTGCGTTATCACATCGCCCGGACGCAAACCTATCATTGCTGCAGGTCCATCTTGCACTTCTTGAATAACAACACCGTTTTGCAGGTCGATTATTTTTTTCTGCTCATCGGTTAAGTCAGCCACGGTAATACCTAGTCTATTGCTGCTGCTTTTGCCAGATGACTGTCCTAGCATAGGCTGCTCATCCCCCTCGCTAGGTGTCGCTCCCACTTTTACCTGTACAGTTTTGTTCGCACCTTCGCGCATTACCTCAAGCCGTGCCGTAGCATTAGGCTTAAGCGCGCCGATAAGATGCGGCAGATCAGCCGACATCACTACCGGCTGTCCATTCATCGACAAAATCACATCACCCACCTGCAAGCCACCTTTAGCGGCTGGGCTATTGTCTAGCACCTGCACTACTAACGCGCCCACAGGTTTTTCCAAGCCAAACGACTCAGCCAAATCCTTATTCACTTCCTGAATAATCACACCTAACCAGCCACGCTCAACACGGCCGCTTTTCTTTAACTGCTCTGCCACATCCATGGCCACTTCCATTGGGATAGCAAAAGACAACCCCATAAATCCGCCAGAACGAGTAAAGATTTGTGAGTTAATCCCCACCACCTCGCCCTGCATATTAAACAGCGGACCACCGGAATTACCTGGATTAATCGCTACATCAGTTTGGATAAAAGGTACATAACTTTCGCTAGGTAGATTGCGTCCTTTGGCCGAAACAATACCTGCGGTTACTGAGTGATCAAAACCAAAGGGCGAGCCTATAGCCAATACCCACTCACCTACTTTAAGTTGTTTGGATTGCCCCATTTTCAGGGTCGGCAAACCTTTACCCTCAACCTTCAGCAGCGCTACGTCAGTACGCGGATCAGCGCCTACCAACTTCGCCACTAATTCACTGCGATCGGACAGGCGCACGATAATTTCATCCGCCCCTTCAATCACATGATTATTGGTTAAAATATAACCATCTGCAGAAATAATAAAACCAGAACCTAAAGACTGTGCTTCCTGCTGTCGTCTTGGCGCTTTGCCAGGCGAGCGTGGCGCAGGAAAGGAGTGCTCAAAAAAATCACGAAAAATGGGTGGCAAGCCTTCTAATTCAGGAAACATAAAAGCATCACGCCCACCATACGACTGCTCTTGCTGTATTTTCTGCCTTGTACTGATATTAACTACAGCTGGTGACGCCCGTTCAACTAGCTCAGTAAAGTCGGGTAATTGGGCATACACCGCTGAACTGCATAAAAAAACAATACTTGCACAGAAGCTGATTAACACTGATTTTGCTTTACGCATCATCTCTTTCTCCAACCACTTATTAATTAATTGTTTTAGATAAAAATTTAACTACTTTAACCCTAAGCCCTAATTTTGCTGCACCGCCAACTCCGCACGCAAAACCACAGGCATAAGGCTTGTATTATCTGTATTACGCTTATTAAAACGATACAAATAAACACCACTTGCAGCAAATGCCAAGCCTGCCAGCAAAATACTCCAACCTTCCGTCAAGCCTAGCTGTTGACCGAGCACAGCCCCCGCTATTAACGCCAATAAAGGTAAGAGATACACCATAAAAGCGCTGCGCAGTAACAAATCTTCGCTAACGCCTAACACTACAAAATCACCTTCTTGTAAGCTCAAGTCGGTTAACGCTCTTACCTCATGACAACGCTCAGACTGTATCGTTTGCATTAGGCCTTGCCCGCAAGCGGCTTTTGCCTGACAACTGCCACAGCTTGACTGCCGATTTACCCGAACACGCACAGCGCCCTGCTCGATAGCTATCACTTGCCCGCGCTCCTCTAGCATCGTCGCTACTCCTGCTCCTGTATGGCAATGGACAACGCCAAACGCTCAGCAGTTCCAGCAGGTACCTCACCTAGAACAGTAATCATGTACGCACCCAACTCAGTATCCAGTCGTCGCGTAACCACTGCTGTTGGCCCCAACTGCAAACGAGTTGCGGCAACATCTTGCTCAGTCAGAAACTCGACAAACACACTAAACTGCGCCAACCCATCAGAGTAGCTCTGGTTACTTATCTGCTTGCGGTTAATTTCCCAGTTTTTACTGGCTTGATGGATAGCCTGAAAACCCTCGGGCAACCAACCTAGTTGCCATTGCCAAGTTAACCGCTCAGGTTCACCAACACTTAGTTGTTTAGGCTCAATGCATGAGCGGTGCTCTACAAGCAAATCCTGCGCACCAACGTGCTCAGTTGAGTAATTTACAAACTGAAAACGCTCCAGTAGCTGCCCATGCTCGTTTAGTAACAGTGACTTTAACGGCACTCCTGTTTGCTCATCCATGTGCACTTCCAAGGGATACCTATGCGCATCAAGCGGAGCAAACAAAACAGCAATGGTGTTGCGATCGGCCACTCGTGTGCGACCTATCCACTGCAACGAATACCACTGTGATAGATCTTGCCAATTTAGGTTTTGGCCCGGCCAATCTTGATTCAAGAACAGCTCATCCTCATTGGGATGAACTACACAAGTCACCTGCCCATCCACTTTAAAAACTTCAAAGCGCGGGCCATTTAATTGTAAAAACCGCTCCTGCTTACGTCCGCTTTCATCAACGTAGCGCCACATTTGATGAGTAGAGAAAACATCCTTACGTTCATAAATAAAACTGCCCTGGTAATTTTCCTGCTGTGCATCGCGCAGCTGGTCAAGCACCTCTTGCGCATCTTTGGCTATGGCAGAACTCGCTGAAAACAGCCAGCCCGCCATCAGCCAGGCAAAACTATAACGCATAGAGTTACCGTCCCTCGATACTGGCGGCACGCGCATAAGGCAGACTAGTCTCCATGCCAGATACCGTGGTTTGTTGATTATGCTGTCTGAAATAAGCTGGCAAACGCTCTCTATACCACGACGAGCTATCATCACTGACCTGGCTCGTTGCCGTGTCTTGCGCTGGACCACCATAGCTGGCTAATACCACAGGATTAATTGCAGAGTGCGCCAGCGCGGGGGCAACCTGCTGCGTGCTTGCCATAACAGCTTGCCCTTCAGTGATATTGACGTTGTTGTAAAAACGAGCGCCACCCAATACTGCAAAGGTCACACTGGCTGCCACGGCTACTTTGCCGACGCGCGACCATAGGCTCGGCTGGGTTGGTTTCTCGCTTGAAGTCATCTCTACATCTTGCAGCGCTTCGCTAATACGCCCTGATAGATCAATATGGGGAATTACAGCCTCTTGGCGCATGCTCCAGCGCGCCGCATGCAGGCGTTGCCACTGCGCACGTAATTCAGGATTATCTGATTCGCGTAAAATCCTTTGCAGTTCTAGGTCATCGGCTTCGCCATCCATTAGCGCTGAAAGTGATTGCTCTAAACTAGTTTGACTCATATAGCTTTCCTCATACCTAACGGTTTGGCTAAACTTCTTCTAATAACGGCTGCAAAGCTTTATCTACTGCTTCACGAGCGCGAAAAATACGTGAACGCACTGTTCCAACCGGACACTGCATCACAGTGGCTATATCTTCATAACTCAACCCTTCGTACTCACGCAACGTAAGGGCTACACGCAAATCTTCTGGCAACTTACCGATACTGTCCTGCACGGTTTTATCAATTTCATCACGCAGCAGCAAACGCTCAGGCGAGTCAATATTTTTAAGCGCATGATCGCCCTCAAAAAATTCTGCATCCTGTGCATCTATGCCGTTGGCTGGCGGCCTACGATTACGGGAAACCAAGTAATTTTTCGCTGTGTTGATAGCTATGCGGTAAAGCCACGTATAAAAAGCACTCTCACCACGAAAATTACCCAACGCCCGATAGGCTTTAATAAAGGCTTCTTGGGTTACATCCTGCGCCTCATGACTGTCCTGCACAAAGCGTACAACTAAAGCTAAAATTCGGCTCTGATACTTCAATACCAGCAAATCAAAAGCACGCTTATCACCCTTCTGTACTCGTGCAACAAGCTGCCGGTCATCATCCGTGGTCATAGATAGACCTCGGCTGAGAATTTTTATTTTTTATACTCTTAACACTGTATGGCGCCATACTGCCCCCAATTAAACGCCTACTTACACCATCAAATCTTGCGCAAGCGCTTGCTGCAAGATTCTACTAATTAAAAACCCTATTTTTATTAGTGGCATTTTAATAACGTATTCTATTGAGCACTGCTTTACTAAAAAAGTTCAAAGCTTTACCTCTAATAAGCTGTAATTTTCATTTTTCAAGCTTAAAAACAAGTTTTTCCTGCAGTCTACAGCGCTATACTAGCTCAGCGAAGAAAATGCATGGGCATCTAAATTTTATGAGTGAAACATACCAACACGATGTGCTGATTATTGGCAGTGGTGCAGCTGGCCTTACTGCAGCACTCACACTACCTAAGCATCTAAAAATTGCCGTTCTCAGTAAAGGCAAGCTGGCCGATGGCTCCACGCCGTGGGCGCAGGGTGGTGTTGCCGCGGTGTTGGATATTAGTGACAGCATCGAATCCCATGTTAAAGACACCCTCATTGCCGGGGCTGGCTTGTGCCACGAGGAAGCTGTGCGCTTTACCGTGGAAAACAGCCAAACAGCAATTAATTGGCTGATTGAGCAAGGCGTGCCCTTTACCCGCAACCCAAAAGATGAAACCGGTCAACAACAGTTTGCCTACCACCTTACCCGCGAAGGCGGTCATAGCCATCGGCGAATTATCCATGTTGCTGACGCTACCGGTGCCGCTGTTTTTAATGTTTTAAGCAGCCAAGCCAAGCAAAGAGAGAATATCCAGCTGTTAGAACACCAAACCGCTGTTGACTTGATCACCGATAAAAAGCTGAACCGTCAAGGCAATCGCTGTTTAGGCGCTTATGTACTTAATGCGCAAACTAATCAAGTAGACACCCATGCTGCGCGCTTTGTGATTTTGGCTACTGGGGGTGCGGCGCGTGTTTACTTGTATTCCAGCAACCCAGACGGCGCCAGCGGTGACGGCATTGCCATGGCCTGGCGTGCGGGCTGTCGGGTCGGCAATCTTGAATTTAATCAATTCCATCCTACTTGTCTCTACCATCCTAACGCGAAAAGTTTTTTAATCACCGAAGCGCTGCGTGGCGAAGGTGCCATTCTTAAGCTGCCTAACGGTGAGCGCTTTATGGAGCGCTTTGACGATCGTTTAGAGTTAGCACCACGCGATATCGTAGCGCGCGCTATTGACCATGAAATGAAGCGTTTAGGTCTTGACCACGTGTATTTAGATATCAGTCATAAACCAGCTGATTTTATCAAAGAACACTTTCCTACCGTTTATGAACGCTGCCTTTCCTTTGGTATTGATATCACCAGTCAGCCCATCCCTGTTGTGCCTGCTGCGCACTATACCTGTGGCGGCGTGGTGATTAATCAGCATGGCTGCACGGATGTGGACGGTCTTTACGCTATTGGCGAAACCAGCTTTACCGGCTTGCATGGCGCTAACCGCATGGCCAGTAACTCCCTACTAGAGTGCTTTGTCTATGCCCGCTCCGCTGCTGAGCATATCAACCAACAACTAGACAAAGTCAAACCGCCAAATTTTTTACCACACTGGGACGCCAGCTTGGTCACCGACTCCGACGAAGACATTGTGATCTCGCATAACTGGGATGAATTGCGCCACTTTATGTGGGATTACGTAGGCATTGTGCGCACCAATAAAAGACTTATCCGCGCGCAACACAGGGTCAAACTATTGCTAGATGAGATTGATGAGTTTTATAGCAACTATCGTGTGAGCCGTGACTTGCTCGAACTTAGAAATCTAGTGCTGGTTGCTGATCTTATTATTCAATCGGCCATGCAACGCAAAGAAAGCCGCGGCCTGCACTTCAATCTAGACTACCCAAACTGTTCTGCCGTTGCTAAAGAAACCATCCTGCAACCTGACTGTTAATAATCACGTTAAAAACCGCAGTTGTACGCGCAGCTTGCGATGATTCTCAGCATCCAGTACATGCCAAGGTATCACTAATGTTCGGGCAAAGCGCTGATGAGGTCTATGGTAGTAAATAACCAACAGCCAAGGTAGCACTACAGTTTGCGCAGACAGCTTGATTCCTTGCCAGCCAGTCTCACTGGTCCATAGCTGCCAAGTTTTAGCCTTATAACGTAAACCATATCCGTAGCACGCTTGTTTGGCACACAACAAACGCCACCACGTCAGCACAGCATAGAGCGTGTAAATAATCAGCAAGATAACTTTATAGCGTTGCGGCACAGTGCTATTTAGCAGCGCGAAAGCCGCTAGCAGCACTAGCAAAAACACACACCGATGCAACCACGGGCTGGGCTGCCAAAAATAAGCGCTCATTACTTAAAATCCTTTTTAAGACTGCAGAGGCTGATGAAGCGCGAGCTGCTTGCAGTGAGTACCGCCAGCCGCTCGCCTCTAGAGACGGCTACAGCTCGATGGGTCGCTCGTCATTGTGCTTTAAAACCAAGCTTACAATGCGCTGTAAATCTTCATCGTCGGGCTGATTACGATTCATAAACCAGCCAAATATATCTTGGTCTTCACAGGCTAGTAATTTTACGTAACGCTCTTTATCTGCGTCCTGCAAAGCAGGAAAGGCTTCTTTTAAAAAAGGCACCAGCAGTCTATCCAATTCCAACATGCCGCGGCGGCTATGCCAAAACAAACGATTTAACTCAGCTTCTGACGTCATTACAGTCATAACACAACTCCCAAAAAATATTCGCCAAGTATAAGCCAGACAAATCAGTAACGCACTCACTGACAATTGCCCAGTAAAATACTATGATATACAAATTGCTCAGTCAGATAACCGAGGCACCCATGAGTCAAACAACAGGCTTTACCCAGATAACCCAGGAAGGACTCTTGGCTGTACGAGGCAAGGATGCAAAAACCTTCCTACAAGGCCAGCTTACTTGCAACTTAAATTACGTTAGTAACGAGCGCAGCAGTTTAGGGGCACGCTGCACGCCTAAAGGCCGTATACAATCCACTTTCCGTATTCTGCCAGAGGCAGACGGTTATCTGCTAGCTATGCATCGCCCATTAGTCGAGCGCCAGCTAAATGAATTAAAAAAATTCGCAATGTTTTCTAAGTCCACATTAATTGATGAGTCCGAACTCTGGGTTCGTTTTGGTTTAATCAACGCGCAGGCTGCACTTATTGAACTCGGCGTTAGCTTAGCTAAAGAAGCAAACTCAGTAGCACAGCACAATGAACTCATTGCGGTGCGGGTCAGCGAAAACCTGTGTGAGCTATGGCTAAAAAGCCAAGATGCAGCTTGCTACCTAAAACGACTGAATGGTTTGCTCGAAGAACTGAGCCTCAATGCATGGCAGCTTGAATTGATACGTTGTGGCATAGGTCATGTTACTGAAAGTAACTTCGAAGAATTTATTCCACAGATGCTAAACTTGCCTGCGCTGGATGCCGTTAGCTTTAAAAAAGGCTGCTATACCGGTCAAGAAATCGTTGCACGCATGCAGTACTTAGGCAAACTAAAACGCCACATGTACCGTTTCTCACTTGACAGCAAGCAGCTACCAGAAGTAGGTACAGCGCTTTTTTCTCCGCTGCGCAATAGCGCATTAGGTGAAGTCATTAGCGCGGCCTATTCAGAGACTGGAGTTGAGCTATTGGCTGTCGCATTAGAAGAGGCCGTACAAGAGTCCGAGATTCGTTTAGCACAAATGGATGGCGAGTTACTCACCCCACTTACACTGCCCTACGTACTAGATAGCGACAAAGAAATAACGCGTTAATAGTTAAATATTTTTGATAGCATTGTCGGATTATTTTTAGGTTAAAACTAGGTGAAGTCTAAATGGCCTTTTTAATTGAACAGGTTTACAGCGATATAATACAAGCAATTAAGAATGATGAGCTTGTTTTGCCAACTCTACCCGAGGTAGCTTTGCGCGTTAGAGAGGCTGCGCAAGACCCGGAAATAGAAATCAACTGTCTTGGCAAGATTATCGCTACAGATGCAGCGCTAACGGCTCGAGTAATTAAAGTCGTCAATAGCCCGCTACTGCGTTCAAGCAACGAAATTTCCGACCTGAACATGGCTATCAGCCGTCTAGGACTGAGTTACACCTCCAACCTAGCTTTAGGTTTAGCGATGGAGCAAATGTTCCAGGCTACCAACGAGCTAGTGGATACTCAGTTACGCGATGTTTGGGCGCGCAGCACTGAAATCGCTGGAATCAGCCACGCGCTATGTCGCCACTTCACCCGCTTAAAACCCGACCAAGCCACTCTAGCAGGCTTGGTGCACCAAATTGGCATTTTGCCCATACTGACCTATGCCGAGGAACGTGATTCACGGCTGCTGCAAGATGCCGAAACCTTGCAGCAGGTCATTGACCGGCTACATCCTTTGGTGGGTAAGCGTATTCTTGAAGCTTGGGATTTCCCAGCCGCCCTCATCGAAGTTCCCAGTGAGTATCTGAATTTTGAGCGCAATTCCGAACAAGTTGATTATGTAGACATAGTCCAGGTAGCCGCCTTACAAAACTATGCTGACACCACGCATCCACTGGCTGAAATCGACTGGACTACAGTGTCTGCGTTCAGCAAACTTGGCATAGATGTGCGCGAAAAACTTGAGGAAGAGGATGAGGATCTAAATGCCTCAATGGAAGCTGCCATGCAGATGCTGCAAGCCTAACACCTGCTCATTTATCTCAGTGGTTTTCTGCACTTTCTACGCAAGTTGACTTCTATCAAGGCTAATAAGCGACAAACTGCTTAGATTACGTGTCCATTCTTTTTTAGATACCTGTATTTTTGCTTTAAGGAGTTCGCATGCAACTGGTATGCCCTGCTGGCAGTTTACCGGCACTTAAAGCCGCCGTTCGACAAGGCGCAGACGCTATTTATGTAGGTTTCAAAGACGACACTAATGCGCGTCACTTTGCTGGCCTAAACCTCACTGACAAGCAGCTGGAAAGCGGCTTGGATTTTATTCGTCAAAATCAAAAAAAACTCTATATTGCAGTCAACACCTACGCGCAGCCCGAAGGCTGGGAGCGTTGGCAACGTGCCGTTGATCATGCCGCCGCCTTAGGTGTGGATGCGTTAATTGCAGCAGACCCGGGCGTGCTCGCTTATGCCAGCAAAAAACACCCACAGCTTAACCTGCACCTGTCTGTGCAGGGCTCGGCCACCAACGCACCAGCTTTAGCTTTTTACAAAGAGCGCTACAATATCAAGCGTGCTGTATTACCGCGCGTGCTGTCACTTACTCAGGTGAAACAGGTTGCAGAAAGCACCGACGTGCCGATTGAAGTGTTCGCTTTTGGCAGCCTGTGCATCATGGCCGAAGGCCGTTGCCACCTATCCTCTTATTTAACCGGTGAGTCACCCAACCTGTGCGGTGTTTGCTCACCCGCCAAAGCTGTGCGCTGGAGCAATGACGAAGGCAAACTGACTTCTCGACTCAATGAGGTTTTAATTGACCGCTACGAAGAAGATGAGTCTGCTGGTTATCCAACGCTGTGCAAAGGCCGCTTTATCGTCAACGGCAAACGCTTTCACGCATTGGAAGAACCAACCAGCTTAGACACCATGGATCTCATCCCTGAACTAACCAAAATTGGCGTCAGTGCGGTAAAAATTGAAGGCCGTCAACGTAGCCCAGCCTACACCGAACAAGTCACCCGAGTTTGGCGTGCAGCCCTAGACAGCTACCGTCGTAACCCGGAAAAATTCAGCGTAGACCCCCTGTGGCGTCAAACATTGGCGGGCCTGTCCGAAGGTAGCCAAACCACTTTGGGTGCTTATCACCGTGCTTGGCAGTAGGAAGAAGTATGAAACTCTCATTGGGTCCAATTTTATTCTTTTGGCCACGCGCCAAGGTTGAAACTTTTTATCAAGAAATGGCCGAACAGCCGTTAGATTACATCTATATGGGTGAAACGGTTTGCGCCAAACGCCGTGAACTTAATCTAGATGCCTGGATTGGTTTAGCCAAAGAAACACAGCAGCAAACCAAGGCACAAATTCTTTTGTCCGGCTTAACCCTGATTGAAGCCAACTCAGAAATCGGCGCACTTAAACGCCTGTGTGAAAACGGTGAGTTTACTGTAGAAGCCAATGATATGGCCGCTGTACAGTTTTTAGCTGAGCGCAAACTGCCCTTTGTTGGCGGACCTGCACTTAATATCTACAGCGGTAACACTCTGGCAGAGTTTATTGACAGCGGCATGCAACGCTGGTCTCCGCCAGTTGAAGTGTCAGGCGCGATGATTAAGGCTGCTTTAAAGCAACTCGACGAGCTAGGTGTGGCGCGTCCTGAGGTCGAAGTTTTCGCCTACGGCCATCTGCCCCTCGCCTATTCAGCCCGTTGTTTTACAGCGCGAGCAGAAAATCGCCCTAAAGACGACTGCCAACTGTGCTGCATTAACTACAGTGAAGGCATTCCCTTGCTCAGCCAAGAAGGCCAGGAGGTTTTTACCATCAACGGTATTCAAACCATGTCCGCCGAGGTGAACAATCTGCTGGCTGATTTCCCCTCTCTGGCTGCAGCAGGTGCTGATGTAGCTCGCCTTAGTCCTCGTGCAGAGGGTATGCTGGAGGTTGTCAAAGCGTGGAATCAGGTGCGCAATGGCCAGCAACCGCCTTTAGCTGTACAGGGCTGTAATGGTTATTGGCACGGACGTCCCGGAATGGTTACTGCCGAGGAGGCTGGATTATGCTAAAAAAACCCGTCCCACTCTTATTAAATCTTGGCGACAAACTTCTGCCGCTGACCAGTCGCGTGCCTTTTATCATGCAGCGCGCAACGCTGCAGCGCAGTCTCAATAAGGTGTTTGCTGAGCCGCTGGCCGATGGTTTGTTTGATGTCTTGGATGATCGCTGGATGCGCATTCGCGTTAGCAATCTAAACCTGAGCTGGTGTATCAGCAAGAATACACATAACAATCAACTGGTGGTCGCGCGTCATGCGCCAGTTGAGGTGACGATCAGCGGTAACTGGCGTGAATTCCTGTTACTGGCAAGTCGCCAAGAAGACCCTGACACGCTGTTTTTCCGTCGTCGTTTGCAAATTGATGGCGATACAGAGCTGGGTTTAGCGGTGAAAAACCTGATTGATAGCCTCGACCCAGATATGCTGCCTAAGTGGCTTTGGCGCACCATTGACACCTTCGGTCAATCTGCCGCTGAGCAACATTTGCAAAACCAAAACCTGCCCCACAGCCTAGGGCAAACCGTTAGCTAACACACTCTTGCTGGTCGGAACAAGCCATGCCTGCGACAGCGGCACCAAGCGGCGCTGCGTTTGCAAGCGTAATCCGTGGTCGGATGCATGGCATCCTCGTACAAGCGTAACGGACTCTTGTGGGAGCGCAACTTTTGCGCGATGCGAACTAACAAGCAGCTTAAATGCCGAGTGATGACACCCGCTCTTGTGGGACCCGACTTGTCGGGCTTTTTGCATTTAAGCCTAGATAGGATATTTGGCTTAGTGCAACAGGCGGACACTGGTTCCCTGACAAGTCAGGTCCCACACGGTACTGTGCTTCTTTTCAGTCATTGCGCGAGTGGTTCCAGCTCACCCGAATCCAGCATAAACAGCAGTTTTTGGTAGGAGCAGGCCACGCCTGCGACAGCGGTGTGTCAAGCGGCACTGTGTTTGCAGGTGTAATCCGTGGTCGGATGCATGGCATCCTCGTACAAGCGTAACGGACTCTTGTGGGAGCGCAACTTTTGCGCGATTGGAATTTTCCAGCAACGATTGAGCTGACCTTATAGACCGCTTCGCGCAAAAGTTACGCTCCAGACTTGATGGCTACTTATTTCTTAGCCAACAAATCCGCCAGCCCAGCTAAGCCTTTAAAGGTTTGTTGCGGGCCTTTTTGCCCTGCAGCTTCTTCTTTTTGATAGTGCAAATCCACCTGCCGTTGATGCTCATTGTCATGGCAATACAAACACAACAACTCCCAATTTGAGCCATCCGCTGGATTGTTATCGTGATTATGATCCCGATGGTGCACCGTCAATTCACTTAAACGCCTGCCACCAAACTCACGCGCGCAACGTCCGCAGATATGCTCGTACATACGCAACGCTTTTGCGCGATAGCCACTCTCACGCTCTTGTTGCGCTTTAGCTAACAGGGCGTCTACTTTGCTCATGCCAAAGGTGCTCGATCGATTTGACTTAAAGGCACGTTAACGGCAAAAAACTTGCTGCGAATATGCTTAACACCCGCCATGGTGAGCCGTTCACTGTGCTTGACCAAATAACGCTCGGCTGCCGCCTGATTGGCAAACAGGTAAATACCTCCAGCCTCTTGGTTGTCTGGGTTTTCAGTCCAAATTTTCCACAGCAAATCAGCCTCGTTGGCTATATCTTCTGCTAAGGGCTGCATAGCTTGGGACATTTCTTCACCAAAAGGGCCGGCAAAAGGGAAATCAATCTGTAAAATGCATTGCATGACTCTATCCAAAATAAAATTTAACCTGCTGGCTAACGCCACCGTTTTTTATAACACGAGCTAAAGCGAGCGTATCATTGCAGCCTTTCGCTACAAGTACGCTCATTTATCTAGTTTGACTGCGCTACTTTTCCTTGCGGCAAGCACAGTCGCGTAAGGCTTGACTCAGCTGATCCACAACCAATGCCCATTCAGCATCGGAGCAGAGCATTTCCCGAAGCATTTGCGCTTGCGACTCTGTCCAAAACTTTGCATCTAAAATATGCACATCTTCCGGCAGCTCATTATCAAACATAAAACGCTCAATGGCTTCAGGGCTTGAGTCCAAACCTAACTGTAAAAACAAGTTTGTCATACGTGGAGTTACGGTATTCATACTAAATCCCTCCGTGTGGCTTGAGCCTCATCATACTCCACTCTAGGACTAGAACGTCTACTAGCAAAAAGTCAGACACTTTTTTGCGGATAAAGCTCAATCCTGGGGTTTTTTGCTGCTATTACGGCTGCGGGGACGTATCTGGTTCAGCCAATAAAGTGTCCACCTCATGAATAGGCTCAACAATCATACCAAGGCGCTCGGTTTCAAAGTCCATGTGCGCTGGTTCAAGTTGCGGCAACGTTTTACTGACTTTGACAGAAAGCTGGTTAAAACGCTCTACCTTGCCGTACAAGCCCTGCTGCCCTGCCAATGCAGTGACCGTGCTGTTGTAATGATTACTGACCGTACCCAGCGTGTGCCCCAGCTTGGCTAAACGCTCTGCCACAGTGCAGACCTGATTGTAAATATCACCAGCACGCTCGCTAATTTCACGCGCCTCAGCATTGCTGCGCTCAATCATCCATAGATTGGATACCGTGCGCAGTATGGGAATTAAGGTCGTGTGCGAGACCAAGACAATGCCTTTTTTATAGCCATACTCAAACAAATCCTTGCTGTGCTTGAGCGCTTCAATATAGGCCGGCTCAATGGGCATAAACATCAGCACAAAACCTGGGCTGTGCATACCGATTAAATTGGTGTAATCCTTAGCTGCCAAATCATCTATGTGCTTACGCACTGCCTTAACGTGCTCGTTCATTGCCAGCAGTAATTCTTCAGGCGTCTGAGCTGTCACCACGCGCTCGTAGGCATTGAGCGTTACTTTGCTGTCAATGATGATGTGTTTATCGTCAGGCAGCTTAACCAAGTAGTCTGTTTGCTTATGTTTGCCGTCAGCATCTTTAAAAGCACTCTGCACTTCATAATGTGCATCCTCTATCAGGCCACTCATTTCCAGAGTGCGCTTTAACTGCGCCTCACCCCAAGCGCCACGCTGCTGGGAGTCTCCTTTCAGCGCTTTAGATAAATCACTGGCTTCTTGGCTCATTTTTAAACCAATATCAAGCACCTTTCTGATTTCAGCATTGAGCTGAGTATTACCCTGCAAAGATGCATCGTGCACATCATTAACACGCTTTTGGAAGCCTTCGATTTGTTCACGAAACGGTTTAAGCAAAGCATCAATGCTGGTTTGGTTGCTATGGGTAAAGGCTTTGCTTTTTTCTTCAAAGATTTTATTAGCTAGATTTTCAAACTCTTTACTCAAAAGCAGCTTGCTGTCGTTGAGCTGTTGCATTTGTTCTTGAAAGTGTTCTTCTTTGCGCGCCAAGTTGGTTTTAAGTTCCGTGTGCTCGTTACTCAGGCTTTGATTGCGCGCTTGCAGCTGGGTGTACTCGTCCTTGGCTGTTTGCAGCTGCTGCTTAAGCTCATTGAGCTGTTCTTTAAGGGAACTGCTGTGCGCCAATGCTACTTCGAGTTGTTTTTCAGCGCTATGCTGTTGCTGCTGCGTCTGCTGTAAAATACTTTGCAACTCTACACTGGCCTGCTTACTGTCGCGCACTTCTTGTTGCAAACGCTGCTGTGTCGCTTGCGCAAAGTCCAGTTGCTGCGTGAGCGTGTTTTCTTCCAATTGGTAATTTTGTAGCTGGGCAAGCAACTGCGCCCGCTTGCGCCCCTGTACTACTACGGCTAGCAAATAACCCAGCACCATAGCGGTTAAAATCCCTGCCACCAGCAGCGCCCAACTTTCCATAGTCCAGTGCATTTCTAGCATGTGCTTTCCTCTATAGCGGTTTTTTATCCCACAGGCAATGCAGCCATGCATCGGCGCACTGCCTGCTGATACAGCCTAAAGTTTTTAGAAACTCCAGCGCACTTCCATGTCCAACGCTCGACCTGCAGCTTGCAGCTCGTCTGGATTACGGTATCTGCGATCGGCCAAGTTTTGTGCCAGCACCGCCAAGCTGAGGTTGGGTACGGGCTTGTAGTAAGCGCCCACATTCAACTCAGCGTAGGAGCTGGTGCGCTGCCTTTCTGGCTCACCTTTGGAGTCGTAACCATCACGACGTGATTTGCCGCCACCACGAACATAAAAATCCAGTTCAAGCTGTTCGGTTGCATACCACTCAACACCGGCGCGACCTTGAAACTTGGGCAAACCGCTGTCCCAAGTTTTTAAACCAGTGCCGTATTCAAGACGACGTTTTTGTACAGCCAGATTCATATAAGGACGCCAGCTTTCCAGTTGATAGGCTAGCATCAGCTCGGCACCTGTGGTTTGTGCTCTGCTGACGTTAAACCATTGAAAACAAACTTCCTTTTTTATGTCGCATACAGTAGTAAAGCCCTGCGCGATACCATCAATGGCTATTTTATCAATAAAATTCCTAGCTCGGCTGTGATACAACGTAGCATCTGCGAGCCAGCTCCTATCGTCAAAACGCCAACCCAGCTCATAGGTAGTCGCCTTCTCTGCTTTTAGTTTCGGATTACCGTAGTTCATCACGCCATTACCAGGTGTTGCAGAGTACTGCTGAGTTAAGCTGGGATAGGTATAGCCTTGGGCAATATTGCTACGCACTGATGAATACTCATCGTACTGCCACACTAATGAAGCAGAACCAACTAACTGATCATCTCTTTTGCTGGTGGTACTGCGCTCGGTACTTTTCTTCAGTTTAGAATCAATTTCGTAGTAGCGAGCACCTAAGTTGGCTTCTAAGCTGTCACTCAAATGGATTTGCTGCTGAACAAACGCCGACCAAAGCGTTTGTTCTGAGTACTGACTCGAAGACGGATAAGTTTTACCTAACTGCGTTCCTGGCGGCCCTTTAATTAAGTTCTTCACCCCTTTCTTTTCCGTATCCAACTTATCTTTTTGGTGCTCAAAACCAAAAACCGTGTTGTTATCACCTAGCAAGCGGCTACTTGCAGTTAGCTGTAATCCTTGTGTCGTTAGCTTGTCGTGAGAACGATTAAAAGAGTCACTGCTCACCACAAAGGGAGTTTTCGGCACAGGCATGTCAAGAATATTGATGGTGTTATCCATCACTCGCTTACCCTTTTGATGGTAAACCCGCCCCTCAACACTATGAAACAAGACATCCTCATCTGCAAAGCTATAACTTAATGCGTTGCGCAAAGAGTCACGCTTGGGAAACTCCAACCCCATAATCATATTAGGTTGTTGTGGCAACCAAGCCGCGGCTTCTTGCCGAAAATAATCGCCCTGCCAAGCAATACGCTGACGCTCATCCAGACGCCATCCCAGCTCAGCAGAAACAGACTTCTGCTCGGAATCACTGGGTTTCAACCGACTGTATTTTGTCTGATCAGCCGAGCCTTTCACCTGCCCGCGTGGAATACGGCGATCACCAAAATCAGCTTTGCTCAGCTGCAAGCGCCAATCGAACCGATCCGTTGCGCCTAGAACACCGCCATTGAGGCGCTGACCGCGGGTGGCGGAATAATAGCCTGCTCCGACAAAGGCCTCCTGCTCACCCGGTGCGGCCTGACGCGTGGTGATATTAACCACGCCACCAATAGCATTACTGCCGTGTACGACTGAAGCGGAGCCGCGCACCACCTCTATGCGTTCAATAATGTTGGCATCCAACAACAATGGCGAGCCATAACTGGAGTGATCGGGAATCGGCTGACCGTTAACTTTGATCAGCACACGGCGCGAGCTTTCGCCACGCAAGGAAATACGTTTCATGCCGGCCACACCGGAATCAACAATATCCACGCCGGGAATGTCACGCAAAATTTCAGCCAAATCGCTTACTGGTTTGCGCTGGATCTGGTCATGCTCCACCACGGTAATTGAAGCCGGTGCGCGCAAGGCTTCTTGCTGGTAGCCGGTGGCTGAAACCACCATCACGGGCAGCTCCGCACTGTCGGATGCCGCCCATGCTGCAGATGTCACACCTAAGCCACCGGCAGCAAATAGCATGGCAGCCACTGCTAGAGGTGTTTTCGAAATCAACATTCACCACTCCAAAACACAATAAAAACGATGTCATAGCATACATTAAGGTCACAGGGTTTGCAGTTGCCTGTCGTACTGGTTAGCTCGCTACACGTAAGCGCGGTAACATGCGCAACACCTTAGTCTAGAGACCTCGCTGAATAAGCCTATTTTGCTGAATAAGCCTATTTTAAGCATGCCATTATTTGCGTAGCATATTATACTAGTGCGCGAAGTATATCCTTTAAGCCCTTTGAATTAAAAACGAGACCCTCAACATGATCACTGCTGCTCGAATTAGAGCATTTATTTTTACCTGCATAATTTTCCCAAGCTTAGCCGCTGCCGAAATAAGCATTCCTGCGCCTGCTGATTTTCATGTTGTACCGGCCACTGCAGCACATATACAACTTCTCAAGCAGGGTGGACTCGTTATTTATATGCGTCATGGGCGCACCGACCCGCGTTTTCCTGACTTGATTCCGGTTAACCTAGATGACTGTGACAGCCAGCGGCCACTCTCAGATGCAGGTCGTCAACTTTTGGATCAGGTCGGCGAAAATTTTGCCAAATTAAAAATCCCTTATCGCATAGCAATTAGCAGCCCCTTTTGTCGCGCGCAAGAAAGTGCCAAGCGTGTATTTGGCGAGCCCATTAAGGTAGACACTCCTTTGCGTTATACCGCTGCCATGCCGGATGCGGAAAAACAACCCGCCGTAGAGCGCACGCGCGAATGGATATCCAAGCCCGTAGAGGAACAGGGTTATAATCGTATCGTGGTTGCCCATGGCCCCAATATCGCAGAAATCATGGACTACCTGCCCCCAGAGAGTACTATAATTATTTTCCGCCCCCTAGGCGCACAAGGCTTTGCATACATTGCAAGCATTGAACCCAACCATTGGCCTGCGCTGCTGCAAGAACTTGAACTCGAATGAAAGCCATTCAAAGCCTTAGGTTATTACTTTTACTCCCGCTGGCTCTGGTCGTAATAGTCGCAGCGGCAGTTTTGTATACCAGCCTTGCACGACTTGAACGCCAGCATGACCGAGCCGATTTAGAGCAGCACCATGATCTAGGCGTGATTGCAGATGCGGCTGAGTTTTCCCGTCGTCTTGGCATCATACAAAAACGCATGAACGTAGCGATGGATGGTGCGATTAGCGCGGAACTTAACGAGCTGCAGCTCTATCGCATTCACAGCACCATCGTCAATGAACTCGATAGCCTGTCCCATGTAGTTGAAAAACTATCAACCTCTCAGCTGGTTTTAGATGCCAACCATGGCAGCGCCCAAGGCTTGCAAAATGCATTTGGCGAATATCAACGCTTTGTCATTATGTCCACCGACGTTTTGGCTGTTGACCCGCAAATCGCCAACAGCTTCTTGCAACAGGCACAGCGCCATTACTTGGATTTTTCGATCTTCACCAGTCGCATTGAGTTCTTACTGGCCGAGCGGGCGCAATTGCGCAACAAAGAACAAGCAGAAACTTTCAGTCAACTCGCTACGCGCCTGTTCGTTTTAAGCCTAGGCGCACTGTTCTTATTATTTGGCTTTACCCAGTATTTATCACGCCGTGCCAGCCGTGATTTACTAGATATTGCTAAAGGCTTAGCCACCTTGGCGCGCAGCAAAGAAAGCAGTATTCCACTACCACGTATTGAGGCATTGCAGCAAACTGCCCGCGGGGATATCCAACGTATTGCCGCCAAGTTACTGGATTTTCGTCATGCCCTGGAGCGCCAGCACGCCGCTGAAGAGCAAGCTTTTCAGTTAGCTTTTTATGACCCACTGACCAAACTGCCCAATCGCCGATTACTCAATGAGCGCCTGCAACAAGCCCTAGGTAGCTGTAAACGTTATCAGCAACACGCCGCGTTATTGGTTTTAGATATTGATGACTTTAAAAACATCAACGAAATCCAAGGGTATGACGTGGGCGACCAAGTACTGTTAACGACCGGCGAGCGTTTAAGTGCGCTGATAACAGATGCAGATACTGTGGCACGTATTGGCAGCAATGCGTTTGCTATTTTATTGCAAGGTATCAGTAGCAACCCCGATTTAGCTGCCAGCAAAATTACCCAGTTAAATGAAACACTTAAAGACAGCCTCGCCAAGCTACTACTTAATGAACAAGTCTATTTTCTGACGGCCAGCGTGGGCGTGACGCTTTTTGATAAAAACCTACAAGACTTAGCCGCCCCATTACAAGAAGCCGAAGCGGCAATGTATCGAGCCAAAGCATCAGGACGCGGTCATCTGCGCTATTACGATGCGCAAGTACAGGCACAGCAACAGGAACGCCTCCAGCTGGAAACTGATTTACGCCAAGCGCTAGCCAATCAACAATTGCAACTGTATTACCAGCTGCAAGTTGATGCACAAGCGCAACCTGTGGGTGTAGAAGCCTTGTTACGCTGGCACCATCCCGCTCGCGGCATGGTTTCTCCAGCAGAGTTTATTCCGTTAGCCGAAGCATCCGACTTAATTTTACCTATAGGACAATGGGTGCTGGAAACCGCCTGCCATCAGCTACAGGCGTGGGAACAAAATCCAGCGCGTGCGCTGCTGAGTGTTGCGGTGAACGTCAGTGCCAAACAGTTTCGCCAAACTAACTTTGTCGAACAAGTACGCAGCGCATTGACCACCACCCGGGCCAATCCCAAACTGCTTAAGCTTGAGTTAACGGAAAGCATGGTGCTAGAGGATGTTGAAAGCACCATTTTAAAAATGGATGACTTGCGCAAGCTAGGTGTACGCTTCTCGATTGATGATTTCGGCACTGGCTATTCATCGCTGAAATACCTTAAACGCCTGCCATTAGACCAGCTAAAAATTGAACAATCCTTTGCACGGGATATCACCACCGACAAAAACGATGCCGCCATAGTACAAACCATTATCGCCATGGGTCAGGCGCTGGAATTAGAAGTCATTGCCGAAGGTGTTGAAACCCAAGAGCAACAAGAATTTTTACTCAAACACGGCTGCTATTTTTATCAGGGTTATCTCTATAGCCGCCCTATTCCAATTGATGATTTAGAAGTGTTGCTTGGCTAATTCAGCGCAAACAGCCGCTCCACACATTAACATTCAATCAAGCGCCACTGCATTTCCCCCTTTTTTTGATTACAATACAGCGCAACATGCTGGCGGGAAGCTTTCCCGCTGTTCTCTTCTTAACTGTCAGGTTATTTATGTCTCAGTACGTGTTTACCATGCATCGCCTTGGCAAAGTGGTTCCGCCAAAGCGTGAAATTTTAAAAGACATTTCCTTATCATTTTTCCCTGGTGCAAAGATTGGTGTGCTGGGCTTAAACGGTTCTGGTAAGTCCACCCTATTGCGCATTATGGCCGGTGTGGATACAGAGTTTAACGGTGAAGCCCGCCCCATGCCGGGGATTAAAATCGGTTATTTGCCGCAAGAGCCACAGCTCGATCCACAAAAAACCGTCCGCGATATCGTTGAAGAAGCTGTGCAAGAAATCACCGATGCTCAGCAACGTCTTGATGAAGTCTATGCTGCCTACGCTGAGCCTGACGCTGACTTTGATGCGCTGGCAACCGAGCAAGCCAAACTAGAAGCTATTTTGCAATCCGCTGACGGTCACAACCTTGAGCGCCAGCTGGAAGTCGCCGCCGATGCGCTACGCCTGCCCGCCTGGGATGCCAAAATCGAGCATCTTTCCGGTGGTGAGAAGCGCCGTGTTGCCCTGTGCCGTCTCTTGTTATCAGCGCCAGATATGCTGTTATTGGATGAGCCGACCAACCACTTGGATGCGGACTCGGTGGCTTGGCTTGAGCGTTTTCTGCATGATTTCCCCGGCACTGTAGTAGCTATTACGCACGACCGTTACTTCCTTGATAACGTGGCGGGCTGGATTTTAGAGCTTGACCGTGGCCAAGGTATTCCGTTTGAGGGCAACTACTCGCAGTGGCTTGAAGCAAAAGCAGCACGTTTAGCACAAGAGTCTAAGCACGAGGCTTCACACAACAAAGCAATGAAAGCGGAACTTGAGTGGGTACGCCAAGGCGCTAAAGGTCGGCAGACCAAATCCAAAGCCCGTATGGCGCGTTTTGAAGAGCTGCAATCGCAAGAATTCCAAAAGCGCAGTGAAACGAACGAGATCTATATCCCAGCAGGCCCACGCTTAGGCGACAAGGTGCTGGAGGTGAATGGCGTTCGCAAAAGCTATGGCGACCGCATTCTTATCGACGACCTTACCTTCAGTGTGCCTAAAGGCGCTATTGTTGGCGTGATCGGTGGTAACGGAGCGGGTAAGTCCACCCTCTTCCGTATGATTACCGGCCAAGAGCAGCCAGACTCTGGAGAAATCGTTCTCGGCGACACAGTTCAGGTTGCCAGCGTTGATCAACACCGCGATAACTTAGATGGCAATAAAACGGTGTGGGAGCAGGTCTCTGACGGTTCGGACGTGATTCGTGTTGGCACCCATGAGTTCTCATCACGCGGTTATGTTGGACGCTTTAACTTTAAAGGCGCGGACCAACAAAAGTTCGTCAAAGATCTGTCCGGTGGTGAGCGTGGTCGTTTGCACTTAGCGCTAACCCTCAAACAGGGCGGCAACTTTTTACTGCTCGATGAGCCATCGAACGACTTAGACGTAGAAACCCTACGTGCTTTGGAAGAAGCCTTGCTCGATTTCCCCGGCTCAGCCATGGTTATTTCCCATGACCGCTGGTTCCTTGACCGTATTGCTACGCATATTCTGTCCTATGAGGACGATGGCGCGGTGCAATTCTTCACTGGTAACTACACTGAGTTTGAAGAGGATCGTAAGCAGCGTTTAGGCGAGGCAGCGGCGCAACCTAAGCGCGTTCGCTATAAGCGCCTAGCTTAACTCCTAGACTGCAAACCAACCCGCAAAAGACTCGACGCCCATGTCGAGTCTTTTTTATTAGCTCTTTGCTGTACCGCTCCACTGCTGCACCCGTCACCTCTATGCCTGTAGTGCATGCCACTGATTAAACATGCTAAACTTTTAGCGATTTCTTTAAGAGTACTGTCATGTTGACCCATCGTTTTTTCTTATCCCTGTTCCTCTGTATGAGCGCCCAGCTATTACCTAGCTATGTCAGCGCAGCCACTTCTGCCGAATCTAGCACGAGCGTGGTCAAAGCCAGCTTTAGCGACTGGCAGCTAGATTTTAAGAAAAAAGCACTCAAACAAGGCATCTCATTACCTGTCCTTGAGCGTGCTTTCAGCCAGATGACGCCTGACCCGTCCATTATCAAGTCAGATGAAAACCAGCCTGAACATGTGCGTCCTGTTTGGCAATACCTAGAGTCTGCTATTTCTTCTTGGCGCGTTGCGCGCGGTAAAGCGCTGCTGGCCGAGCACAGACGTACCTTAGATGCCATTGAAAATGAGTATCAGGTTGATCGTCATGTTTTAGTGGCTATCTGGGGCTTGGAAAGTAACTTCGGCCAACAAATGGGTGATAAAAACATTGTTCGCTCTCTGGCTACTTTAGCCTTTCAAGGTCGACGCGCAGAATTTTGGGAACAGCAGCTCATTGCTGCCCTGCGGATTATCCAAAGTGGCGATATAGCACCGGAAAACATGCGTGGTTCATGGGCGGGCGCGATGGGGCAAACGCAATTCATGCCCACCACCTTCTTAGAGCATGCAGTTGATTTTGATGGCGACGGCCGCCGTGACATTTGGCTCTCCACAGCAGATGCACTGGCTTCAGCGGCTAATTACTTAAAACGCTCCGGTTGGCAAACAGAGCAAACGTGGGGGTATGAAGTTAAATTACCCACACTGTTTGAATATGACGGTGCTGATGGTTACCAACAGAAAACCGTGCAGGAGTGGTTTAATCTGGGTGTGAGTTTACGTAAGGAAAAGGCGCTCTCTAAGGAGGAGCTCAGTATGCCTGCCAGCATTTTCTTGCCTGCCGGCTACCGTGGCCCAGCCTTTATTCAGCTGGATAACTTTCGCAGTATCCTAAAATACAACCAAGCCACCTCCTATGCTCTAGCGGTAGGTTTATTAGCCAACAGCTTAGAGGGCGAGCTTTTTTCACTGCACCGCTGGCCACAGGATGAAGTGCCTTTGACTCGTACCGAGCGGGTTGAGTTACAGAATTTGCTTAACCAACTGGGTTTAGCAGTAGGCAAGGCGGATGGCATCATAGGCGCTAACTCAAGAAAGGCCATTCGTGAGTTTCAGCTCAACCACGACCAGCCAGCCGATGGCTACCCGTCTGCACGCTTATTAGAAAAAGTGCGAGAAGTCAGTAACGAGCAATAAGCTGCAAATTATCTGGGAGCTGCATAGCGTTTGGCAGCGCTGCGCGGTTCCCTGAAGTGTTATTTTTTATGCAATTGTTTGAATTGTGATGAGGGTATTGACTGCTCCAGCAAGATTTCTTTCAATAAATGCCGCTGTTTGGTCGTTAAAATAGCACGCTCAGCCAATAGCTGTTTCACCTCTATTTCCTGCTGCTGATTTTTTAATTGCGCCAATGCCAAACGCGCTGACTCCACCTCGTCTAACACCAGCTCATCAGCAAACACTGCTTCAATCAAAGCATTGTGCTGCTGTTGAATACCAGCCTCATTACGCTCTAACTGCAGCAAAAACTCTTGCTCGGCTTGGCGCCACTGCATGACCTGCTGTGCATCAAACTGTAAATAATTGGCTAAAACTGGCGGCTTTTCTGTTGTCCAAGCACGCCCCCCAATCGCCCAAACAATACCCAGCATAATACTGATATTCAGTAGTGTTAGAAAAATTAAATGGGTGCGTGTTTTAGATGCGTTCATTTCCTAGACTCCAAATATCAATCAACTGACATGCTGCATAAATAGCCTGTTGGCTCAGTTTTAAGCGCTTGCACAACTGCCAAATCAGAAGGCATTTTTGCTAATGCGCATTAAATAAAGGCTGCTGCGAAGAGAAAACTTCTACCAGCGGCGACTTAACTTGCTGAGCCTTTCTGTTAGTCGCTTTGCTGCGCGAAGCATGAAACAACTAAAAAATACTGAAATTGTTTTTAATCAAATTTTAATAAAATTTCCCAGCCTTTATGTTGTATGCACGAGCAATCCCTGCAAAGATAGTAAGCAATTACTTTGCCCTTTAGGCTCCGTTATGCAACCAGCAAGCAAATACCTGCCCGCCGATGAGCGCCGCGCCGTTACTGTCGAGGCGGTTATCGAGCTGGCCGCACAGCAAAACCCCAGCGAGATCACTACTGCCGCCATTGCTAAACACATGAGCGTCACCCAAGGCTCATTGTTTCGCCACTTTGCCAACAAAGAAGCGATTTTAGAGTCGGTCATGAATTGGGTTGCCAAGCGTTTAATGGCGCGTGTTGATAAAGCCATGCTAGGCCAAGCAACGGCACTGGCTGCATTACAAGCGACATTTATGGCACATATTCAATTTATTAGTGAGCATCCCGGCGTGCCGCGCTTACTGTTTAGCGAGCTGCAGCGAAAAGAAGGCACAGCAGCAAAAAAGCTTGTCACCACCTTACTCAGCCAATACCGACAGCGCCTAGAACAGACGTTGGAACGCGGCAAGCAAGAGCAAGAATTCTATGCAGAACTTGATGTTGGGGCGGCGGCATTATTATTTATTGGCAACATTCAAGGTCTGGTTGTGCAAAGTATTTTGCTGGGTAGCAACTGCACTATTAAACAGGCTGCTGCAGACAGTTTTGTGTTGTATCAGCGCGCAATCGAGGTTCGTTAACCATGCCTGAATTTTTTAAACAAAAAAAACTACTTGCGCTATTCGCCACTATCGTTGCGTTAGCCGCTGCTTTTATCTGGGTATTGCTCAGTTCTGGCCCTTTGGCGAAAGTGAAAATCGTCGTCACTGAGGTACAGGAGCAAAGTCTAGAACCTGCTTTGTTCGGCATAGGCACTGTCGCTGCACGCCACACTTACCGCATCGCCAGTAACACGGTGGGGCGCGCCACTACACTTCATGTTGATGTTGGCGATCGCGTGACTGCTGGAGATATTTTAGGTGTTATCGATGTGGTTGATCTTGATGAAAAAATTAATGCACAGGCGGCTCTAGTGCAACGCAATCAAGCACAGTTGGCTGAAGCGCAAGCCCATCTGGATTACACCCAAAAACAGGCGCAACGCTATAACAAACTGCTGCCCTCGCGCTCTATCAGCGAGGAAATAGCGGCTGCCAAACAGCATGAATGGACGCGTGCACGCAGCCAAGCACACAGCGCTGCCAGCGACTTAGCGCGCGCACAGGCTGAATTATTAGCCCTAGAAGCAGTACGCGAAGATCGCTTACTGCGCGCACCTGTCTCAGGTTTGATTATCGCTCGTCATGTTGACCCGGGTGTCACTGTGCTGGCAGGGCAAACCGTCTTTGAGCTCATCGATCCCCAGCAGCTTTGGATTGATGTGCGCTTTGATCAAGCCGGTTCCATGCGTTTGGCAGAGCAGCAGCCCGCACAGATTATTTTACGCTCGCAGGAATTACATCCTCACTCAGGTCATGTCGCACGCTTGGAATGGCTGGCCGATACGGTCACTGAAGAGCGGCGCGCCAAGGTGATGTTTCAGCAGCAACCTAATCCTTCCCCGAGTATTGGCGAACTCGCGGAAGTAACGGTACAACTACCCCAGCTTGCCAAAACTCCAGTGGTTATTAACGCTGCTATTATTCGGGTGAATGGTCAACTGGGCGTGTGGCTTATTGAAAATCAGCAGCTTGTATTTCAGCCCGTCACCTTGGGTCGTAGCGACTTAGCTGGCAATGTGCAGATTCTCTCTGGGCTCAGCGCCGGTCAACAGGTTGTGCTCTATAGCAGCAAACCTTTGCGCGCAAGCAGCCGCATCAAGCCCGTTCAGCAACTGACCGAAACGCCATGATTAGCCTTGCCGGACGCGATATTCTGCACGCTTGGGGCAAGTTTGTGTTCACCGGCGTGGGTTTAGGCTTGCTGATTGGTGTCACTTTGACCATGGCCGGGGTCTACCGCGGCATGGTCGATGACGCACAAGTGCTGCTGGATAACAGCTCCGCTGATTTATGGGTCGTACAAAAAGACACCCTTGGCCCCTACGCAGAACCCTCCAGCTTGCCTGACGATACATGGCGCGCAGTAGCCAATATTCCCGGGGTCGCCAGCGCCACCAATGTCACTTATTTAACCATGCAGGTTGCCCATGCGGGCAGCGACACCCGCGCCTTGGTTACGGGTATTGCCAATACTGGCCCCGGCTCGGCAGGCTGGCCACTGACGTTATTAGCCGGACGACAAGTCAGCAAAAACCATTATGAAGCCGTGGCCGATATTGCCAGCGGTTTTAAGCTGGGTGAGCGCATTCAAATCCGCCGTAACACCTATCTTATTGTTGGCTTAACCCAGCGCATGGTGTCATCCAGCGGTGATCCTATGATCTTTATTCCCTTGCAGGATGCGCAACAAGCGCAGTTCCTGAAAAGCAATGATGCAATCGCGCAAAACCGCCGCCGTATCAAACAAAATCCAGTGTTTAATAATCCGCGCAACCCTGAGGTGCTGGATGCTGTGCTGGAACTGCAAGAAAGCAACACCCAGGTCAACGCCGTGCTGGTACAGCTCAACGCACAGGCTGAACCTAAACAAGTCGCGCAAGACATACGCCGCTGGTTACGCTTGCAAGTCTACGACCGCGAACAAATGGAAGAAATTCTAGTCGGCAAGCTGATCGCCACTTCCGCACGACAAATCCTAATGTTTTTAGTGATCTTGGCGGTGGTCAGCGCGGCCATTGTTGCCTTTATTATTTACACCCTGACTATGGGTAAAATTCGTGAAATTGCCGTACTAAAGCTGATTGGTACACAAAACACCACCATCGTATCGATGATTATCCAACAAGCTTTGGCCTTAGGCGTTATCGGTTTTGTAGTCGGCAAAATATCTGCCACCGTATGGGCACCTTTCTTTCCTAAATACGTGCTGTTGATTACTCAAGATACAGTGACGGGATTAATCGCGGTGCTGTGTATGTGTGTATTGGCGAGTTTTGTCGCGATTTATGCAGCACTGCGCGTCGATCCAGCCGATGCCGTGGGAGGCTAACACTATGCAGCAGTATGGCATTCAAATCTCAGGACTGAGCAAGACCTTTGGCCGAGGCGACACCGCTGTCCATGCACTGAAGCAGGTCAATATGCAAATTGAGCCAGGTGAAGTGGTCGGCCTGATTGGCCCGTCCGGCTCAGGCAAAAGTACGCTACTCAAGTGCCTAGGCGCAATCATCGAACCCAGTGCTGGGCAAATGCATATTGGCGATCAGCTGATTTATGATAATGCATGGAAAATCTCTGACTTGCGCGCATTACGCCGCGATAAGATTGGTTTTGTCTTCCAATCGCCCTACTTAATTCCTTTTTTGACCACGCTGGATAACGTGGCGCTGCTGCCCATGCTAGCCGGAAAAAGCAACAAAGAAGCACGCCAGCTAGCATTAGATTTATTGACTGTATTGCAAGTCGAGCATCGCGCTCATGCGCTGCCATCACGTCTATCTGGGGGCGAGCAACAGCGTATTGCAATTGCACGCGGCCTCATCAACCGCCCGCCGGTAATCTTAGCGGACGAACCGACCGCGGCGCTGGATAGCGTGCGCGCCCTAACCGTGATTAAAACGCTTAACGAGATAGCGCGTGACTATAAAACCGCGGTGATTGTGGTGACTCACGATGACAAGATCATTCCCACCTTTAAGCGTTTGTACCACATACGCGACGGCGTGACTTATGAGGAGCAAGGCGAAGGACGCTCTTTTTTAGAAAAAACCTGAGCGCACACTTAAGGGCTGATAGGGTGCACTGAGTGCTGTTCGGCTATAGCAACCTGATTACGCCCTTTGTTTTTGGCCACATACAAGGCTTCATCAGCCAAACTGGCTAACTTCATTGCATCTAAGCCTTCAACAAATTGCGCCACTCCCGCACTAAAGGTACAGGTTAGATCCTGCGGCTGCGCTGGGTAGCTAATTTCAGAAAATCTCTGCCTGATTTCATCCACCACTTTCGCCGCATTTTCTGCACTGGTGTTGGGTAATACCAATGCAAACTCTTCGCCACCATATCGACCAATATGATCGGTTTTACGCAGGCGCTGTTTCAGATAAAGCGCCAAACTTTTAATCACCTTGTCACCCATTGGATGGCCGTAGGTATCGTTAACCTTTTTAAAGTGGTCAATATCCAGCATGACAAAACTTAACGGCTGCCCATTTTTAAGTGCGCGAACGCAGGCATCATCCAGCAGTTGTAAAATATGCGTATGGCTGTAAAGCCCAGTTAGACTGTCTCGCACCATTCTGGCCTTAAGATTTCGTGCACGTATGGCTCTGTTTCTTACGGTAGCGATCAAATGATGCGGCATAACAGGCTTGGTTAAAAAATCGTCGGCACCCTGGCTCATGGCTTTGAGTTGCTTGCCTAGATCTTCCTCACCCGACAAATAAATGATGGGCATACCTACAAAACGCTCACTCTGGCGAATAACTTTAGCCAGTTCAGGGCCGGAGCATTGCGGCATATACATGTCTAAAATGATCAGATCGGGAGCAAACTCCATAATCTGTGCTAACGCCAACGTAGGATCGTTCACAGAACGGGTAATGATCGCCGCACCGTTTAGGGTACGTTCGGTAAAGACAGACTGCGCTTTCGAGTCATCCACCACCAATACTCGGTAAGGGTCGAAATGACTGGTACGTGAAAAGCTTTCCACCAACTCTAACAGTCCGGAGGTTTCCAGCTCACCCACAACAAAACCTTCACCACCCGCACGTACTGCGGCCAAGCGCACTAAAGCATCAGCATCATGCTGGCTGTAGAATAAAACTGGAATTGCCGCCTCGGAGTCGTTCTGAATGCATTGCGCTAGCGCCAAGCCCTGCTCAGAGCCGACAAAATCAACATCCAAAATAATAACCGGGGGGCGACGCTCGCTAACTGCTTGCTTAAATGTCTGCGCGTCAGTAAAAATCTCAGACTGCACACCAAAAAACTCTAATTGTGTTGATAAGTGCTGCGCCTGCGTTAGGTTGGATAACGCGATATACAAGGGTCTGCGCAAAACAGGCACTACAAAACCAGCAGCACTTTGATCGTCCTGACGCAGCCCAGTTTGCGTGAGCATTTGCATCAGCACCGTCATTTCCTCGATGCGCTCAGTCGTCAGGCGGCCACGTTGTTCGTTAATTTTGCCTAAACAGCTAAGCAGATCAGCGGCAATATTGGCGTGGGCTTGCTGTTCAAAGCGTTCTGCGTATTTTTGCAAACGCTCAGCTGCCGCCAACATGGTTTCAGCTTCCTGCTTGGTCCATTCTTGGGTTTGTGCCTTTTGCCACACTTCCAAAATGATACGTGCTTCATTAATAACCCGAACAGCAAAATGCTGCTTAATACGCTCAGCGTTATCGGTTTGCACTTCAGTCATCGTATTAGTCCTGCTCACGCACGCTCCATGTCCACAGGGTTGTCTAGCCTACACCCTTTGCTTGATTGTGCTCAATTTATCGTGCCGAGAATGCTAACACGTATTAACGCTGCATTCTGCTCAAACAATCTCATTTCAACATCACTTAATACATAAAGGATTTTTTATTATCAAGCACGAAAGATTAGATTTTTTTCCCAGTCTTCTTCAGCTACATCCAGTTCGCTGAGCATATTATCAAGCTGTGAAATTCCAGCGGCATGCACGGCATTAACATCACCGCAAACCAGATGATGCCAAGCGGGCAAAGGCTTTTTTTCATGTAATAAGCGGTAAGCGCAGGTTTTTGGAAGCCACGTCAGCGCGGCTAGATTGTCAGGTGTTAAAGCAATGCACTCGGGGACAATTTGCTGACGACCGCTATAATTGCTACAGCGCGCCGTACCCAAATCTAATAGTTTGCAAGCAATTCTGGTGTAGTAAAGGCTGCCATCGTCCTGGTCTTCCAACTTCTGTAAACAGCACAATCCACAGCCGTCACATAGGGAATCCCATTCCTCTGGCGTCATTTGTGTGAGTGTTTTGTACTGCCAAAAAGGTTTTACTATGGCGGCCATCTATTTTCCTTGTTTTACCGCGCGGCAAGTAACCTGCACGCGCATACGAATTATTTGATTATTAAAACTGGCTGTCAGATTTACCTTTTGCTGAGCAGCCACACGTGCTTTGCGTAGGCGTGGCGTTTGCGGGCCACCCTGAAAACGTACGCTGCACTGTGCATCCTGTTCGCCATAATTATACAGGCTTACTGCGGCTAAGTTATCACCTAGGTCCATAGTTTCTATGGCTATGGGCAAGCCGTTGAGCTGTTCCTTCACTTCAAAAGGAAAAGCCATGGCTGCTGATGAAAATACAACAGCAAAGAAAACTGCTGTTTTGCTTAGATAGCGCATTTGTTTAACCCACAGCGATAATACGGTTACGGCCCTGTTTTTTCGCTTGATACATGCGCTGGTCAGCCAACTCAAGCAACATTTGTTTGGTCGGTAACGCATCCGCTTGACGCTCGGCAACACCTATACTGGCCGTTAAGGGTTCGCCGTCTGGACGCTGCCCAAACCCTTTCGCTTGTAGCCTATTAAGCATGATCTTGGCTTGTTCAAGATTGGTGTCAGGCATCAATAATAAAAACTCTTCTCCGCCCCAGCGCAAGAAAACATCTGTTCCGCGTTTATTCTCAGTTAATAATTTGGCAAAGTCGCCCAAAATAGTGTCGCCTGCTTCATGCCCATAGGTGTCGTTAATCTGCTTAAAATGGTCCAGATCAAAGAATGCTATCGATAAAGGCCGATCATATCTTTTGGAACGCAGCCAAAAAACACCAATAAGCTCTTCCCCACTACCACGGGTGATAGCGCCTGTTAAAGGGTCATGCATGGCTTGACGAACTAAGGCGATCATAAAGGCAAGCTGGCTAAGACAAGCCAGAGCAACCACAGCTGATATTAAAATTAACAGCCAAAACCCGCCCATATAAGAAGGCCAGTTGAGGGTTTTGCCTACTAGGGCTTGCGCAAAAAGAATTACTGAGGCGATAAATAGGTTTTCTTTTAGCGTTAAAGGAAACAGAGCCAGTCCAGCCATCAACACAAAAGGTAAGAAGGCATAGCCGGTTGCTAGCGAAGCTGAAATATTATCCAGCGACTGCTCGGAAATTAAAAGGTGAGAGGCAATGTAGAACGCTGTTGGTATGGCGAATAAAAAAGCCATCGCCCGATAGGCATCCAACAAACGCCCGGGTGTTTGATACAAGAAAAACAAACCAAAGAAAGCAACGCTCGCCAAAATACGAATCACCGCCAGATAGATCCATAATGGTGCGTCAAACACTATGCAGTCGATAACGCTCCACATGGGTGTTAAAACTGCAAACAAAAAGGCAAACAAGCGCACACGATTAACAATCATGGCGGCCCGACGACGGTTGAGTAACATAGAGTGTTTGCGAGAACTCAACAGAAGCCAAGCCTCTTGCAGCTCGAGTTCAGGAGGCAGTAGCGATGTTAACCTTTTAGTGAATTTTGCAAAAATCTTTGGCATTGTAGTGATCACTTTTTGTTTTAAATCATTTACTAACAATACAACAATGATTTGGCTATAGGTGCTATTGGGTTGCAAGAAGTTCGAAAACAATTTATCTATAGCTTTGTATAGCTTGAAATCATGCCATTGGTTTTGCAGTTTGCGCCTAATTCACTTGAACTTTCTTTATTTAGATCAAATAACTAGCATTAGTTGCCATCCTTGGCGACTAAAGTTCTACTCTATTGCACGGTATAAATCTCATCAAACACGCCACCGTCATTAAAGTGCGTGGCCTGAATGTCTGCCCAATTACCAAACGTATCCTCTACGTTAATAAAATCTACTGGCGGAAAACGATCGGCATACTCAGCTAAGATTTCTTGGTTACGTGGTCTGAGAAAGTTTTTCGCGGCGATGCGCTGCGCTTCATCGGACCAAAGGTACTCAAGATACGCCTGCGCCAACTCACGTGTGCCTTTGCGATCAACCACTTTATCCACCACAGTAACCGGCGGCTCAGCTTCGGCGCTTACACTGGGGTAAATCACCTCGAAACCACCGCGACCGAATTCACGCGCAATCATCTCGGCTTCGTTTTCAAAGGTAATCAGCACATCACCGATTTGGTTTTGTATAAAGGTACTGGTCGCTGCGCGCCCGCCGGTATTCATAATCGGCACTTGTTTAAACAGCTTGGCTACAAAGTCTTTAGCGTCCTGCTCGCTACCGCCCTGCTGTAACACGTAAGCCCAAGCGGACAAGTAGGTATAGCGGCCATTACCCGAGGTTTTAGGGTTGGGCACAATCACCTCAACACCTTCTTTAACCAAATCCGACCAGTCATGGATATTCTTCGGGTTGCCTGCGCGCACAATCAATACCGTGGCTGAAGTAAAAGGCGCGCTATTGTTGGGCAAGCGCTGCGCCCAGTCTTCGGGAATTAGTTTGCCGTGCTGGTAGAGCGCGCTGATGTCAGTGGCCATATTCATGGTAATCACATCGGCCAACAAACCGTCAATCACGGAACGCGCCTGTTTGCTGGACGCTCCGTGGGACATTTGAATTTGCACAGGCTTATTGCCCTGCGCCTGCCAATGTTTTTGGAACGCTGGGTTAAACTCCTTATAAAAATCACGCATTACATCATAAGAAACGTTCAACAACGGGGCAGCACTGAGCGCGGTGCTCAGGCTAATAGCAAGCGTAAAAATAGCCAGTGAAATACGTTTCATGACTTGAACTCCAGACAGTATAAGAAAACGGCATAGCCAAGCTGAGGGAAAACTAAGCTTGAGCTGACTGCGCTAAAGTCTAGGCGCTCCGAGATAGACTGTAAAAGAATAAAAAGTGATTTTGATATAACCGTTTAATCTGCTCATCTATGTCGCCAAATAACGCATTGCCTGTTCAATCCCTTCGAGCGTCATGGGATACATCTGATTTTCCAGTTGCTGGCGAATAATCTGAGTGGACTGAGTGTACTGCCAGTGCTGTTTGGGATAAGGGTTAAGCCAGACAAGCTTGTCGAACTTATCCAGAAACCGCTGCATCCAGACATAGCCGGCTTCTTTATTCCAATGCTCAACACTGCCGCCGATATGGGTTACCTCATAAGGCGCCATGGCTGCATCACCGACAAAAATCACCTTGTAATCTTGCCCGTAGGTATTGAGCACCTCATGGGTGGGCGTGCTTTCTTGATAGCGGCGCGCATTGTTTTTCCATAACGATTCATACACATAATTATGAAAATAGTAGTATTCCAGATGCTTAAATTCGGCTTTACAGGCGGAAAATAACTCCTCGCAGACTTGAATATGGGCATCCATGGAGCCGCCGATATCAAAGAGCACCAGCAACTTAACGGTGTTACGCCGCTCAGGGCGCATTTGAATATTCAGCAGGCCGCCATCGCGCGCGGTTTGCTTGATGGTGCTGGGCAAGTCCAGCTCATCGGCGGCACCGGTGCGAGCAAACTGGCGTAAACGGCGCAGCGCCATTTTAATGTTACGCGTGCCCAGCTCCACCTGATCATCCAGGTCTTTAAACTCGCGTTTATCCCATACCTTAACCGCACGGCCTTGGCGCTCACCGGCATCGCCCACGCGAATACCTTCCGGATTATAACCCCCTGAGCCAAACGGACTGGTGCCGCCCGTGCCAATCCATTTACTGCCGCCGCTATGACGCTTTTGCTGTTCTTCTAAACGCTGCTTAAAGGTCTCGATGAGCTTATCCAACCCACCTAAGGTTTTGATTTGCTCACGCTCCTCGGCACTTAACGAGCGGAGAAACTCTTGGCGTAACCACTCTTCGGGAATCAGCGCTTCAATGTGTTCATTGAGGTTTTCCAGCCCCTCAAAATACGCAGCAAACGCGCGGTCGAATTTATCGTAGTGGCGTTCATCCTTGACCAAAATAGCGCGCGCCAAGTAATAAAACTCATCCATATCGGCAAAGACGATATTCTGTTCTAGCGCAGCCAGCAGATCCAACAACTCACGCAGCGAGACTGGTACACGCGCCGCGCGTAATTCACCAAACAAATTCAACAGCATAGCGATGCCCTTAGCGGTGACCCTGCCGACCCATAAAGGCCAAGCGCTCAAGCAGCATCACATCCTGCTCGTTTTTCACCAGCGCGCCCAGCAGCGGCGCAATGACTTTATTGGCATCACGCTCACGCAGTATTTCGGCGCTGATACCATCAGCCATTAACAACTTTAACCAGTCCACCAGCTCGCTAGTCGAGGGTTTTTTCTTTAAACCGGGCGCTTGGCGAATACCAAAGAACACTTCTAGGGCTTGGCTCACCAACGCCTGACTAATCCCCGGATAGTGCACATCTACGATTTGCTGCAGGGTTTCACGTTCAGGGAAGGCGATATAGTGAAAGAAACAGCGGCGCAAAAAAGCATCCGGCAATTCTTTTTCGTTGTTGGAGGTAATGATAATAATCGGGCGGTGCTTGGCCTTGATGGTTTCGTCCGTCTCGTAGACGTAAAACTCCATCTTATCCAACTCTTGCAGCAGGTCGTTAGGGAACTCGATATCAGCCTTGTCGATTTCATCAATCAGCAGAATCACCCGCTCCTCGGCTTCAAAAGCTTCCCAGAGCTTACCCTTATTGATGTAGTTACGCACATCATGCACCCGCTCAGAATTAAGCTGCGAGTCGCGCAAACGGCTGACCGCATCGTACTCGTACAGACCTTGCTGGGCTTTGGTGGTGGATTTGATGTGCCACGTAATCAGCTTGGCGTTAAAGGCGTGGGCGACCTCTTCGGCGAGCATTGTTTTGCCCGTGCCCGGTTCCCCTTTTACCAGCAGCGGGCGCTGCAAAGTCACGGCCGCATTGACGGCAAGCTTTAAATCTTCAGTAGCAACGTAAGAATCTGTACCAGCAAACTTCATAAAAACACCTTATATGGTTATGCTTTTTTAGTCGCTGCAGGACCATAGTGCTTATAGCTATACTCTGCAGAAAACAGTAGTTTATAGAGAACTATGCGAATAGCAAAAACCGATAATCACCTGTCTTATTACAAACAAGCGCCGGTTCAAGGAAGCAAGCGGCTAGTACAGTCGACACATTTAAAGAGGTTTACACCATGGGCAAAATTTATTTGGATAACGCACAAAGCATTGGCAACACACCGCTGGTACGCATTAATCGTATGGGACCCAAGGGCGTCACCATTTTGGCAAAAGTAGAATCACGCAACCCTGCCGGCTCAGTGAAATGCCGCATTGGCGCTGCCATGGTACAGGCTGCCGAAGAAAGCGGTGCGCTTAAGTCTGGCATCACCATGGTCGAGCCTACTTCCGGCAATACGGGTATAGGTTTAGCCTTTGTTGCGGCGGCCAAAGGCTACCGCTTGATTTTAACTATGCCCTCATCGATGAGTCTTGAGCGGCGCAAAATTCTTAAAGCCTTGGGCGCAGAAATTGTTCTGACAGAACCCGCCAAGGGCATGAAAGGCGCGATTGAAAAAGCACAGGAAATTGTCGAGCAGAATCCGCAAACCCATATTTTACTGCAACAGTTTGAAAACCCAGCCAACCCTGATATCCACGAAAAAACCACCGGCCCTGAAATTTGGCGTGATACCGATGGTCGTATTGATGTGCTGGTCAGCGGTGTGGGTACGGGCGGCACCATCACTGGTGTATCGCGCTATATCAAAAACCAATGCGGTAAACCCATTCTCTCCGTGGCGGTCGAGCCTACTGGCTCACCCGTTATCAGTCAGGCCAAAGCAGGTGAAGCATTAACGCCGGCACCGCATAAAATTCAGGGCTTAGGTGCGGGCTTTATTCCGGGCAACTTGGATTTAAGCTTGGTGGATCACGTTGAAAAAATCGATGATGAAGAAGCTAAACAAGTTGCCTTGCGTCTGATGCGCGAAGAAGGCATTTTGTGCGGCATTTCCAGCGGTGCGGCTATGGCAGCAGCCCTGCGCCTTGCCGAAAAGCCACAGATGCAGGGTAAAACCATTGTCGTCATCATTCCGGACTCAGGAGAGCGTTATTTGACCAGCATGTTATTTGATGGCTTATTTACCGAGCAAGAGCTAACCCAGTAAGACCGCTCATAGGTGTAATCTAGGGGTGAGTCGCAACCTAACTCCTAGATTACCGCTGAGTTCCCTTAGTTGTGCAAAAGATGTAATGTTGTGCTTATTTATGCTAACCACTGAGGATTGAACTTATGACGGCCAAGTGTTCTGCTGTAGCCATCGCACGCCATATTTTGAATGGTTTTGATACTTACCGTGATGAGTTCCGTAAAATCACCAACATGGGTCGCTATCACTTTGAGCAGGCCATGTGGCAAGAGATACAGCACGCGTCAGCGCGCCGCATCCAAATTTATAAAGAACACATTCTCGACACCCGTAAAGACTTAGTTAGCCTTTATGGTGAGCAGACATTACTGGATATTGACTGCTGGCCAGAAATTAAAAAATCCTACATGGGCCAGATTGATCTGCGCCTTGATGACGAGCTATCAGAAACCTGGTTTAACTCGATTTTCAACAGTTTGTTTAGTCACGACAAAATCTGCAATGCCTGTATGTTTGTGCAAACAACGCGCAAAGAACGCGTCAGCAGCGAAACCCCTATGCAAATTCGCCAATACCGCCCCAATGGTGACCTGCGCGCCATGCTCAAACAGCTCATCGAAGACTACGCGTTTGACATCCCCTATGCCGATACCCAGGCTGATCTAGAGCGCCTGGAATATCAACTAAGGCAATCACTACCCGACTGGGTGTGCAAAGATCCAGATCTTACTTTTGAGCTCTACAGCTCGCGCCTGTATCGCAACAAAGGTGCCTATATCCTCGGACGTATTTTCACTCAAGATGAACAATGGCCGCTGGTATTTCCCTTGCTCAACATCGAAGGCGAAGGCGTGCGCTTTGATGCCGCAATCACCGATGAAGCCGAAGTGTCGATTATCTTCTCTTTTACGCGCTCTTACTTTATGGTACGCGTGGCTTATCCTGCTGAATTTATTAGCTTTTTACAGAAAATACTGCCGCGCAAACAACTGTGGGAACTGTACACCTCAATCGGTTTTTACAAACAAGGCAAAACCGAGTTTTACCGTTCACTAATGGAACATCTAGAAACCACTGAAGATCGCTTTATGATGGCTCCCGGCATTCGTGGCATGGTTATGACGGTGTTTACGCTACCCGGTTTTAATATTGTATTTAAAGCTATTAAGGATCGCTTTTCACCTTCAAAAACTGTTGACCGCGCTACAGTCATTGACCGCTATCGCTTGGTTAAATACGCAGACCGCGTCGGACGCATGGCGGATACGCAGGAATTTTCTGACTTACGCTTTCCAGTGAGTAAATTCGAGCCTGAGTGCTTGCAAGAGTTACTAGAGGTTGCTCCCGCCACCATCGAAGTGCAGGGTGACGAGGTTCTAGTGCGACACTGTTGGACCGAGCGACGCATGACGCCGCTTAATATTTATTTAGATAACGCTACAAGCGAGCAGCAAATTCATGATGCGCTAGAGGATTATGGCTGGGCGATAAAACAACTCGCTGCGGCCAATATTTTCCCCGGCGATATGCTGCTGAAAAACTTTGGCGTGACCCGTCATGGGCGAGTGGTATTTTATGATTATGATGAAATCAGCTATCTAACCGAAGTGAATTTCCGCACCATTCCAAAACCGCGCTATCCAGAAGATGAGATGTCAGCGGAGCCTTGGTATTCAGTCGCACCCAATGATGTATTTCCGGAAGAATTCCCGACCTTCTTGTTCACCGACCGCGAACACCGCAAGATTTTTACCGCAATCCACGGCGATCTATTTAAAGCCAGCTACTGGCAAAGCCTGCAAGACGCCATCCTTGAGGGCAAGGTTATAGATGTATTCCCCTACAAACGCCAACAAACACCGTCATACACCTACACAACCTAAAGGGTTATATCACAAAGCTTTTGGTGAAAATCGCGCAAAAGTTGCGCTCCAACAAAAGCCCGTTACGCCTGTACGAGGATGCCATGCATCCGACCCTCGGATTACGCCTGCCCGCACA
>JALOAC010000017.1 GCA_023228985.1 Thiopseudomonas sp. | reverse complement strand
TTAACGAGTTTGTTACTGCTGACATCCCCCACAACAATCAGTGCATTGTTGTTCACCAACTGACGGCTGAACTGATGCAAGTCGTTGTGACGGCGGTTTCTAATCTTGGCGTGAAGGTTCCGCACCCGGTCTTTGTTCCGGGCACGCTGGGCAATGCCGAGCTTGGCTTCAAGCTCGCGGTACCGACGACCAACGACCCGGTGGCCATCACTGGTGACGGCGGTTTCTTTGCAGCCCAGATCAATACCCACGGCACCGGTGCCCGTTGATTCTTGCGCTGGCGCATCCACCACCACGTTGAAGTACCAGCGACCACGGGCATCTTCGTTGAAGCTGGCGCTACGGAACGTGTATTGGCTGAGGCCGTAACTGTCCCAAACCTTGAAGTAGTGGCCGCTGTGATAGACCTGGCCATTCTTCCAGGACGCTGCACCGGTATTGATCGGTACCCAGCCCAGCGAGCGGCGCACACCGCCTGACCTGCGCCAGCTGAGGCGGGCTTTCTTGAACTGCTTACGGCGCGTAACGTATTCACTCGCAACGCGCTGTACCGTATGGCTATGCAGCCCCAGCTCTTTGTGCGCACCCTGCGTGTACTTCTGGATAGTGTAGGCAGACAAAAACACACCACGCTCCTTGATTGAGCGGTGACTAAGCTCGTTCACATAATTCCAGACAAAGTTAACCGACCGTGCCATCTGATTGAGCAGCGGACGGTGCTTGTCTTTGACTCGAACTTTGAGTGTCTTGGTGTGTTTCGTCATGCTGTATATATTACCAGTGCTTTGCAGATTAACCAATCGCCGTACCATGAGTTTTCTAGGGCTGCTTGCGCAGCCCGCGCTATCCTTCCCCGGACTAGAAGTACGGGGCTTGTCGCGCATTTTGGTCATGCTCACGCCTCTTTAATACGTTTAAGCTTTCTTTCGACCCTATTGCCGACGCTGGGACAATGGTTGTCTGTTGTGGCTTAGTCATGGTCATACTCCGCGGCTTGTTCTTTTAAGAAGCGATCAAAATCACTTTCAAACAGACGGTCTTGGGTCACGCGGTACTTTTCAAACTCTGTTTCTGCGTGGAGCCTGGCTTGTTCGTGCGAGATTTTTCCCGGGCCGGTTAAAATCTCGTTGCCGTTAAACTCTAAAAACCCGTCTAGGCGCTTGGCCCAATCGGCCATGCTCATGGGGAATTTACGTTGAGCTTGTAGTTCGCCAAAGTCTAAATAAAGGCTAACGATGCGTTCTAAATAATCGAGTTCTTCTTTATTTAAATAGTTTTTAGCGACACTGACATCGGTTTTCACGATTTTCCCACTGGGTGCACTTTGCCAGTGGCTGAGTCCCATGTGCGGCTGGTTAGCGTCTGCGCGAGCGACAATCAATTCGGCAGCGGTATGGCGGTGTACAGCCCAATGTAACTTGTTTTGCACTAGGGCGAAAAATTCGCGGGTGGTTTTGGCATGGCTGTCGTAATCAAAGGCGGTGGCGTACAGGTCGGTGATTTTCTGGTAAAAGCGGCGTTCCGATAGGCGGATCTCCCGAATAACTGCTTGCTGACGCTCGAAATATTCATTGGTGAACAGGTGATCATGCTTCAGGCGCTCCACATCCATGCTCCAGCCCTGAATGGTGTAGTCCTTAACGATTTGGTTGGCCCATTTGCGAAACTGCACCGCACGCTGGTTATTCACCTTAAAACCCACGGCAATAATCGCCTGTAGGCTGTAGTGTTTGGTGGTGTAGGTTTTGCCGTCGCTGGCAGTTATTAAGTAATCCTTAATAACTGCGCTTTCGTCTTGTTCGCCATCAGCAAAAATGCGTTTTAGGTGCTGATTTATCGCGGGCACACTGACATCGTAAAGTACCGCCATCATTTTCTGCGTTAACCAGATATTTTCATCTGCGTAACGCATGTCGACGCTGGTTTCTTGGTTGCCCGTGGCTGCTATAAAAGTCAGATACTCCGCTGTAGAAGAGCGAGCAATGGAGGGTGTTTTTTTACTCATTGCCTAGTTCCTTCAGGTATTCCTGTATTTGGTCTTCCACTCCCAACGCCCACCAATAAGGCTCAAAACTGCGCTTCACACTGTTTGCGATTAGTGCGATAAAACTGCTGTAGTCGCCGGTACAATGAGCGGTGTCGAGTGCTTCGTAATAGGCTAAGCGTTGCTCTACTTCAATGACAGTGGCGGGAAAACCCGACTGCATGAGTACTAAGTTCATCAGTAAGCGTGAGGTGCGGCCATTGCCATCGGTAAATGGGTGTATTTTCACAAACTCGCCATGCACACGGGCAGCACGTTCAACAGGGTGTAAAGCCTGGGCGTCGGTTGTGTACCATTTTATAAAGGCTTCCATCTGTTCAGGTACGTGTACGGCTTGAGGTGGTTTGTGGTTAGCACCAGAAATCAGCACGTTTACTTGGCGATAACGGCCTGCATTATCGGCATCGATGTTTTTTAACAACAGTTGATGCAGCGATTTGATGCTGTACTCGTCTAAAGGCTGTTGTTTGGTGACTAAATCTTCAACAAACAGAATGGCATCACGGTGGTTAATGGCTTCAACGTGTTCGCGCAGGGTTTTACCGCCAATGGTAATGCCTTCCAATGCCACCTTGGTTTCTTTAAGCGTTAGCGTATTACCCTCAATCGCGTTGCTGTGGTAAGTCCACTGCACGACTAAGTTTTCGTGAAGGTTGCTGACGATTTCACCGGCTAGTGGACGGTGCGCGTCTAGCTTGGTTTTGAGCAAGCCAGCAAGCTTAAGCTGTTTGTTATTATTCATTGTCAGTTCCCGCAGCGTCAGAGTCTTGTGGGAGTGTTTGGCTTTGCTTGGCTAACTTTTTTTCTTCTGCTTTAACGCGCCTTGCCAGCTTTGTTAAGTCTTCTTCGGCTGGAAGATTTTCTGGCTTAATTCCACGTTGCCCAAGCATGGAGCGCACACTGGTGTTATTTTGTATATGCTCTGCAGTTATTGAGCCTTCACCCTGTAAGTTTTCTTGTTGAACATTATGATTGGTCATTTCTGTCGCTAAATTTTTAGCTGCGATAGTTAGCGTAGGCAAAAAGTCGGCTAATGGTCGAGCAGCCACGATGCCATAACGTTTCTTCATGGCTTGAGTTGTATTGCCGCCAAATAAGGCCTGATCACCTTTCGAACGAATACGGCCAAAACCTTTACTATCTACCCCACGTTCGTGGATGTTTTGTGACAGTTCTTTTTCCGACTCTTTCAGACGCTCCCTAGCATCCATACGTGCCTGAAGACGCATTCGGTCTTCAATTATTTCTTGCTTCCTGGTTTGCACGGCAAAATAGCTTTGGGCAAAGGCAATTTCAGGTTTGCGTGAATCAGCATTTTGCGCAATCAGTAAGCAGGCATAGCGAGTAAGCATATAGTCTTCAACAGGACGGTTTGCACCTTTGCCTGTTTCGATCATTTTCGTGACGCCACGAAAATGATCTGAAGCTAGGATGTTTGCGGCTTCGCAAGATTCTATAGCGCGGTTGATAGCTGTTTTAAAGTTTTCCCAGCGCGCATAACCAAGCGGGGCTTGAAGGTCACGAGCAAACCAAAACTCTATGCCTTGCTCGTCGGTCTTTTGAACCCTTGATTCCAAGGTCTGCCTAAGTGTTTGTAGGTGTGTGCTCATGGCTAGTTACTCCCCACATCATCAATTTTTCGCTGGTTACTTGTATCAATTTCGACCATTTTGCTGACGTCAGCAAAATGGTCGGAAATCCCATGCTGTCTCATTTGCCTGCTCCTTATGCACCACTGTGGGTGTAACCCAACTCTGCGAGGTAGCTTTCCATTTGCTGTTCCAGTTCGGCCAGCTTGGTTTTAAGCTGCTCACGCTCGGCGCGTACCGCCATTAAGTCGACTTCCTCTTCCTCTTCAAAGGTATCCACATAGCGCGGAATATTGAGGTTGTAATCGTTGTCCTGAACTTCTTTCAGGCTGGCCAAATAGGCGTATTTATCAACAGATTCACGAGCGTTATGGGTGGCCAGGATTTTAGCGATATTCTCTTCGCTGAGCTGATTTTGGTTTTTACCTGATTTAAACTCGCGGCTGGCGTCAATAAACAGCACATTGCTATCGGTTTTTTCCTTTTTGAACATCAGGATGGCGGCTGGAATGCCGGTGCCGTAAAATAATTTTTCCGGCAGACCAATGACTGTGTCCAGCAGGTTCTCATCAATGAGTTGCTTGCGAATGCGTCCTTCTGCTGCGCCGCGGAATAACACGCCGTGCGGTACCACGACACCCATACGGCCTGTTTTTGGTTTTAAGGTTTCGATCATGTGCAGGATAAAGGCAAAGTCGCCTTTGGTTTTTGGCGGTACGCCACGACGGAAGCGGCTGAACTTGTCGTTTTCTGCGTCTTCATGGCCCCACTTGTCTAAAGAAAAAGGCGGGTTGGCGGTCACTATGTCAAACAGCATTAAGTCGCCGTTTTGGTCCAATAGCTTGGGGTTGCGAATGGTGTCACCCCATTCGATTTTGTGGTTGTCTTCGCCATGCAGAAACATGTTCATTTTTGCTAGTGACCAAGTGGAGCCAATGGCTTCTTGACCGTAGAGGGCGTAGTTTTTGCTGCCATGGTTTTCAACAACTTTACGCGCACACTTCATTAACAACGAGGCAGAACCACAGGCAGGGTCGCAGATACTGTCGCCCGGTTGCGGGTCTAATAGTGTGGCCATGAGTTCGGAGACTTCCGGCGGGGTATAAAACTCACCGGCTTTCTGGCCGCCGCTGGCCGCAAAGTTTTTAATCAGGTATTCGTAGGCGTTGCCAATGACGTCTAATGAACCGACACGGCTGGGTTTCAGGTTTAACACTGGCTTAGCAAAATCCTCCAATACATGGCGAAGGATGTCATTCTTTTGCTTTTCCTCCCCTAGTCGATCGGTATTAAAGCTGATGTCTTGGAACACGCTTTTACCGGCATCTTTGAGCTTAGTGCCGTTGGCCTCTTCAATGGCATGCAGGGCTTGGTCGATGCGCTCACCGTTACCAGGCTCGTGACGACGCTCATATAAAGCATAGAAACTGGCTGCTTTGGGCAGGACAAAGCGCTCGCTTTTCATCATTTCATCGATCAGTTCAGGTTCGTCACCATACTCGACTTGGTAGCCCTCGTAATGGTCTTGCCACACATCTGAAATGTACTTCAGAAACAGCATGGTCAAAATATAGTCTTTATAGGTGTCGGCGCTGATGGTGCCGCGGAAGGTGTCACACACTGCCCATAGGGCTTTGTTGATGCTGTCTTGGTTAACTTGGTTGTTCATGAGCTTTTCTCCATAAGTAGGTGCTGAAACATGCCTTGCAGCATCGTTTCACGGTTATTCAGTAAGGCTTGTGTCAGCTGTTGTTCCTTCTCCCACAGCTCATTTAAACGCATAATTTTCTGTTGGATGGCTAAGGTGGGAATGTTCAGTTGTAATGCTTTGGCTGTAGTGGCATTCAGCATAACGAGGCTTGTGCCTTGGCTTCCAGCACCCTCGGATATCCAGTGTTGCATTTCTGGGCGGTTGAGCGACCAGCAAAGAAATTCAGGCAGTATGCCTTGTTTGGGTGTGATTATTAGAAACTGGCTACTGACAACAACAGGTAGTTCAGATGACTGATCTGACACCAAACACGAGGCTCGAAAATAACCGCCCTTACTGCCGCGAGATGGTAGTAATACTGTGCCTGGGCTAGCGAAGGCTTTATCTTTGCCTTCCCAGTTAATCATGGGCAGCTGATGAGCATGCAGCATGGCAGTATGAGTTGTCTCCCACGCGCTTCGTACATCTTTAATCTGCGCCACATGGGCGTTGCCACCACTTGTGAGCTCATCAATTTTCTCACGAAAGGTAAATCCAGAGCGGATATCAGCTATATCGCCTAGAGCCTTTATTTTAGTGGGTTTGCGCATGTTGTGCTCCTTTATGGGGTGAGGCTCTTAGCATGCACCCTGCAATTTGGCCTGTCTGAATGTCTTGTAAAAACTCAACTTCATGCCAGCCAACCTGATGTGCAGTTTCTTTGAACCAGTCCCTAACCACGCTTGTTAGTCGTTTTTGCTTCTTATCCTGCTGTTTGTTGTACAGCGCCAGTAGTCGATAAGTTGGACAAAAGGACGCCTCCGGGTCTGATTTTGTGTTGACCGGTGCGGGGGCGGGAAAGGCATGCCGCTCTTTTTTGTTGGGCTTCTCAGGCTGACCAGCGGCAGAGTCCTGGCCAAAGTTAGCCTTAACTAGCCACAAGCTCTGGGCTAAAATAATTTTCGAGGTGGATTTGTCGGTTTGCGATACTTTACTTGTTTGATAGGGTTGCATAACTCAACTCCTTCAGCTTTGTGTGTCTTCTCAATAGTTGGCTTTGAATACAGTGACAGGTGGTAGCCTATCGCTGATACCAACACCGAAAAATATACAGTAGGCAATTAACGACTACCTGTTTGGTAAGCGCATATTGCGCTGGCAGTGCTTTGCTGTCAAGGAAAATATGCAGTAGGTGGTTAATGAGTATCGAGAAAGCTTCTTAACTTACATTTATTCAAATGCACCCATAGCTCAGCTGGATAGAGCCCCGGAAGGCATTTGATTCCTACTGAGTGCGCCAATTTTTATTATTTTTCAACAGCTTGAAAATAATTATCCCCCCCAAAAAAAAATGCAGCACGAAAAATGACTGCTGTCCAAGAACCCTCGGCCTTAGAATAATGAGTGCAGCTCGTTTTTGGTTACAGGTTTGCAAGCTAATTTTTAAGGCTGTAATAACTGATTTTAGCCGTGACGCTAAAACGTCCAGTTATTTTCTATAACCTCTTCCTTGCGCCCACTCTCAGCGGGCAGCAAGTGCTCATGTAAAATCCTGCGGACTTCAATAATGGCGGCTGGATTCTCTTGCACGCTGTGCCAAGAATGAATCACCTTTTCTGAGGCGGCGTTTTCCAGGTGAGCACTGCGATAAGGCACAACTCCGTCGCTGGAGTCTAGCAGTGGGATTTTTAGTTTCTCGTGACCTATTATCGAGTGATAAGCCACATTGGAAGAAATAGGTAGGCCGGCAGTCATGCGAATAAAGGGCGCTTGATCGCTTAGGTTGTCGATACTGTTAAAGCTGCGGGTGATGGGTGCTGCTTTCGCGCTGCTGGGGTCTACCAGAATTTGGGCTATTTCTGTAACGCGACCGAGCATGGAAAAGGGTAGCTTTACCAGTCGGGCTGACCAGCGTGCGAGTCGGTTTTCGGCGATGGGCGTGCCGCGGTGCGGTGCGGCAATAAAGATAGCTCGTTGAACCTGGGGTACGGGCTCAAACCAAGCATAGTTTTTTAACACTTCTTGTGCGCGTAATTTGCGCGCTCCGTTAAGTTCGTAGTGTTGCACGATTTTATCCCATAGCTGATCACCGGAGGATGAAACCATTAAGCGGGCGAGTACGCCGCCCATGCTATGCCCAATCAGAATAATGTCCTGTGTGGCAGGATGTAGATTGGTGGGATCAAAAAAGCTAAGGGTCTGCTGTAAGGTTTGACGAATGGTGTGCTGGTTTAGCGCAATTGGAGCGTTGGTGGGATAATACAGCTGCCATATTTGATAGTTTTTGCGCAGGGTTTCATCGCCGAGCATCTCGTTGGCCACGTTTATCCATGCCTCTGGACTGCTGGCTAGGCCGTGCAGCAATAGAATAATACGACGTTCCGGATCATAGGGTTGCATGAGGTAAATATGCGGTTGCTCCAGCACTTCACCGCGGCCGATTAAGGTCAGTAATGATTGGCTGGCAAAACCTGAGCGTGCTAACCAAAGTCCATAGCCGGAAGTAAAGTTGGCGGCTAAGGGTACGGTTTGTTGTGCAAGTTCTACTTGGTCGGTGCGGTAGGGATCAAAGCCTAGTAGCTCGACCTCCTGTGTGGCCAAAACCTGAGCTAAGTTTTTACCCGGAAAGCGCAGTATTACGGTTAAAGCGGGGAAAGGCGTTTCGCTAAAGGATTGCTGGGCGCTTTGGCTATACACTACTTTTTTTGCCATAACAGCAACCAATTCTGCACCTATGCCATCGCGACGGTATTGATTGCGCATGCCTTTGAACGTTAGCGATGCAGCAGGAATAAGCTCGCTGGGTAGGGCTTGGCTGTGTGCTAAACGTAATCTTCTTAAAGAGCCACTAATGGCCCAGCGTTGGGTTTGGGTATGAAAGCGGCCTTGGGCATCGAGACTGTCGTGAAAGTCTTGTTGATATTGATTAAACATGCCTGTCACTGCTTGCTGAACGGCAAAGTTGTAATAGTCGCGTACTTGGGTTTGGCGATCTTCTAGGGCGCGTGATTGTGGTGTGCGTTCGGAGAAAAACAAATAGGCATAGGCGTAGCGTGCTGTTTCTAAGTAAGCGTCGAGCTGGGCCTGCGGCAATGGATGGTTTTTACCGGCGCTGTCTTTTGTGCTTAGGGCTTGTTGCAGCCAGAGTTCAGCCAGGGTGGCCATGCGTTGCTCGTTGGCTAGGCCGATGCTGTGTTCGAGTTGTTCGCGGCAGGCATCCAGTTGCTTAAAACAGCTGCGTTCATTTAAACCAATGACTTGTAAGGCTGCGTAGCTGCTGGCGCTGAGTTCGCCGGTGGTCAGAATGTCGCCACGGCGCAATGAAATATAGTCAGCGGTGTCGACACTGACGGTTTTAACCCCAGCGCATCCGCTCAAGAGGATAACTAAGCAGATAAGTAAGCAAGAGAAGCGAAATGACTGTGGTTTTGGCATGAGCTTTAAATCGGTGCAGCCTAGAAGAAGTGCGCTAGTTTAACCAGCAAAGGTGTGTTTGTCCTGAGCCATAGCCAAAAGATGAATTTACGCTGTGGTAAAGCAGCTGGCGCATTTAATAGCTTAAGCCGTCTTGCCTTTCCAGCGCTCGGCCAGAAACACCCCTAGCAAAATGATGACCGTACCTATCCAGTGGTATATCTTAATCTGTTCGCCCAAGGTCAAAGCGGCGATAAACAAGCTAAGAATGGGCATGAGGTTAAAAAAGATGGCGATTCGGCTCGGCCCCATTCGGCGCACACCATGCAACCAAGCCAGCGGCGCAATTATTGATGCAGCTAGGCAGGCATAGAGTACCAGCGGCAGGTTATCAAGATTAAGCCCAGTTTTCGGTTGGGATAAAAACAGCGGCAGCTGCACGATAATGGCGGCAAGCATTTGTAGGTACAGCATTTGCAGGGCTGAAATACCAATTTGCCAGTGCTTCAACAGCGTGCTGTACAGCGCATAGGACAGTACCGCAACGACCATTAAGGCATCGCCACGATTGATTCCTCGGTGAGTGAGCTGCATTACTTCACCGTTGGACACCACCAATAACACACCAATGAAGGCGGTGATGGCGCCGATTACGGCGGGTGTTGTTAACCGTTGTTTGAGCACTATCACGGCCAATACCAGTGCGGTGCTGGGAGTGAGTGCTTGGATTATGCCGATGTTGGCTGCGCTGGTGTATTGCGCGGCAAAGTACATCAGGCTCTGGAACATGGCCATGCCCAACGAGCCCATGATAAAAATTTTCCCAAGGTGGGGACGAATACGCCACCAATTACGCAGGGTAGGACGTAACACAAAGGGCGTCAGCAACAGCCAAGCAAACAGCCAGCGGTAAAAACCGATTTCAGTTGGCTCGATGTTGGTGGCGGACATTTTAGTAATAACGGTATTGCCGGCCCAAGCGAGCACCGCTAATAAGGGAAAGAGATACTGCATGCACTTGCTTCGTTAGCGGGCTAATTAATTTGTTGCCAGTAAGACTACAGTATTGAGCCGCTTATTCCGAGTGTGAATTATAGATTTATCCGCTAACGAATGCGCAAACAAAGCTTGCTGTAGCCGCTGGCTGGGTAGCGTGCAAATACAGGGCTGCGGTTGGGTACTAGCTGTAAGGTGCTGCAGTGTTTCAGCAGGCTGCTGATTGCCACGACCAGCTCCATACGCGCTAAGGGTGCGCCCGGACACACATGAATGCCGGCGCCATAGAGCAGGTTTTGTTTGGGGTTGCGTTGCCAGGAAAACTGCTCAGGATTATCAAACACCTCAGGATCGCGGTTGGCTGCTACCCAGTTCAGGGTGATGGGTTGTTCTGCGGCGATAGCGCAACCACCGATTTCTACCGGGCAGGTGGTGCGGCGGCGGTTTTCTAGTAAGGGGTTATGCAAACGCTGGATTTCATCGTTGGCATACCAGAGTTTGTCGGGGTGTTGGCGTAGCTCGGCTTGTAGCTCTGGATTGCAGGCTAAATAGTGGGCAATAACGCCAATCGCAGCGGCAATGGTGCTGACTTCGCCGGCTGTCCAATTGCGTAAGATACTGGCAATTTCTGCCTCGGTTAAGGGGCGACCATTTACCTGTTCATGCATCAGCTCGCTAGTAATGTCTGTGTCTTGGTGCGCTTGCGTTTGACGGCGCTGTTCCAGTTGCGCGCGAATAATGCGGGTGAATTCGTCAGCCAGCGCTGCAGTTGCGCTACGGTCGCGCGCAAGAGTGGCGACCTGACTACGCTTTAACCAGTCGAGTAAGACATCAGCCAGCTCTTGTGGCCAACCCATAAAAGCGCATTGAATTCGAGCAGCGAAGGGATAAGCAAAGGCGCTCATCAGATCAATGGCGTCTTTTTGCACAGCGGCCTGTGCAACCTCGTCAGCGATTTTCTGGCAGATAGGTGCAAACCAGTCGACCCGTGCTTGACTGAAATAAGGTTCGATAAGCGCACGGTATAAGCCGTGCTCGGGCGGGTCCATGCCGTTAGGTACAGAAATGTGTTGCGAAACCTGATTGCTAAAACTCTGGTGATCTTCTAACACGCGCATCACATCAGCATGGCGAAACAGTGTCCATTGGCCGTCGCTGCTGTGAGCAACGGGGCATCTTTGGCGCATTTTGTCATAGGCGTGTCGTTGGTTTTGTAACACAGACTCGGCGCGTGGGTCCCAGTCGGGTTGAGTTACATCGGTCATGGGGCCTCCAGTAATATACGAGTAGAGTCGCTAGAGGCATTAACCTACCTTGCAGGTGGGTTTTAGAGCTTGTTTAGAATCAAGAATCGTTTTTTCTGCTGTATGCGCGCTTTTAGCTAGGCCTGCTCGACTTCATCAGCGGCATATTCAACACAGCAAACACGATTGCGCCCAGCATTTTTTGCTTGATACAACGCTTGGTCAACCTGACTTTGCACGCTGTTTTCATCCTGCCCGTACAGCAGCGCTACACCAATACTGATGGTGACGTAGATAGTTTCTGTTTGCGTGATGGTGGGTGTTGCAGCGACGTGCTCACGAATTCTTTCGGCTAGCTGCTGGGCTTGCTGCAGGGTTGTCTTGGGTAGCAGCACGGCAAATTCTTCGCCACCTAAGCGGCCAGTAACATCATCCTGACGCAGGCTGTCGCGTATTCCCTGGGCTATATTGTGGATGACCAAATCTCCAGCGGGATGCCCGTAGGTGTCATTGACCCGCTTGAAATGGTCAATATCAAGCAGTAACAACGCCCCCGGGCAGTGCGGTGTGCTGATCTTAAGCTGTTGCTGCAGAATGTCTAAAAAGCTACGGCGATTATGCAGTCCTGTGAGCGCATCCGTGGTGGCTAAAGTGACTAACTCCTGCTCTTTTTTCTTGCGCGCGCTGATGTCTTGAATAAACCACACGTGACCTAAAGAGCGGAAATCACGCTGAATGGGTACCCAATCGATTTCGAAGGTACGGCCAACGCTGTCTTTGACTTCGCGCCGCTGGCGCTGTTTAAGCTTGTTGCGTGGTATAGGCAACCAAGCTGCCTGCTCTTGCTCTAGCATGGTTAACAGCTGTGAGTGGTGTAAGCCGATCAGACTGGAGGGCTCAGCATCCAGATTAAGCAGGGAGAGCAGGGTCGAGTTTACCGTGACAATACGGTTGTTTTCGTCTTCGAGTAAAACACCCGAGGGAACCCGGATTAGCAGGGTCGCTAAACGTTCTTGTGTTTGTAGCAGGGCCTTATTTTGCTTGGCTTCAATGAGCACTAGGCGGGTAATCCACAGCGCCGCAAGCAGTAGCAGAATGGTCGCTAATAGGTTTTGTTCTTTGCTGGCTTTATTTGAAAGCTGTACGGGTAAAAGAACCTTATCTTTACCCAAGCCTAAGCTTAAAACGGCAGGAAAGTCAGGGATACGGTGCCATGCATAGATGCGTTCCACCCCATCAATAGGCGCGACAGCATTGTAATGACCGCTTAGTTTTTCGGGTTGCTGGAGAAACTCACGATCGGCGGGTACTTTTTTGGTTAAGGAGTCTTCTAAAGCATGGGTGCGGGCAAGGTATTGACCATCATTTAACGTGAGCAGCACTACATCGCTATGGTCGGGATACACCTGCCTAAACGCCTCTGCGAGGTGTTCAGCGGGTACAGAGGCGAGAATTATTCCGGCAAACTGACCGTCAATCAGCATGTTATGACTAAACTGCACCGTCCATTGATTCGTCAGTACGTTGCGCACAGGACGGCTGATTAAAAAGCTGGGCTCGTTTCGCTGTGCTAGCTGTTGAAAATAATCGCGTCTCGCAACCGATAGCTCAGAGGCTGGTTGCCCAGATTGCGTATGGCTGTTAAACAGCACCTTACCTTCAGCGTCAGTTACGATAATGACATCCAACGAGCCTTTGAAAATACCCTGCTGTGCAAGCCCGACCAGCTTACGAAATACGGCTTCGTCATGGTCTTGCCAATGCTCAATGAGGTGCTCAAGTATAAAATTAATGCCGAGCAACTGTGAGTGCACCTGCATGCTCAGCGCGTGCGCTGCTTGGTTGGCACGTAATTGAGCCTGTAACTGAGCTTCATCTAACTGCTTCTTGTGCGAGTAATCAAGGCGCATCCAGTATGCAATTAAAAGCAGCAAAAAAAACAGCCAAGCTAAAGCTAGGCGAGTCCAAATACGACGGCGTGAAATCTTAGTTGAAAGCATGCTTAACTCTTCAAAATATAGGCGCAGTAAATGACTACTGCGCCTGCGTAAAGCTAATGTTTTATTTATTAAAGCTGGTTAGTAAAGAGACCAAACCAAGCAATACCCATAATGATTGTAAGTATATCACTTTGATGGTAGATGGTTCTGAGATTAGTCAAAAGAAAGTTGCGCGGTGGTTAGCCGGCAGTTACCGCAGAACTGCTTACAAGGACAGGCTGATTGCACGACGATCGCGCAAGTCTTTAAAAGCCATGGCCAGTGCAAGCAAGATAATCAGAATAATGGCGGCAAAACCGACGCTCACCGCGATGGGCCACGAGCTGAGTGGACGTACAGCAAAGACTATCGCTGTGATCACGGCAATGCCCACAGAAGTACCAATACGCTGCCCAGTTTGCATGATAGCACCCGAGCTACCAGCATAAGCCAGTGGCACTTCAGCTAGGGTAAGGGTTTGATTAGGGCTGATGATTGAACCCTGACCGAGGCCAAAAAAGGCCAGCGACAGCAACAGCCACCAAATACTTAGGCCGTAAAACTCGTGCAGCAATATCACGGCAACGCTGGTTAGCAGGCCGAATAGCGCAAAGCTTAAACCGCCAATAACGATTTTCCGCCCGTAACGGTTGACGCGCTTGCCCGCCCAGTTAGCTGAGTAGGCGGATAACAGCGCCGAAGGAATGCCTATCATGCCGGCTTCAAAGGCGGAAAAGCCAACGCCTTGTTGCACATACAGGGGTACGAGCACCCACACGCTGGTCATGCCCAAAAAGTACAGCGCCATAATAATGCTGCCGTTGCGGTAGCTGGACGTGGCAAAGATTTTTAAATCCACCATGGGGCTATAACCGCGCTCGGTGTACCAGCGCTCCCAACGTGCCCAGAGAAAAAACAGCAGTAAACCGGCGGGTAATAGCAGCCAAATCAGCTTGGAATGCTGTGACTCGACAAAGGGATACAGCACCGCTAAAACACCTAGGCCCAATAGCAAAGCACCAATGGGATCGAGCGAGCTTAAACCTGATTGTTGTTGCAGTTTGGGTTTGTGTATTAGCGGGCGGGGAAACCACAAAAAAGCTAGCGCTAGGGTCAACACACCGACGGGCACGTTAATTAAAAACGTGAGTCGCCAGCCGATCTCTGCACCGCCAAGCTCAATCAGCATGCCGCCAAGAATGGGGCCGATAGCGACTGAAACGCCGACCGTGGTACCAAAAAAACCAAACGCACGCCCCCGCTCAGAACCGCGAAAATACTGCTGAATCATGCCAACGCCCTGCGGATTGAGCAAGCCTGAACCAACGCCCTGCACAAAGCGCGCGGTATTCAACCACTGGGCATCTGGAGCTAAGCCTGCGGCAATTGAAGACAGAGTAAACAGCGCCACACCCAGGATAAAAAAGCCGCCGCGACCCATTAAATCCCCGGCGCGGCCAGCGCTAACCAGCACTACGCCAAAGGTCAGCGCATAACCAGACAGCACCCATTGAATATCAGACTGGCTGGCGTTTAATCCCTCTTGAATCGAGGCCAGCGCCACATTGATCACGCTCACGCTCATCAGCGACATAAAAATCGCCATCAGCAGCACCACCAGAATGCGCCAGCGTATAGGATCACTGCTGTAGTCTAGGTCGTGAGGGGTTTGCGTGATCGTTGTGGTCATTAGGTTTTCAGCTTATTGGAAGACTTGCTTAAACTTATCTTCATCTAAGTAGCGTTCAAATCCACTGATTGAGCGGGTTACATTGGCATCATTCATCAACTCTTGCATGGCAACTTCGCCCACCAGTTTGAACGCATCAACCAGTGCTGCCGAACCGTGCTGCTTCATGGCGAATTTAACTTGATTGGGACAGTCTTGCGTCATCAGGCGGGTAATGAGATTGGCAGTAAACAGGTCTGTGCTATCCCTATCTGCAGTCGAGATATTGGCATATGGCTCAAGCGTGCTGTGCGTGGAGATGGCGACAAATATCCACTTGGCCAACTCCTTCCTTTCCCGACCGTTTAGCGAGTCGGTAAAGCAGGAGGCGAGCTGCTGTGAGGATTGATTGGCCTGCGACAAGGGTGGAAACAGCAAACCAGCCATCACAGATAAAATGATTAACGTTTTTTTCATAACTATTCCTTAAGTGATCCTGTACGGGCGGCTAAAACCGCCCCACCAATATAACCCAATTAAAAATCCGCCTCAGAATAACTTCTACAGAGCCCATTATCTTAAAGCAGCGCAACGATTGGGGTTTTCATTAAAGCCTTGCTGGAGCGCAACTCTTGCGCGATTAAGCTCATTTCCGGCACAAAATTGCAAGCAAGGCACGATTCCTGCTCAAAACCTCAAGCAAGGCACAATCCAATGTGGGACCTGCCTTGGCAGGGAACCAAAAACCAAACCATGGCACGGATTTGAGGTTTTAGGCTTAACTCTGGCTTGGGTGCAATATTCGTTCCCCGACAAGTCGGGTCCCACAAAAGCCTAACCGGCAACCCTAGAGCCAACCCGAACTACTGAACTGCTTGATAGCCCGCTTCACTCAGAAGCTGGGTTCCAACAGGATTGTGCAGGGACTCCAACAGGTTCAGCTTGATTATTTTGGCTGTGGCGTTTATTGTGCTGCGGCTTTTATGTTGTAAGGTGGCTGGCAAATTCCAGCCTGAAAAGGGAAGTCTAATGACGCTGCCCCCGCAACGGTACACGACGCGTTTTTAACGCACGCTTATGCCATAACCACTGGTGAACACTGGGAAGGTGCATAGGTTTATCGTCAGCCCGGAGACCTGCCTTACTGCTTTGAATTGGTGTTGCGGAGGGCTGCACCGTCAAGTGCAGTCTGTCTTTCTCCATTCCCCGCACTTGCACCTGCCCTCCTCAAAAAAATTTTTGAGGAATCCACTGAAATGAAACTGTCCCGCCTAGCGCTTGCCGTTGCGTTACTGCCTGTATCGAGCCTGTACGCAACTGCTGATAACAACGAAGACGCTTTAAAACTCTCCAGCACAGTCATTACTGCTAACCGTATTGCCCAAGAAGACGTGCGCGCTACTTACGCTTCAGAACTGCATAGCGCCGAGGATATTAAAAACTCTGCGGCCATTAATTTATATGACTACTTAGGGCGTTTTAGCTCGGTAAATGTGCTGACTTCTGGAAACCCTTACCAGCAGAAACTGGATATGCGTGGTTATGGTATTGGCGATGGCTATCAAAATATTGTGGTGACGCTGAACGGTCGCCGTTTAAATAATATTGATATGTCCCCGCAGCTGCTCAGCAGCATTCCGCTCAATAGCATCGAGCGTATTGAAATTATTAAAGGTAGTGGCTCTGTTGCGCAGGGTGATGGTGCAATGGCCGGTGTGATTAACATTGTTACCAAAGATCAGAAGGGCGTTGATTTTAGTATGGCTGCTGGCAGCGATGGTTATTCTGCCGCGAGTATTAGTGCAGGACTGAGTGAAGAGTTTTTTGCTTTGCAAGTATTGGCTGAAAATAGCGAAAGCGACGGTCTGCGCAAAAAAGATGTGGATGGTAAAACAGATGAGTCTGATGCAAATAATTTATCAGCCACGCTGAAAGTCTTTCCCGTCGATGGTTTAGAGCTGCGACTGGGTAAGGACCGTGCTCGGATGGATGCGCATTATGGCGGCTGGATTGATAAAAAACAGTTTGATAAAAATCCGTCTAAAAATAGAGACCTCGCTCCACCTCACCAAGAATGGGAATTTAAAACTGATGTAAATCGATTGGGAGCTAGCTATCAGGTTAACGAGCTGCTTTCGTTTGATATCGATCATGCAGCTGAAAAGAAAGAGGTCGAATTTGTTTATCCGGGTTCTAAGCCAAGTAAGTTCGATTATCGTTCAACAGACTTTTCCGGCCAGCTAAGTCTCGAACGTTTAACCTTGGTGGCTGGCGTGCAGCTGTTTGATGGTGAGCGTAAAGAAAATAATAACAAAATGCACAAGGATAATAAGGGTGCTTACTTGCAGGGGCTTTATGCTCTAGGTGATACGACCTTCAGTGCTGGTGCTCGCCGCGAGAAAGTAAAATACAAATATAAAGAAACAACAAAGTTAAAAGATGACCACACACTAGATGCTTGGGATATAGGTGTTAACCATCAATACAGCCAAGAACTAAGCGTGTTTGCTAACCTGAACCAAGGCTTTCAAGCACCGGATATCGAGCGTTTCTTTGGGTTTGATCCTAATGATTGGTCTATTGTTTTTAATGATTTTATCAAGCCCGCAAAAAGTAAAACGCTGAACATTGGTCTTAACCACGTAACTGAACGCAATAAGCTTAAAGTAACTGGTTTTTACTCTAAGCTGAAAAATGAAATTTATTTTTATAACACAGGTACTCCTTTTAGTCCTTTGAATATAAACACCAACATCGATAAGTCTTATAAATACGGTCTAGAAGTACAGGATAGCTTTCAGGTTACTCCGGAACTACTAGCTCGTGTTAACTATGCGTGGACGCGGGCAAAAATCGATAAAGAAGATGAAGGCAACGGTGCTTATAACGGTAAAAAGCTACCTGGTGTTTCCGAGCATAGCATTACCGCAGGTGTTGATTACCGAGTCGTGCAAGATGGTACGTTAACGCTGACACAGAACTGGCGTAGTCGTGCTTATGCTCAAGAGGACTTTGCAAATAAGCTTAAGCAGAAGCAAAAAGCTTACAATACCACTGATTTTGGCTATGCCCATAAAATCGATAACTTCACCTTGTTTGCCCAAGTGAATAACGTTTTTAATCGTAAAAACGGACTATGGTTAAGAGAAGATGTGATTTACCCCGTCAATTTCACCCGCACTTGGTATGCCGGAATCCGCGCTTCGTTTTAACGCTTAAACAAACCCAGAACCCCTAAGTAGCAAGGACGCTACTATGACTAGGACGTCCACAAGCAGGGAAGCTTAAAAGCGGTGCTACTTCTTGTAGGCACCGCTTTTTTATTCTAAATCACTAACGATTTTTATTGCTGGTGAAAACTACTCGCCGGCAATATGCGTACCGGCTTCGCCAGCGAGTAAGGCGAGGGCGTCGGATAGGCGACCGATGGCGCTAAAACCACCGGCGGCGGCAAAGCTGGCGCAGGCTCTTATTTTTGGCCCCATAGAACCGGCTGGCAAGGTCATGGATTGCGCTTCGGCTACGGTTAGCTTGCTTAGCTTCTTGGCTCGTGGCGTGCCGAAATCTTGGTAGACCGCTTCAACGTCGGTCAAAATCAACAGTGCATCCGCGCCTAGTTGCTCGGCTAAAAACGCACTGGAAAGGTCCTTGTCGATCACCGCCTCAATACCCTGCAAGCTATTATCAGCTTGGCGTACTACAGGAATACCGCCGCCACCGTTGCAAATTACGATGACATTTTTCTCGATTAGCATTTTTAACACTTGCAAGTCGGGAATTTCTAAAGGCTGGGGTGAAGCAACCACGCGACGCCATTTATCGCCATCTTGTGCGATTTGCCAGCCTTGCTTGGCGGCGCGCTCGTGCGCTTCTTCTTTAGAGTACACCGGACCGATGTATTTGGTGGGCGTGGTAAACGCCGGGTCATTGGAGTCCACCACAACTTGAGTTAATAAGGTGGCGACAGGGCGACTGTGCTGCAGGATGTTTTTTAACTCTTGTTCGACGAAATAACCGATCATACCGGCAGTTTTTGCGCCGAGCACATCAAGCGGATAACATTCGTCAGGTTTGTAGGCTTCACCTTGGAGTGCTAGCAGACCAACCTGAGGGCCATTTCCGTGGGTAATAACTAATTGGTGTCCGGCGTTGATAATTTGCGCCAACGCTTGCGCGGCTTGTTTGACATTCTTGCGTTGAACCTCGGCTGTCATGGGCTCACCGCGCTGTAATAGAGCATTTCCGCCCAATGCTGCAACAACTAACATAAAAATACACCCTAATAAAGTCACTGATAACTAGGGTACCCTGTCGCGGGGAGCCCAGTTTAAAATTGTCGATATTGTGGCACAGCTTGTAGATATGTACAGGATTAATCAGCGGGCTATTGAAGTTTTCTGCCTAAGGAAAATGCTTTTGTGGGAGCGCAACTTTTGCGCGATTGAATTTAAACTCAAAGGGCTGGTACTGGTTGCAGCGCTGTTCTTACATAAAAAATTTAGGCTTAATGCTCATTATGAAAAAAATACAATTTAACCTGACCGACCAAATTGATTTGCATGAAAACAAGTATCAACGTGCTACGGCATTGCTGGCAGTGTTCCAGTCGGCACGTTTGATCATGCCTAAGCGCATTGTTCAGCAAAATATGCATGCAGCGGCTTACCAGACTTTGTATCAGTCAATTTTTGTGCGTGATTATAAAAATGTGCTGGATGTGTACGGTGGTGATTTAAAGAATCTATTGCAGGGTGGCGAAGCTTTTTATATATCGAGCTCTTTTCAGCAGCATGATAAACAGAAAATTGTGGAGTTTATTGGTGCCAGAGAAACGCTGGAAGAGTTCAAGCAGATTAAGGTTCAGGCGATGCTGATCTTGCGGCTGCAGAAAAGAATGTTTGCTCGACGCCAAGCTGTTGAGCGCATGATGGAAATTATGGGCAGTATGCATGAGCAGCAAGCAAGCGGCGCTATCGACAGCACAACCATGCAGCAAATGCTGGCGCAGCAACTACAGGACTTGTTTGCCAAACATCAGGGTTTTATTAGCAAACGTTTATTAACCAATCAAAGTGTTTTGCAAGAAAACCCTAGGCTGGCAATACAGGTGTATTGCGCACTATTTGCTGGCGTGCGCGCGGCCTATATTTGGCGACAGTTAGGTGGCGGAGTGATAAAGGATATCTTTTGGCGCTCGGCTGTTAACCCTATGCGCCTGTATGCAGAGATGCACAAGTAAAGGCTCACATCGTGCAGAAGTTAGGTTCCAGCAGATTTGTGCAGGTACGGTCTTGTGGGAGCGCAACTCTTGCGCGATTGTAATTTTCCGGCGGTTTCTGAGTTGGTTTTTTAGCGGCATCGCGCATAAGATGCGCTCCCACAGTGTGCGTTTTACGCGATTGGTTTTTCCCTAAACGCTCAAGCTGGTTTATAGTCCGCTATCACCCAAGAACTAGGTTTGTACAAGAGTAAAGTTAGGATGCAGCACAGATTCGGCACTATTGAATATCAACTAAAGCGCAGAGCGGTTAAGCACATGCGTATTCAAGTATTGCCGCCTAACGGGGCTGTGCAGGTGATAGTGCCGCACCATGCCAGTGATTCCGAGATTGCGCATATGCTTGAAGTGCGTACTGACTGGATCATAAAACACCAACAGAATTTCTTACGTCGCCCACAACCAATCGAGCTGCAATGGGTCAGCGGCGAGCAGCATTATTTGTGGGGTAACCCTTATCAACTCGAGCTGATAGAACAGCAGGGTAAGCATCAAGTGCTATTGAAGCAGGGCAACCGCCTGCAATTACGGGTCCGCCCCGACACAGATACGGCTAACAAAGCTAAGGTGATGCAGGCCTTTTATCGGCAGCAACTTGAGCAAGAAGTCCCGGCGCTGCTAGAAAAATGGCAGCCGTGCATGGGCGTGGCGGTTAATGAATGGCGCAGTAAGCAAATGAAAACCCGCTGGGGCACCTGTAACATTAACGCCAAGCGTATTTGGTTGAATGTTGAATTGGTCAAAAAACCCTATCCTTGTTTGGAATACGTGGTGGTGCACGAGCTGGCGCACTTGCTTGAACCTAGCCATAACCATCGCTTTGTTGGTTTTATGGATGAGTTTTTACCGGACTGGCGTGAACGCCGTAAATTGCTGAATCAGCGCCCTTTGATTTGAGTTTATAGGCCTTAGAGCTAGCTGCGCTGCCTGTGTGGGGTGTTTCTGTTACCATTGCGCGCAAATTATTATTTTTACTGTCATGGAGTGTTCAATGTCTGAGTTCCCACCTTGCCCAGCCTGTGCTGAAGAAATTACCTATCCTGATATGCACAACTATGTGTGTGCTACCTGTGGTCATGAATGGCCCATGCAGGAAGATACCGAAGCTGAGGATAAGCCCAAGTTTCGTGATGCCCACGGTACGCCTCTAGAAGATGGCGATACGGTTACATTGATTAAAGATTTGAAGGTCAAAGGCAGTTCAATGGTGGTCAAAATGGGTACGCGCATTACCAATATCAAATTGGTTGAAGGTGATCATGACGTGGATTGCCGTGTGGATGGGCAGAAGCTGATGCTCAAGTCCTGCTTTATGAAAAAAGCGTAAGTACATGCTGGAGCCCAGCTTCTGTGCGCTGCGATCTATAAGGCAGCACCGCCTCGCTTTTGTGGGACCCGACTTGTCGGGGAATAGGAAATGCACCCAAGTCAGAGTTAAACCTAAAACCCCAAATCCGTACCATGGCTTAGTTTTTGGTTCCCTGCCAAGGCAGGTCCCACATGGCATTGTGCTTCTTTGCAGTCATTGTGCTAGTGGTTCTAGCTCACCCAGCACCCCGCAGAATTAGCAGATTTGGGTAGGCAGCGACAGCGGTGCGTCAGACGATGCTGTGTGTTTGCGTGCGTAATCCGCGGTCGAATGCATGGCATCCTCCTACGCGCGTAACGAACTCTGGTGGGTGCGCGATGCGTTCTATAAGGTAGCACCGCCTCGCTTTTGTGGGACCCGACTTGTCGGGGAATAGGAAATGCACCCAAGTCAGAGTTAAACCTAAAACCCAAAATCCGTGCCATGGCTTAGTTTTTGGTTCCCTGACAAGTCAGGTCCCACAGTGGATTGTGCCTTGCTTGTGGTTTTGTGCTGGACCTAAGCTTAAATCGCGCAAAAGTTGCGCTCCTACAAGAGCCAAGTCCGCTCCAACAAGGGCTCTGCAAGAGCCCTGCTTTATTGAGTAACGGCCTCAGCAACTTTTAGGCGGGGTGCGCGCCTGCGCTGTAGCCAATAGATGAGCATAAATAACGCCAGTCCCGGTAGCCACATCACTTCTTTAGGGACTCTTTCGCTGGGGATGCGTGCACTCACGATTTCTTGGTCAAACTCAAGACCGATTTTAGCGGCAGGGCTAGCAAAGGCGACGTTATCAATAATAAGCTTATCACCCTCATAGATGACCTCTAAGCCCATTTCAGCTAAGCGTTGCTCGCCATCGCCCTCATTAGGAACGGGGAGCAGCACAACAAAGCTTTTCTCTTTGCCGATGTAATCCTCGCCCTTAATACGCATGCGCAGTTGGGTGTCGGGTTTAAGCGCTCCGATGCTTTCAACAAAGGTCTGGCGATTCAAATCCTGATAGGGGTCATCCACCATATCCAACCAAAAACCCGGTCTGAATAGCGTAAAGGCAACCACTAGCAGCAAAATACTTTCGTACCAGCGACTGCGCGTCACTAGCCAACCCTGAGTGCCGGCAGCAAAAATCAGCATCGCACCGGTCGCCACGATGAAAATAATGATGCCGTGTAGCCAGTCGACATTAATCAGTAGCAAATCGGTGTTAAAGATAAACAGAAACGGCAGCGCGGCAGTCCGCAAGCTGTAGTAAAACGCCTGCACCCCGGTTTTTATCGGACTGCCTTTGGAAACCGCCGCAGCGGCAAAGGAGGCCAAACCCACCGGCGGGGTCACGTCGGCCATGATGCCAAAGTAAAATACAAACAGATGCACAGCGATTAAAGGCACAATTAAACCGCTTTGTTGCCCTAACGCCACAATGACCGGCGCAAGCAAGCTGGACACCACAATATAGTTAGCAGTGGTTGGCAGCCCCATACCCAAAATCAGACTAAACACAGCAGTGAGCATCAGCATTAGCAGTAGATTACCCATCGACAAAAACTCGACCAAGTCAGCCAGCACCAGACCCACACCGGTTTGCGATACCGCACCGACAATAACGCCCGCAGTGGCTGTGGCAATGCCAATGCCGATCATATTGCGCGCACCGGTAATCAGCCCTTCACGCAGATCCACAGCGCCATCGCGGGTGGCGTTTTTCACTTCGCTGAGGTTGCCACGCATCCAGCACAGAATAGGGCGTTGAGTAAGCAGAATACCAATCAGCATCACGCTGCCCCAGAAGGCTGATAAACCGGGGGACAGACGCTCAACCATCAGGCACCAAACCAGTACTACGACCGGCAAAATAAAGTGCAGACCGGATAACAACACCATTCTTGTGTTGGGTAAGGACTCTATAGGCTTGTCGGGATCTTCTAATGGTAGCGGTGGATTGTTGGCAGCAATTTTTAATAAGCCCAAATAGCAAAGGCTGAGCAGGGTGCAAATAACTAACAAGGCATAGTCGCCCAGCACCGGTTTGAGCCAGCCCAAGCCATAATAAACAGCCAAAGATAAGCCGGAAATTAACATGGCGCCAAAAGCAAAACCGGTCAGGCGCTTAAGCCAAGGTTTGTGTTCGGCCACGCCAATGGGCTGCATATCAAGTTTTAAGGCTTCTAGGTGCACAATGTACAACAGGGCGATATAAGAAATCGCAGCCGGTAAAAAAGCGTGCTTGATAATCTCAACGTAAGAAATGCCGACATACTCGACCATTAAAAAAGCGGCTGCGCCCATTACCGGCGGCATGATTTGCCCGTTAACCGAGGAGGCCACCTCAACCGCACCGGCTTTTTCTGCAGAAAAACCCACTTTTTTCATCATCGGAATGGTGAAAGTACCTGTGGTAACGACGTTGGCAATGGATGAGCCTGAGATCATGCCGGTTAGCGCTGAGGCTACCACGGCGGCCTTGGCTGGTCCGCCACGCATATGTCCCAACAAGCTGAAGGCGAGCTGAATAAAGTAGTTGCCTGCACCCGCGCGCTCTAATAGTGCGCCAAACAGAACAAACAAAAACACAAAACTGGTAGATACGCCCAGCGCGATACCGAACACGCCTTCGGTAGTAATCCACTGGTGATTGGCTAAGGCTTTTAAGCTAACACCGCGGTGGGCAAGCATGTCAGGCATATAGGGGCCAGCCACGCTGTAAATTAGAAAGAGCAGCGCAATAATAGCTAAGGGCGGACCTAAGGTGCGCCGAGTAGCCTCAAGCAGTAAAGGAATACCCAAGCAAGCAACCGCAAAGTCGGCTGTTGTTAAAGTGCCGGGACGTAAAGCAAGGTGTTGATAAAAAACAAATAAATAGGCCGCACTGGCCAACGCTAGCAATGCCAGAGCGATGTCGGTGATGGGGATGTAATGCCGAGGCGATCGTTTAAAAGCCGGATAGGCCAAAAAAGCTAACAGCAGTGCAAAGGATAAATGGATGGAACGTGTTTCGGTGTCGTTTAGCACAGCCCATTTAAAAATAAAGGGCAAAGGTGAGGCGATCCATAATTGAAACAAAGACCAACTTAAGGCAATTGCTGCAATGAGAATGCTCATTAAGCCTTGGGGAGAGCGAGCGCCTGATTCCTGCGCAATTAATTCTTCTGCGCTAATATGCTCAGTGCTAGACATGTTTACCACCTTGGAAATGAAAGAACGGCTTCTCTAATCAATTAAAGAAGCCGTCCGGTTATACGAATTACATCCAGCCGCGTTCTTTATAGTAACGAATAGCGCCTTCGTGTAGGGGGGCAGAAAGCCCCGCCTTAATCATTTCTTTCTCATCCAAGTCATTGAATGCAGGGTGGATTTTTTTGAAGCGGTCAAGGTTGTCAAACACAGACTTAACTACCTGATAAACCACATCTGGGCTAATTTTAGCGCTGGTGGATAGTACCGCTTTACCACCGATAGAAGCCGTTGGTTTGTCATTACCTTTGTACATGCCAGCTGGGATTTGCGCCTTGGTGTAGTAGCTTTTTTCTGCCAGTAGCGCATCAATTTCAGGACCTTCGATAGGAACAAAAACAGCGTCAACAGTAGTAGTGGCTTCTTGGATAGAGCCGTTAGGGTGACCTACAAAATACGTCATTGCATCGATGTTGTTATCGTTAAGTGCGCTGGCTTGCTCAGCTGGCTTTAATTCAGCAGCCAATGAGAAAACCGACTTTTCCCAGCCTTTCTTCTCCATGATTTCTTCCAGCGTGTCGCGCTGACCAGAGCCCGGGTTACCGATATTAACGCGCTTACCTTTTAAGTCGTCGAGTTTAGTGATATTGGCATCACGGCGCGCCAATACGGTGAACACTTCGCCCTGTACGGAGAACAGTGCGCGGATGTCATCCATTTTACCTTCAGCAGCAAAAGGTGCTAAACCTTCCATTGCCTTGTATTGGTGATCCGACTGCATCACGCCAAAGTTAAATTCACCACTGCGAATTCCATTGACGTTAGCTACGCCGCCGCCGCTGGCCGGTGCGTTACATTTGATGTTATGGGTTTTGGTGTCGCGGTTAACAAAGCGGCAAATGGATTGGCCGACTACATAGTAAACGCCGGTTTGACCGCCTGTACCGATGGTGACGTAATTTTCTTTAGCCTGAGCAGCACCCGTTAAGGTCATGCCTGCTAGTGCCGCTGAGAAGGCCACCGCGAGGGTTTTATTTTTATACATGTTTTATCTCCTGAGGTTAGCTTAAGAAGTTACTCAAAGCTCTGTGCAATCAATGATTGCCTAGGCTGGCGTAACAAGCTTTGCTCGGTTACAAGGGGAACGGAATTATGCATTGCGTGGAAAAATTTAGCGCGCAAGGCGCAGTAAAAATCACCACATGCTTAGTTTATACCCTATCTAGCGACCAGAATAAAACCTTTAAATGCTTTTTCGAAAGACTTTAGAGTTACGCTGGTAGTTATATAGGGCGGCTTTTTGTTGTGGTAACTGCTCTATTGAGCATGGCTCAAAACCGCGTTCTTGAAACCAGTGCGCTGTGCGTGTGGTGAGTACAAATAAAGAGTTTAAATTCAAACGCTTAGCTTGGTTTTCTAGGTGCTCAAGCAGGGTATCGCCACGACCGCCGTGACGGTAGTCGGGATGTACCGCTAAGCAAGCCAGCTCGGCAGTTTTTTCTTCCACAAAGGGGTATAAAGCCGCACAAGCGATAATCAGGCCGTCACGTTCGATCACGGTAAAATTGGCGTATTCCTGTGCCAATAAATCCTGCGGGCGGCTGACCAACACACCCTGTTCTTCAAGTGGACGAATCAGTGCGGCTAACCCGGCAATATCCTCAATACCCGCTTGGCGCACTTGCTCAAAATGGCCTTGATCAACCAGAGTGCCGCAACCATCACGGGTAAACAGTTCTGACAAAAGCGCGCCGTCAATCTGGTAGCTGATAATGTGGCTGCGTGACACGTCATGCTGGCAGGCAGAGATGGCCGCCTGCAGCGCTGAAACGTTGGATTGCTTAGCAAATTGCTGGGCGTGTTCAATGGCTTGCTCTAACTTGAGTTCGCGGATTAGCTGCTGTTGTTCGTCCAGTATGCCTTGCTCAGCTGTAAACAAAATAAGCTTGTCGGCGTTCAGGCTAATGGCGGTTTGGGTGGCTACGTCTTCACAGGCAAGGTTAAATACTTCACCGGTGGGCGAATAGCCCAAGTGGGGCAGTAGCACGATGTTGCGCTGCTCCAGTAACGCCTGTATGCCTTCAGCGTCGACACGGCGCACTTCACCGGTATGCTGGTAATCAACACCGTCAATAACACCGCAAGGTTTAGCCGCAACAAAATTGCCGCTAACCACTTTTAATTTAGCGCCCTGCATCGGTGAGGCGGCCATATTGACAGACAGCTGGGCTTCTAAATAAGTACGTAACTGTCCAGCCGCATCAATCACGCAGGCCAGTGTGCGCGCGTCGGTAATGCGCAATGCGTGGTGGTAGTTGGATGCAATTTGTGTCGCCTTTAGGCGCGCCTCAATCTGTGGGCGTGCGCCATAAACTAAAACCATGCGTACACCCAAGCTGTGCAGCAACACTATGTCGTGCAGAATATGGGTAAAGTTTGCGTGTGCTATGCCTTCACCGGGTAGCATGATGACAAAGGTGCGCTCGCGGTGGGCATTGATATAGGGTGAGGAGTGGCGTAGCCAGCTGACATAGTCGTGCATAAAGCAGCCTTAAACGGTTGGGATACAGTGATCGCCAATATAACAGGAATGTAAAAACGAGTAAGCCTTTGTGCTTATTAGCCTACACATCCATGTGAGAGATTTTAGTAGCACGACGCAGCCCATCTTGTTGCTGTAACTGGGCTGTGGCTGTTGAGACCTTATAAAAATATAAGTTTGAGAATGCTAAAGAAAATAATGGACAGGACAGCGCCTGCGGGTAGTGTAATGGCCCAAGAGGTGAAAATAGATACAATCACTTTCAGGTTCAGCGCACCTATACCGCGTGCTAAGCCAATACCCAAAACGGCACCGACCAGAGTGTGAGTAGTGGAGACGGGTAAACCAATAGCCGACGCACCTACCACCGTTGAAGCGGTAGCCAGCTCGGCAGCAAAACCACGACTGGGTGTCAGCTCAGTGATTCCGCGGCCCACGGTAGCAATGACTTTATAGCCGTAGGTGGCCAAACCAATCACGATACCCAAGGCGCCTAAGAGTAATACCCAAGCCGGTACAGCTGATTTGCTGGTTAATTCAGCCATGCCTTCGCTTTGGATGACACCTGCAATGGCCGCTAGAGGGCCCACAGCATTGGCGACATCGTTAGCGCCGTGAGCAAAAGCCATAGAACAGGCGGTGAAGATCATCAGTGTGGCAAAGGTTTTCTCTACGCTGACGTAGTAATCATTACGCGTTGGGTTTTCTGGCAATTTCACCCGGCGCAACAGCAAGATACCAAGCCCCATCACCAGCAAGCCGACCAAAATAGCTAGCAGTAGACTGTGCTCGTTACTTAAAGAAAGGCCAACGTGCTTCAAGCCTTTGCTGAGCGTCATCAAAGCGACCATAAAGCCAGTGACAAACATGTACACAGGTACAAAACGTTTGGCGTTGGTAAAGGGGTCGTCCGTGTTAGTGATGAGTTTTTGTACGCTGATAAACAAACAGAAAGCCAGACTGCCAGACAAGAAGGGCGTAACGACCCAGCTGGCGGTAATGGGTAGAATTTCAGACCAGTGAACAGAGTCAACCGATACGCCAATAGCAGCGAAACCAATTACGGCGCCGATAATGGTATGCGTGGTAGAAACCGGCCAGCCTTTGGTGGTGGCAATCAGCAGCCAAGTACCGGCGGCCAGCAGTGACGACATCATCCCCAATACTAAGAGGTCTGGTGTCATGCTGTCTGTATTAACAATGCCGTTTTTGATGGTGTCGGTGACTTCGCCACCAGCGAAATAAGCACCGCAAAATTCAAACACCATCGCTACGACAATAGCTTGTTTGATGGTTAAAGCGCGTGAGCCAACTGAGGTGCCCATGGCGTTAGCGACATCATTCGCACCAACGCCCCAAGCCATGAAGAAACCAAAAATACAGGCCAATACTAAAAGTATGAAGCCGTAATCGGTGAGGACTGACATAAGATAATCCGCAAACTCTTGAATGACGCTAATAAATTAGCGAGCTAGTAGTTGCTCTAATCGATTGCCGACTCGTTCAGCACGGTCGGCGACGTCACCGATCCACTCGATTATGGTATAGAGAAAAATCACATCCACGGGTGGAAGCTCTTTTTCGATTTTATACAGATTTCTACGAACCTCGATTTGCATCCGGTCAGTATCGTGTTCGATATCTTCAAGCTCTTCGATCATCGCGGTCACTCTAGCGACCTCACGATTACCAAAGCCTGTTTCTAGAATTTCATCAAGCTCGTTCATGGCGGTAAGAGCCTGCTCGCAAGCATCTACAGTCCGCTGTACGTAGGGCATGATGATGGGTTGTAATTGTTGCGGAATGGACATTTGACGACCTAGCATCAGGCCGGCAATATCTTTAGCGCGGTTGGCTACCTTGTCCTGTACACTGAGCAGTTCAAGCAAGTCAGAACGTGGCACAGGCAAGAATAAGCTTTTTGGTAGGTGGATACGCACATCGCGTTTTAGCTTGTCGGCTTCTTTTTCTAGGCGCACCATTTCCTGCTGCACCTGCTCAACACGCTCCCAATCTTCTGCCATTACAGCTTGAAAAAAAGGAACCAGCTTGGCTGCACACTCGTAGGCTTTGGCGATATGCTCTTGCATAGGGCCAATAGGTGAGCGACCAAATAAACTAACGAAAGGATTAATCGACATTGCAAAAGCGCTCGAAAATCAATGAGGGTTGTAATTATACGGTGCTAGAGCAGGTTAAACTAGGGTTGTATAAAATTGGAATTAAATTTGTCAGCGAAGGTGAACAATAAAGCATGGCTAAAGAAACTGAAATAAAACTAAGAGTAAGCGCTGAAACGCTAGCAGCACTGCGTAATAGCAGCCTTATAGAGTCACGCCGTTGTCAGCCGTGGCAGCAGCGTAATTTGCTCAATTGTTATTTTGATACGGCAGATTTTTCTTTAGCCGGAGCCCAAGTAGCGTTGCGTATTCGCCAAGATGGTGAGCAATTTATCCAAACCTTAAAGACCAAAGGTGCCAGCGTAGCTGGACTGTCTGAGCGTAATGAGTGGGATTGGTACCTGACAGAAAACACTCTGGATGTGGAACTGCTGACCGATGACTGTTGGCCGCAACCCCTTAAAGAATTGGATAAACAGACTTTAACCGGCATTTTCCATACGGATTTTACCCGCGAGTTGGTTGAGCTGTGCTGGCAGCATGAGGGTGAAGAAACCCGGGTAGAGCTGGCGCTGGATTTAGGCGTTGTACGCACTTCAGAGCAAACAGAAGAAATTTGCGAGTTAGAGCTGGAGCTGCGCCAAGGTCAGCCAGAGGCTTTATTACAGTTGGCGCTTGAGTTGGCGAATGAATTTGCCCTGATGCCCTGTGATATTAGCAAGGCTGAGCGTGGTTATCGTTTATTGCAGCCGGGCAGCTTTGAGCTGCAGGTGCCGATGGCAGAGTTAACCGCAGACAACACGATGGATGTCACCACCTACCATCTGGCCATGCAGCTGCTATCCAGTAGCCAGCGCCTAGCGGAACAGTATCGCCATAGCGCACAGTGGAAATTGCTGGAACAGTGGATTTACAGCCTTGTGCAACTGCGCGCGCTGTTGACCAGTCTGGGACAAATTGTGCCACGCAAAAGCAGTAACGAATTAAGACAGATGCTTGATGAGCTCTTAACCAGCTGGATGCCTGTTTATCAAGCAGCCGAGCAAGAGGACACCCGCCAGCAAGCGGTAGAGCAGTTTGCGCAAGAGCTAGCGCAAGTTCGCTGGGGACAGTTTTCTTTGCATTTGGCGTTATGGTTACATCAACAGACGTGGCAAAAGCAACGCAACGAGCGTGCTCAACGTCAAGCCCAGGCACCCTTGGCGCGTTGGTTGGTGCGGTTTTTACGCGAAGAATTAAGCAGCATACCGCTCTCTGATTATGTACAGCAGCCACAGCTTTTGATCGAACAATTGCCACGGGTAGAGCGTGTTGTTTTTTGGTTGGAACATGCCCGTCATGTACTCGATATTGCACAGTTGGACGCTATGCTCGGCAGTGCGCGCAAATTACAGCAGGCTATTTTGCAGCAAGATGAGCAGGCGTTACGTCAGCAAGCGGCTAGCTTGTGGCAGAATGTGGCCTGTAGGCAAATAATGAATAGCTAAGGAACCTCTGAAACAACAGTTTTCAGAGTAACCCTAGAAACAACGCAAGCAGAGATGAATTATGGCCGCACATGAGCGAGTGTTGGGGCTTGCAGATATTCTGCAAGAGCTCGTAAAAACTAAGCGTATTGACCAAGCAACCGCCGATCAGTGCTTGATCGGTCGGGGCGCATTTACCGGCAAGCAGAGCCTGCATCCGTTGGAGTATATCGCGCTGCAGCAGTTTGATGACTTGGCGCGCGTGGGTAAAAAGCTGGACTTGGAAACCCTCAGCCAGTGGTTAGCGCAGTGGGCAGGGCAGCCTTATTTGCGTATCGATCCGTTAAAAATCGATGTGCCAGCGATCACGGCAGTTATGTCCTACGCCTTTGCGCAACGCCATAAAATTCTTGCCGTGGCGGTGGACGCTGAAACCCTGACCATTGCTAGCGCGCAACCCTTTGTTAGTGATTGGGAAACAAACTTAGCCCATGTGGCGCGCCGTGTGATCAAGCGTGTGGTGGTTAATCCAGCCGAAATCCAGCGTTTCACGACCGAGTTTTATCGCTTAGCACACTCCGTATCAGGAGCCAGTCATAATGAGTACAGCAGCTCTGCCATTGGCAACTTTGAACAGCTGTTAAAGATCGGCAGCAGCGAGCAAGAACCTGATGCCAATGATGCACATATCGTCAATATTGTGGATTGGTTGTTTCAGTATGCCTTCCAGCAGCGCGCCAGTGATATCCATATCGAACCAAGACGTGAGCAGGGTACGGTGCGCTTTCGTATTGATGGTGTGTTGCACAATGTCTATCAGTTTCCTGCCCAGGTCACCATGGCAGTTATTAGCCGTTTAAAAACTCTGGGTAGAATGAATGTTGCGGAAAAACGTAAACCCCAAGACGGGCGTATAAAAACCTCAACACCAGATAACAATGAAGTGGAGCTGCGTTTATCTACACTACCCACAGCCTTTGGTGAAAAGCTGGTGATGCGCATCTTTGATCCCGAAGTGTTGATGAAAAGCTTTGACCAGCTGGGTTTCTCTGCAGAGGATTTAACCCGCTGGCACAGTATGACCGCGCAACCCAATGGCATTATTCTAGTGACGGGCCCTACGGGATCGGGTAAAACCACCACGCTCTACACCACGCTTAAGCAGCTAGCCACCGAGCAGGTAAACGTTTGCACCATTGAAGATCCCATCGAAATGATTGAGCCAGCGTTTAACCAAATGCAGGTGCAGCATAATATCGATTTAACCTTTTCCAGTGGTGTGCGCGCGCTGATGCGCCAAGATCCAGACATCATCATGATTGGTGAAATTCGCGATCTAGAAACAGCAGAAATGGCGATTCAGGCCGCTTTAACCGGACACCTAGTGCTCTCTACGTTGCATACCAATGATGCACCCAGTGCGATCAGCCGGCTACTTGAGTTAGGCGTGCCGTATTATTTGTTGCGTGCCTCCTTGTTGGGCGTGATGGCGCAACGCTTGGTGCGCACCCTGTGCCCACATTGCAAAGAAACGACTGAGATTTCCGAGAGTGAATGGAATGAGCTAACCAAACCTTGGAATTCTGCCAAGCCTAAAACAACCTACCAAGCGGTTGGCTGTTTGGAGTGCAGGGATACCGGTTATCGCGGACGAGCTGGCGTGTATGAGATTATGCTGTTGAATGATTCAACCAAACAGCTGATTACTGAGCATACGGATATTACGCGCTTAAAAAATCAAGCCTATCGTGATGGTATGAGCAGTTTGCGTTTGTCAGGTGCGCAAAAAGTAGCAGCTGGGCTCACCACGGTAGCCGAGGTGTTACGTGTAACGCCGCGCAGTGAAAATCAATAAGGAGTCACCGGCAACAGTGATGGTAATGCTATGTGTTTAATTGTTTTTGCTTGGGCGCCAGACAGCGCGCAACCTTTGTTAATGCTGGCCAACAGGGATGAAATGCATGCGCGCGCCACAGCGCCTTTAGCGCAGTGGTCTGATTATCCGCAAATTTATGCTGGGCGGGATTTACTGGCAGGTGGCAGTTGGCTGGGTGTTGCCCCGCAGAGCCGTTTTGCTGCTTTAACTAATATTCGTGCTCTGGAAGGAGTGTTGCCGCGTTCACGCGGTGAGCTGGTCAGTAATTACTTGGCTGGGCACGAATCGCCAGCCGCTTATATGCATAGGGTGGCGCAACAAGCAGCGCAGTTTAATGGCTTTAATCTGCTGGTAGGCGATAGCCGACAACTTTGGTTTTTAAATTCCAAAAGCGCCCGCCCGCAACGGCTCAGTGCCGGCATTTACGCGCTGTCCAATGCCAGCTTGGATACACCTTGGCCGAAGTTGGTGCGGATACGCAGCCATTTTAGTCAAAACTTAAATAGCACCGATGATGACTTGTTTAATCTCATGCGCGACCGCGAGCGACCCGCCGAAGAGTGCTTGCCGGAGACCGGCGTGGGGCTGGTGTTGGAGCGGATGCTGTCGAGCATTTTCATTCAGGGCGAATACTACGGCACGCGTGCCACCAGTTTGTTGCGCATGACGCAGACGAATTTAAGCCTAAAAGAGCAGAGTTATACGGTTGCGGGAGCTGTGCAAGAGCTGAAAGAAATAGTATTAGCGGCTGACTAAAACACTCAAATTCTTGGCGGTAATTAGATTTGTACTGCTGCCGTTGGGTTGAGTATCTTGTCCAGACCAAGGCTTTTGAGCGCCAAGCTAAGGGTGCTGTGTACAATCAATGGATTATCCATACGCATCACATCGCTCAGCAGCGCTTGCGCATGACTGAGCCTAATTTGGCGCAGTAGCCACTTTACCTTGGGCAGATGTGTGGCGTTCATGGATAAACTATCAAAACCCATCGCCATTAACAGCAAAGCGGCAGCTGGGTCGCCGGCCATCTCACCGCAGATACTCACTTCCTTGCCTTGGTTATGAGCCGCTTCAACCACGCTTTTTAAGGCCATTAACACCGCTGGATGCAGATAGTCATAAAGCGCTGCCACGCGGGCATTGTTACGGTCCACTGCCAGAATATATTGGGTTAAATCGTTGGAGCCGACCGATAAGAAATCGCACATTTCTAGCAATTCTTTAGCTTGATAAACAGCAGAAGGCACCTCAATCATGACGCCCACTTGCGGCATCTCAACTGCAAAACCCTCCTCATGTAACTCACCCCAAGCCCGGTGGATAAGATACAAGGCATCATCAAGTTCATGCACGCCAGAAATCATTGGCAGCAAGATGCGCAGATTATTTAAGCCCAGGCTTGCCTTTAGCATTGCGCGCACCTGTACCAGAAAAATTTCCGGATGATCCAGGGTGACGCGAATACCACGCCAACCCAAATACGGGTTACTTTCCTTAATGGGGAAATAGCTTAGCGGCTTATCACCGCCAATATCTAGGGTGCGCATGGTTACTGGGTTAGGGTGGAAGGCTTCAAGCTGTTCGCGATACATGTTGGCCTGCTCGCTTTCGCTGGGTAGACGAGTTGAGCTCATAAAGGCCACTTCGGAGCGGTAAAGCCCTACGCCTTCAGCGCCAAAAGCCTGCGCGCGTGCTGCATCAGCCAGCAGTCCAGTATTGGCCCACAGTGAAATGCGGTGTCCATCTGGTGTTTCACAGGGCAGGGTGCGCAGCTTATCCAACTCTTTTGAAATTAAGCGCTCTTCCTCGATAACCTCAGCATATTGCTGGCGCAGTAAAGGACCGGGGTTGGTAAACACATCGCCATGATAACCATCGACAATTAGCTCAATACCTTCGAGTAAAGAATAGGGCAGATCTTGAGCTGCCACTACCGTAGGAATCCCCATGGCACGGGCTAAAATAGCCACATGTGAGTTGCGCGAACCCTCTACTGAAACCAAACCAACCAGTTTTTCCGGTGGCACATCGCCCAGCATGCCGGGGGTTAGCTCCTCACTCACCAGCACAGTGTTATCAGGGTAAATCAGTTCCTGCTTATGCGCTTGTTGCAAGTGCGACAGCAGTCGACGGCCTAGATCTTTAACGTCAGCGGCGCGCTCACTCAGGTAGTCATCATCCATGCTATCAAAGCGTTTAAGGTGAGCATCTACCACCTGACGCAGAGCACCTTGCGCCCATTGACCTTTGTTGATCAATGCGGTTACGTCACCGGCCAAGGCGTTTTCTTCCAGCATCATCAGATACACATCAAACAATGCTTGTTCTTGCGGGCGTAATTGTTTGGCGAGGCGGGTTGATAGGCTGCGAATTTCATTACGCACGGCGGTCAGCGCTTGCTCAAATAATGCCAGCTCAACGCTGATGTCTTCTGCCTTTTTATCGGGTACAACATCTAGATCGGCAGGCGGCAACACCACCACGGCTGTACCTAAAGCGGCTCCTGGAGCGCCAGGCACACCGATAAAGCGCGCCTCTTGAATGCCTTTACCCTGCTTGCCTAAACCGCGAATAGAGCCGGTGGCTTCAGCGTGTGCGATTACGCCAGAGAGCTGAGCACTCATGGTGATTAAAAACGCTTCGTCACCTTCATCAAACTGGCGCCGTTCTTTTTGTTGCACCACTAGCACGCCTAAGACTTGGCGGTGATGAATAATAGGTGTGCCTAGAAAAGAGGCGTAGCGTTCTTCGCCGGTTTCCGGGAAATATAAAAAGCGCGGGTGGCTGGTGGCATCTTCTATGCTGATGGTTTCAGCACGACTGCCTACTAGGCCGACTAAGCCCTCATTTGAGCCCATGCTCACTTTGCCGATGGCGCGTTTGTTTAAGCCTTCAGTCGCCATCAATACGTAACGATCGGTGTCGGGCTGATACAGATAAACCGAACACACGTGACTAAGCATGGCAATACGCACCTGTTTAACAATGATAGTAAGCGCAGCAGACAAGTCTTTGGCTGCGTTCACTTCTTGGGAAATCAGGCGCAACATGGTTAGCATATTGCTTTCATTACGGGTTGAGATGGACACTTTATATTGAGTCTCGTCTGGGAAGTTGGGGTGCTAACTCTTTGAGTGCGCGACGATAAACCTCTCGCTTAAATGCAATAACCTGTCCTAATGGATACCAATAACTGACCCAACGCCAGCCATCAAATTCAGGTTTGGCACACTTATCCACACATACCAAGTTTTCGTCGGCACGCAAGCGCAACAAAAACCACTTTTGTTTTTGTCCAATACACACAGGAGCGCTGTGTTTACGCACTAGGCGCTGGGGTAAACGGTATCTTAGCCAACCACGGGTGCAGGCAAGTACTTCAACATCATCTTCGCGTAAACCTATTTCTTCATACAGTTCACGAAACAAGGCTTGTTCAACAGTTTCATTGGGGTGGATGCCACCCTGTGGGAACTGCCAAGAGTTTTGGTTTATGCGTCGTGCCCAAAGTACCTGACCTTGCTCATTGGCTAAGATGATGCCGACATTAGGGCGAAACCCATCTGCATCTATCATGTTAGCCTACCTTTAAAATTCAAAAACTTAATGCATTGTTCCATAAACCATGAATAAGCGGCAATCTTGATTTGCAAACTAAGGGGTGGCTAACAGGATAAATAGTATGGAGTTAGTAACATTTATCGAAAAAAAGGCTATTCTTAACCACCCGCAAAAATAACTGTTACGAGGACATCAGTGTGCGTTTAGCGATTTTCGATTTAGACAATACTTTGTTAGCTGGAGACAGCGATCATTTGTGGGGCGAATTTTTGTGCGCCAATGGTTATGTTGATGCTGCTGTTTACAAAGCGCGCAATGATCAGTTTTATGCCGACTATCTGGCTGGCAAGCTAGACGTTATCGCGTATCAGAATTTTTGTCAGGAAATTCTTGGGCGCACAGAAAAGTCCGTGCTTGAACAGTGGCATGCCCAGTTTATGCGTGACTATATTGAGCCCATCATTTTGCCCAAAGGTGAGGCGCTGATAGCCCAGCATCGAGCAGCGGGTGACTACATCATGATCATCACCGCCACTAATCACTTTGTTACCGCTCCTATTGCGCAACGCTTGGGCGTTGACCATTTAATTGCTACCGAATGTGGCATGCAGATGGGGCAGTACACGGGCGAGCTAACGGGCGTACCTAGCTTTCAAGCGGGCAAAATCACGCGGTTAAATACATGGCTGTCGGAAAATCAGGCGACTTTGCTCGACAGCTATTTCTATAGCGACTCGCACAATGATTTGCCATTGCTAGAAAAGGTTGCACAGGCTATTGCGGTGGACCCAGATGAGCGCTTGCGGGCTATTGCACAAGAGCGCGGCTGGCAGATTATTAGCTTGCGCGATGAGTAAATCAAGCCCAATAAAATACAAATAAACATAATAAATTATGCTATTGTGTTGCTGTTATTTATTGAGGAGCAAACAAAATGAACAGACTCGTCTTGATGTTGACCATGGTTTTTGGCGTATTTACAGCCCAAGCGAGTGAGCTGGGTATTACCGTTGAAGAGGCCTACGCCAAAACCCAGCAAGAGAAAAAAGTGTTATTGATTGATGTGCGCGATCCAGTGGAGATTATGTTTACTGGTTCGGCAGAAGCTGCGGATATTAATATTCCATTTATGTTGGTTGACCGCAGCCGTTATAACACCGAGCGCAATATATTCGCGATGGATATCAACCAAAACTTTGCTCAGCAAGTTAAAGATGAGCTGGCTAAGCGTGGGCTGGATGAAAATACCGAAGTCATTACCATGTGTCGCTCAGGTAGCGAGCGCGGTGAGCCTAGCGCCAAGGTGTTGCGGGAGGCCGGCTTGGCCAATGCGCGTTATGTGATTCACGGATTCCAAGGTGATGCACTCAAAGAAGGCCCGCAGGCGGGGATGCGTTTGCAAAATGGCTGGCAGAATTCAGGTTTGCCTTGGACGCGCACTTTAAATCCAGACAAAATTTACCGCGAAGATCGTTAAGCACGTCATTTACTGAGTCAGCTTGCGCTGGCAGCCCAATTAAGTTAACTTAGTTGCCTTCAATGGAGAACAGCATGCAAGTCAGTCTATGTAATCAGCAGCACAGTCATACAGCCAATCGCGCTGTGGCTACGCCTGTCTGCACTGTATGCACTACTCAATATTTTTACGGATATTGGTTTAGCCAAGGGCTAACCTGATATTCGTATTGGGTGGCCCTATTTTATTAAGGGTAGCCCACCACAGAAATGTTAAACCCCGGTAGGCTCCCCAGCCACCGGGGTTTTTTTATGACAATTTTGGAGTTTAGAGTATGAGTTACACCTATCACTATGGTAACAATTTGGCTTGGCGATTTATCCAGCAGATTGCTTTTGCCCAGCATCCACCACGACGAATACAACTCTAGGTATAAGGCGGCATAAGCCGCACAAGGAAATACAGATGAATGCTATCAACTCTGCTTTAGCGCCAGAGACACAAATGCAGCAAAAACCAACCGCTGGCTGCTCAACGGTTAGCTATGAATTACCCAACCCGCAGCAGCTACGCCAACAACTGCCTGTATCTGAACAGCTGGCTGAGACCATTACACGCCAACGCAACGCGGTTCGTGCGGTTTTGAATCAAACCGATAACCGTCTGCTGGCGGTGGTCGGTCCTTGTTCCATTCATGATCCGCAGGCTGCTTTGGATTATGCTAAGCGTTTGGCACAACTGGCGCAGCAGGTTGAGGGTCAGCTGCTACTAGCGATGCGTATTTATATTGAAAAGCCACGTACCACGGTGGGTTGGAAGGGTTTGCTCTACGACCCGCATCTTGATGGCAGTTACGACATGCGCAGTGGGCTTGAATTATCGCGTTCATTGATGCTGCAAGTCGCGCAGATGGGCTTGCCGGTTGCAACTGAACTGCTACAACCGCTGGCAGCGCAGTACTTTGCGGATATTTTAAGCTGGGCTGCGATAGGCGCACGCACTAGTGAGTCGCAAATTCACCGCGAGATGGTGAGTGGGCTGGCCTTGCCGGTAGGCTTTAAAAATGGCACAGACGGCAGTGTGCAAGTAGCGATAGATGCGATGCGCTCAGCCGCTTACGGGCATCAATACATGGGCAGTGATGAGCGCGGCCAAATAGCGTTGTTACAGGCCGCTGGCAATACGGATACGCACTTGGTGTTGCGCGGTGGTCAACATGGCACTAACTATGATGAGCTCAGCGTGCGTGCGGCCAGCTCAGCGATGGAGCAGTCTGGTTTGCAGCCCAGCATTATGGTGGATTGCAATCATGCTAATAGTGGTAAAAATCCTTTGCGCCAACCTGAAATCCTGCGTGATGTGCTCCAGCAAAAACTGTCGGGCAATAAAAGCCTGCGCGCTGTAATGATTGAAAGCCATCTTGAGGAAGGCAGTCAGGCTTTGGGTAAAAGTATGCACTATGGCGTGTCTGCTACTGACGCGTGCTTGGGCTGGGCTAAAACTGAGCGGATGTTGCTAGAGGCAGCAGAACAGCTCGCAGGTTGAAAGCGCTTTACGCAAGGTGAAAAGGGTTGCAATAAATGATGAGAATCATTACTATTTGCATATCAACTGCATGAATGAGTTAAGACTATGTATGTTTGTCTGTGTAAAGCCGTTACCGATGGTCAAATCCGTCAGCTCGTTGACGAGGGCGCACGCTCTTGGTCTGAGGTGCGCAAGCAGACGGGTTGTGGCACGCAGTGTGGAAAATGTGCGTGCTTTGGTAAGCAAGTCACCCAGAAAGCCGTCAAGGACGCACAGGCTAAAGTGGCTGCTGGTTTAGCCTATGCCGTTTAGTAAGCGTTAGTTTATTTTTATCTATAGCTAACTCTGCTATTCTTGCGTGGTCCACTCAGATGTTAGAGGTACTACCATGCAAGGCGACCGTCAAGTAATCACCCACCTCAACCAAGTTTTAGCGCAGCAGCTCGTTGCGATCAATCAGTATTTTTTACATGCGCGCATGTATAAAGACTGGGGCTTTGAGCGGCTCGACAAGCTTGCTTATAAAGCCTCCATTGTCGTGATGTGCAACGCCGATGAGCTCATCAAACGTGTTTTGTTTTTGCAGGGTCTGCCTAATCTGCAAGAGCTGGGTCGGCTGCGTATTGGTGAACATGTGCAGGAAATGCTTGAGTGCGACATGCAGCTGGTCAAACAAGGCCACCAAACGCTATTAGCCGCGATTGCTCAGTGTGAGCAAGCCAAGGACTATGTCAGCCGTGAGCTCTTACAAGATATTCTTGATAAAGAGGAAGAGCATCTGGATGTCTTGGAAACTGAGCTAAGTTTAATGCAGCAGCTTGGCGCGAAAAATTATTTGCAGCAGCAAATGAATGATGAATAGTTGGAGCAGCTAAGGATGTCGAGCCTACCTTTGAGCCTAATTGTGGCCGCTACGCGTAATTATGTTATTGGGCAGGACAATGAGATGCCTTGGCATTTGCCTGAAGATTTACGCTACTTTAAGCGGCGCACCTTAGGCAAGCCGGTAATTATGGGGCGTAAAACCTGGGACTCGATTGGTCGCCCTTTGCCGGGCCGTTTAAATATCGTGATTACGCGACAAGCGGATCTGCAACTTGAAGGGGCCGAGGTGTTTACCAATTTGCCAGCGGCGATTGTGCGAGCCGAAAACTGGGCTGCTGATCATGGCGCAGAAGAAATCATGGTGATTGGCGGTGGTCAGCTCTACCGCCAAGCGTTGCCTATGGCCAGCAAAGTGTATTTAACACGCATTGAGGCTGAGCTTGCCGGCGATACACATTTCCCAGAGCTGCCCTTTGATGAGTGGCAACGCACGGATGCCCAGCCTTTTGTCGCACAAGACGACACGCCAGCCTACACCTTTGAGGTGTGGCAGCGGCGTTAATTAATAAGCTTTCCGGCTCAGCTGATTAGGCTGAGCAGCTTGTGTTGTAGGCGTCTGCATCCAGCAATTGTTCCAGCTCTGCTGGGTTGTCGGGTTGTAAGCGATAAAACCAGCTCTGGTAGGGGTGGCTGTTAATGCCTTCGGGTGCGTCCGTTAAGCCTTCATTCACCTCAATTACCTTGCCACTAACAGGGGCGTGGTAATCAGAGGCCGCTTTCACCGACTCAACTACCCCAGCGATCTGTCCGGCACTCAGCTGACTATTAGGCTGGGGTAATTCCAAATAAACAATATCGCCTAAAGCCTGCTGTGCGTGATCAGTAATGCCTACGGTAATGATGCCATCTGCTTCTAAGCGGGCCCACTCGTGAGTGGATGCGTAGCGTAAATCTGCAGGAGTCGTGCTCATTGGGTTATCTCCTAGTGAGTTAATTGTTTTTGTTATTTGGGTCAAATTAAAATCTTGCCGTGGCGAACAAAGCGCGGACTGACTACGCGCACCGGATACCATTTTTGTCGAATCTCTACTTCGCCGCGTTCACCGGTTTGTATAGGTACGCGTGCCAAAGCAATTGCTTTACCTATGGTGGGTGAAAAACTACCGCTGGTAATGGTGCCTTGGCCTACGCCTTCAATACGTACAGGTTGGCCAGCGCGCAAAACCCCACGTTCTTCCAGTACTAAGCCCACCAGTTTTTCTTGGATGCCGTTACTTAGTTGTGTTTCCAGTGCGTTGCGACCAATAAAGTCGCGCTCTTTTGGCTCCAAAGCAACTACGTGATGCATATTGGCTGTGTAAGGACTATGGCTTTCATCCATGTCATTGCCCAACAGAGTAAAGCCGGCTTCTAGGCGCAATGTATCGCGTGCGCCAAGACCAATTGGGGTAATGCCATAACCGATTAATTCATTGAAAAAGTCTACTGCCTGATCGGCGGGCAACATAATTTCAATGCCTTCTTCACCGGTGTAGCCAGTGCGTGTCAGAAACCAATCACCATCAAAGCTGCCGTGATACGCAGCAAGATTTTGAATAATGTGTGCGCGGCTTGAGTTAAGTACTTCGCTCAAGCGTTCAATTGACTCAGGTCCTTGAATGGCAAAATGCGCCAAGTCATCGCGCAATTGAATACTGACGGAAAAATTCTGGGTGTGTTGTTTAAGCCAGCCTTGAATTTTTTGGCAAGTCAGCGCGTTGGTAATGAGGCGAAAACCTTCAGCTGTGCGGAACACTATTAAATCGTCAATCACGCCGCCTTGCTCATTAAGCATAGCGCTGTAGTGACCTGCACCGCTGGCTGTTAAGCGGGCTACGTCATTGCTGAGCATCGAGCGTAAAAAGGGTTCGGCATCAGTGCCGCTGACATCCGTGATGCACATATGAGAGACATCAAAAACACCACATTCGTTGCGTACATGATGGTGCTCATCAACCTGAGAGCCATAATGCAGTGGCAGTTCCCAGCCACTGAAGTTAATCATTTTAGCACCTAAGGCTAGATGCATATCATACATAGGTGTGCGTAATCCCATGGTAGCTCCTAATGGGCGTGACAGTAACAACGATACTACAATACATGTCGGGTGAGCCGCTGAGGGTCAGAGTTATGTGTTTTACTGACGGATTCAGGGGGTTCTCATAAGCTTAGGCTAGGTCTCGAAAGAGGCTAAGTATAACCCTAAGCAGTTGTGCTTCAAATCAATGTCCAGGGCGTTTAGCCGAACGGCGAATAAGTAAAATGACCGGCAGCAGTCCTACTAACACTAAGGTCAGCGCCGGTAGCGCCGCTCTAGACCACTCCCCTTCACTGGTCATTTCAAAAATACGTACGGCTAAAGTATCCCAGCCAAAAGGGCGCATCAACAAGGTAGCGGGCATTTCTTTTAACACATCGACAAATACTAGCAGTGCCGCTGACAATGTGCCTGGCATGAGTAAGGGCAGGTAAACGCGTCTAAACAAGGCAAAACTGTTAACCCCAAGGCTGCGAGATGCCTCAGGTAGTGAGGGTCTAATGCGCGCCAAAGCTCCTTCAAGTGGGCCGTGGGCGACAGCCATAAAACGAATGACGTAGGCCAATAATAATGCGCCAAGGCTGCCCAGCAGAATGGGTTTGCCTGAGCCGCCTAACCATTTTGATAGCGGAATAATCGCATGCCCATCTAAATAGCTAAAGGCCAACATGATGGCTACTGCCAGAACCGAGCCGGGCAGCGCGTAGCCTAGTGTAGAAAACCCGGTTAGCGCTTTCATGCTGTAAGTAGGGGTAAGGCGTTTAGCAAAAACCAAGAGCATGGCGGCGATAACCGTAAAGGCTGCAGCCAGTAAACCCAGGTAAATAGTGTGTGAGATCAGGGCGATATAGCGTTCATCTAGGTCAAAGCGGCCACGCTGCCAAAACCAAAATACCAGCTGGATAATAGGAATTACAAAGGCGCATAAAAAAACCAAAACACACCAGCCGGTGGCAAAAAACGCTTTCCAGCCTTTTAGGTGATACAGCGCTTTGCCACGCTGACGTTCACTGCTAGGACGGATGGCACCGCGGGAGCGATGTTCAGCAAATAATAATAAAGCAACAAACAACAGCAGCAAACTTGCCAACTGAGTGGCGCTAGATAGGCTAAAAAAACCGTACCATGTTTTATAAATAGCGGTAGTGAAGGTATCAAAGTTAAAAACTGACACCGCACCAAAATCAGCCAAACATTCCATTAATGCCAGCGCAACGCCTGCACCAATGGCGGGTCTGGCAACCGGCAAAGCCACGCGCCAAAACGCTTGCCAGGGTGATAGACCTAATACCCGCGCCGCCTCCATAAAGCCTTTACCCTGAGCTAAAAAGGCACTACGGGCCAACAGGTATACGTAAGGGTAAAAAACCAACACAAAGACAATAATGACGCCGCCGGTTGAACGCACGCTAGGAAAGCGCAGGCTCGGGTCAATCCATGTGCGTAATGCTGTTTGTACGGGGCCGGCAAAATCCAGCAAACCAACAAAAACAAAAGCCAGCACGTAGGCGGGGATGGCAAACGGCAGCATCAGAGCCCAATCCAGCCAGCGACGACCCGGAAACTCACATAGACTGGTTAACCAAGCTAGGCTTACGCCTAATAAAATCACCCCCAAACCAACACTGAACAGTAGCGTTACGGTGTTAAGCAGTAGCTGAGTCATTTGCGTTTCCCACAAATGACTCCAAATTTCACGATCAACCTGATGCCAGCTGAGCAGCAATACCACCAGCGGCAGCAGCACGAGCGTTGACATGAATAGGGCAATCGAATACCAGCGTAGCTGGGTAGGTTGAACCACAGGGAAACCTCGGGTTTGCGAATTGGCTACAAAAATAAGTCCCAGATTATACCCTGCTTGTGCGTGTAATTCAGTGCCTTAGGCACATTGCAAATGTTGAATAAACAGTTCGGCAGTCACGGGCGTGCCTAAAAAGTAGCCCTGTGCGTATTGACAGTTATGCTGTTGGACAAAGCTAAGCTGCGTCGCTTGCTCAACGCCTTCGGCAACCACATCGAGTCCTAGGCTGTGTCCCAGGCTAATAATGGCTTGCCCAAAGTTGCGGTGCACATCGTCATTGTCTTTTTGATTAATCAGCTGCTTATCGATTTTAAGGATATGTATGGGGAAGCGTTTTAAGTAGCTCAGGGAGGTATAGCCTAAGCCGAAATCATCCAGCGCGATTCGGACGCCAAGATCAGCTAATGCGCGTAATGATTTTGGGATAACCAAGCAGTCTACCTGTAGTTGTTCTTCGGTAATCTCAAGAATGAGCTGTTCAGGCTTGAGTCCTGAGATGGCCAAAGCGTTTTTAACTTGCTGGATTAGGTTTTTGTTTTTTAGCTGCGAGGGTGCAATATTAATGGCGCAGGCTAATTCCTGATTGTATTCCTGTTGCCACTGCCTAACCTGCTGGCAGGCTGTAGTTAAGACCCAACCGCCTACATCAAACAGTCCGCCAACCGTATCCAGCGTGCCCAGAAAGTCTTTAGGCTCAAGGCACTCACCCTGATAGTTCCAGCGTAATAAAGCTTCTACAGCAACCACTCTAGGCTGCTCTTCAGTGACTGCGAAAATGGGTTGGTAATGCAAACTGAACTCTTGATTGCTGAGCGCACAAAGTAGGGCTTGCTGTTTAATCTGCTGCTTTTGCGCGTCACTTTGCATGCATTCTGTGTAAAGCGCGTATTGGGCTTTGCCAGCCATTTTTGCTTGATAGAGTGCCAAATCAGCGGCTTGTAAAATATCGGTGAGGTTATCGCTGTGGGGTAAGTCAGTGACACCGATACTGGCGCTCATGGCTAGACAATTATCTTGAATGTGCACAGGGGCTTGTAGGGCATCGAGCATGCGCTGCGCTACATGCTTAGCGTCGTTAATCTGTACCAAGTCGTTGAGCAGTACAACAAATTCATCACCACCAAAACGGGCCAGATGATCGCCAGGGCGTAAGCATTGTTGCAAGCGACGGGCAATTTCAATCAACAGCATATCGCCAATATTATGGCCATAGTTGTCATTCACAAACTTAAAATTGTCCAAGTCAATAAACAACAACGCTGTTTTTTTACCTTGATTGCGTTCGTTATTTTGTACAGCTTCTTGCAGAAACTGGTCTAGGCGTGAGCGGTTGGGTAGTCCAGTAAGTGGGTCATGGAAGGCGGCGTAGGACATCTTTTGCTCATTTTGTTTACGCTCATGTATATCTGCCAATGTGCCTGAGATGCGCCTATTGCCATATTCATCTAGCTGCAACGTGCCACGAGTGAGTACCCAGATATACTCCCCGTTGCCTTGGCGAATGCGGTATTCATGGTCCAGAGAACTGCTGCGGCCATTTAAATGGTTGCGAACAGCTTGGCGCAATAAGTGTCGATCTTCGGGGTGGATACGGTCATTCCAGTCCCGCGTGCTCGGGCTGGGTATCGCTTCACGCTCAAGCTTAACAATTTCAAGCCAGCGATCGGATAGATAAAGCACATCGTTTTTTAAATCCCACTCCCAAATGCCATCATTAGCGCCACGCATGGAGCGGGTAAAACGTTGCCTGTCTTCCTCAAAATTTTTAAAACTGCTGGCGTAATAGCTTTCTAGGGCAAGAGAGATGTCGAGAAATACGGCTTTTAGTAAACTTGAATACAATTCGGTTTGTTGGTTTTGGCCGCAGATTTGTTCCAGCATTTGTTCGAGGAAAATACGAAAAGAACCCAGATACTGATGCGGCTCAAGCCCGATTTTATGGTGCATCATGCCAATACCAACACGGTTGCGAATGAAATCTTCATCTCTTTCGCCGTCCCACATTTTTTGGTAATAGGTTTGTTTCTTTTGCGTAAGGTTTTGCAAAGAGCTGTCGCATAAAGCGAGATTGGGATTGTCTGAGAATTGGGTTAAATGCTGTGCAAGCTTGCTGAAGTAGGGCGTCAGAGCGCTATCAAGAAGGGGAGCCGCTTGTTTAAGGCGTGCAGCGTCCGCTTCTTGCCATTCGAGGAAGCGGTTACGCTCTTGCAGGTTTGCCAAATCCAAGCCAACCCGTTTAATTAGAGCAGTCAGTTCGTCTTGCGAAAACATAATAGAGCTACCCTTGTCCACCTTCCTGCATAACTAGAATCTCTTGCTAGGGTTTCCGTCCTGCAGGTTTTTGTAATGTGTCAGAATATTGAAAAATCCTGAAGTGTGCCTTTTGTAAGTCTGGCCAACCAAGTTCATTAGCAAGCGAATTATCTTAGGCTGAAAACGTACAAATAAAGGCTGATCCACATCAAGGCAATATCAGAGTGCCACTATATTGGTGAACGGCTCTAGAGTGCAAGCCGGACTGATAAATCGGTGGAGAGTAGCTAAGGTATTGTTTTCAGAGGCTACTTAAACACTGTTTAAGCTGACTGGCTAGTTCCTGTAACAATTGCTCATACTTTTGTGCCTGTACACCGAGTACATCTACCTCTTGCAATTGAATAGGCAAGTCTTTGCTGAGGCTATATGCAAGGCGTGGCGTGGTGGGTGGCTCAGTAAAAATACAGCTAGGGCCAGCCCGTTCAAGGCGTTGACGCATTTCTTGCAAGTGACGCGCGCCGGGCTGAACCTCGGCATTAATCGCCAGCACGCCGCCGTGCTCTAAGCCATAGGCCTGCTCAAAATAGTTAAAGGCTTCGTGAAACACAAAAAAGCTTTTGTTTTGCACGCTGGCGAGCTGGTTTTTTAATTCAGTATCCAGTTCGGTTAGACGCTGTTGAAAGGCAGCGAGGTTGTTTTGGTAGACTGCCGCGTGCTGTGCATCTAAACGACTTAAATCAGCCGCCATGCGTTCAGCGATAACCCGTGCGTTGGGTACCGACAGCCACAGGTGTGTATCGAGCCCACCGGGTTGGTGATGATGGTCATGTTCATCATGGTGCTCGTGATCATCTTCTTCATCTTCATGTTCTGCTGTGTAATACAGCAGCTGTAGATTGGGCAGGCTTTGTATGGCGATGCTGACTTGTTGGTGTTGTTTGGCCAGCGGAATCAAGAAGTTTTCCATATCTGGGCCAATCCAATAAAACAGCTCAGCCTCAGCTAAGCGTCTTCTGTCTGATGGACGCAAGCTAAACGAGTGGGGCGATGCGCCGGGTGGCAACAATACTTGCGCTTGGCCCTGTTCACCCTGAATGGCTTGGGCGATAAGTTGCAATGGCTTGATGCTGGTGAGGATATTTACCTGTGCTTGAGCGGCTGTACTGCAGAGAATCAATAAAAAAGTAGCCAATAAACGGGCCATGCGCTGGTCTCCAAGGAAAGAATTGTTATATCATAACATTACTTTTTATTGAGTTAGCAAGAGATATGCAGAAAAAATATTCCTTATGTGTGGCCAGTGGGCATCAGCAGTGTATTGATGATGCGCTGAGCATTGCTCAGGTCATGTGCGATGAAGAACAGCTTCGTCTTACGCCTTTACGCAAGCGTGTGTTGGAGCTGGTGTGGCAAAGTCACCAGCCTATGGGCGCCTATGACATTTTGGCGCAACTGACGTCTGAAGAGGGTCGTCCAGCTGCACCGCCGACAGTGTATCGCGCCTTAGATTTTTTATTGGAGCATGGTCTGATTCATCGGATTGCCTCGCTCAATGCGTTTATCGGGTGTGCTTATCCACAACACCCCCATCAGGCACAGTTTCTTATTTGCCGCTTATGCAGGTTTGCCAGAGAGCTGCCCCATAGTGCTATCGATGCTGCTATTGCCGACGAAGCCCACAAAGCAGGTTTTACGGTAGAAGGGCAGGTGATTGAAGTTTTTGGCCTGTGCGCCCCTTGTCAGGCTGAGTTATGAGCACAGAATTACTGCGCATTGAGCAAGGTCGCTTGAGCTTTGCAGACCAGCTGGTGCTGGAGGATATTGATTTTACCCTGCACAAGGGCGAGATCGTCACGCTGGTCGGTCCCAACGGTTCGGGCAAAACCACCTTGGTGCGTGTGTTGCTGGGTTTGTTGCAGCTAGATACCGGCGCTGTATGGCGCGCGCCTAAGTTACGCATTGGTTATATGCCGCAAAAACTCGCGGTACATGAAACCATGCCGTTAAGCGTGCGGCGCTTTTTACGTTTGGTGCCTGGGGTGAGTTTGGCGCAAATTCAAGCAGCACTCACTGAAGTGGGCGCTTTAAAGGTGCTTAATAGCCCGCTGCAGCGGATTTCCGGCGGTGAATTACAGCGCGTGCTGCTGGCGCGGGCATTGTTGCGTAAACCGCAGCTGCTGGTTTTGGATGAGCCGGTGCAAGGGGTGGATGTGAATGGCCAGCTGGAGCTGTATAGCTTGATTGGTCAGTTGCGCGAACGTTACGGCTGCGCGGTGCTGATGGTGTCACATGATTTGCACTTGGTGATGCGTGCTACCGATCGGGTGCTTTGTCTAAATCGTCACATCTGTTGTTCGGGATTGCCTGAGCAGGTCAGCCATGATCCGGCCTTTATTGAGCTGTTTGGCACGCAAGCGGCGCAAGATTTGGCGGTTTACCATCACCTGCATGATCACGCCCATGACTTGCATGGCTGCGTATTGACTGACGAACAACACAACCACGGACCGGACTGCAATCATGCCTGATTTTTTACTTTATGCGTTGGTGGCGGGGTTGGCGTTGGCATTGGTGGCGGGTCCGCTAGGCGCGTTTGTGGTCTGGCGGCGCATGGCCTATTTTGGCGATACGCTGTCGCACTCGGCGCTGTTTGGTATTGCGCTGGGCTTGTTGCTGGATATTCACTTAGGGCTGGCGGTGGTTGTCGGTTCGGTATTACTGGCGCTGGCGCTGGTGGGCTTGCAGCAACGTCAGCCGTTAGCCTCTGACACCGTGTTAGGAATTCTCGCCCACAGTACGTTATCACTGGGCTTGGTGACGCTGAGTTTTATGGATTCGGTACGGGTCGACCTAATGGGTTATCTGTTTGGCGATCTGCTGGCGATGACCAGCACCGATCTGGCTTGGATCGTATTGGGCAGCGCCGTGGTTTTGGCTGGTCTGTTGTGGCTATGGCGACCTTTATTGGCGATTACCGTGCACGAGGAGTTGGCGCAAGTCGAAGGTCTGCCCGTGGCTGGATTACGCTTGGCGCTGATGGTACTGATGGCGCTGGTGATTGGCGTGGCGATGAAAATCGTTGGCGTGCTGCTGATTACTTCCTTGCTGATAATTCCAGCCGCGACCGCCCAGCGCCATTCGCGTAGCCCTGAGCAGATGGTCGTTATCGCAACGGTGCTGGGCATGTTTTCGGTGTGCCTGGGCTTGGCGATGTCGTGGTATTTGGATACCCCAGCAGGGCCCTCCATCGTCGTCTGTGCAGCCGCTTTGTTTGTAGTCAGCTCACTAGTGCCGGCAAGGCGTTAAGCATCCCCAAAAAAATCGTGTCGGCAGTTTTAGTGTCAGTCTTAATTATTGAGCTGCTTAATAATCATCTATCGCGCAGAAGCTGCGCTCCAACAGGTTGGCGCATGGTCTCAGCTCTTGTTGGAGCGCAACTCTTGCGCGAATGGTTTAGGACTGACACAAGCCTTGAGCTAAGCACAAGCCAATGTGGGACCTGACTTGTCAGGGAACCCAAAGCCAAACCATGGCACAGAGTTGAAACCCCCTGCTAAATAAGGGCTTAAGTGCATTTCCCATTCTCCGACAAGGCGGGTCCCACCAAAGCCGCGCCGACAGGCGTGTTGCGAATGGGTAAAATTCTTGTAACTGCTGGAGGGCTCATGGACAATACAGGCTGTTTTTAAGAGGTAAAATTCTATGCGTAAATTATTTCCGGCATTCATTGCTTCAATAGCGGTCACCCTCAGCGGCTGTGCGGCCAATTCGCAGCAAAACCTAGCTGATGTCGCGCCTTATCCGCAAGCACAAGAAGGTTATAAGCGGCATGTTATTTGGTTGCCCGCCAAGCAAGATGAAAGCCGCTACCAAGTAGAGTTGTTGCCCGGTAAACAAATGCTGGCCGACTGCAATACACGTTCGTTGGCGGCAGAAATGAGCGAGCATAACTTAGATGGTTGGGGTTATAGCTATTATCAGGTTGACGGTTTGAAGGGTTCGATTAGCACACTCATGGCCTGCCCAGATCAGGAACAAACCCAAGCTTTTGTACCGGTCAATTTGAGTAATACGTTGCTGCCTTATAACAGCAAATTACCCATAGTGCTGTACGCCCCAGCAGAGATAGAGCTGCGTTACCGAGTATGGAACGCACCCGCCAAGTACCAGCAGGCACAGCAGCAATAAGCCCTAGCGCTAGTTTATTTGCTCAATTGCTATCGCGCAGAAGCTGCGCTCCAAGAGGAGTGTATTGTTGGGGCTCGGTTCTGTTAGAACGCAACTCTTGCGCGAATGGCTTAAGGCTGACACAAGGCTTTGAGCTCACACAATCCAATGTGGGACCTGACTTGTCAGGGAACCCAAAGCCAAGCCATGGCGCAGAATTACAGCCTGCTGCTAAGGATGGACTTAGGTGCATTTCCCATTCCCCGACAAGTCGGGTCCCACAAAAGCCGCGCTGGTAGGTACTTGGACAGCCCGAGCACTAGGTTTGCTTAAAGCACCTGTCGCCTAGAAGCTGCGCTCCAACAGGAGTGTATTGTTGGGGCTCGGTTCTGTTAGAACGCAACTCTTGCGCGAATGGGTTAAGGCTGACACAAGGCTTTGAGCTCAGCACAATCCAATGTGGGACCTGACTTATCAGGGAACCCAAAGCCAAGCTATGGCGCAGAGTTAAAGTCTGCTGTTAAGTATGGGCTTAAGTGCATTTCCCATTCCCCGACAAGTCGGGTCCCACAAAAGCCTAGCCAGCAGGCGTGCTTCTAAAGAGTGAATTTCTTGTAACTCTGGGGTTGCTCATGGACAATACGGGCTCTTTATTGTGTGCATCGCCGGCAAGGTTAATCAGTGATTGAATTTCAACAAGTCAGTAAAACGTTCAAGGTCAAAGACCGCTGCATTGAGGCGGTTAAAGCAACGGACTTGCACGTTAATCGCGGTGAGATTTTTGGCTTAATTGGCTATTCCGGCGCAGGCAAAAGCACCTTGCTGCGCTTAATTAATCGCCTCGAACAACCCACTACCGGACGCATTATCGCCGATGGCGTTGAGGTGACCGCGCTGGATGCGGCAGGTTTGCGTGGGTTTCGCCGCCGGGTCGGTATGATTTTCCAGCACTTTAACCTGCTGTCGAGCAAAACCGTGGCGCAAAACGTGGCCATGCCCATGCGCCTTGCAGGTGAGTACGAGCGTTCGGCGATCGATAAACGTGTGCGTGAGTTGCTAGAGCGGGTTGGCTTGGCGGATCAAGCGAGCAAATACCCAGCCCAGTTATCCGGCGGACAAAAACAGCGCGTCGGGATCGCCCGCGCACTGGCCACTGGCCCCAGTATTCTGCTCTGCGATGAAGCCACTAGCGCCCTAGACCCAGAAACCACCGGGCAGGTGTTACAGCTTTTACGGCAAATTAACCAAGAGCTGGGCTTAACCATTGTGCTGATCACCCATGAGATGGATGTGATCCGCCGTATTTGTGACCGCGTGGGTGTGATGGAAGAGGGGCAAGTGATTGAAAGCGGCCCGGTGGCGGAGGTGTTTTTACAGCCGCAACACCCCACCACGCAACGCTTTGTTCAGCTGTCTGAGGGCGAAGACGGCACTCAGCAAGAGGACTTTGCCCATGTTGCCGGGCGCATACTGCACCTAACCTTTCTCGGCGAAAGCACTTACGCCCCAGTGCTGAGCCAAGTGATGCAAGCCACAGGTGCTAACTACAGTATTTTAGCCGGACGCATTGGGCGGATTAAAGATGAACCCTGCGGTCAGCTGACCATTGCGTTAACCGGCGAACAGGTCGATCTGGCTGAACAACAGCTAAGCGCGGCAGGCGTGAAGATAGAGGTGGTGCGTCCATGAGCGGTTTAATGAGCAACATTGATTGGTATGAAATCTGGCTGGCGACATTAGACACACTGTTGATGCTTGGCGGTTCGTTACTGTTCACTATTGTGCTGGGCTTACCTTTGGGTGTACTGCTGTTTTTAACAGGCCCACGGCAGCTGTTTGAGCATAAAGCCTTTTATGGCTTGCTGTCGTTGGTGGTGAACGTACTGCGCTCGTTGCCCTTTATTATTCTATTGATCGTGATGATTCCACTCACCGTGGTATTGACCGGCACTTCATTAGGTGTGGCGGGCGCTATTCCGCCATTGGTGGTGGGGGCCACACCGTTTTTTGCCCGCCTAGTGGAAACTGCCCTGCGCGAGGTGGATCGCGGTATCATTGAAGCCACGCAAGCCATGGGTGCGTCCACCCAACAAATTATCATCAGCGCCTTATTACCCGAGGCGCGTCCCGGCATTATTGCCGCCGTCACCGTTACCGCCATTACGCTGGTATCCTATACCGCCATGGCGGGCGTAGTCGGCGCCGGCGGTTTAGGCGATTTAGCCATACGCTTTGGTTATCAGCGCTTTCAAACCGATGTGATGGTGGTGACCGTGGTGTTGCTGCTGATTTTAGTACAGATTTTACAAATGATTGGTGACCGCTTAGTGGTTCATTTTTCTAGACGATAATAAAAGAGGAAACATACACATGAAACGCATTTTAGTGGCCTTGGCCGCCTTCGCTGCTTTTTCAGTTCAAGCACAAACATTGCAAGTGGCCGCAACACCGGTGCCGCACGCAGAAATTCTAGAATTTCTCAAGCCTACGCTGGCTAAGCAGGGCGTGACCCTCGAAGTTAAAGTCTTTACGGACTATGTGCAGCCCAATATCCAAGTCGCCGAAGGCCGTTTGGACGCCAACTTCTTCCAGCACCAGCCCTACTTGGATGAGTTTAATGCCAGTAAAGGTACTCAGCTGGTCAGTGTGGCTGGTGTCCACGTAGAGCCCTTCGGTGCCTACTCCAGCAAAATCAAAGACTTGTCCGAGCTGAAAGATGGCGCACAGGTCGCCATTCCTAACGATGCGACCAACGGTGGCCGCGCATTGCTGCTGTTGCAAACCGCGGGCGTGTTAACGCTCAAGCCAGAGGCTGGCATTACCGCCACAGCGCGTGACACTGCCGACAACCCGAAAAAACTACGCATTCGTGAGTTGGAAGCAGCGACCTTGCCGCGTGTGTTAAATCAGGTGGACTTGGCGTTAATCAATACCAACTATGCGCTGGAAGCCGGTTTAAACCCGATGGAAGATGCGTTGGTCATTGAAGGTGCCGACTCACCTTATGTAAATATATTAGTGACGCGCGAGAACAACCAGCAAAATCCAGCGCTGCTAAAATTGGTAGAGGCGCTGAAAACTGCAGAAGTGAAGGCGTTTATCTTAGAAAAGTATCAAGGTGCTGTCGTGCCTGTGTTCTAAAACCGAGTTGACTAGCAAAAAAGGGAGCTTAAAAGGCTCCCTTTTTTGCTTTAGTGACTAGTGTTTTCTAACTATGAATAGCTTGTGCGTAGTCGGCAAGCCAGTGCGGGCGTGTCTTTCAGCGTAAATATACAAAAGCTATTAAGTGGCGCGCAAATAAAGATTCTGCCGCGTGTTGGTATTCTTGATTGCTATCAAGGGTAATTGCAACAAGGTGTTTCTATGATGGGCCTGTAAAACTCATCAGGAGGCATTGCATCATGTCTGAAACATTCACAAAAGGTATGGCTCGGAATATCTATTATGGAGGCAGTTTGTTCTTCATTCTGGTTTTCCTTGCATTAGCATACCACACAGAAAAAACCTTCCCAGAGCGCACCAACGACTCAGAGTTAACCGACTCTATCGTCCGCGGTAAGCACGTATGGGAAACCAATAACTGCATCGGCTGCCACACATTGCTTGGAGAGGGTGCATATTTTGCTCCTGAACTGGGTAACGTATTTCACCGTCGTGGTGGAGAAGACGGCTTTAAGTTCTTCTTGCCTGCATGGATGAAGGCGCAACCAACCAATGTCCCAGGTCGCCGGCAAATGCCGCAATTCAATTTAACCGATGAGCAACTCGTTGATCTCACCGCGTTCTTGGAATGGACCGCCAAAATTGACACTAACAATTGGCCACCAAACAAAGAAGGTTAATGCTGCTTTAGCTAAACCTTAGTTGGCATTGATTGAATTGAATTGCTTGTTATTGGAGGACTGACTATGTCCAGTCAAACCCTAGTAAAATTTGAGTCGCAAAAAGTGGCCAAACCGTATTTCGTGTTTGCGCTCATACTTTTTGTGGGTCAAATTCTGTTCGGCCTGATTATGGGGCTGCAATATATTATCGGGGATTTCCTATTCCCGTTACTTCCTTTTAACGTGGCCCGTATGGTCCACACTAACCTGCTAATTGTTTGGTTGTTATTTGGCTTTATGGGTGCTGCTTACTATCTGGTTCCAGAAGAAGCTGACCGTGAGCTACATAGCCCTAAATTAGCAATGCTGCTGTTTTGGGTGTTTGCTGGTGCCGGCGTACTAACCATTCTAGGCTACCTGTTTGTACCCTATGCAGGTTTGGCGGCAATGACCGGTAACGATTTGCTACCAACCATGGGTCGCGAATTCCTTGAGCAACCCCTGCCGACCAAGGTGGGTATTGTTATCGTAGCTTTGGGCTTCATCTATAACGTGGGTATGACGGTGCTTAAAGGCCGAAAAACTGCCGTTAACGTGGTCTTGATGACAGGTTTGATTGGTTTGGCGCTGCTGTTCCTGTTCGCCTTCTATAACCCTGAAAACCTCAGTCGCGATAAGTTCTACTGGTGGTTTGTTGTTCACCTGTGGGTAGAGGGTGTATGGGAATTAATCATGGCGGCCATCTTGGCGTACGTACTGATTAAAATCACCGGTGTTGACCGTGAAGTGATTGAAAAGTGGTTGTACGTGATTGTTGCGCTGGCATTGATTTCCGGTATTTTAGGTACAGGTCACCACTACTTCTGGATTGGTGCACCAACAGTTTGGCTGTGGGTTGGTTCAATTTTCTCCACCCTAGAGCCGCTGCCATTCTTTGTGATGGTACTGTTCGCCTTTAATATGATTAACCGTCGTCGCCGTGAGCACCCGAACAAAGCCGCTTCGCTTTGGGCAATGGGTACTGTAGTAATGGCGTTCTTAGGTGCAGGTGTGTGGGGCTTCTTGCATACGCTGGCGCCAGTTAACTACTACACGCACGGTGCGCAAATCACTGCTGCCCACGGTCATATGGCTTTCTACGGCGCTTACGCCATGATTGTGATGACCATCGTTTCCTACGCTATGCCGCGCTTACGTGGTATTGGTGAGGCGCCAAGTAACAAAGCGCAAATCATGGAAATGTGGGGCTTCTGGTTAATGACTGTGAGCATGGTGTTTATCACTCTGTTCCTAACCGGTGCGGGTGTGGTTGAAGTATGGTTACGTCGTATCCCTGAAGATGGTGCCGCAATGTCCTTTATGGCGACTCAAGATCAGTTAATGCTGTTCTACTGGTTACGCTTCATTGCTGGTGTTGGCTTCTTGATTGGTTTAGTGTGCTACTTGATGAGTTTCAGCAAGAAGCTACAAACCGCTCCGGATACACGCAAGCCTGTTTTGGCTAATGAAATAGCCTAACGCAATGAAGCATACGCTGGGTTGTTATAATCCAGCGTATGTTAAGCGGGATTTTGTACAGAGTTATTTGTTGTATAAATAACTCTCTAGAAAACCCCAGTTTAGTTGGGTACAGCTAGGAGCTGTAGGAGCGCATGTTAATGCGCGACAGCGACGGTTTTAATCGTGTATTGTTCTTCTGCCTACAGCTCGCAGTATCTAGGGGTACAGGAGGAAAGAGCATGAGTTTTGCGATTGAAGTTGAAGAGTTAGCAGGTAGTATTTGGCACCGCTTTATTACGCGCAAAGCTGATCCTGAGTATCCAGAGGCTCGGATAGAATTAGAAACCATCCAGCCTGGCCTAGCGTTATTATTCCGCGCCATGGGTGGCGGTCATGAAGTCAGCTTAGAAGCGGCGCATGCCCGGCAAATGATGGTTAGGCGCTCTTTCTTGCAAAAAATTGCTGGCACAGCCCAGCAGCTGTCAGTTGCTTGGCGTGATTCGCATAGCGTGCGTCTACCTGCCAGCATCGCGGTATACCCAGAAACGCAATACAACCGTGAGCTCTATCGTTGGCTAACCATTCTTGCCGCCCATGCAGGCTCTATGCGCCACTGGGCGCGCGATAACCAAACATGGATTGCGGAGCTGTTAGAGCAATATCCCGCCTTACAATCGCGCTATGCCGAACTGGTGTTGGCGCATATTGCCTTGCGTCCTAAACCAGAAGATCTTCCGCCGGCAGAGGCCGCTGTGGAAGAGGCGATTCGTCAAGCATTATTAAAACCCGGCTCTATTACCGAATTTCCAGTGAGTGAGAGTGCGCCATGGCCGGTGGCTGTGTGGCTTTATCCGCCGCTTAATCTGGGTGATCCCCAGCAAACGCACTGGGAAGAAGAGGAAGATGGCGATTTATTAGGTCGCTCTCAAGGTGAGGGGAAAGAGGTACGCAAACAAGCCAGCCGTGTAGATGACAATACCGGTAAGCAGGGTTTGTTGCTGTTTCGTTTAGAAAGTCTCTTTACCTGGACAGAGCACATTGATCTTGATCGTTGTGGTGATGATAACGATGATATTGATGCTGCACGGGTCGCCGATGATCTGGACGAGATCGCGCTGTCGAAAAAACGTAAACGTAAGGGCGGTGGCTTAAAGCTGCACTTGGACTTGCCACCAGCCGATGTTGATGATTTGCCGATGGGCGAGGGTATCAAGCTGCCTGAATGGGATTTTCGCCGAAATTGTTTGCGCGAGGATTACGTTAACGTGCAAATGATGCAGCCACGCTTGCAAGAGCCTATGCCCTTGCCGGAGCGTTTAACTGCTTTAGCACATAAAGTACGCCGTCAGTTTGAAAACCTACGCAGTGAGCCACGTTGGTATAAACAGCAAATGCAGGGCAGTGAACTGGATCTGCAGGCCTGTGTGGATTTTTACGTGCAGCGTAAACAGGGGCAAACCCAACAGCCGGGTTTGTTTATGGATCTGCAGCGCAAGCAGCGTGACTTATCCTGCTTAGCCCTAGCAGACCTGTCTATGTCGACCGATGCACACGTGGATAACGAGCGTCGTGTGATTGATGTTGTCGGCGATAGTCTGATGTTATTTTCCGAGGCGTTATCTGTAGTTGGCGATGACTTTGCTGTGTATGGCTTTTCTTCGCTGCGTCGTCAGCATGTGCGGATGATAGAAATTAAAGGGTTCGACAACAAATATAACGCCAAGGTGTGCGGTGCGATTCAGTCGCTAAAACCCGGTTATTACACCCGCATGGGTGCTGCGATCCGCCAAGCTACCCAGCTACTGAGC
>JALOAC010000016.1 GCA_023228985.1 Thiopseudomonas sp. | reverse complement strand
CTAAGTGGTAATTATCCAAGCCCCGTTTGGACGTACTTTGGAAACCAACAATGGATGAACGCTATGTAGAAGCCTTAAAAGCCATTGCAGACCCTAACCGTCTGCGGCTTTTTTGGTTGTTGGTGCAGACTGTACGAGGATGCCATGCATCCGACCGCGAACTATATTGCAAACACAGCGCTGTTTGACGTATCGCTGTCGCAGGCATGGCCTGCTCCTTGTATGTTAACAATTAGCGATTATTAGTTAAGATATGAGCAGTTTACTGGGGAGGCCGTCTGCTCCTTGAGGCAGAGATTCTGACCTCGTTCGTAGAGTGGCCCCCCGCCTCTTTGCTGATCTCGAAGAGTATCCAGAAGCTCAAAAGAGACTTCGTATATACAAGGTTGAGAGGCAAGAAGTGCGAGGTCGGGGAACCAGTAAGTATTATTCCAGAATGGCAGCGGAGTTTAAAGGCATGAGTACTTTTGTTGGTATTGATATTGGTGCAAAAACGTTTGAAGTCGTAGTGCGTAAGAACGATAAAAACAGTGTTGTAAAAAGCTATAGTCAAACGCCCAAAGACCATCAAAAGTTAGCTGAAAGACTATTAAAGCTCGACCCTGCCTGTATCGTTATGGAAGCCACTGGCATCTATTATTTAAACCTTGCTGTTGCATTGCATAGCAGCGGTTTAAAGGTGTCTGTGATCAACCCAAAGAGCTTTAATCACTTTGCTCAACTCAAACTGAGCAACAGCAAAACTGATGGCATTGATGCGGCTTTGCTCGCCGAATATGCGCAGCGTATGACGCCGAGATTGTGGGTCGCACCGGACCCTGAACAGCTGTCATTGCGTGATATTGGCCGTCAAATCAATAGGTTAGTAGGTCGTCGCACCGAAGCTAAAAACAACTTGCATGCACTTAAATCTAAAAAGATGACCTACCAGCCATTGATTGATGATGAGCTAGAAGGCATCGAATATTTAGATGTTCGCATTGAACGTTTACGCAATATGGCCGTAGAAATTATTAAAGCTGAAGAAGCCCTTGCTCAACAATTAGAGAATTTAACCGCGGCTGTTGGTATCGGTATTAATAGCGCTGTGATGATTATTGCTGAGTTAATATTACTTCCAGAACATTTAAAATCATCGCAGGTGAGTCGCTTTGCAGGCTTAGACGTTCGTCTTAACCAATCAGGCACCAGTATTAATAAGCCTGGTCGATTGAGTAAAGCAGGCAATGCTTACTTGCGCACAGCGCTATTTATGCCAGCTTTATCTGCGGCTAATAACGATCCAAATGCTAAAGCGTTTTATCAATCATTGATTCAACGTGGCAAGAAAAAAATGCAGGCATTATGCGCTGTGATGCGCAAAATGCTGACGGGAATCTGGGCATGCCTGAAAACCAACACGCCCTTTGATTCGTCAAAATTGTTTAGCGAAGAGCATAAAAAAGCTTGCGCTTAAACAGAGTATCTACAATTCCAATCGCGCAAAAGTTGCGCTCCCACAAGAGTTCGTTACGCCTGTACGAGGATGCCATGCATCCGACCGCGAACTATATTGCAAACACTACGCCACCAGATGCGCTGCTGTCGGTGGCCTCCATTAGGCGAAATAAATCAGCAACCGGCTGAGCATGCTGCTCATCAGTTTTAATCACTTTTACTGCTGCTAATTCATTCATAAGCCACCTCAGCTAATCAAACTTTTTTGCTGTACTCAGCATGGGTGCCCACCCACTCAACCACAACCATCCCACCCGGTACTGAACAACCACAATTAGACGATAACCAAAGCACTCGCCAACAAAATTTAGCGAAACTCAAAGCACTCTTGGTGAAAGCGCAAAGAGATAGGCTTTTGCTTAAGCCCAGCGCGCAGTGCTGTTGCTAAACCTTGGGGCCCGCAAAACCAGACATCCACTTTAGCCTCTTGCAGTTGCAGCTGCTGCGCGCTCAAGCGCTGTCCCTGCCCGCTGTCGTATATATGCAACACTACATTGGCTAGTTGTTGTGTGAGTTGCTGCAATCGCTCTAGCATGGGGTCATCTTTAGCCGCTGCCGTGCAGTAATACAAAGTGACTGTTGGAAAGGCTTGTTCGCTATGGATTAAACGGTTTTCCAGCGCTGCCAAAAATGGAGTGACACCAATGCCACCTGCTACCCAAATTTGTTGAGCGGACTTTCTGCCGTGATTGGGATTAAAGCGGCCATAAGGTCCTTCTAAAGTTACGGCCTGACCACTGTGCAGTCGCTGCGCTAGTTGACTGGTGTAATCGCCAAGCGCTTTAATTTGAAAGCTTAGTTCACCGCTGCCATTATCAGCACTGGATACAGTAAACGGATGTGCGCCTTCCAGACGGTCAAAGGTCACCAAAGCAAATTGTCCGGCGCGATGCCCAGGCCAGCGTTTACCCATATCACAAACCACTTCGGTAATATTGGCTGGCATCTGCTTAACGGCCTGCACCACTCCTTTGTAACTGCGGCTCTTGCCAATTTTACCCGTAAGCGATTGCAGGCTGGCGATAACACCGCCCGCCATCAACAGCGCCATTAACCAGCCTGTGGGTTCCTGCCACCATTTTAACGGCGCCAGCAATAAGGCATGGGAGACCAACGCCAGATAAATCAGCGGCATCGCTCGGTGCAGATAACGCCAAAACACATAAGGCACCCAGCGGCTTAGCGTAAGCACCACTAAAAATAACAGCAGATACAGCCCCGGTTCGCCCAAGTCCTCCGCGCCATCCTGCAGACTGTCCAGCCAGCCCGAGAACTTGGCTTCATGTAAGCTTTTGTCCTTACCCAGCAGAGCTTCAAGCGTATCATCGGCCATTTCAATCAGCCAATGCGCCAGTGCCGCTATCACCGTAAAAATACCAGTCCATTTATGCAACTGATACATTTTATCCAAACCGCCTAATGGTGCTTCCAACCAACGCGGGCGAGCGGCCAGCAGCATAGTGATGGACATAAAATTAATGGCAAGGTAGCCGCTGGTTGTTAGCAGTTGCTCATAACTAAGGCTTAGACTTAACACGCTAAGCTGAAGCGTCACAAGCATTAAAAGCATGATATGGGTACGTAAACTAGGCATAAAACAAACTCCTGTTGGGCTTGTTTACAGTCTGCCGATTGAACCTGACTGCATCCTTAACCGCCCGCCAAGGGTCTAGCTGTCTGCACGCGCCACAACAATATTAAGCTCAGCCTCAAAGCCATCACGCTGCCCAGAAGCGGGGGAGCGCAGACTCAGCTCAATGCCTGCACCGCTGGCAATCGCATCCACAATCGCCAGACCAATGCCAGAGCCTAAGCTTTTAGTGTCTGAACGCACAAACCGACGCCGCACTAAGGCAAGCTTCTCTGGCGGGACAACCTCACCCGCATTCACCACCCGTAACACCCCCTTATCGGTCAAGCTGATTGTGATAGGCTGCTGACGGGCGCCATGCTTCAAGGCATTGTCAATTAAATTGCGGATCAAAATGGCAAACGCATCAGAATCGAGTAACGACATAACAGGGGTGTCTGGTACGTCTAACTTCAAGTGGCCTGAGGCTTTATGCTGATAATCACTGACGATCATTCGCAGTATAGGTACTAGATCCGTGTCGTTTTCTGCTAGCGCGCTACCACCCTCAGCTTTGGCCAACTCCAAGAGTTTCTCTGACAGTCTGGCCAACGTACGCAGTGAACCCTCAATTTCTTCGGCTTGCACCCTAACCTGCTCATCCTGGGTTTTCGCCTGCAAGCGCTGCAGTTTTGCCAAGGCGCTCGCCAGTGGTGTGCGTAGCTCATGGGCACTATTGGCGGTAAAACTGCGCTCCGCCTCAAGCGTGCGGCGCAAACGCTCCAATAAGTGGTTAACCGCGTTAACCACAGGCTCAAATTCTTGTGGCAGCCGCGCAACATATACCGAAGACAAATCCCCACCGCCTCGCGCCTCAATCGACTGCTGCAGCATCACAACCCTGCGTAACGAACGCCTTATCAGCCACCAAACACCCAGTAAACTAACCGGTATCAAAAGCAATAATGGGATTAATAATGCCAGGCTCGTCTCTAGCACAGCTGCACGCCTGTGCGCCAATGGCTCGGCCACTTCAATATAAATCGTGCCGCTGACTGCAGATGCGCCATAAAAGCGATGTGTTGCCGTGTCCGAAAAACCCTCACGAGGCAGAGGGCTAAACAGCTCAGGCTCAACGTCGTGAGATTGCAATAAAATCTCACCGGATGGCTTGCGTACTAAGTACGTCAGGTACTCGTCATGCGCTTTCAGCATGGGAGCCCGCTGCGGGCCCGTGTCATTTTCTCGATTCAATATCTCAGTCACCGCCAGCGGCAAAATACGCTGCGCGGTTTCTTCTAGCGCGCTGTCGAACACGTCATTCATTTTATAGCGGGCAACCAATCCCGCGGCTGCAACGCCTAGTAGCCACAGCACAATAATGCCGATCGTCAGGGAGAGGCCAAGTGTTCTCTGCAGGCTGACTTTAGTGCTCATATGCCCCCAACCGGTAACCCATGCCTCTAACGGTCACAATCACATCGCGCCCCAATTTTTTACGCAGACGGCTGATATACACCTCGATGGTATTGCTCTCAATTTCTGCGCCAAATTGATACAGCCGATCCTCCAACTGAGCCCGCGACAACAACATGCTAGGACGCTGTAAAAACCCTTCCAACAAAGCCCATTCACGCGCGGTAAGCTCAACCGGTTGACCGTTGCGAGTGACGCGATGATCACCCAAGTCTACTTCTAGCTCACCCATCTGTAACACTGGATTGGGATTACCGCGATAACGACGCGCCACCGCCGAGACGCGCGCCGACAACTCCGATAAATCAAAAGGCTTAACCAGATAGTCGTCAGCACCGGCATTCAGCCCTGCAATCCGATCAGATACTTGATCCATAGCCGTCAGAATGATCACAGGCGTTACATCACCTGCTGCACGCAATTTTTTCAAAAAAACCAAACCCTGACCATCCGGCAACATTAGGTCGAGTAAAATTAGATTATAAGTAGTGGATTTTACGCTGGCTTCGGCAAAAGCAAGACTCTGCACCCAATCCACTGCGTGGCCATCATCACTGATTTGATCGCGCACGGCCTCGCCCAAACCCACTGTATCTTCAACTATGAGTACACGCATATGGCTCCCCCTTACTCTACTCATCTGCACAAGAGGCTACCGCCCATACCTGACAACCGCCTGAACGATATGAACCTTGTTTCTCAGCCGATTATTTATCCGCACATTCAGGATAATGTCAGGCGCGCGTCATACAGTGACTGACACTAACCCAATAGGAGACTCACCATGAATATCAAATCTACTGTTATTAGCCTGTCATTACTACTGATAAGCGGCAGCGCCTTGGCTGGCGATGATTGCAAAGACCCAGTTGACCAGTGGCAACCGCAGGACGTTCTGCGCCAGCAGCTAGAAGAACAAGGTTGGACAGTGCAGAGCATCAAAGTGGATGACGGTTGCTACAAGGTTAAAGGACGGGATGCCGATGATCATCGCGTCAAAGCCGAGTTCACCCCAGCCTCGCTAAACTTGATGGAAATTGAAATCAAAATAAACAGAGCAAACGCCAGTGTTAATGACGACTACCGTCACAAAATACAGCGCTACAACAAACCAGCAAACCCAGAGCAAATCCCGCTTAAAGATAGTTCAAGAACCAAGCCGAGAGTAACGATTGAATAACGGTTTAATACGGACTATAAAGCCAACTTGAGTGCTGCCGTAAAAGCACAATCGCGTGTGGAGGACGCCATGCATCCGACCACAGGTTATGCCTGCAAATACAGCGCCGCTTAACGCACAGCTGTCGCAGGCATAGCCTGGCCCCATGTTCGCCTTACAAAGCACCACCCTTCCGGTCTCACTATTTTACATCGATTTTCACGTTAAAGTGACCGCCACTATAGCTGCTGCAAAGACTTAACGGTGAATCATAGTGCGTTAATTAACCATAAAAATGCTTTAGCTGTAACCCAGCTAGAGCCTTTTATAAAACACAAATTCACCTAAAAACTCCAGACTTGCTTCAAAACAGCTGAATGCTCAGAACTCTCAATTCTTGCCAAATTATTGCTGCGCTCTTCATCAAGCAACTGTTCCATCTCGAGATCTTCCGCTCCAGCATATTCGCTAGCTGTCTGATAATAAATTTCTGCCAACGGAAGTTCTATCCGAGCAGCTTCTCGACGCTTACCTACCAGCTTTGAGCTACCGTTCAAATTAAAAACCTGAATGGTGTTTTGTGCAATCTCAAGATCTGCAGGACTCAATCCTGATCGTGCCTCAACGCTGCCATCATCAGCAAAAAAAAGATAATCCGCGGAATCCATAATATCTGGTTTGCAGACCTTGGCTAAATCAATCGTTGACGGTGCTTTATTATCTTTATAGTTGCCGCAGCTATCTGGCTGGCTACAGGACCCAAAAAGATTAGCCCATTCGAAAGTCTTCTGTGGCACTTGTCCGCGCCTAAAAAAGTGCTCAATATGCTTTTTTTGTTTAAGACGGCTTTCACAATAGGCACACAACGAACCTTGCATAGCACTAAGCTTTCGCCAGACTTCTTCATTGTATTGTGGGTTTGTGCTTACCACCTCCCACTTGTCTCTGCCATGTTTATAGTTACTCAAACAGCTAGGCGCTTGGCCTCTCGTTAACTTGCGCATGATTACAATTCCTTTTGCTGCTTCTGCTTTACCCGCGCCTTAAACTGCTGGAGACGAATTTGCGCATCCAAGTCATTAATAACCGGATGATCACTACCAAAATGCTGAAATAACAGCTCCTTTAAGTCACGCCCTTCTGGGGTTTCCCACATCCCCGCTGCAATCAGCCCCAGATAATCAGTAATCCATTTTGACTCCTTAATCTCAGGTACAGAGTGAGTGCCCATCAACTGCTCAAGCACCGTTGAGCTAATCACCCCTTTAGTCTGGAAGTCGGGTTTCTGCACGTAAGCAGTACCGTCACTCTCAAAGCCAAGTTTCCGAATACACCGCTTATCCACAGTAGAAAGCACATGCGGGCTATGCGTTGTCACCACAAATTGTACGTTTTTAAAGGTTTCTGTCAGGCTTAGCAAAACACTTTGCTGCAACTTAGGATGCAAGTGCAGATCAATCTCATCAATTAACACTATGCCTTGTGCCTGCAAGGGGTTTTCCATAGCTGGATTTAAGGTCAGCATGCGTAAGGCTAAATCCCCTACTAAAGCCGCCAACGTTTTTTGTCCTTGGGACAGCTGCGAGAAATTGATCGGGTTGCCAAAGTTATCCAACTTAACCTCGGTCCTGCCGCTACTACGGTCAACACTCAAGTTATTAATATAAGGAACAGCACTTTCAATCGCGTCCTTAACAAGCTGTAACTTCACTTTATAATCGCGACCGCCAGACTCAGCCAAATTAAACAACTCAACATAACGCGCCAAGAAAGAGTCAATCTTAGCGCTAGCACCCGACAGCTCCTTATACCCATTAAACCGAGAAGCAAAAAACGCTTTCATATCCTTCTCAGCAACCACCCGAATATAATTACCTGAGGCGCGTTCCACTGCGTAATAAGCAAACACCGGCAACTGCACGTTACTATTTTCTTCATCTGCAACCAGCAAACGATATAGCCCACCCAGCTGAGTGGACACTATTAAATCTGAGGAAATATCACCCGCCCAACCAGCAACAGTCTTAACCATCGACATCTCAAAGCTAGTTTTTTCATTTAAAGAAAAAGAGCCAACAACTTGGGCGTAATCCTTAGCATGCGTATTGATATCTGACTCCAACACATGCAAACCATTACTATTCGCTTTAACGATGCGGCTACCAAACCACGACAACACTCGAGCGATCGACTCAACAATGCTGGTTTTACCTGCCCCGTTTTCACCGATAATAACTGTCAGATCAGGCTCAAACTCAATGGATAAACTTCTATAACGCCTAAACTCATAGAGCTCGAGGGAGTCCAGCTTAAAACGCGCTTGCTCCATACTCGCGTATAGCAAATCAAGATAAGTACTCGCTTCTGCCAGGTCTTTTTCACCCACATCTTTGCCGGTTAAATAGCATTCATACAGCTCGTACTGTGACAGCACGTTCCCTGCTTTTGCATTGCTCACCAAAGACCTTAGCCCCCGTGGCACATCCTTATGAATCTCAGTCATGATTAACCTCATTAATTGCAGCAAGCACTGTTGGGCCATATTTTTTTTCTAGCGCGTAAATAAATACAGGCTCAATATGTTTAGCGAAAGACAGCAAGCCGCGCAAGTGATTAACATCCTCAGCCGCAAGCTGCCCTAAAATAAACTGATGCACTAAATGTTTGACATACCGCTTTCTTTTGCGCCCCAAAGAAAGCTGAGCAGCATTGGTTAGGGTAATACCCGTCACATGCCGATTGTGTGCTTTAGATGAAAAGACTGTTTTACGGCGGTTAATCGTCAAAGCAGCACCAAAGCACTCGACCAGCAGATTAGCTATCAACTCTGGCATCTCAATAAGCACACCCTGGTTCTGAGTTGAAAAGGTCAAATCATCCGCATAGCGTGTATAGACAATTTTTTTCTCACGGCAAAGCAAATCAAGCTTCGTATCGAAGCGGTGCATCACAAAATTAGATACACAAGGCGAGCTGGGCGCGCCAACACTGAGCATTAAAGAACCGTGCAGTTTTTTACTCGGTGCCCAAAACAGTAATCGCTCTATCAATTCTTTTTCTCTGGCGTCGAGCGGCTCAAAAAAACCATCCCATTCACCCCAGAAAACCACTGGGTCAATAGAGTTAAAAAAGCTATTAAGATCCATCTTCAATAAGTAACTGTTTTTTTGATGCTGTTGCGCATTATTCTTAATACTCAAACCGAAGCGATACGCCATTGCAGCACCATGCGCAGGCAGAGGCCACAGCAACAAAAAAGCACGCTGCAACGCTTTAAGAGCAGCACTTGGCTGAGCAATCGTTCTTTCACCATAGGTACGCTTGGGTATTTTATACACTTTGTAATGCAGCGGAGCACGCAATAACAGAGCAGTAACTTCAGCTTCACTTGTGCCCAATGTACTGGCTAACTGTTTGGCGATGCTCATTAAAACTCCCAATAAAAAAGCCCAAGAGCATAACCCTTAGGCTTTACTCTTTACTGAAGGAAGCGCTATGTGCGCAGCCTTAATGAGGAACGAGTTAAGGCTGCGCACATAGCGCAACCCTAATGCCGTTCAATAAATTTGAGTCTGGCTAAACACCCGACTGACGTAATTCGTCAAACGCTAAAGAGTAGCGTAAATATAGCCTATAAACAGACAGCCCTCAAACACTTCTAGTAGGTAGTAGGCGGAAACAAAAAACCATTGTTGAATTACTGGCCATCATTGAGTGGTTGAGTATTGCACAAACCATAAAGGAAGTGACCAGTCCACACTTAAACCTAATAAAGACTGGCAGCGCTGATTAATTTGACCTACCTTTTAGGAAGCAATGTCGAAACAGTTAAGCAAACGCGCTGAGGAGATTGGGTTATATCAGGCGCAAAGCAAAGGCACAAAAACCAGGGTTACCGCGATTTTTGTGCCTTGCCATCTGTGCTGATTAGGTGGTTATTTGTTACGCATAGCCTGCAGTGCTTCGTTCATTTTGAACAGTACAATTAAAAGCTCGCACCATATTCTCACGCCAATGCCACCGCCAACAATGTAGACCAGTCCGAGTAAGACGTTCGTAAACGAAAAACCATAACCAGCAAACATTGTGCTGACACCGCCAACAACCACGGCTAAAAGCAAAAACCAATAAACAACGGTAATTATCTTAGGCGTTAGCATGTTCTCAAAAAACAATACATCTTTCATGTGCAGCTCCATTTTAATGTTCACTCAAAATTTAAGCGGTAGGTGCGAGTGAACGCCTAACGCTTCGCTAAAAAGCCTCCACAGTGCAGCCTAAACCGTCCTGTGAAGGCCTGTTTTATGCGCACTGCTTAATTAACAGCGCGCTTTAAGTAGATAGGGTGAAGTCTTGACACGCTGGCGTGCGTAGCAGAAATGCAGCTTAAATATGTATGCTGCAAGTCATGCACGAGAATAACCGCGCTGCTGTTGAGAAAAGCGCAGAGATTTTGAGCGAGGGTGGCAATGGGAATAAAAGGTGCAACGGCTAGTGGTGCAGTTGCTTTAAGTGCTGAGTATTTCATGACGCTCCATGTCGGGTAATAACTGAAGAAGTAAATTAAGCAGTTGTGAATTTCCCTATTTGCTAGTTATGCCAAGGTGTCCCACGTTATACCTGCAGTTTAAACCGCGAACCGTTATCAAAACCGGCTGCTACATCCTGATACTGCTGTGCAGCGGCTTTTTGGCTACTGCTGTTTTGGGGCTGGGCATTCTCGGCATCAGTGGACGGTTCTTCCCGTTCCACGGTGGCCTGTTTGCTTCTGGCCTCGGCCTCCATTTGCGAGGCTTTGGCAGCCACGGCTCGATCCTGTCCGGACGGCTCTGCTGGTGCTAGAGCAGCGGCGCGAATGGTTTGTGCTTTGCGGAGGGTTTCTTCAGGGCTGCTGCCGCTTGAAGTATCTATTTGAACCTCACCGCCAATTGCATAGCTGACACCATCCGGCCCACGCTGGTAGGTGAAGGATGCGCCTGAGGTAGCCAGTCCACCAGCGGCAGCCAAATGTGCCATTTCATGAGCACGAACTTCACGATCACGAGCTTTGAGCTTTTCTACTTCCTTAAGTTGATCTGGTGAGAGCGCCGCAATCGCTTGCGGTTCTTTGCCTTCCGGCTTGTCCGCTCCGCTCTGCTCGGGACGCGTCGCATAAGACTGAGTTACATAATATTGGGCAACAGATGAAACATTCATGTCAGCCCTCCGGATGTAATAAACCTAATAGACCACAGTATGCCGCGAGTGCAGGCGTTGATCCAGTCAAAAACCTATGGCAGTACAAAGTCATACGGCTGAATACTATATGCCTCCAACCGATAACCAGACGAGCCCATTTCATGACTGTAGGTTTGTGTTGTTAGTCGCCCGCTAACCAATATGGCTTCATACAGATTCTCGTCATGCGTGCCAGGTTCAAAATGTACATCAATGATTTGGTTGGATGGCGGTGGCGGGACATGAATGCAAGCACCATAGTAAGGCACCAGAAAAAAATGCTTAACTATGCCACCAGCACCTTCAAGCGGCACTACAAAGCCTGGAATACTGACCATACGTCCATGCATTTCCTCGACTACTGGTGCCGATGACAGCACCTGCATCATTTCATTCATCAACGCGACGCCGCGTTCGCTGTAATCATCTAGCTCGTCAAACTCAGGATTGTTAAACAGCTCCGTCAACGAGGCCTCGAAACCTTTGGGCATCAGGTCGTCCCAACTGATGATTGGCGCAGGTTCACCATTGACCAGCATCTCTGGTTCTGCAAGTGCTGGCTGCAGCATCAACAGCATGACAAACAATAAAAAAACTCGCATTAAATCCTCCTATTAATGTCGCTGCCCCAAGCTTCTCACCAGCGCCATACGATATGCCATTAACGCCGGAACCAGCCCACTGCAAGCTCCTAAAGCAACAATAATACCCGCAAGCAGCCGCTGCCTGTCCGAGAGCAAACCTACTGTACTTAGATGCAAACCAAACTGCTCTAGCATTGGCTGCTGCAAAGCATATATAGCTGACCAAAGTATCAGCAAGCCAAGCAAAAAACCGCCCAAGGTAAGCAAGAGGCTTTCCAGCAGCAATAAAGCTGCAATGCGCAGTGGCGATGCGCCCAGAGCTCGTAAAACGGCAATCTCATGCTGGCGCTGCTGCATCCCGCTGAGTAATACGGCCAGCATGCCGCACAATCCGATCAGTAGAGCAATTGACGAAACGGCCAGCAACGCCTTCTCCGCCAAGCGCACCACCTGCCATAGTTCTTGTAACGCTACACCCGGCATAACAGCAGTCAGCGGTTCTTGCATTCGACTATTCAATTCACGCTGCAAATGAAACGCCTGCATGCGTGACTTTAACCCAACCAGTACAGCTGTCACCTGACGTGGTGTCAGATCCCGCTGCCGTACCTGTTCGGAGGTCGCTTGCATGTTGGGCAGTGGAATACCAGCCCGCCAGCCAACGTGTACCGCTTCAAGCCCTTCTAAAGTAACTAGTACAGAACGGTCCAACGGTGTTCCTGTTGCCTGCAGAATACCGCTAACATTAAACGGCATATTGTCGTGCAACTTAAAACTGGTATTGCCTGTGCCATGGGCAATAATTACTTCATCGCCTAACTCATAGCTCAACGCCCGTGCCACCTCAGCCCCGAGTACGACGGCAAAAAGATCATCCAGCTGGTTACCTGACGCAAACTTCAGGCTTTGGCTCTCTCCGTAACGGTAATGTGCAAACATCGAATTATCGGTACCTATCACCCGATAACCACGGTGCGAATCTCCTAGAGAGAGCGCAATGGTCCAATCAACACGGGGGTCATTGCGCAGATCGGTATAACTCTGCCAGCGAATATTGCTGGTAGGCGATCCTATATGAAACACAGAATAGAGCAGCAATTGCAACGGTCCCGAGCGTGCTCCAACAATCAAATCAGCTCCTGAAACCGTATTAAAAAATCCAGCACGGCTCTGCTCACGAATATGCTCGCCACCTAACAAGAGTGCTGTGCTCAGTGAGAGCGTAAACAAGGTCAGTAACACACTAGCACGACGACTGATCAGGCTGCGTACAGCCATGTGAAACAACATCAGCACTGCACCTCCAGCCTGAGTTTGCGAGAAAAATAACCGGCCAGTGCTTCATCATGACTCACCAGTAACAAGGTTGTTTCGCCCTGCTGTAGCTCTTCCATAAGCAGCTGCATAAAGAGATCGCGAGTTTGGCAGTCCAGTGCTGAAGTCGGCTCATCCGCAATCAGCAACATGGGCGTACCAATCAGTGCCCGTGCTGCCGCTACTCGCTGCTGCTGACCAATCGACAGTTGGGCAACAGAGCGATTTTGATATTGTTCAGGTGGCAGCTGCAGTCGCTCAAGTAAACGTTTAGCCTCATTTTCCACGCTACCACTACGGACAATGGCTGCCGTGCGTCGTTGTTTCGATAACGCGCAAGGCAAACAAACATTATCCATCAGGTTTAGGTAAGGCAGCAGATTAAACTGCTGAAACAGCACGCCCATAGAGTCGGCGCGCAAGCGATCTCGCTGACGTCCTGACAGTTTCGAGAGGGGTTGTCCTGCAACCTTTATTTCACCGCTAAACCCAGTCAGCACACCGCCAAGAAGATTAAGTAAGGTGCTCTTTCCACTACCAGAGGGTCCTTGGATAAAGAGGTGCTCGCTAGGATTAAGTTGGAGTTGCTCAATTTGCAGCACCGACACACTTGCACCTGACCAAGCAAACTTCAGTTGTTGAATATCAATGATGGGGGTCATGGCAGGGTTAATCTGTGCTCTTGTCCACCTAAACTCTGCAAATGCTGGCCTGCTGGACTCAACATACGCACCTCAAGCTTCTCGATACCCGGGTAGTTCTGCAACAATGGCAGTTGCACCTGTTTTAGCTGCTGTGGCTGTGTGCAGTTATATTGATACTCTACGGTCAATTCGCTGTGGTCGTGGTCGTGGTCGTGGTCGTGGTCGTGGTCGTGGTCGTGGTCGTGGTCGTGGTCGTCAAAATACTCAACAAAAGGATCGCTCAGCACAACCTTATCCAAGCTGCAACCTGCCGAAGTCGGTAATTCCACCTGTAATCGTGCCTGCAGCATCTGCTCCTGCAGTTCAGTCCAGCGCGCCTGCTCTTCTGCACTGACGGGCTTATACTCAAAACCAATAAAATTGGCCAACGGCGAATGCAGAGCCAGTGTAAGCATCGGCGGCTCTAACACCACATCCAACTGCGCCACACCATGTTGGTGAACACCCACCGCCATAGCCAACTGCGGCAACATTAATACGCCAAATAACAAAGAAAAAATCTTTTGCACAAAAGCCTCCAGCATGCCGAGCAAAAAAACAATGTTATAATATAACCTATCTTAAAACCAGATCTTATCTTCTACTTCGTTGCCGTAGCAGCAACGATCGCCAAGCTCATCTATAAGTCAGTTCAGGTCAGGTTTTTTCGTTCTAACAGCACGCTCAGCAATATCATTGGCAGGTGTTATCACCACACCATTTTCAGTCAAGCGCGCTTGGAATTTTGCGCCATCAAGCAGTGGGTAGTAGTTACTTTTAACCAGCTTAGGTACAAGCAAAGCGACGGTTTTGCGGTTTTGATAAGCCCACAACCACAGGTCTATATCCAACCAGCTTTGCTCTAGTCTTGCTTGCGCATAACGAGAGATGGGCTGTTTTGTCTTGTCGCTAAATATAGTTTTAATTCTGTCCAGTCGGTAACCAGGCTGTAACCCGATAGTTTCGGCTATGCCCTGCCAGCCTAGTTCACGGACATCTAAGCGCCATAAATCACCCTCAACCACATAGTTTTCTGTCAGTTCTTGGCCGGTTACGCTGAGTTCAAAACGCTGGTCTACACTTTTGCTAATGCTAATGTGTAGCAGCGTTTCTGACGGTAAATTTTGCTGATAGGTGCTAAGATCATAAGCAATAGCAGCGCTCAATGCTGCAACAAGTACGATGACTATGCCAAAGCTGCCTCTAAGCCAAGCCAGAAACCAGTTGCCACGTAATAAAATACGCAAACCTAGCGTCAATACCAGTACTGCAATTACAGTGACAACCACTGCGAGCCCAATAAATTGCATCAATGTAATCCCTCAATAGAAAGTTTTTAGTAACTGATACTGATATTGCAGCCGAGTAAGCTGCCCACAAAGCTCATTAGTTAAAGGCTGATAATCTTAACAAATATTATGTGCAATTAAGCACCGTACTACCAACTATTCTACTGTGCACCCCAGCACAACCTAGGCTTATTTATGTCGTTTATTCCCGAGCTTTCACTCAGTTTAACTATGTTTCTTATTTTAATTGCGGTGGCTTTTACAGCAGGCTTTATTGATGCTATTGCTGGTGGAGGCGGTTTGCTCACCATACCGGCTCTGCTTACGGCAGGATTGCCACCGCATTTAGTGCTGGGTACCAATAAGCTGTGCGCCACCTTTGGCTCAGCTACGGCCAGCTATACATTTTATCGCCGAAAATTATTTCAACCCAAGTTATGGCGCTCTGCTCTATTAGCTACGGCAATAGGTGCGGCGGCCGGGGCATTTTTAGCACAGAGAGTGCCTGCGCACTGGTTAAATCAAATGTTACCTGTGGTGGTGTTTTTGTGTGGCATTTATATGCTGTTTTATAAAACCCCACCACAGCAGAACCCAGAAACAAGCCAAATCGGGCGTAAGCGCCAATGGCCACAGGGATTAAGCCTGGGCTTTTATGACGGTATTGCTGGACCTGGCACTGGAGCCTTCTGGACGGTGAGCACCTTACTTCTATATCCCTTAGATTTGTTACGCACCACTGGGGTTGCGCGGACGATGAATTTTGTCAGTAATGCCATGGCATTAACGGTATTTATTATTGCCGGTCAAGTCGCTTGGTTGCTTGGGATTACCATGGGAATTGCGCTGATGATAGGTGCTGCCATCGGCGCGCGGGTCGCTATAGGTGGCGGGCATAAACTGATACGACCCATTTTTATTATTATGGTGATGGCGTTAACTGTGCGTTTAGTTTGGCAGCACTGGTTCGCTGCCGCCTAAACGCTGATAGATATATAGGTCAATTAAGTAGCGCGCAATTGAGCCTTGCATGGGCAAAGGCGGTAACTGCTGAATATTGAACCACTGTGCATCTTCTATTTCATCCAGCTCTGGCACTATATCACCGCTTAAATACTCAGCATGGAAACCCAGCATCATGGAATGCGGGAAAGGCCAGTTTTGGCTGGTGATGTATTTTAGTTGGTGTATTTTAAGACAGGTTTCTTCCATGACTTCCCTGTGCACACATTCCTCTATCGTTTCGCCCGGCTCGGCAAAGCCCGCCAAGGTGCTATACATACCCGGAACAAAGCGAGGCGCACGCGCCAACAGTATTTCATCGCCGCGACTCACCAACACAATCATGCACGGCGCAATACGCGGATACTGCTGTATCCCACATGGCTGACAGTAACGCATACGGTGCGCCAGCGAGCTTTGCATAGACCGACCACAACTGCCGCAATAACGATGTTCACGCGCCCACGTACCCACCTGACTGGCAAAACCTAATAACTTAACCAGCGCTATTTCGCCCTGCAGCATAAAGTGGCGGGCAGTAATCCAGTCAAACTTACTGTCTGGCAGCTCTTCGTTATCAAGCTCAAGCAAGTACATCGGCTTATCATGCCAATAGCCGATGGCTTGCTCGTCCAAAATGCGGTCTGCGAAAATGTGCTTAAGTTCTGTACGAGAAAAAACCACAGTTTGCGTGGTTAAGTCGTGTACGAAGCGCGTCTTGAAATGGGCAACTGCAAAACCACCGGGTAAGTCTAGCGGTGGCATTGCAGATCGCCAGTGTTGGTAGTGACTCATTGCTGAACTTGTACACCTAAGGCTTGGATGCTTTCTTGCGCCAAATCTAACACTTCGCGGTCTTCTTTTCTATTGAGCAAAGACCCGCCCTCCAAATAGTATTCCAAGCTGGTTAATGCATCGGCTAGGCTTTCGAGTGCTTGCTCGATAGGCATATCCATAGCGTTGATCATATGGTTTTGGATGTAGTCGATGCAGGCATTCACTAAGTGAGCGGCGCGTTCTTCATCGATAAACTGCAACCCGCCGCGCACATTCGTCAAAATAACAGGTATGTTATCTAAGTGCGCACGATCGCCTGAGGACTCAAAATATGCTGTAATAGCGCGCTTGGTCATACTTAAACCCGCTTTAGCCTCTTCTGTTACAACGATGCGCGCCTCCATTAATTGGTGTCTGGCAAACACCTCCGCTTCGGACTCTTCTGCAACCTGGACATTTTGTCCACGCTCCAAGCCCAACACCAATCCTTCAACATATATGACTGTATCAGCGAGCTTGAGTAAATCTTCGAACTGAACGTCCTCTGCAGCTTGCCAATGTATTACTTTACCTAAGTGATTTTTAAGCGCATTACTTGCCGTAGATAGGCCAACCATCGCTAAGATCTTTTCTAACTTGGCTACGGTCACATGCAAAATACTAAACTGCTCAAACGAAGCCGTGCCGCGTTCAATTAAATCTACGGCATCTTTTACGCTGCTTAATTCTTCCTGAATCGCCACGGACAAGGAACGTAAAACATTAGTACCAGGCCCTGATAAACGCTGATACTCATCAGCCAGCATATGATCGGTAAAAGGCAGACTCGGCAGACTTGCCGCAATACGTACCTGAGTTGCCAACGTGCCATCTGAGTCAGCCAAAGCAATCAGGTAAAGCAAATCTTTAAGCAGACCTCTTGGGGAAGTATGCCCACCATTGGCCAGATGCAATTTAATTTCGCGATCAATACGAGAAAACAGCTGTTTGCGGCTTTGCTTCAGCAGCAATTTGCCATCGTTCATTGACTCAAAAGTAGCGGCTGCAACCCAAAAGAAATTGTTTTGTTCAGGGTGTTTGTTGATGCTATCCAAACGATGTAAAGCACGCATCATCAGACCATAACTTGCAGCGACTCTTTCTTCCTTAAGAACCGACAGCAATCCTACTTGGTACATTTGCCGCAAACGTCGTGCTAATTGTTGCCAGTCTTCGGTTACGTCTTGGGTATCAGGCTCAGGGTGCTTAAAGTTAAGTTTGGCGGAAAAAAAGAAGCTTTCTGGCAGCTTGGGCTGTCCGCTGGCACAGCGTAATTTATTAATAGCGGGGAGCATAAGTTCTGGCATTTCAATCCAGTTTGCTTCCAACTGCTCCAAGTACCTACGCAATACATGCAGTGCATTATTGATTGCCGTAAGCTGCTCATTACGATCTTGGTCAGCACCTGCTGGTATATCCATGGCTAGAGCCTGCATCTCTTGAGCCAATAGCTCAGCACCTGTCAGCTCAATTAACGATAAAATACCTTTAACCTGCTGTAAATTGGTTACCGCTTGCTGCAAAAGAACGCCGCTGTCGCGCTCTTCCAAAAACTGTTCAAGACACTGCTGAGTATCTGCCATTGTGGCAAACAGCTCAGTGCGAACCATACTCAGTGATGTTGCTCCAGTTACCATGCCTAGCATCCTGTCTTCATACAACGCCAAAAATATTCTGTAGCAACCCGCTACATTTAAGCTGTTCTAGCTCGGCTAGAGGCTATCTAGCCGTCAATACTAGCAAGTCTGTAAGTCATTGAGTGGAATCAGTTCTCAGACTATGCGTTGCTTAACACTCTAAAGTTACAACGCCTTATGCCAGCGCACCAACCACCACATTTTACGGTCAATCTGCAAACTTAGGCGCTGTTTTAGTCAGCTGGGCTGCTATCGCAATGCGCAAATCCTCAGACTGCAGCATCGCCGCATTCCAAGTGGCAATATAATTTAAGCCATCTTCAACACTGTGATCGCGGGCATAACGCAACATTTCCTTGGTGCCTTGGATCGCCAAAGGTGATTTGCTCGCGATTTGAGCCGCAATAGCAAAAACCTTATCCATCATCGCGTCCTGATCAGCGTAACTGCAGTTAACCAAACCTATTTTTTCTGCTTCTTGAGCATCAAAGATACGGCCGGTATAGGCCAGCTCACGCAGCACGCCATCGCCAATAATGTGTGGCAAACGCTGTAACGTTCCCACATCAGCCGCCATACCCACATCCACTTCTTTAATGGAAAACTGCGCATCTGCGCTGGCATAACGCATGTCACAGGCACTAATCAAATCAATGGCACCGCCCAAACAATAGCCCTGTATTGCAGCTATAACCGGCTTACTGCATCTATCTACCGCGCTTAAAGCAGTCTGCAGCTCTGTAATTTGTTGGCGTAAAATTAACGCGTTACGGCCCACATCTTTAGCCAGTTTGCTGGCGACGCTGGCTAAATAGTTTAAATCTATGCCCGCAGAGAAATGCTGCCCCGCCCCTGTTAGCACCACAACGCGCACCTCTGGCGTTGCATCTACCCACGCAAAAATATCGCCGATTTCCTGCCAAAATTCCGCAGCCATGGCGTTAAGCTTAGCCGGACGATTAATTTGCACATGAGCAACACTGTCCTTTAGCTCAACCAAAAAAGCCTTATAATCTCTCACTCAATAACCCCCTCTTGTCGCAGCCTCGTTATAATATGTTACAATGTTCCATTCAAGTGACCTGTGCTTTTCTTTCATCGAACACGCGCCCTTTAAAGTATCTGTAGCCTGTATTTTCCGCTGCAAAGCCTGCTGCAGTATGTCTTGATTATATTTTATATGGCTTATTTTTGATCAATGCTATTCAAAAACTGACGGCTTAGATTGCTTGCTTTAGCCTGATTAGTTAAGCGTACCAGTTAACTTATTTTTGAGGAAACCTTTAATGTCCAAGTCTTTTGCGGCAGCCTTCGGGCGAAATTTTCTCGGTCAATCGCCCGCTTGGTACAAACAAACAATAGTTTTTTTCCTCATCATCAACCCACTCGTTTTAATTAGCTTTGGGCCCGTCATTGCGGGCTGGCTGCTGGTTGCTGAGTTTATTTTTACGCTCGCCATGGCGTTAAAGTGTTACCCCTTACAACCCGGTGGCATCCTTGTTATTGAAGCCATTGTCATGGGTTTGGCTACGCCCGACTCACTTTACCAAGAGCTGGTACATAACTTTCCTGTACTTCTGTTGTTAATGTTCATGGTGGCCGGCATTTACTTTATGCAGGATTTGCTACTAACTCTTTTTTCACATCTGCTGCTCAAAGTAAAATCAAAATCTCTATTAAGCCTACTTTTTTGCGGTCTGTCGGCCTTTCTGTCGGCCTTCCTTGATGCGCTCACGGTCACGGCGGTGATCATTACCGTGGCGGTCGGCTTTTACTCGGTGTTCCACCGCGTCGCCTCCGGTAAAAGCCCACGAGACCAAGAAAGCAATTACAACTCCGACGGCGAAGTGATTGAGCTGCATCGTGAACACCTAGAAGAGTTCCGTGCTTTCTTGCGTAGTTTACTAATGCACGCTGCTGTAGGTACTGCGCTGGGCGGTGTGTGCACTCTAGTGGGTGAGCCGCAAAACCTTTTAATCGGCAAAGTTGCTGGCTGGAACTTTGGTGAGTTTTTCTGGCGCATGGCCCCGGTAACTCTGCCAGTTTTAGGTGCGGGTCTACTGACTTGCCTGTTATTGGAAAAAACACACTGGTTTGGCTATGGCGCACGCTTGCCGCGTCCGGTTCGTCTGGTTTTAGCAGAATATGCTGCCGAGGAGCGTAAGCGTCGTACCAGCTCACAAAAAGCATCCTTGGTTATTCAGTTAGTTGCTGGAATTGTTCTAATTCTAGGCTTGGCCTTTCATGTGGCCGAAGTAGGCTTGATTGGCTTACTGGTTATTGTTCTGATTACTTCTCTAAACGGTATTACCGATGAAGCCAAGATTGGTCGTGCCTTCCAAGACGCCATGCCTTTTACTGCGCTTTTAGTGGTGTTTTTTGCTGTGGTGGCCGTGATTCAAGAGCAAAGCTTGTTTGATCCCGTAATTCAAGCCGTACTCAACATGCCCACCGATCAGCAGCCCTCAATGCTATTTATTGCCAACGGCTTGCTTTCCGCCATTAGTGATAACGTTTTCGTCGCCACCATTTACATCGGCGAAGTTAACAAAGCTTTTGAGGCGGGTAAAATGACTCGCGAACACTTTGACTTGCTCGTTATTGCTATTAACACCGGTACTAACCTGCCGAGCGTTGCAACACCCAACGGTCAGGCAGCGTTTCTGTTTCTGCTTACCTCAGCCATTGCACCGCTGGTACGGCTTTCCTATGGTCGCATGGCCTATATGGCGCTGCCCTATGCCATTGTGATGAGCTTGCTGGGCTGGTGGGGCATTACGCACTGGGTTTAATCCAACGCAACGCAAAAACGCAGCCTCGGCTGCGTTTTTTTTGCATAGCATGGCAGACTATTACCAGTTTATTTCCTTACCACTGGCTTTAGCGATACGCTGTAAAAACTCCCGATGTGCGCTTAACTCATGCTCATTGGCTTGCAGAACAGGAGCCATAGCTCTGTCTGATAGCAAACGTCGTATGGCACTCACCTGCTCACCTGTTGCGTTCACTTCACCATCACCAGCCAAAGACAAATTTCTTTGCCCGCCAGTCATGGCTAGGTACACATCAGCCAAGATCTCCGCATCGAGCAAAGCGCCGTGCAACTCACGTCCCGAGTTATCTACATAGTAGCGACTACATAAAGCATCCAGCGTGTTTCTTTGCCCAGGGTGGCGCTCGCGTGCCATCACCAGCGTATCAAGTACCGTGCAATGCTGGGTTATATCCGCCCTATCTTTTTGCCCAGCCAGTGCAAATTCATTATTAATAAAGCCAATATCAAAGGGTGCGTTATGAATGACAAGCTCCGCCCCTGCAATAAATTCAAAAAACTCATCAGCTATATCTTTAAAACGCTGCTTATCTTTAAGAAAGTCAGCGGTGATGCCGTGCACTGCAATGGCACCTTCATCGATGTCGCGATCCGGCTGCAAATACACATGATAATGTCGCCCAGTGAGTTTGCGCTCTATCACTTCCACGCAGCCAATTTCGATAATTCGGTGACCATCAGTAACCGGCATACCTGTGGTTTCTGTGTCGAGCACTACGTAACGCATCCTAGTACCTCCTCAACCCCTTTATTGGCCAGTTCATCAGCACGCTCATTACCTGGATGCCCCGTGTGCCCTGCAACCCACTGCCATTGAATTTGATGTCGCTGCACTTGCTCGTCAAGCAGCTGCCACAAATCTTGGTTTTTTACGGGTTGTTTGCTGGCCGTTTTCCAGCCACGCGCTTTCCAGTTTTCCAGCCACTGCTGCACGCCCTGCATCACGTATTTAGAGTCCGTAGTCAGTTCTACCTGACAGGTTCGTTTAAGCGTAGTTAACGCTTGAATAACGGCCATCAACTCCATACGGTTATTGGTGGTAACCAGCTCGCCACCAAAAATTTCTCTTTCGTTACCCTGATAACGGAGCAGTGCTCCCCAGCCACCCGGACCAGGATTACCTTTGCAAGCACCATCGGTAAATATTTCAACTACATCAGTCATTATGTTTCTTTTTATCCAACGTACCACTACGGCTTGCTGAAGCAGCAGGTAATGGCATTAATTTCTCAAAAGTGGCTTTTCGCTTTGGCTGTAAACAACTGCCTTGCATCATTTTTCGGGCGACAAGCATATAACAATTGCCCACAGGCCACTGTTTTTTATGCATAAATCGTTCAACAAAGCTTGTGCTATCGGCGTCACGCAAAAAACGTAAGGGTCGATAGCCGGAAAACTGGCATTCTTCTATATGAAAGCCCAAGACCGCCAGCCATTCAGACACCCGACGTGCTGACAAGCAATGACTCTGTCGCCAAGGGCTTTTGCTCAACCAGCGCCCTACAGCAAAAAAGCTATAAGGGCTCACACCGGTAATAAGAATATGTCCACCGGGTCGAACGGCTTGCGCCGCTTCACGCAATACATCATGTGCAGAACGAGCAAACTCTAAACTGTGTTGCAGCACAACAATATCAATCGAGCCCGGCTGGATAGGCCAGTGACGCTCTGTACAGTGCGCATCCGGCGAGAGCTCAGCATGGCCTATTTTTATCTGATGACGAATGTGAGACACATAAGGATCGTCATCGAGCGCATTATAAAACAAAGCGTAACTGCCAAAACACCGAGCAAACTGTTGTTGCACCATGTGACGCTCACAGCCAAGCAAACGCTGCCCATTCGCCGAGGCAAACCACTGGCGAAGCTGCAACATATTGACTTTTGGCTTAGAGGGTAAAGGCTTGCTAATTAACAACATCAGTGTACCTTTGGGCTATTACAACCTTCCAATTTTGCACTTAAAAGACCTCACTCTATGCTCAATCTAACACCACTTAAAGCCTTTAACGATAACTATATTTGGCTCATCCAAAACACTCAAACATTCCAATGCGCTGTGGTTGACCCAGGTGATGCCGCACCTGTACTAAAGTGGCTGGCTGAAAACCCGCACTGGCAACTCACCGATATTTTAATCACTCACCACCACAAGGATCACACGGGTGGCGTTAGCGCATTAAAACAGCACAGCCTAGCAAGAGTCGTAGGCCCAGCACTGGAAAATATTCCTGCATGCGATCTCGCTGTGCAGGACAATCAAACAGTAGAGCTACTGGGCACAGAGTTTACCGCTATGCTCGTTCCCGGTCATACCAAGGGGCATATTGCTTATTACTGGGCTGGCGAGCAGCCTTTTGTACTTAGTGGTGACACTTTGTTTGCAGCGGGCTGCGGGCGTTTATTTGAAGGCACTGCGGCGCAAATGTATGACTCACTGCAGCGCTTAGCACAACTGCCGGACCACACCCTAGTGTACTGCACCCATGAATATACTCTGAGTAATCTGAAATTCGCGGCGGCGGTAGAGCCCACTAATGCGCTTATCCAACAGCGCTTGCAGCAAGTAATAGAGTTGCGCAAGCAGGATTTAAACACCCTGCCCAGCAATCTTGCCGTAGAAAAAGAAACCAATCCGTTCTTAAGGTGCAACAGCAGCGAGCTAGTGCAGCAGGTCAGTTCGCATCTACAAAAAACTCTAGACAAACAAGACCCTATAGCTGTTTTTACTGCCTTACGTGCTTGGAAAGATAATTTTTAACACGTTGGCATGTGAATTTAAGGATTGCCAAGTTTGTGAACTAGGCGGCATTTTTCATGTGTTTGCTTAATACATATACACATTTGAATGCCATACTTTGCTTGACCCCTTGATCAGCAGTTCATACAATCCGCTGCAACTTTTTGAATGAAAACTCAGTATTATGCCTATGTTTAAGCTTTCTTTTTCTGCAATTCGCCTGCCTGCTGTTAGCGGTATGGCTCTGTGCGCTGTTGTGCTCAGTGGCTGTCAATCGCTCAGCAACGACAGTGCGCAAGCATTTAAGCCTGCAAGCACATCAGCAAAAACTCAGCATTACACACAGAGAAATCAGCACAAAAAGACTGTTAGCCAGGAAATATTACAGCTACCCGAGCCTGAATACAGTCAAGCGCAAGCCCATGAAATGGCCGATATTTGGTCGCGTATTCGCCAAGGTTACCAGTTAGTTGACTTAGTCAGCGAACATCCGCGCATAGAGAAAGAACGACTGTGGTTTGGCAAACGTACGCGTTCACTAGAAATCATCGCAGAACGCAGCAATCCTTATATTCACTACATCGTTGAGCAGCTTGAAGAGCACTCAATGCCGCTGGAGTTGGCATTATTACCCGCCATCGAAAGCGCCTACAACCCTTTAGCCCTATCTTCGCAACGCGCCTCAGGCCTATGGCAGTTTATGCCGGCTACCGGCCGTAACTTTAAGCTAGAGCAAACTCATTGGTATGACGCGCGTCGCGACATTACTCGCTCTACAAAAGCGGCCATCACCTACCTCAACTACCTCAACAAAATGTTTGACGGTGACTGGCTACTGACCCTCGCTGCTTATAACGCTGGCGAGGGCACGGTAATGAATGCAATAAAGCGCAACCGCGCCCAAGGCTTAGCAACCGATTACTGGAACTTAAAGCTGCCCCCACAAACTCAAGCCTATGTACCCAAACTGCTGGCTTTAGCGCAAATTTTTGCTGAGCCAGATAATTACAGCCTGCAACTGCCTGAAATTGCTAATGAGCCTTTCTTTACAAAAGTAAAATTCAAGCATGAACTGGAACTAAAAAATATTGCCAAAATGGCAAAAGTTGACTACGACCAACTGTATCAACTCAACCCGGCATTCAATCAAAAAGTCACTCTGGGTGGACCGGGTTATTTGCTCGTGCCAACGCAGAGCGTCGAGCTTTTACACCAACGCTTAAGCACGCTCAAAGCACCAGAGCTGTATCAATGGCCCACGTATACGGTGCGCTCTGGCGATACCCTATCGCGCATTGCTCAACAAAACAGCACCAGCGTGACCATGCTGCGTGATCTAAACCGATTATCTAATAACAACCTTAAGATCGGCCAAGTACTAAAAATTCCGCCCAAGGCTGGGACTGTTGCCGTGGCCAGTTCAACCAATAAAATCAGCTACAAAGTAACAGCAGGCGATAGCCTATCCACCATCGCTGAGCAACATCAGGTTAGCGTAAAGGAAATTAAGCAATGGAATAAGCTTAAAGGTGACAGCATCCGCATAGGACAGGCATTACACATCCAATCACCCGCGACTTTTTATACGGTACGCACGGGCGATTCGTTAGAGAGCATCGCCTCGCGTCATAACATTTCTATAACTCAACTCAAAAACTGGAACATGCTCAATAGCAACCTGCTGAAACCAGGACAAAAATTAGCGCTATACCTGTGAGCAACCCAGTAAGCACTGTTGTCTCTAGGGGTTGAATTTTAATGCGTGCATGGCTGTTCTCTTTCTTGACTGCTGTTGTGGTTTTGCAGATTCCTGCAGCCTTTTCTGCAGTCAGCCTTAGTCATGGTTACGCCCACTTTTCGCAATTGAAATACTCACCCAGTTTTACTCATTTCGACTGGGTGAATCCGCAAGCGCCCAAGGGTGGTACTCTTAAAATAATGGCTTTAGGCAGTTTTGACAGCTTAAACCCTTATGTTCTCAAGGGCACCAGCCCAATTAACACCTCTGACTTCTATCAATACGGCATCTCCGAGCTCAACGCCCCGCTAATGGTAGGCCAGGGTGTGTTCGACCCTTCAGGGGACGAACCAGCCAGCAGTTATGGCTTGGTGGCTGAAAGCATTCAATACAGTGATGATCTGAGCTGGGTGGTATTTAACCTGAGAAAAAAAGCAACTTTCCATGATGGACAGCCTATTACAGCTGCCGATGTTGAATTCTCTTACCAAAAACTACTCGAGCACGGACACCCACAATACCGTAACTATTTAAGCGAAGTTGAGCGCGTAGAAATCCTGGGCAAACACAAAGTGCGTTTCGTTTTCAAACGCGCTAACAACTCACAATTATTATTGAATTTGGGCGATTTACCGATTTTACCCAAGCATTATTGGCAAAACCGCACCTTTGCGCAAACCAGCCTTGAGCCGCCTCTTGGCAGTGGCCCTTACCGTATTAGTCAGGTGAAACCCGGACATAGCCTTACCTTTATGCGGGTGAAAAACTGGTGGGGTAAGAATCTGCCCGTTAATCGTGGCAAATACAACTTTGACCAAGTGCAGGTTGAGTTTTATCGCGACCGTCACGTCGCTTTTGAAGCCTTTAAAGCCGGTCATTTCGACATTTACATCGACCATCAAGCTAAAAACTGGGCCAATAATTACCGTTTTCCTAGCATCGACAACGGCGACATTATCCGCGCCGAAGTACCTCATCAGCTGCCTATTCCCACCCAAGCTATTTTTATCAATACGCGCCGCCCACCCTTTGATAATGCACAGGTGCGCGAAGCCTTATCACTGTTATTTGATTTTGAATGGGCCAATAAAGCATTGTTTTACGGGGCTTATCAGCGTACAGAGAGTTACTTCCCCAACAGCCCCTATGCTGCGAAGGGTATCCCCGAAGGCGCTGAGTGGTTATTACTGGCCAAATGGCGCGAACACTTGCCGCAAGAGTTATTCAGCCAGCCTTTTCTTGCTCCACGCACCGATGGCCGTGGCTTGCCCAGAGAAAACATCAGCAAAGCGCTCAAGCTATTACAGAAAGCCGGCTGGAAGCTGACGGCACAGGGCCTGCGCAATAAAAACGGGCAAAAACTGCAGTTAGAAATATTATTGGTTAACCCCAGCCTTGAGCGTATCTTTCAAGCCTATGTACAAAACTTGCAAAACTTTGGTATCGACGCACGCATGCGTACCGTAGACCGAGCACAGTACAAGCAACGTATCGATAATTTTGATTTTGACTTAACCCTGCTGGTTCTGTCGCAAAGCTTAATTCCGGGGCAAGAGCAATGGTATTATTTTCACTCATCGCAAGCGTATTTAAAGGGTAGCAAGAACTATGCGGGCATTAACAACCCTATAGTGGATGATTTACTGGATGCCGTACTCAACGCACCCACCCAACATGAACTTACTGCCGCCATGCAGGCCTTAGACCGTGTGTTATTGTGGCAGCACTACATTATTCCGAACTGGTACATTAGCCATCATCGCATTGCGTTTCGTAATCATTTTAACTTTGTACATACCCCACCCTATACTCTAGGTATTAGATCTTGGTGGCATGAATCAACGGAGGCTCCTTAATGCGCGCGCTTAAGTTATTAATTACTGCAACCTTGCTAAGCGGCTGGACCGCCTTGGCACAGGCTCAGCATGCGCTAACACTCTATGATGAGCCGCCCAAATACGCTGCTGATTTTCAGCATTTTGATTATGTAAATCCAGACGCGCCTAAGGGCGGCACTTTACGCTTGGCTGGGCTAAATGGATTTGACAGTTTTAATCCCTTTATCCCCAAAGGCAATGCGGCTGATTATATTAATCTGCTGTACGACAGCCTCACCTTCCACTCTGATGATGAACCCTTTACCGAATACGGTTTGCTGGCTGAGCGCATCGAAAAAACCGCTGATAACAGCTATGTGCGTTTTTTTCTACGCCCTGAAGCACGTTTTCATGACGGTGTAGCCGTAAGCGCAGACGATGTGGCCTATACCTTCGAGCTGCTAACCACAGAGGGGCATCCGCTGTATCGTCATTACTATGCCGACGTGGAACAGGTTGTGGTGGAGTCTGAGCGCAGTGTGCGCTTTGATTTTAAACACAGCAACAACCGCGAGCTGCCGCTAATCATTGGGCAAATTAAAGTATTACCTAAGCACTGGTGGCAAGAGCGTGACTTTAGCAAAACCACCCTTGAACCACCGCTCGGCAGTGGCCCTTATCAGATCGAAAAACTCAGTGCTGGACGCTCCATTACTTACACGCGCGTGGCTGACTGGTGGGCTAAGGATTTAGCTGTCAGCAAAGGAATGTATAATTTTGACCGCATCCAACTGGACTATTATCTGGACATGTCAGTCGCCCTTGAAGCCTTTAAGGCCGGGCAGTTTGACTTTAACCTTGAATATTCCGCCAAAGACTGGGCCACCGGCTACAACTCGCCGGCTTTACGTAACGGCGACATTATTCAGCAAGAAGTCAAAAACCATAATCCAGTCGGCATGCAGGCTTATACGTTTAATCTGCGCCGCCCGATGTTTCAAGATGTGCGCGTGCGTCAGGCCATCAGCTTGCTGTTTGATTTTGAGTGGACCAATCGACAAATTTTTTACAGTGCCTACCAGCGCACTCAAAGCTTTTTTGCCAACTCCGAGCTCGCCGCACAGGGTCTACCTAGTGAGGCCGAGTTAGCTATTTTAGAACCCTTGCGCGGCCAAATTCCGGAACAGGTGTTCACCGATGAGTTCAAACTGCCGACCACCGATGGCACCGGCAATATTCACAACCAGCGCCGCCAAGCCTGGAAGTTGCTGCAAGAAGCCGGTTACCGTATTGAAAATGATCGCATGGTCAACGCCGATGGCGAGCCTTTAGCCTTTGAGTTTTTGATTGCGCAAACCAACCTTGAGCGCGTATTGCTGCCATTCAAGCGCAACCTTGCAGAACTTGGTATCGAAATGACCATCCGCCGTGCCGATGTATCGCAATACATTAACCGCCTGCGCAGTCGGGATTTTGATATGACCTCCAGTATCTGGTCGCAATCGAACTCGCCCGGTAATGAGCAAATTGATTTCTGGCACTCAGCCAGCTTCGACAATCCTGGCAGCCGCAACTTTATTGGCTTGCAAGATCCCGCTATCGATCTGCTGGTTGAGGGCTTAATCAACGCTGATAGCCGCCAAGCACTGATCAATCATGCACGGGCTTTAGACCGAGTTTTATTATGGGGTCATTATGTGATCCCAAACTACTATATTGACCGCTGGCGTATTGCTTATCGCACATATTTACAGCGCCCAGACACTGCACCGCTTTATGATTATGGCTTAATGACGTGGTGGCTCGAGCCGCTAGACAAACAGGTCGATTAACCCATGTTTGCTTATATTATTAGACGTCTACTACTGATCATTCCTACCCTATTTGGTATTTTGCTGCTGAACTTTATTATTATCCAAGCAGCTCCCGGCGGCCCTGTAGAGCAAATGATTGCCAAGCTGGAAGGCTTCGACAGTGCCACCGGCGGCGCCACAGGGCGTATTTCCGGCGGCGGTGCTGAGACCAGCAGCAGCAACAGCCAATACCGTGGCGCCCAAGGCTTAGACCCCGAGCTGATTGCCGAAATCGAGCGTATGTACGGTTTCGATAAACCCCCGGTTGAGCGCTTTTGGATTATGCTGAAAAGTTACGCCCAGTTTGATTTTGGCAACAGCTTCTTTCGTGACACCAGCGTAATTGACCTGATCGCCGAGAAAATGCCGGTATCCGTATCTCTAGGCTTCTGGAGTACGCTGCTGATGTATTTGGTGTCGATCCCACTCGGCATCCGTAAAGCAGTACGTCATGGCAGCAGCTTTGATGTGTGGACCAGCTCGGCGATTATTTTAGGCTACGCCATTCCTGCATTCCTGTTCGCTATTTTATTAATCGTGGTGTTTGCTGGTGGTAGTTATTTATCTTGGTTTCCGCTGCGCGGACTGACCTCCAACAATTTTGATGAACTGAGTTTACTAGGGCAAATCGGCGATTATTTTTGGCATTTGGCCTTGCCGGTGACGGCCTTGGTGATTGGTAACTTTGCCACGCTGACCTTACTGACAAAAAACAGTTTTTTAGATGAAATCAACAAACAATATGTCACCACCGCACGCGCCAAAGGCCTGAGCGAAAACAAAGTGCTGTACGGCCATGTGTTTCGCAATGCGATGTTGATTATTATCGCCGGTTTTCCAGCAGCCTTTATCGGCATGTTCTTTACCGGTTCATTGCTGATTGAAGTAATTTTCTCGCTCGACGGTTTAGGTCTGCTCAGTTTCGAGGCGGCGATTAACCGCGATTATCCCGTGGTATTTGGCACCTTATTCTTGTTTACTCTGCTTGGACTAGTGGTAAAACTGATTGGCGACATCACCTACACCCTAGTCGACCCACGCATTGACTTCAGCAGCAGGGGGAACTGATGGCCTTATCCCCGATTAATCAGCGCCGTTTCGCGCAATTTAAAGCTCACAAGCGTGGTTGGTACTCACTGTGGATTTTTTTGGTGCTGTTTGCGCTAAGTCTTGGTGCAGAAATCATTGCCAACGATAAACCCATAGTGGTGAGCTACGACAATAACTGGTACTTCCCCATTGTTAAGCGTTATTCAGAAACCACCTTTGGTGGGGAATTCCCGTTGCAAGCCAACTATAAAAGCCCTTACATTCAGGATTTGATTGCTGAAAAAGACGGCTGGATGCTGTGGCCGCCCATTCCTTTTAGCTATTCGAGTATTAATTACGATCTGCAAGTACCAGCTCCTGCGCCCCCGTCTGCACAAAACTGGCTGGGTACTGATGATCAGGGGCGTGATGTGTTGGCGCGCGTGATTTACGGCTTTCGCATTTCGATACTCTTTGCGCTGACGCTAACCCTGATTAGCTCGGTTATCGGCATTATCACTGGCGCGCTGCAAGGCTTTTATGGCGGCTGGATCGACTTGGTCGGCCAGCGGTTTTTGGAAATCTGGTCAGGACTGCCGGTGCTGTACTTGCTGATTATCATGGCAAGCTTTATTCAGCCTAACTTTTGGTGGTTACTGGGCATCATGCTGTTGTTTTCGTGGATGAGTTTAGTGGACTTAGTGCGTGCCGAGTTTTTACGTGGTCGTAACCTTGAATATGCCCGTGCGGCGCGTGCGTTAGGGATGCGCGACAGTCAGATTATGTTCCGCCATATTTTGCCCAACGCCATGGTCTCCACCCTGACCTTCCTGCCGTTTATTGTCACGGGCGCTATCGGCACGCTAACAGCCCTCGACTTTTTAGGTTTTGGTTTACCGCCGGGTTCTCCCTCGCTGGGTGAGTTGGTGGCGCAGGGCAAAGCCAATCTGCAAGCTCCGTGGCTAGGGATAAGTGCCTTTGCGGTATTGGCGTTGATGCTAAGTTTATTGGTTTTTATTGGTGAGGCGGCACGCGATGCATTTGACCCAAGGAAGTAAGCCGCTGCTGAGCGTGAAAGACCTTGCTGTTGACTTTAACACTGCCGGGCAAATCACCCATGCAGTCAAGTCAGTCAGCTTTGATATCTATCCAGGCCAAACTCTGGCATTGGTCGGTGAAAGTGGCTCTGGCAAATCTGTCACCTCGCATGCAATTTTACGCCTGCTACCCCAGTCGACTGCCCGGCATCCCCACGGGCAAATTCTCTATGACGAGCAAGAATTACTGCAAGCCAGCGAGCAGCAAATGCGTGCGTTACGTGGTAATAAAATCTCGATGATTTTCCAAGAGCCCATGAGTTCACTCAATCCACTGCACAGCATTGAAAAGCAAATCAATGAGGTGTTGTTAGTGCATAAAGGCTTGGATGAAAAAGCCGCTACCGCCCGTACACTTGAGCTGCTTGAGTTGGTACAAATTCCCGAACCGCAGAAGCGACTGGCCTCCTATCCGCATGAACTCTCTGGCGGACAACGCCAACGTGTGATGATCGCCATGGCGCTGGCTAATGAACCCGAGTTATTAATAGCAGATGAACCCACCACAGCGCTGGATGTAACGGTACAACAGGCTGTGTTAGAGCTGCTCAAAGATTTACAACATAAAATGGGCATGGCTATTTTACTGATCAGCCATGATTTAAATCTGGTGCGCCGCACTGCGGATCAGGTCTGCGTGCTTAAAGATGGCTACTCGGTTGAATACAACGATTGCCAAACGCTGTTTGAGAACCCACAACACCCCTACACCCAAGAATTACTGGCTGCCGAACCCAGTGGCCATCCTGCAGCCACTGCCATCGGTGACAGCCTATTAACCGTTAACGATTTAAAAGTTTGGTTTCCGATTAAACTGGGTCTATTGCAGCGCACCCGCGATTACGTCAAAGCCGTTAACGGTATCAATATTGATTTAAAAGAGGGCCAAACCCTAGGTATCGTTGGCGAAAGCGGCTCCGGCAAATCAACCCTAGGACTGGCTATTTTGCGCCTGATTAGCAGCCAAGGCAGCATTTGTTTCGCCGGTCATGCGCTGGACAAAATGAACCAAAGCGCCCTACGGCCTTTAAGACGCGAAATTCAGGTGGTTTTTCAAGACCCTTTTGGTAGCCTGAGTCCAAGAATGAGCGTCTCAGAAATTATTGGTGAAGGTTTACATATACACAAGATAGGCACTGCAGCGGAACAAGAGCAAATAATTATCAACGCCCTTACCGATGTAGGACTGGACCCCGAAGCAAGGCATCGTTATCCCCATGAGTTTTCTGGCGGACAACGGCAGCGCATTGCCATTGCGCGCGCTTTGGTGCTTAAACCCAAACTTATTTTACTGGATGAGCCCACTTCTGCCCTGGATCGAACAGTCCAGCGTCAGGTGGTAGATTTGCTCCGAGAGCTACAACTCAAATACAATCTAAGCTACTTATTTATTAGCCATGACTTAGCCGTAGTAAAAGCAATCAGCCACCAATTGATTGTGATGCATCGCGGCATAGTCGTTGAACAGGGTGAGGCCGAACCGATTTTTCGTGCACCTCAACATGAATATACGCGGCAGTTGTTAGCAGCAGCCTTTATGTCACTAACAGGCAATGAATTGCCAAATTGATTTACACAGGGGAAACACTATGGGTTTTATGAAAGGTAAACGCGTTCTTATCGTTGGAGTAGCCAGCAAGCTGTCTATCGCCTCGGGTATTGCTGAAGCTATGCACCGTGAAGGCGCAGAGTTAGCTTTCACCTACCAAAACGACAAATTAAAAGGTCGCGTTGAAGGCTTTGCCGAACAATGGGGCTCCAACGCTGATTTATGCTTCCCATGCGATGTTGCAAACGACGACGACATTGCCAATGTTTTTACTGAACTAAGCAAAAAATGGGACGGCTTGGATTGTATTGTCCACTCAGTAGGCTTTGCTCCAGGTGATCAGCTTGATGGTGACTTCACTTCTGCCACCACCCGTGAAGGCTTTAAAATTGCCCACGACATTAGTTCCTACAGCTTTATCGCGCTAGCCAAAGCAGGTCGTGAGATGATGCAGGGCCGCAACGGTAGCCTGCTTACACTGACTTATTTGGGCTCCGTACGCACCATGCCTAACTACAACGTCATGGGCCTTGCCAAAGCCAGCCTAGAAGCCAGTGTGCGCTATCTAGCCAGCAGTCTTGGCCCAGAGGGTATTCGCGTCAATGCTGTTTCAGCTGGCCCTATTCGTACCCTTGCGGCATCAGGCATTAAGAACTTCCGTAAAATGCTCAGCGCTAACGAAGCTCAGACGCCACTGCGTCGTAACGTAACTATTGAAGAGGTAGGTAATGCTGGTACTTTCCTCTGCTCAGATCTAGCCTCTGGCATCAGCGGTGAAATCCTCTACGTAGATGGCGGTTTCAACACCACTGCGATGGGTGCACTAGAAGAGTAATTTTAGTCAGCCCATAAAAAAACCGCGCTTAGATAGCGCGGTTTTTTATTACTAAGAATCTAAACTTCGTTAGAATCGCTCAATTTTAGCTTCTTGCTCAACTTGTTGACCAAAAGCCACGAAGTCTGCTTGCCCTTGACGCGAAGACAACACTTTCTGGTACTCTTTAAACTCTTCTGCAGACATCACATCGGCAGGCGTATTAACACCTGTCAAACGCAAAACCACATAACGCCCATCTTGCATGCTAAGCCCAGCATAACTTGCCTCACCCGCATCTGGCTTAGGCATTCTAAACACTTCTTGCAGTACTTGTGGCTCGACGTCTTCATGCGTACGACTGGCGGCTTCTACCGGCTGCCAACCTTCCTGCGTCACACTTTTGCCAGCACGCAAGTCAGCTAACAAGGATGCACCCTGTGCCTGCGTGTACTCTTTTACTTTCTGCGTAGATAACACATCTTTAATGGCTGTAGCAACTTCTGCTAACTCAACTTGCTCCGGCTTCAAGTGCTCTCTAGCACGCAAAACAACGATGGTCTCGTCATCCAGTTCAAGTAGCAGGCTGTTAGCTCCATCTTCTAAAACTAGCGGACTAAAAGCGGCCTCAATAACCGAACGATTGGCCAAAATACCTTTACCACCCTGACGGGTAAATGCGGGACTGTATTTTATTTCTAGCCCAAGTTCTTGTGCAGGCTGCTGCAAATCTGCTGCCTCATAAGCAAGGTTTTCCAAGTCCTGAACCATCTCAACAAAGAGCAGTTCTGTTTTATCCATGCGCAGATCACGCAGCAAACCATCTTTCATTTCAGCAAAGCTCAGCACATCAACTGCTTGAATACCGGTCAGTTTAATGAGATGCCAACCATACTCGGTGAAGACTGGCTCAGAGACTTGTTCATTTTGCAAAGCGTAGAGCGCGTCTTCAAAAGATGGCTCATAAATACCTAAACCGGCAAAGCCTAAATCACCGCCCTGCTCTGCCGAACCAATATCATCTGATAACTCTTTAGCCAGCGCTGCGAAAGACTCACCCTGTGCTAGGCGCTGTGCTGCTGCTTTGGCTTTCTCTAAAGCCTGCTGTTCGTTCTGCTCTGCAGAAATCTCAAACAATATATGCGCCGCTCTACGCTGCTCGCTTAGGTTAGCTATTGCTTCCTGATAGCTTTCTTGTATTTCTTCATCACTGACTTCAATCCGTTCAGCAAGCTGGTTCTTATTAAGCTCAACATACTCAATCGCAACCTTCTCAGGCGTCATAAAGCTAGGTAAGTTAGCCTGATAAAAATCAGCTATTTCATCGTCTGTGACAGTAATTTGACTGAAGTCTGCTGGCAACTCTAGAGCGGCAAAATCACGCGTTTGCGTTTCCAGCTGTGCATAAGCTTTAACTTCTTGCTCAGTAACAAAAGCGGATGCAGTAATGCCTAGCTGTAGTTGCTCAAGCTGCATGTCTTGCTCGAGCATTGCACGAAACTGCAAACGACTATAGCCCATTTGGGCAAGCATTTGATCATAACGGGCCGCACTAAAACGGCCATTTTCTTGAAACTCAGGCGCATTCAATAAGAAAGCATCAATCGCCGCTTGTGAGGCAGTAAAGCCACTATTCTGAGCACCTTGCAGCAATAGTTTGCGGCCAATAAGGTTCTTCAGCGCCATTTCGGTCATCAGCTTATCGTCAAACAAGCTGGTATCAAAATCCTGTCCAAATTGCTGTGCTAATCGTCGATTTTGTGCACTTTTGGCCTGCGCCAACTCAGGTAAAGTGATTTCCTCACCGTTGACCTTGGCTGCATTATTACTATTGCTGGCTGAGCGCATAATAGCCTCAAAGCCAGTGAAGGATAGAAGTACAGCAATTAAACCGATAATTGCCTTAGAGATCCAACCTGTCGAGCGGTCTCGAATATTTTGCAGCATGTATCCCCCAGCTTTTAACTCGCCTGTGCTGACCTTGAGATGGATAGAGTCAGCTTAACCAATGCTTGAAATTCTAAAGTTTAAAAAATAAAGGCGCACCAACCGATGCGCCTTTATTTGAATCATTTCGTTCTAGACAACTCTTAACTAAGCTATTTCTAGAGCTTCAAAGATTAACCGTTAACGGCATCCTTCAGCGCTTTACCAGCTTTAAAACCTGGCACTTTAGCGGCTGCAATCTGGATTGTATTACCAGTTTGCGGGTTACGGCCTGTACGAGCAGCACGATCTTTTACTGCAAAAGTACCAAAGCCTACCAAAACAACAGAGTCACCCTCTTGAAGAGCTTGAGTTATTGTTGTAATTACTGCGTCTAAAGCACGACCTGCTACTGCCTTAGGAATATCTGCAGAAGCTGCCACTTTTTCGATTAATTCTGACTTATTCACTCGGAAGTCCCCTTAAGTTTCTATTTTTAACAGTCATGTCGAAGTTGATGGTGTTGCAAGATAGTCTGTTGTTAAACGTTCGTCAACAAAAAACCTATTCTTTTTAGTGTTATACCGCAAAACACCAAAACTTAGACCCCTTAATGCGTCTGAGGCTGGCTGTCTATGTATTTCTGTTTTTTTTCATCCTGAACGAGCAGCTTTAAATCTTCATCCGCTAGCGGTTCAGGCATGTATTGCAGCGCAATTTCAAGCACTTCGTCAATCCATTTGACTAATTTTATTTCTAGATCCGCTTTAATGTTGTCGGGAATCTCTTTGAGATCACCTTTATTTTCCTCAGGAATTATAACTGTTTTAATCCCACCGCGATGTGCAGCAAGTAGCTTTTCCTTGAGTCCGCCAATAGCCAATACCTGTCCACGCAAGGTAATTTCACCTGTCATGGCGACATCTGCACGTACCGGTATTTTGGTTAATGTCGATACTAAAGCAGTACACATTCCAATTCCTGCACTCGGCCCGTCTTTAGGTGTAGCACCTTCTGGCATATGGATATGCAGGTCTTGTTTTTCATAAAAATCAGGCATTAAGCCTAGGGCTTGGGCGCGACTGCGTACTACTGTTAGCGCAGCTGTCATGGATTCTTCCATAACATCCCCTAAAGATCCAGTTTTAATTAACTGCCCTTTACCCGGCATTGCCGCTGTTTCAATCGTTAATAACTCACCACCCACTTGCGTCCAAGCTAAGCCTGTTACTTGGCCAACTTGGTTTTCAGTGTCTGCCAGTCCATAACGGAATTTACGTACGCCTAAGTATTCCTCAAGATCCTCTGGTAACACCTTGGCAGTTATGGCTTTTTTACCTAGGGCTTTTTTAACTACCCTGCGGCAAATTTTCGCAATTTGACGCTCAAGCCCGCGCACGCCAGCTTCTCGGGTGTAATAACGAATCACATCCAGCAACGCTTCGGCGGTCAACTCCAGCTCAGCGTCTTTTAAGCCATTGGCTTTACGCTGCTTACCAATTAAGTATTTTTGCGCGATATTAAGCTTTTCATCCTCGGTGTAACCTGGCAAACGAATCACTTCCATACGATCCAGCAGTGGCGCTGGAATATTCATCGAGTTGGCAGTACAGACAAACATAATGTCTGACAAATCATAATCAACTTCAAGATAGTGGTCGTTAAAGCTATGGTTTTGCTCAGGATCTAACACTTCTAATAAAGCTGATGCTGGATCGCCACGCATGTCGCTACCCATCTTGTCAATTTCATCAAACAAGAATAAAGGGTTACGCACGCCAACTTTAGATAAACGCTGAATCAGTCGTCCTGGCATAGAGCCAATATAGGTGCGTCGATGTCCACGTATTTCCGCCTCATCACGTACGCCACCTAGAGCCATACGCACATACTTGCGATTAGTTGAGCGCGCAATAGACTCTGCTAATGAGGTTTTACCTACACCAGGCGGCCCCACTAAGCACAGAATCGGCCCTTTGAGCTTACGCACACGCTTCTGCACTGCGAGGTACTCTAGGATGCGCTCTTTAACCTCGGATAAGCCATAATGGTCAGCATCCAACACTTCTTCGGCCTTGTCTAAGTCTAGACGCACCTTAGTCTGCTTGTGCCACGGCACATTAAGCATCCAGTCTATATAGGTACGTACTACTGTTGCCTCAGCCGACATGGGCGACATCATTTGTAGCTTTTTCAGTTCAGCCTGAGCTTTTTCCAGTGCTGCTTTAGGCATTTTAGCTTCATCAATACGCTTTCTAAGCGATTCAATCTCATTGTGACCGTGTTCATCCTCGCCCAATTCCTTTTGGATAGCCTTCATCTGTTCATTCAGATAGTAATCACGCTGGCTGCGCTCCATTTGCTTTTTAACACGTCCACGGATGCGTTTTTCAATTTTTAGTAGCTCAAGCTCAGCGTCAACAAAACCAAGCAGCTTTTCAACCCGCTCAGTAATAGTAGCTATGGCTAGAATTTCTTGCTTTTGCTCCAGCGTAATTGGCATTTGAGCAGCAATTGCATCGACTAAACGCTCAACAGAATCAATCTCTTCCACACTCTGGGCGAATTCACCGGGAATTTTTTTACTGTGCAGCGCCAAGACCTTAAAGGTTTCCAGCACAACTCGGCGTAGCACTTGGTTTTCAGGCTCAGCCATCTCTTGGATGTCATCGTCCACTGCCGCAGTTACATGCCAGTAGCCATCCTGCTCTCGTCCAGCCTCAATGGCTGTGCGCTGCTTACCTTCCACCAACACTTTTACCGTGCCATCTGGCAACTTAAGCATTTGTAAGATCGTCGCCAACGTACCCACTTCATATACATCAGCAAGCGCTGGATCGTCATCATCAGGATTTTTTTGCGCCACCAAAACAATACGCTTATCAGCCTGCATAGCGGCTTCGATGGCTTTAATAGATTTCTCACGCCCAACAAACAAGGGCATGACCACTTGGGGATACACCACAACATCGCGCAATGGCAATAAGGGCAACTCTAAAATTGTCTTCATGATATTCACTCACACTAGGCTTTTAGCCACACAACTTAACTGTTTATTAGGTGGGGGCGGTTTACCTAAAAACAAGCCAACAATAAAAAAAGGGCCTCAGCAGCCCTTTTTTATCGTTAGTTTTAAGCTTTATGCTTCAGGCGATGTTTTGGCCAGATTATCCGCCGCATAAACAAGCATGGGTTTGGATTCACCCGAAATAACGCCCGCATCGATAACCACTTTGACAATATCTTTGCTCGAGGGCACTTCAAACATGGTATCCAGCAGCACATCTTCCATAATGGAGCGCAAACCACGCGCGCCGGTCTTACGCTCCAACGCCTTCTTAGCTACGGCAGTTAATGCGTCTGGTCTAAACTCCAGCTCTACGTCTTCCATTTCAAACAGTTTTGCGTACTGCTTGGTTAAGGCGTTTTTCGGCTCGGTCAAAATCTGCATTAGCGCGGACTCATCCAGCTCATCCAGCGTTGCGATAACCGGTAAGCGGCCAACAAACTCAGGAATTAAACCGTATTTAACCAAGTCATCCGGTTCCACCTCACGCAAGGTCTCGCCTACTTTTTTATCCAAATCTTTACTGCGCACTTCTGCACCAAAACCAATACCACCCTTGGTTGAGCGCGCTTGAATAATTTTTTCCAGTCCAGCGAAAGCACCGCCACAGATAAACAGAATATTGCGCGTATCCACCTGTAAAAACTCTTGCTGCGGATGCTTGCGTCCACCCTGAGGCGGAACTGATGCTACTGTGCCCTCAATCAGCTTGAGCAATGCTTGCTGCACACCCTCCCCCGACACATCGCGGGTGATGGATGGGTTTTCTGATTTACGGGTAATTTTGTCAATCTCATCAATGTAGATAATGCCCATCTCGGCTTTTTCTACATCATAATCACACTTCTGCAGCAGTTTTTGCACGATATTTTCAACATCTTCACCCACATAACCTGCTTCGGTTAGCGTGGTTGCATCAGCAATAGTAAAGGGTACATTGAGCGTGCGAGCTAAGGTTTCTGCCAGCAAGGTTTTACCTGAACCTGTTGGACCAACGAGTAAAATATTACTTTTACCCAGCTCAATATCGTCTTTCTTCTTATCAATATTGTGCAAGCGCTTGTAATGGTTATATACCGCCACTGCCAGCACTTTCTTTGCTCGTTCCTGACCAATTACATACTGATCAAGAATTTCGCTAATTTCTTTAGGTGCCGGTAATTTGCTACCTTTGGCCTCTTCAATTTGCGCTACATCGGAGTCTTCGCGAATGATCTCATTACAGAGATCAACGCACTCCTCACAAATGAACACCGAAGGTCCGGCAATTAATTTGCGTACTTCGTGCTGACTCTTGCCACAAAAAGAGCAATACAACAGTTTTCCGCTTTCTTCAGTACTATGCATGGGGTTCTACACCGTTTTATAACTATTTACGCCCATCTTGTGCGCACACTTGTCTTGGTTGCGCCACCTAAAAGCTATGCGCTTAGGGTCGCTAGGCTTTTTAGCGTTTGCGGGTAACCTGGTCAATCAGGCCGTATGTTACCGCTTCATCACCACTCATGAAATTATCACGATCGGTGTCACGCGCAATTACGTCTAAAGGCTGCCCTGTATGTTCCGCTAAAACCTTATTCAGTCGTTCACGAATAGTCAAAATCTCTCGCGCATGGATTTCAATATCCGATGCCTGACCACGAAAACCACCTAAAGGCTGATGAATCATAACGCGTGAGTGCGGTAAACAAAAACGCTTACCTGCTGCGCCACCCGCTAACAGTAACGCGCCCATACTAGCCGCTTGACCAATACAGGTGGTGGACACATCAGGTTTAATAAATTGCATAGTGTCGTAAATTGACATGCCTGCAGTTACCGAACCACCTGGCGAGTTAATATACAGATGAATATCTTTATCTGGATTCTCTGCTTCCAAGAATAACATCTGCGCCACCACTAGGTTAGCCATATGGTCTTCGACCGGGCCAACCAGAAAAATAATACGCTCTTTTAAAAGGCGCGAATAAATATCATAAGCACGTTCACCACGAGAGGTCTGCTCTACGACCATGGGCACTAAGGCTGCCAAGGTGTCATCTGCGTGCTGTGAAAGAATGTTGTTGAACATCTATGCCTCCTAAATATTCATTCTGTTGTTACACATAAGCCAGCGCATGGCTGGCTTATGGTTAGTTTAAGAGCGTCTGAACTTGATTAGTCTTCAGCGGCCTGAGGGGCTGCTGTGTTGACTGCTTCTTCATAAGAGACTTTCTTGTCAGTCACTTTTGCTTTGGCTAAGACGGCTTCAACCACTTGATCTTCTAATACGGATGCGCGTACTTCTTCAAGCTGTTCTTCGTTCTGGTTATACCAATCAATCACTTGCTGCGGATCTTGGTAAGCAGAAGCCATGTCTTCAATGGTACTACGCACCACTTCGTCTTCCGCTTTGATATCAAACTGCTTGATCATTTGTGCTACAACCAAGCCTAGCGCTACACGGCGCTCAGCTTGTGCGGCAAACATATCCGCAGGCAATTGCTCAGGCTTAACGTTACCGCCAAACTGCTGTACTGCTTGGGTACGCAAGCGATTAATTTCACTTTCAATCTGCGCTTTAGGCACTTCAATCTGATTGGTTTCTAGCAAGGCATCAAAAACTTGCGTTTTCACCTTTCCTTTAAGCGCTGCTTTTAATTCACGCCCCATGTTCTTGGCTACTTCAGCACGGAAGCCTTCCAGCCCGCCTTCTGTATGACCAAACAGAGTGAAGAACTCATCGTCCATCTCTGGTAATTCTGGCGCTTGAACTGCGTTAACTTTTACACTGAACTCAGCTTGCTTACCAGCCAAATCAAGGTTCTGATAATTTTCGGGGAAGGTTGGGGTAATGACTTTCTCATCACCAGCCTTGCAACCAATTAATGGCTCTTCAAAGCCTGGAATCATATTGCCAGAGCCCAGCACCAAAGGTACGCCCTGGGCTGAACCACCCGCAAAAACCTCACCGTCAATTTTACCGACAAAGTCGATATTAATTTGGTCGCCATTTTCAGCTGCGCGATCAACATCAGTAAAACGGGTATTTTGTTTGCGCAAAATATCCAGCATGTTGTCTACATCAGAATCAGCAACCTCGGCTTGTAGACGCTCAACTTCGATAGTCTCCAAACCCGCTACTTCAAACTCTGGATACACTTCAAAGGTGGCAACGTATTCAAAATCTTTATCTTTCTCGAAGGTTTTGGCTTCAATGGAAGGCGCACCGGCAGGATTAATTTTCTCTGCCATCAATGCTTCGTAGAAAGTTGAGTTAATCAAATCACCCATTACATCTTGACGCACGCCCTCTTCATAACGCTGGCGTATGATACTCATAGGAGCTTTGCCAGGACGGAATCCCGGAATCTTGGCTTGTTTAGCCGTGCGCTGTAAACGCTTATTGACTTCTGACTCGAAACGCTCGGCAGGAACGCCAATAGTCATTCGACGCTCAATAGCAGAGGTGCTTTCTACTGAAACTTGCATGAATAATCCTCATTGAATAGACGTGGCCAGTCTTACCGACCTTAGAATCAAGGGCATGCATTCTATTAGGCTCGGCAAAAAATTTCCAATGTTATCTGCTGTTGTTGTAAATTCTTACAACAAACTGTCGATCGGTAACCAAGATAATAGATAAGCCGACACGCGTCTGCTTAGTTTTGCGGTAGGTTCTTTTGCATGAATGATGACCTGCTCTCCTTGGCGCTCGAGCCAATATAACCGGCCTTTTTTATCAAGTTTCACTTGATATGCCTGCTGCGGGATCTCCTCACGAAAGGCTCGGCTGATTCTTTCTGCCAGCTCTGGACTGTCAATCACAAAGCCCAACTCTGTATTAAGCAAAGCCGAGCGCGGGTCAAAATTAAACGAACCGACAAACACATGCTTAGCGTCTACAGAAAAGGTTTTCGCATGCAAGCTGGAACCTGAACTGCCCAACAAGCGCCCTTTTCTGGCTTTCTTTTCGGCTTTTTTCTCTTTTTTAGTTTTTGGCTGCACATGGCGTAGCTCATACAGCTCAACCCCAGCCTTTAATAAAGCTTTACGCCTTTTGCCATAACCTGAATGCACTGCGGCCACATCTGTCGCTGCTAGCGAGTTGGTTAATACCTTTACACTAACTCCTTTGCGTGAAAGCCAAGCAAAGGCTGCCACTCCAGTTTTTGTCGGCACAAAATAAGGCGATACCAGCTCGACCTCATGACGGGGATTACCTATTATTTCCTGCAGCTGACTAAGCAGCATTTTTTCTTTATTTTCCGCACCTAAAACCTTATCCGGCTCATCGCTGACAATACGCACCTTGGCCCATTTAAACTCTATGCGCTGATGAAATAAGTCAGCTATCAGATCGGATTCACGCAAGGACTCTAAATAGATTTGCGCTGCAGGATTTCTGGCAATATCTTCCGCTCTTTGCGCCAAGCGCGGCAAAGACACATCGCCATTAGCCTTAACAATTGCAGACAAGCCATAGGCAGACGAGCTATTCCAGTAACGGTCGAAGTCGGCAGACACTTCTGGCACCACAGCGCCAACGGTTAATACATCAAGGTCGGCAAACAGCTCATCATCTGCCGCACCAAAATAGGCATCGCCTATATTGCGACCACCGACGATTGTGACCGCCGAATCTGCAGTAAAACTTTTATTGTGCATGCGCCTATTCACACGCTTGAAATCTGTAACAAAACCAAGCCAGCGTGGTTTGCGCACAACAAAGGGGTTAAATAAACGAACTTCTATATTGGGGTGCGCATCCATGGCTAATAAAAAAGGCTCAAGCCCAGCACTGTTATTATCATCAAGCAATAAACGCACGCGCACGCCACGGTCAGCGGCCTCATGCACAGCCTCAAGCAACATTAAGCCAGTCATATCCGCACGCCAGATATAGTACTGAATATCCAAACTGCGCTCAGCATGGCGCGCCATCAGCATGCGTGCAGCAAACGCTTCATCTGCCTCTATCAGCGGATAGATACCGCTCAAGTGCGCTGGCTGCTGACTTAACAGCCGCTCAAGCTCCTTGGCGGTTGAGGTACTGGCTGCTTGATTGGCAGGCAACGCATAAGACGCCGTTAAGTCCTGCTTAGGCAAAGCCATACAGCCGGAAAAAAAGCACGTCAACATCAATACCCACCACTTAAGAAAATGATTCATAAACCTATTTGACAGTCAGCCTTCACAGATAAAACATCTGCCCGAAAAAATCTTGTGTTATATCAATCTATAAGCGTTATTTTAGCGTTTCACAACCGATTTAGGGTAACCTATTAGAAGATTATTTACTGTTATTCGTTTTCGAGGAAGCCATTAATGGAGCAAATGCCAAGCTTTAACCGCGCACTAGTGGAAAAATACGACCGTCCAGGCCCAAGATACACATCTTATCCGACTGCTCCACAATTCCACACGCACTTTGTAATTGATAGTTATAAGGCCGCTGCTGCGCGCAGCAACCAAGCACCTGCTAAAGACTTATCGCTTTACATTCATATCCCGTTCTGTAAAAGCCTGTGCTATTACTGTGCGTGCAACAAAATTATTACGCAAAAAACCAGTCGCGCTGTTGAGTACCTCGACTACCTAAAAAAAGAAATCAAGCTTCAAGCTGAGTTGTTTGATAAATCACGCAAAGTCACTCAGTTGCACTTTGGTGGCGGCACCCCTACTTATTTGACCAGCGAACAACTGACCGAGCTGATGACCTGCTTGCGCGAGTCCTTCAACTTTGATGAGACCGACAACCACCAGTTTTCCATGGAGGTAGACCCGCGGACTATCTCTGCCGAACAATTAAAGTATCTGCGCGAACTGGGTTTTAATCGTCTTAGTTTTGGCGTACAGGATTTTGACCCCAAGGTGCAAGAAGCCGTCAACCGCGTACAAAGCGACGAGCAGGTTTCCAGCTTAATTTATGCCGCTCGCGAATACGGTTTCCGCGCTACCAGCGTTGATCTCATATATGGCTTACCACTACAAACAGTAGAAAGCTTTGACACCACGCTGGATAAAATTATTGCCTTGCGCCCAGATCGCATCTCTGCTTACAGCTACGCTCACCTACCTCACCTGGTCCGTGCGCAACGCTTGATTCGCCCAGAAGATATGCCGCCACCTGAGCGCAAATTAGAGTTACTGGAACTCACCATCCGCCGCCTCTGCGATGCAGGCTATGTATACATAGGCATGGACCACTTCGCCCTACCTGATGATGAGCTGGTACTGGCCCGAACTGACGGCACCTTACAGCGCAACTTCCAAGGCTACTCCACGCACGCTGATAGCGACATTATTGGTTTAGGCTCTTCGTCGATTGGCAAAATTGCTGATACCTACAGCCAAAACGTTAAAGAGCTATCTCAGTACTACGCGGCACTTAATCAAAACCAACTGCCACTGCATCGTGGTTACGAGCTCAACGATGACGACAAATTGCGCCGCGATGTGATTAGCTCACTGATGTGCCACAACCACATCAACATCCCGGCCATTGAGCAAGCCCACGGCATCGTCTTTAAAGAGTATTTTGCTGACGCCTTGGAAAAAGTCCAAGAGCAGGTAGCCGATGGTTTGGTTATTATTTCTGAGGACAAAATCACCCTACTTCCTCAGGGCAACCTCATGATGCGCAGTGTAGCCATGTGCTTCGACGCTTATCTAGGCGGCGACAACCAACAGGGCCGATTCTCACGCACTGTGTAAACAGCTCAAGCAGATGCTTGCCCTCACCGGGCGAGCATCTTGTAACAGCGCAGTATTCTTCATAATGAATAGACAACAAAAAAACCCGCACATGGCGGGTTTTTTTGTTTAATGGTGCGGACAGAGAGACTCGAACTCTCACACCTCGCGGCGCCAGAACCTAAATCTGGTGTGTCTACCAATTCCACCACGTCCGCATTTACTCGTGTCAATTACTGCAGGGCAATAATTGGGAATTTGGGGTGGACGATGGGTCTCGAACCCACGACAACAGGAATCACAATCCTGTGCTCTACCAACTGAGCTACGCCCACCATAGCAATCATGCTAGGTTACTTGCTTAGACGCCTAATGGCGCGCCCGGCAGGATTCGAACCTGCGACCACCCGCTTAGAAGGCGGGTGCTCTATCCAGCTGAGCTACGGGCGCCTGGCTGTTAGTTAACTAACGTAGGCTCGATCGTTTACAAGTAAACTCTCGTATCCAGCTTCAGGCTGTTCTAAGTAAGCGGGGCGCATGTTAACCATATACTTTAAGCACGTCAACCCTTAGCCCAAAAGAAAGAATAATTTACCCAGTCGCTAAAATAGCTATTCATACGCCTTCATTGCTAAAATGACATAACCATCTATGCCCAAGGCTGGATGCATGCGAGAATACCCCATCTTTTTTATTGTTATGGTTCTACCCAATGACTGCACAACTTATTGACGGCAAAAAAATTGCTGCAACTATTCGTCAAGCTATTCGCCAAAAAGTCACCAATCACCTAAATCAAGGCAAACGCGCGCCGGGTTTAGCGGTGATCTTAGTAGGTAACGACCCAGCCTCAGAAGTGTATGTAGCCCACAAACGCACAGACTGCGAAGAAGTAGGTTTCAACTCCATCGCCTACGATCTGCCTGCCGACACCGCGCAAAACGATCTAGCCGAACTCATCGACCAACTAAACAATGACAGCACAGTCGATGGTATTTTACTGCAATTACCCCTACCCAAACACCTAGACGCATCATTACTGCTCGAGCGCATACGTCCCGATAAAGACGTTGACGGCTTCCACCCTTTTAACATTGGCCGCCTAGCACAGCGTATGCCGCTGTTACGACCTTGCACACCTAAGGGCATCATCACCCTGCTCAACAGTACCGGTGTCGACTTACACGGCCTTGATGCGGTGGTTGTGGGCGCTTCTAATATTGTTGGCCGTCCCATGGCGCTGGAGCTATTACTCGCTGGCTGCACAACAACCATTACCCACAGATTTACCAAAAACTTAGAAGAACACGTACGTCGCGCTGATTTAGTCGTGGTGGCCGTAGGCATTCCTGATCTGGTCAAAGGCGAATGGATCAAACCCGGCGCTATCGTGATTGATGTGGGCATTAACCGTTTACCCACTGGACGCTTAGTAGGTGATGTTGAATTTGTTCCAGCTGCTGAGCGCGCTGCATGGATAACACCTGTTCCGGGCGGCGTCGGCCCTATGACGCGCGCCGAGTTACTCGAAAACACCCTGCAGGCCTATGAGATCAACGCCTCTATATAACGGGGCTTGTTACTTAACAGCTTGGCCACTCAACTCTTAAACATTGCACACAGCAATTCAAAGGCAGCGCTTAATCTGCTTATTAAGCCACTGCGCACGCGGGTCGGTGAGCACATAGAGATCTAGGCTGTTGGTGACAAACGCCATGCTGAGCTCTAATTCAGGATCAGCGCAACCCAAGCTGCCGCCTGCACCTGGGTGGCCAAAGGCTTGCGCGCCCAAGGCATAGCTGGCTGACGCATTATCAGCTTGTTCCAGCATGCAGCCCAAACCAAAACGGGTGGTGGTCAGTAAGGTTTTATCCGCGCCGTAAGCATGCTCTTGCTGCATTTGCGCTAATAACTCGGCATCTAATAAACGCCCCTCTAACAAAGCCATATAAAACCTAGCCAGTGCACGAGCATCAGAGTGCCCAGTAGCCGCGGGCTGCTCAAGTTTGCGCCACTCAGGCTTATTGCTGCTGTTAAGTATCGAGGGCGGATTAGCAAATGCGCGCGAGGTCATGCTTTGTGGCTGCATAATCGCTTGCAGCAGTCTTTGCGCCTGCGCATCACCTTGCGCCCCCTTGATGCGTGACGTATCACTAATACGCGCCAGTTCGCTACCGGGCACACCCACATAAAAATCCAACCCCAGCGGCTCGCTGATACGCTGCGCAATTGCTTTGCCTGCGCTGCGGCCATCAACCCGCTGTATCAACTCACCCAGCAACCAGCCATAAGTCATAGGCGCGTAGCCGTGACCGACACCTGGCGGCCACCAAGGCTGCTGTTGTTCTAGCGCCTCTGTCATTGCAGACCAGTCATACAAGGCGTCTGCAGGCAGTTGCTGTTCGATTGCAGGCAAACCTGCTTGATGGCTAAGCAGTTGACGCACGGTTATTGCTGCTTTGCCATAGTGAGCAAACTCTGACCAGTAGTCTGCCACTGGCGCATCCAGCTGCAGTTTACCTTCCTGTACCAACTGCAAGATCACTACAGCCAACAGCGGCTTACCGCAAGAAAACACATTGACCAACGTGTCACGCTGCCAAGGTTGCTGTCCTACGCGATCCTGTATACCACCCCAAATATCAATCACCGTGTCGCCAGCTATCTGTACACACAAAGCCGCACCACGCTGCTCTGGTTGCTGCAGCATCTGCGCAAATGCTTCAGCAACTGGGGCAAACTCTGGCGCAAAATAACCTTCAATACTCATCCATACCACCTATTACGTCAGCTGCTGCGTAAAAGCAGGCAAAGAGTTCAAAATTGCCTTGCCGTAACGCTGGGTCACTAAACGACGGTCCAAAATAGTAATCTGACCTGTATCTGTTTCACTACGCAGCAAACGCCCACAGGCCTGCACCAGCTTTAATGAAGCATCAGGTACCGTAATTTCCATAAACGGATTACCGCCACGGGCCTCAATCCACTCAGCCAAAGCTGCCTCTACGGGATCGTCCGGTACGGCAAAAGGAATTTTGGCAATGACCACATGCTCACAATAGGAGCCCGGCAAATCAATGCCTTCGGCAAAGCTCGCTAAACCAAATAACACGCTATGATGGCCTTCATCCACGCAGAGTTTGTGCTTGGCAATAGTTTCCTGCCGTGACAAGCGCCCCTGCATTAAAACCCGCTTGCGCCATTCTCTATCTAATGATTCAAAAACGTCCTGCATTTGTTTGCGCGAAGAAAACAACACCAAAGCGCCCTGGGCACTTTCTAATAACTTGGGCAACTCACGCACGATTGCCATGCTATGCGCCTGCACATCTCTGACATCAACCCCAAGATCTGGCACGCGTAATAATCCGGCCTTGGCAAAATTAAACGGACTGGGAACTGCCACAGTTTTTGCGCTCTGCGGCAAACCCGAGCGCATACGAAAACGGTCAAAACTTCCCAGTGCGGTTAAAGTCGCCGAGGTTAAAACTACGCCGCTGGCGCGATACCACAGATTAGCGCGCAATGTATCAGCCGCCAAAATCGGACTGGCACAGACCTCAATATCGACTCCTGCCCCCGAATCAGCCAAAGCCATCCAACGTGCGGTAGGTGGTGCGCCCGGCTTATCCTCAGCAGTAAAGACAGTCCACAGATTAAAGTTACCCTCAGCACGCGCAAACAGTCGGCCAAAATAGGGTAACCACTGCTCAGCCGTATTACGGTCAATACCTAAGCCCGGCTCATCCTCAAGCACTTTTTTCAACAACTCATTAATGCGCGCCAGTTTGTCGGTTAATTGCTGAAACCCTTTTTTTAACTCAGTACCCTGTTCACGCAAACCCTCGGGTACTATCCCGCCGGCGAAGCGATAACGTGGTCTTTCATAGCCTTCATATTCAGTACTGGGTTTAAAGTCAGCCAGTTGCTCACAGGTAATAAAAATCAGCTGTTGTTGCTCATGCAGCTGTTTAGCCAGCTCTGGAACCTGCTCCATCAACCGCCCTAGTTCACCCATCAAAACATACTGCTTAATGCTTTTGGTTGCGCTCTTGCTGACCTGAATTAGCCAATCACGCGTGGCTTTTAAGCGGGTAAAATGTGCAAAGTGGCTAATGGCCTTATCTGGCAGATGGTGTGCTTCATCAAAAATGTACAGCGTTTTGCTCGGTTCTGGCAGCACCTTGCCGCCACCCAGCGCCAAATCCGCCAGCACCATATCGTGGTTAGTTACGATAACATCTGTTTTATCCAAGCCATCACGCGCCTTATAAAAAGCACAGTTTTGGTAGTGACTGCAACGTCGCCCAGCACACTGGATATGATCGGTAGTCAGCAAGCTCCAAGTCGGTTCTTCTAACACCTGCGCCCAATTATCACGGTCGCCATCCCAGTGTCCGGCTGCTAGTTTTTCCATCATGTCTTGAAACAGCTGATGCTGCTCAGCATTGACGTCTATGGCATATCCATCCTCGGCGAAAAAATCAGACATTGCGCTTTGTTTGCCCTGGCTTTCTAAATGGCTATCGAGCTTATGCAAACACAGGTATCTGCCCCGTCCCTTAGCTAAAGCAAAACTAAACTGCAGACCACTGTTAGCAATCAGATCGGGTAAATCTTTATGTACAATCTGCTCCTGCAGGGCCACGGTAGCCGTAGAAATAACCAGCTGTTTTTCCGCATGCTGAGCTAAGGGTATCGCAGCAATGCTATAGGCAACGGTTTTCCCCGTTCCTGTACCGGCCTCAATAGCGGCTACTACTGCTTCGACGGGCTGCTCTTGCTCGTCAGTACTAATGGCAGCAAAATTTCTCGCCACCTCAGCAATCATCAGTTTTTGTCCGTAACGAGCTGTTAAGGATTTCTTCTCAAGAAAGGTTGTATAAGCCGTTTGAATTACGTTTTTTAGCTCTGCACTTAGCATTAAAAATTCCTGACCATAGACAAAAAACCACCACCATTGACATCCTCCCCGACCTAAAGGACGTGGATTCCTACTGCTAGACGGTCATGCCCGACCGCGAGAATGTTTCGTGCCGCATTAACATCGCGGTCATCGTGGGTGACACCACACCCGCTGCACGTCCATTCTCTTATTCCAAGCCCTGCGATACCTTTCGGCCTCGATTCGGGCAAGCTGCCACAACTCGAACAGGTTTGGGTGGTGTATGCCTCGTTAACTTCCTTAAAAACAATACCTGCATGAGCGCATTTATAGGCCAACATTGTTTTTAGTTGCCCCCAGCCAGCATCCAATACTGACTTGGCCATTGTGGTTTTAACGAGTTTTAAACTACTGACATTGTCCACATAGATTTCACCGCAGCGGTTGACCAGCTTACGGCTGAACTTATGCAATGCGTCTTTTCTACGATTAGCGATTTTCGCGTGAATGGTTTTGACTTGGGTTTTATTTCTGGCTCGTTGAGCTATAGCCAGCTTTTCCTCAAGGCCACGATAGAAGCGGCCCGCTTCTATCTTTGTGCCATCCGAGCAGGTGGCAGTGTCGGTCAAGCCAAGGTCAATACCGATACGGTCTTGGCCTTTGGCTGGCTCGACCTCCACCTCCACCACCACGTTAAAGTACCAGCGGCCACGAGCATCTTCGTTGAAACTGGCCGTGCGAAACCTGTACTGGCTCAGACCGTAACTGTCCCACACCTTAAAGTAGTGGCCATTATGGTAGACCTGTCCGTTTTTCCATTGCGCCGCACCTGTATTGACGGGTATCCAACCCAATGAGCGATGTACACCGCCCGACTTGCGCCAATTTAAACGGTTTTTTTTGAACTGCTTGCGTCTCGTGACATACTCACCCGCAATACACTGTAAGGTCTGGCTGTGCGAGCCCAGCCCTTTACCCGCGCCCTTGGTGTAAGGGTGCATATCAAAAGTAGACAAAAACACACCACGCTCTTTAATGGAGCGTTGACTTAACTCATTAACAAAATTCCAGACGAAATTGACGCTTCGAGCCATGCGGTTTAGCAAAGGCACATGCCTGTCTCGTACCCGGACTTTTAATGTTTCGGTGTGCTTTATCATACTGTATATAATACCAGTACCGGCCTCTACTGCAAAGGCTTTAGCCGTCTGTTAAGGGGCTGCTTGCGCAGCCCTCGCTATCCATCCCCGCACTAAAAGCACGAGGTCTTACGCGATTTTGGTAATCTGCTAAACAGGTAAAAATAAAGTTTCGGCCAAACCACCCGATACAAAAACATAGCTCGTTCGCAAAAAGGTGAGACATGTTAGCTCTAACCAGCATTAAAGGAAAAATGACCGCTGCCATTATAGTGACAATTGCGCTCATTGGTGCAGCACTTGGTTTTACATTACGTGGCGTGCAGCAAATCAGTGATGACTTTACGCACTATATTAATTTTAACCAAGCACGATTAGGAACCATGCGCGACGCAGAGGCTTAAGCGTGGCCGACAATCCCACTCGCGCAAAAGTTGCGCTCCAACAGGAGTTTGCGCCTGTATGAGGATGCCATGCATCCGACCGCGGATTACGCCTGCAAACACAGCGCCACCTTACGCACCGCTGTCGCAGGCATGGCCTGCTCCTACCTAAAATATGCTATTTATGCGGGGTTTTGGATGGGCTAGAGCCTCTCGCGCAATGGCTGCAAAGAAGCACAATGCCGTGTGGGACCTGACTTGTCAGGGAATCAGTATCCGCTGGTAGCACCAAGCCAAACACTCTACTCAGACTTAAAAGCAAAAACCTTCCCCGACAAGTCGGGTCCCACAAAAACGAGGCGGTGCTGCAGGGAAACCACCATTCGAGCTGCGCCCCTACAAGAGTTTGTGCCTGTACGAGGATCAGCTACAGCCATTCATTTGTGGTGTATGGGGGAAAAACAAGGTGGCGTATACTGAACACTCTTTCGCAACCAGATGTAACTAGCACAACTGGCGGAGCAGTTACAGGTTCAAGTGGGTAGCTTCAAAACTTAATAGTTTGGGCGACAGGCTCTAATCAGCCAGTTTGATATGGGAAATATCGGGCACCAAAACATCCTGCGGCGCTGGTTGATGCCCCATATCGCTGCCCACTGGCGCTAAGCTCATCGCAGAAATATCAACATCAAGTTCTGGCTGCTCTTGATGCTCTTGATGCTCGACTATATCAGTCCCCACGGGTGCTATAGCAAAGTCTGGCGCTTGCACATGGGTAAATGCAGCCATATACGCATCACGCGGCACAACCTCAGCCCCACTACTCGCACTTGGTGCAGGTGTTGCTGCAGGTGTTGCTACAGGCGCTACACTGTCTGACTCGATTTTCTGCACTTCAAGTATTGCACCAGCGGCAGCAAAGGCTTTTTGGTATTTAAGCGCCGTTGCTTGATCCACCTTTTGCTTAATCACCACACGACGACCAGAAAAAAACTGCTCCATTAGCTGCTCGTTCGCGTTAAACAGGCGCTGCACTCCTTGCTTGGCTTGTTCAAGCTCAGCTCCCAGAACAATTTGCCCTGCAAAAGCTATCTCAAAATACTCCACGTGACACTCCCTCATTCAACTACAGTACTGGTCTAACAAACCATTTGCAGCTAACGTAAACTGCACCTTTGATAACGCGTACCATACGGCAAAGCAAACCTGTGAGCCGCCAAGCATGTCTCATGTTGTAAAATACAACCATTGTTGCAAATTATCAATTATGCTCGTACTTTACCCAAGCCTAGCAAGCGTCGCTAATAGCACTTATTTACAGAAGGTTTAAAACACAATGGTGACCAGTAACAATCTCGGCAAATGGAAAACTGCCTTTTTGTTTATTCTTGTAGCGAATCTGGCTAGCGGTTGCAGCACTTGGTTTAGCACAGACTTTGCAGAGCCTGATGTGCAGCTGGTTGATGTTGAAGTTATTCATGCCCGCTTACTCGAACAACAGTTCAAACTGTATTTCCGTATCGATAACCCAAACAGTAGCAGTCTGCCTGTTCGCGGCATCAATTACGAAATTCATTTAAACGGCGTTCCTTTAGGCAAAGGAAAAAGCAATAAGTGGGTAACAGTACCTGCGCATGGCCACGCTTACTTTGATCTGCCCGTGCATACAAACATATGGCGACATATACGCACCCTCGTTCGCCTGCTTGAAAAACCAGATCAAGCAGTCAGTTACGCACTGCAAGCAGAAGTGAAAACCGGCTTATTATTCAAGAAGAAAGTTAAAGTCACTCGCGGTGGCAGCATTATTCCCGGTGAGTTTCTTAAGGACTAGCGCAAGCCTCACGTTCTTGATTACTCGTTGATACGAGCTGGCGCGCCTTGTTACGCCGCGCTTGAGCAATAAACCCTGCCATCCAGCCGGCGACAACGCACCCATCGTGCCGCTGCTCTAAACTGGCCAGACCTTGTGCATAAAACTCTGGCGTATAGATTGAGCGGCGCAAATTCAATAGTGCACGGGAAAAGTCGTGAGTAAACTCAGGATGCCCCTGAAAACAAAGCACCTGTTCACCCACCACATAAGCCGCATTCGGACAAAACTCACTGCTAGCAATGCGTACTGCTTGCTCTGGCAAGCGAGTCACCTGATCTCTATGACTGATAAGTAGCTGTAACTGCTGCGGCACATCAAGCCCTGCTACAGGTGCACCAAGCACCTTATAACAATGCACACCCACGCCCCAACCTTGGCTTGCTCGTTCAGTTAGGCCACCCAAAACCAGAGCTAATATTTGGTGACCAAAACACACACCGAGCAATACATCACCCTGCTGATAACGCTGCTGTAAATATTCACGCAACCGCACAATCCAAGCATCCATAGCAAAAGAGTCTGCCTTACTACCCGTAACCAAAAACGCATCGTACTGGCTGCTGTCATCAGGATACTGCTGCGCAACCACATTAAAAACCTCGCAGCGCACCGGAAGTGCCTGCTGAGTTAACAGACGTTCAAACATCTGACCAAAACTATGGTATTGGCTTTCTAAATCCGGATGTAAATCATCGGCTTGGAGGATACAAATACGTAGCGGCATGATTCTCTCTCAAAAAAAACGAGCAGTTTTTAGGCTGCTCGTTACTTTAACATTTACACCCGCTAAGCAAATAGTAGGTTATAAAAAATATTATTACTCGTGATAACGACGTAACTTAAGCGCCTTACCCGCTACGCGTGTATCTTTAAGCTTACCTAAGATACGTTCCAAGCCTTCTTCCGGCAGCTCTACTAAGCTGAAGCTGTCTCTAATCTGAATACGGCCAATCGCTTCTTTAGCCAAGCCGCCCTCATTAAGAATAGCACCCAGCAGGTTACGCGCTGCGATACCATCGCGCGTTCCTAAAGCAGTACGGCAACGCACACGGGCTTGCTCAAGCATGGGTGAGCTACGGCGCTCACGACGCTGTTCGCCAGCAACCGTCTGTCCACGACGCTCTTGTTGACGCTCGCCACGTGCAGTCACCTGATTTACCGGGTACTCACGCTCAATACCCTGCACATCAAAAGCCTGACCTTCAGTTAACTTGGACAGCAACGCCAAAGCAATATCCTGAACCTCACAGCCCAGTTTACTTACCAGCGTATCGAGCAACGGCTGATGCTGTTGCGCCTGCTCAAAACGAGGTTGCAAATCAGACTGTAGATTGTTAATCCGCGCAGCCAGCAGGGTTTGTGCATCGGGCAATTTCATTTCAACGATTTTTTGCTTAATGACGCGCTCAACCACTTGCAGCATACGACGCTCACGCGGCGTTACCAGCAAAAGCGCACGGCCCGTGCGGCCAGCACGACCTGTACGACCAATACGGTGCACGTAGGACTCTGGGTCATAAGGCATGTCTACGTTAAGCACGTGCGTAATACGTGGCACATCAAGACCGCGCGCTGCTACGTCGGTAGCCACAACGATATCTAAACGTCCGTCTTTTAATGAATCAACCACCTGCTCACGATGGTTTTGCGCGATATCACCATTAAGCGCAGCAACCTTGTAGCCTTTATCCTGCAGTTGCGAGGCAAGGTCGAGGGTTTGTTGTTTAGTACGTACAAAAGCGATGACCGCATCAAAATCTTCAACTTCCAGCAAACGCAAGATGGCGTTCGTTTTCTGGTCGTTATGCACCATGATGTGCGCTTGCTCAATACTTTCAACCGTTTGCGTTTTGCTGGCAATCTGCACCTGCTTGGGTTCACGCAAATGTTTTTGCGCAATAGCACGGATGGAATTAGGTACAGTGGCAGAGAACAATACCGTCTGGCGCTTTTCTGGTATGGCTTTGAAAATAAGCTCTAAGTCATCCATAAAACCGAGCTTGAGCATTTCATCCGCCTCATCCAGTACCAAGTACTGAATACTGGACAACAAACCACCATTGCGCGACAGGTGATCCACCAAGCGACCTGGGGTTGCAACAATCACCTGTGCACCTTGGCGCAGAGCGCGCAATTGTAGGCCCATAGGCGCACCGCCGTACACAGCAACTACGCTAACGCCCGGCATATTGGCTGAAAAGGTTTCAAACGCTTCAGAGACTTGCAAAGCCAACTCACGAGTTGGAGCCAATACCAACACCTGCGGCTCTTTGCGCTGCGGATCAATTTTCGACAAAATGGGTAACGCAAACGCGGCAGTCTTACCTGTACCTGTTTGCGCCTGACCGATCATGTCATGTCCGGCCATAATAATTGGGATAGCTTGGCTCTGAATAGGAGAAGGCTCTTCGTAGCCTGCTTTTTCAATAGCGGTGAGAATAGGCATAGCAATGCCTAGGGCAGCAAAGCTGCTAATTTCTTGGGTCATATTTGCCTCATATGCACGCGCAAAAACCCAAGAAAATTGCATACCCATGAAAGATCACTAAGATCGACCCGGCAACTATGTAGGGTGTTTGCGTAAATGCGATAAATAATAAGAGAATGAAACGTCTAGGGAGCAGTCGTAGCCAAGTATTTCTTTGTGACTACGCAAGAATGCAGTATCCTGAACGGGACTGGTATCCAGTCGGCGCGTAGTATAGCAATTTTTTTAGCCAACTGCAGTAAGATTCATAAATATTATTTTAAGAACCCTATGTTAATGCTTTTTAGTGCCATTGCTTGCAGCGTGGCCGTCTCTGTATTACTTAAGTTGGCACGCTCCCACAACCTGCAAATTGCCCAAAGTATTTTGGTAAATTATGCCGTTGCCAGCGCCCTCACTTTGCTGCTACTTAAACCCAACCTCGCCGTATTGGCAGAGCCTTCTATACACTGGCTATTGCTGATCAGCCTTGGTATTTTACTGCCCAGTGTTTTTTTAATTATGGCTAAAGCGGTAGCCAGCGCAGGCATAGCATTAAGCGATGCGGCCCAGCGTCTGTCTTTATTTATCCCACTGCTAATGGCTTTTTTGATTTTTGCTGAGCCACTCAACATGAGCAAACTTGCTGGCATAGCTCTGGCGCTGGCTGCGTTAATCGGTTTGATTTATCGGCCCAGCGGACACGCCCATAAAAACACTAAACAAACAACCTGGATTTTAATCGGAGTCTGGCTGGGTTATGGCGTTATTGATGTAACCTTTAAACAGCTGGCAAAAACAGGCGCTGCATTTTCCGCCAGTCTATTGGCTAGCTTTGTCTTGTCGGGCTGCCTGCTTTTGCTGTGGCTGCTGGTGCGCAAAACCAAGTGGCATCCAGCAAGTCTAGCTGCGGGCATAATTTTAGGACTGCTTAATTTTGGTAATATCTATGCCTATATTCGTGCCCACCAAACTTTTCCCGAAAACCCCACGCTTGTCTTTACCGCTATGAATATAGGCGTCATCTGTATGGGTGCTTTAATAGGTGTTGCCCTATTCAAAGAAAAACTACATCGAGTAAACGTGCTCGGCATTGCTTTGGCTGTAGCGGCAATTGTTTTACTTATCCCTTATTGACATCCTCCCCGCCCTAAAGGACGGGGATTCCCTCTACAGGACGGCCATGCCCGACCGCAAGAATGTTCTTGGCCGCATTGATGTCGCGGTCGTGAGTGACACCACACTCACTGCAAGTCCATT
>JALOAC010000015.1 GCA_023228985.1 Thiopseudomonas sp. | reverse complement strand
GCCGCTGCAAGGTCGGGTGATGATTATTGATGATGTAATCACTGCGGGAACAGCAATACGTGAAGTAATGCACATTATTAACGAGCAAGCTGCACAGGCCGCAGGCGTATTGATAGCGTTAGACCGACAAGAGCGTGGTAAGGGTGAACTGTCGGCGATACAGGAAGTGGAGCGTGACTTTACTATGCCGGTGATCAGTATCGTATCGCTTAAACAAGTATTAGAATATTTAGCCAAAGATTCAGAGCTTATTAAGTATTTACCTGCAGTTGAACGTTATCGGGAACAGTACGGTGTTGTCTAAACGTTGACGGCATATTTTGGCTAGGGAGTTGTTGTATGAGGCTAAGAAAAATTGTAGGCATTTCCTTATTGGTAATGGGAATGCCGATCTGTGCGCAGACGGTTGAGTATTACAGGTACGTAGATGACAACGGCATCACTGTTATTAACCGCCAAGGTGTGCCGCCAAATTATATTGGTAATGGTTACGATGTTTTAAATGAGCGCGGACGGGTGATTCGTACAGTCCCTCGCGCACCTACGGCGCAAGAGCGGCAGCAGATGCAAGAAGCCAAGCAGCAAGCGCAGTACGATCGTCATTTATTACGGCTATACAGCACACCGGAAGATGTCGAGCGCGCGCGTGATCGCAAGCTGGTAGAAATCGATGGATTGATTGCTTTGGTGCGTGGCAACCTACATTCAGTAACATCCAACAAAGCGCAATTGTTGAGCAAAGCTGCTAATATGGAGCGTTCTGGGAAAAAAGTACCAGAGGATGTTTTGCAAGAAATTGATAAGCACGAAACAACTGAAACAAAATATTTACGGGATATAGAGCAATATGTCCTGCAAAAAGCAGACATTGAGCGGGATTTTGCGCAAGACAAACAACGCATTATGCAGTTGTTAGGTAAAAAATAAGTCTAAAAAAATTGAGTCTTAGCAAAAAATAACTTACCCTTCCATACCTTTTTGCAAAAAAGAGTGCCTTTTCGGAGTAGTTCCGAGCTGTGTGGGAAATTCCCATGTATTTGGCGCACTAGGCAAACAAAAGTTGCCTAGGCCACATTTTTTTACCTGATATCCAGGTAATTGTCTTCCCTACGGGGGATACCCAATCCAAGCAAGTGCAGCTGTTATAGCTGCTGCAGGTTTTCTGTAATGCACTTGCGTAGAGTGGAGAGTACCCATGAATCAAGCTATAAAAATAATAGCCTCAGATGAGGCATTGACGAAAAACACAAAATTTCAGGTATATACTGAGCGGCAACTGGACAAGATTAAACCGCTACAAAAATTAACAGAAGAACAGCGCTTTGAAATGCGTGTTGTTGCCAACGTACTGCCTTTTCGAGTGAACCAGTACGTAATTGATGAGTTGATTGATTGGAGCGATATACCTAACGACCCGATTTTTCAACTGACCTTCCCGCAGCGTGGCATGCTGTATCCCGAGGACTATCAGCGCATGGCTGATGCTCTACAGCGCGATGCAGAGCGCAGTGAAATCAGCGCCATTGCCAATGAAATTCGCCAGAAGCTTAATCCGCACCCAGCGGGTCAGCAGGAAATGAATGTGCCCACCCTGGATGGTGAGCCACTGCCTGGCATGCAGCACAAATACCGTGAAACCGTACTGTTTTTCCCCAGCCAGGGTCAGGTGTGTCATAGCTACTGTACCTTCTGTTTCCGTTGGGCGCAGTTTATCGGTGATAAAGAGCTCAGATTTGCCAGTAATGAAGCGGGCAGTCTGCATGCCTATTTGGCACAGAACAAAGATGTAACGGATGTGCTGATCACGGGTGGCGACCCTATGGTGATGAAAACCCACCACCTAAAAGGGTATCTGGAAGGCATGCTGGACCCATCGATGGAGCACGTGCAAAGTATCCGTATTGGTACTAAGTCACTGACTTTCTGGCCGCAGCGTTATGTCACCGATCCGGATGCCGATGAATTGCTAGCACTGTTTGAACGTTTGGTTAAGGGTGGTAAGCATGTGGCTTTAATGGCGCACTTTAACCACTGGCGTGAGATGGAAACCCCTATCGTGCGTGAAGCGATTCGCCGTATTCGTGATACAGGCGTGGTGATTCGTGCACAAGCACCGGTAGTAAAGCACATTAACGATGACCCAGCCGTGTGGGCGCGCATGTGGGATACCCAAGTTCGCTTAGGAATTATTCCGTACTATATGTTTGTTGAGCGTGATACAGGGGCGAAACGTTACTTTGAAGTGCCTTTGATACGTACCTACGAGATTTACCGCGAAGCGATTCAGCAGGTGTCAGGTTTGGCGCGTACTGCACGTGGACCTTCCATGAGTGCGGGGCCGGGTAAGGTTGAAATTCAAGGCGTAGTGGAAATTGCTGGCGAAAAAGTGTTTGCTTTACGCTTTATTCAGGGTCGTAATCCGGACTGGGTGCAGCGTATTTTCTTTGCTAAATATGACGAGAATGCAACTTGGTTTGATGACTTAAAACCGGCTCTGGGTGAAGACAAGTTTTTCTTTACCGATGAGTACGATGCGATGCAAGCCGTGGCGTACGACGAATAAATAACGTTTACGCATAAAAAAGGCCTAGGCAGTGTAATAACTGTCTAGGCCTTTTTGTGTTTGGATAGTTTTTATTCGTTGGTGATCAGCGTTCCGACACCGTGATCAGTAAAAATTTCCAACAGCACAGCGTTAGGCACGCGACCATCAATAATGTGCGCACTTTGCACGCCCGTTTGTACAGCATCCAGAGCGCAGCGGATTTTCGGTAGCATGCCGCCATAAATAGTGCCGTCAGCAATCAGCTCATCAACCTGTTCGGTGTTTAGACCGGTCAGCACATTACCCTCCTTGTCCATTAAACCGGCAATATCGGTCAGCAACATCAGCTTCTCAGCGCAGAGTGCCTCAGCAACCTTACCTGCTACTAAGTCAGCGTTAATGTTATAAGACTCGCCGTTATCACCGACCCCGATGGGGGCAATGACGGGAATAAAGTCACCCTGCACCAGCATGTGCAGCAAATCGGTATTGATGCTGGAAACTTCACCCACCTGACCAATATCGATGATTTCTGGTTTGGTCATGTCGGGGGTTTGTCGGGTTACTTGCAGCTTGCGCGCACGAATTAGGCGTGCATCCTTACCGGTTAAACCAATAGCGCTACCGCCGTGACTGTTGATGAGGTTAACGATGGATTTGTTCACCTGCCCACCGAGCACCATTTCCACCACGTCCATGGTTTGCCCGTCGGTAACGCGCATGCCATCTACGAAGCGGCTTTCTATGCTGAGACGCTTAAGTAATTCACCAATTTGTGGGCCACCACCATGTACCACCACAGGGTTAATCCCCACAGCCTTCATCAGGACGATGTCACGAGCAAAACCGGTTTTGAGCTCTTCGCTTTCCATGGCATGACCGCCATATTTGATGACCAAGGTTTTGCCAACAAAACGACGAATATAGGGCAATGCCTCGGATAGAACTTCGGCAACATGGGCAGCGGCGGCGCGATCTAAAGTCATTTATTTACTCCAAAAACTAAAAAGGCCATTGCAAAGTAGGGTCAATTGCTAACAGTTGAGTACGGAAAATTTCTATTATTTTTTGCAGTTCTGCTTCGGTATCACCTTCAAAACGCAGCACCAATGTTGGGGTAGTGTTGGATGCACGCACTAAGCCCCAGTTCTTTGGGTAGTCAACGCGCACGCCATCTAAGGTGTTTACCTTGCCTTCACCCCATTGTGCGGTGCTGAGTAGCTTGTCAATAATTTTAAATTTGCTTTCATCCGTAACATTAATTGCCAGCTCTGGGGTTGAGTGGCTAGTGGGGAAAGCGGCAAATATTTGTTCGCTAGTACGAGTATCCAGCGCGATGATTTCTAGCAAACGAGCGGCGCTATACAGGCCATCGTCAAAACCGTACCAACGCTCTTTGTAGAAAATATGCCCACTCATTTCACCGGCCAACAACGCACCGGTTTGTTTAAGCTTGGCTTTCATCAGTGAATGACCGGTTTTCCACATTATCGGGCGACCCCCATAGCCGCTGATCAGTGCGGGTAGGCGGCGCGAGCACTTGACGTCAAAGATGATGTCAGCGCCGGGATTGCGTGAAACCACGTCTTTAGCCAGTAGCATCATTAAACGATCTGCAAAAATAATTTGCCCGGTGTTGGTTATCACGCCCAGACGGTCGGCGTCGCCATCAAAGGCAATACCCAAATTAGCTTGATGCTGCTGCACGGCCATGATCAGTTGGTGCAAGTTTTCTGGTTTGCCAGGATCTGGGTGGTGATTGGGGAAATTTCCATCAACTTCGCAAAATAATGGCACCACTTCACAGCCTAAGCCTTCAAATAACTCCTGCGCGATAACTCCCGCTACGCCATTACCGCAATCGATAACTATTTTTAAGGGTTTAGCTAAAGCAACATCACTGCAGATACGCTCAAGGTAGGCCGGTAGAATATCTAGCTGTTCGACACGGCCAGAACCCGTAGAGAGGTCATGGTCTTTAATCCGCTGATACAGCGCAGTGATGCGCTCGTTCGCTAAGGTTTCACCGTCAATAACAATCTTAAAGCCATTATAGTTGGCCGGATTATGACTGCCGGTCACCATAACGCCGGTCGTCGCTGGCAGCGTGTGGGTGGCAAAATACAGTACGGGCGTAGGCACCATGCCTAAGTCAGTCACCTCACAGCCGGCTTCCACCAATCCTTGAATCAGTGACTCGCTTAACTCAGGGCCGGACAGGCGACCGTCACGCGCTACAGCAACAGCGGGCTGGCCTTGATGAATACTTTCTGCGCCCACCGCACGACCAATCCAGTAGGCGGTATCGCTGGTGAGTGTCTCGTCGACAATGCCGCGAATGTCGTAGGCACGAAAGATGCCACTGACGACACTCTGTTGGGTTAAATCAAAGGAGCTACTAACAGGTTGGTTTAAGCCAAAAGGATCTAACTCTTCATCTAAGATGTCGATGTCTAAAATTTCATCTTCTTCTAGGATGTCAGTCTGTAAAGCCTCGTGCGAGCCCATTAGGTTTGCTGCTGTGGGTGTTGTTTCGCTGGCGTCAAAGAGCTCATTGGATATAGGCGCTGCCGGTAGCGGTTCGGGCTTGCTAGCTGCAGGAGCTTGATTCCTTCTTTGCGCCGTCGTTTGTGATAGCGAGACAGCCAAAGCCTGCAAGGCTGGTGTGCGTAGATTTTCCGTATTAAAACTTTTGCCCATTTGCCAGTCTTGTAGTAGTTGGCTGAATTGATGGCAGTCTTTATTAATTTGTGTGCGTAAGCCGAAATAGGCGATAAATAAAGCAGCTAAACTGCTCAATAGCGCAATGAGCAGGGCCAGAGCCGAAAAAATAAAATTGGCATTGCTGGTTAATGGCTCGACTGCCTGAGTAAGGCTCAAGGTCCACTGCGGATGAGCTGTAGCTAGGTTTTGCGTAGTGGAGCTACTGAGTGATTGCCCTTTGCTGGCAATAGTCAGCTCAGGAGCGCTGGGCAGTTTTTGTTTCAAGCTGATTTGCAGATCGTTGGTGTTGAGATTCGGTAAGGTTGTGCTTAGCAGTGCTGCATCATAGGTTACTAATACGGCACCAATTGCGCGTTTGCTTGTGGGATCAAGTACAGCTGTAGCTTTGTAGATATAGCGCTTGCCATCAGCAATTAAAAACTCAGGCGCAGGTTTATTACCGCTTTCAGCGCTATTGATAAGCTCTAGGGCGGCGTAATTGATTGGCGCTGCTCGTTGATTGTCTAAGGCTGCTTGACCGCGTGGACTGATAAACAAATCAACTACGTTGGCTCGATAGCTCAGCTGCTGGGCAAGAATCTGTATGGCTTGCTCGTCCTGGGCGTTTAACGCTGCGATTACGGCAGGGTTTTCGGCAATGGCTTGGGCATCGTTATTAATTAAGTTAACGCTTTGTTTGACGCTGGCTAAAAAAGCTTCTGACCAAGCGTGGGTGTATTTTTGCTTCTCATGCTGTTCCGCTTCCATTTGTGACCAGAATAGTAGTGCGGACGCACCGGCGATGCCCACTATGCTTAAAAACAGGCCTACGAGTAGATGAGTGTTGTTTTGCGGTTTTTTTATTTTTACCGGCGCGACAACGTCCGCATCTTGCGTATCTTTGGTCTTGCGCTTAAAGAGCTTCATGGTGCCCCCTTATTTATTATGCTTTGCCTGTGTGCCCAAAACCGCCAGCGCCACGTTCGCTCGTAGCAAACTCTTGTGTGATGGCTAGCTTTGCCTGCACAACAGGTACTAAAACCAGCTGGGCAATACGCTCGCCTACGTCGATGGTAAAGCTGCTTTGGCCTCTGTTCCAGCAGGACACCATCAGCTCGCCTTGATAATCCGAGTCAATCAGGCCGACCAGATTACCCAAAACAATGCCGTGCTTATGGCCCAGACCAGAGCGAGGCAGTATCACAGCAGCTAGGCCAGCATCTTCGATGTAAATAGATAAACCAGTGGGAATCAGCTGGGTTTGCCCGGGTTGTAACTCAAGAGGCTCTTGTAGCATAGCGCGCAGATCTAATCCGGCAGAGCCAGGAGTGGCATAACTAGGTAGTGGAAACTCATTGCCAAGGCGTGGGTCGAGGATTTTTGTTTGTAGTTGGTGCATGTTCGGTTAGCCTGCTTAAAGTTTTTTGCTAATAAATTCAATTAGTTGCTGTGCTATTTTATTTTTTGAGGTTTGCGCAAAGTGCGTTTGCTTATGTTGGCGGTCGATCACGCAAATAGCGTTTTCGTCACTATTAAAACCGATAGCTGTGTTGGCCACGTCGTTAGCCACTATTAGGTCAAGGTTTTTGCTTTTTAGCTTGCCCGCAGCATAGTGCAAAATGTTCTGGGTTTCTGCGGCAAAGCCCACACAAAAGGGACGATCACTTCGTTTGGCTAGAGTCGCGAGAATATCTGGGTTGCGTACCAGACGCAGAATCAAACCATCATCGGTGTCGGTATCTTTTTTAAGCTTATGTTCGGTATAAATTTCTGGGCGGAAATCAGCTACTGCGGCGGCAGCAATTAGAATGTCGCAAGGCATGGCCGCTTCACAGGCAATTAGCATTTCTTGCGCGCTGGTTACATTGACTCGCTCAACTCTGTCTGGAGTCGGTTGCTGCACTGGACCCGTGACTAAGGTGACGCGCGCGCCGGCTTCCACTGCGGCCCGAGCAATGGAGAAACCCATCTTGCCGGAGCTGTGGTTGGTAATATAACGCACTGGGTCGATAGCTTCTTGCGTTGGACCTGCGGTAACCAACACGTGTTTGCCGGTTAGGGTAAGACGCTGAAAGCTATCCGCAGCAGCATGGGCAAGCTCATCAGCCTCAAGCATGCGCCCAAAACCCAGATCACCGCAGGCTTGGCTGCCAGCGGCTGGGCCAAGAATGCTATAACCGCGTTTTTGCAAGATCTGGATGTTGTCTTGCGTGGCTTGATCACGCCACATGGCTTGATTCATGGCTGGTGCGATCGCAAGGGGCGCATCGGTGGCAAGAATCAGCGTGGTGAGCAGGTCATTGGCATTGCCAAGTGCAAGACGAGCAATTAGCTCAGCCGTTGCTGGCGCGATCATCACTAAATCCGCCCAGCGCGCCAGTTCAATGTGGCCCATGGCGGCTTCTGCAGCGGTATCTAACAGATCCAGATGCACTGGATGGCCAGATAAGGCTTGCAGAGTGAGCGGGGTAATGAATTCACGCGCTCCACGGGTCATTACCACGCGCACATCGGCACCATGATCTTTGAGGCGACGTACTAGATCAGCACTTTTATAAGCAGCGATACCGCCGCCAATTCCAAGAATAATTCGTTTGTTAAACAGCCGTTGCATGGTTTTATCTAATAGCTCAGGAAGAAAATGGCAAAGAAAAATTACCGGCCTAAGATAGCATATAAAGTATGAAATGAATGTTGCTGATTAAGTGCTCACTGTTGCTGATTAAGGACTCACTGTTGCTGTATTGATTGGCGCAGGTGTTAGAGCGCAACTCTTGCGTGATTAGAGCTATACCCTGATACAGGGTTGGTTTACTAAAAAGTTATGTAAGGCTGTTGTGGTATTTGGGTTGCGTAAAGAGATTGTTCGCAAAGGAGTGTGATGATGAGTATAAAGCTGTGGCCAGAACAGGAACGCCCACGTGAGAAATTGTTAGCTAAGGGTTCGACGTCGTTATCTGATGCAGAGTTGTTGGCTATTTTTTTGCGCACCGGTGTACGCGGTTGTAGCGCGGTAGAATTAGCGCGCAGGCTGTTGACTGAGTTTGGTGGCTTAAGGCAGTTGCTGGAAGCAAACCTAGATGAATTTACCCAGCATATGGGTTTGGGGCCAGCCAAATATGCTCAGTTACAAGCGGTGCTGGAAATGGGTAGACGCCATCTTGCAGCAACCATCCAGCGCGAATCTGCGCTAGAAAGCCCGCAGGCGGTGAGGGATTTTCTTAAGGCCAAGCTGCGCCATGAACCGCACGAGGTATTTGCCTGTTTATTTATGGATACCAAGCACCGCGTGTTAGCCTTTGAGGTCTTGTTTTACGGCACTATTGACGGTGCTAGCGTGTATCCGCGTCAAGTCGTAAAGCGCGCACTAGCGCATAATGCGGCGGCGCTTATTCTGACCCACAATCACCCTTCCGGAGTATCTGAGCCCAGTCAGGCGGATAAAATTCTGACCGAGCGTTTAAAAGAAGCGCTGGCGCTGATTGATGTGCGCATTCTGGATCATTTTATTGTTGGTGACGGTGAGCCTTTATCTATGGTGGAGCATGGCTGGATGTAAGCAGCAAGCTAGTACTGCTCATCACCATAATCGGAAGATAAATCGTTAAGATCAGGCTCGCCCGGAATGCTGTGTTCTTCATTAGCCCAAGCACCAAAGTCGATTAGTTTGCAGCGTTCGCTACAAAAAGGTCGGTGCGGATTGTCTGTGCTCCACTCAACGAGTTTTTTGCATTTGGGGCAAGCTATACTCAGTGACTTAGTCATGTGGGTTCTCCAGAAGCTGTAAATAGTTTTTGTGCAATTGGGCAACCTGTGTTTCAAGTTCGTTAAGGTCGCCATGATTGGTTAAAATATCGTCCGCATAGCTTAAGCGTTGTTCGCGTGGCATTTGTGCCGCCAGAATAGCCTGCACTTGCTCAGCATCTACTTTATCGCGCGCTAACGTACGTTCAACCTGCAGATGGGTTGGCACATCAACGACAATGACGCGCTCGACCCTTTGATGTTGGCCTGATTCTATCAGCAGTGGCGAAACCAGCAAGGCATAGGCTGAGCGTGCTTGCGCAAGGCTTTCCTCAATAGCTTGGCGAATCAAAGGGTGCAGAAGCTGCTCAACCCACAGGCGTTGCTCAGGGTCAGCGAAAATCAACTCACGCAAAGCGGCCCGGTTAAGACTGCTGTCTGCATGCAGTATTTTTTCACCGAAGTGATTGACCAAAGCCTGCAGCGCCGGTTGCCCTGGCTCGACTACCCAGCGCGCGGCATCATCAGCATCTACTGTGTGAATCCCAAGCTTGGCAAAAGCTTTAGCTGCAGCACTTTTGCCGCTGCCAATGCCGCCGGTTAAACCTATTATCCATGGTGTTTGCATAGTTATCTCTCGATTTTAATAGGCGACACGATACAAAAAGATGACGCAAGGGTCACGTCTTGTTGATATTTTGTGCGCAATCACTGTCTTCTGCGATGCAATACCGTATTCTTTGCTGCACTAAATAACGCCTAAGTCGTTTTACTTAACAGGGAAATCATTATGCGTAGCTATCGTAAACTCTTACCTATTTTCTTTTCATTATTCTTGTACGTGCCGCTAGCCACTGCTGCAGAAGTGTCGGTATTGGAAGGCAGTGAACGCCAGCAGTATCTTGACTCAATCATGCAACTACAGGCCATCCAAGATGAGCGTACAGCTTTATTGGCACAGATTAATTTATTGCTAAAAGAGCATGCGCTGCTGTCGGGTTATCAGGTGGGTTATCGCAATCCACAAGACATAGTTTACAGCATAAGCGTGGTAAAACATGGTGAGCTATCGATTCGCGAGCAGACGCGTACCGTGCAAACAGGGCAGCTGCAGGTGCGTTCCCGCACTATTAATGTGTTTGGTATGAGCTCATCTTTTGGTTATGAATGTTTTGCTAATAAGGTCGATTGCATTGTCACGCATGCAGCCAGCTCGACGCCGCTGTTGCGCATTGCCCGTCAGCCCAATGTTGCTAAAGAGCTGACGCAAGCCTTGTCCTATCTTGTGCGTGATATGCAGCGGAATTAAGCATGCTAGAGATTAGAGAAAAACACATAAAGCGAGGGACAGTGCTGGCGCTGTTTTTTATAGTGTCCAGCGTGCTGAGTGTTGCCCATGCCCAGCCGTGTGAGGCTATTGCAACGCTGCAGCGCATCGAAGGAATCGTTAAAGTGCAGCCAACGCAGGCTGCATTTCCTTTGCGTAGCGTGCAGATTCCCCATGCTTTATGTGCAGGTGATCAGGTTTTTACGCTAACCAATGGCAAAGCGTTAATTTCGTATAGCGCGGGCGAGTTGGTGTTGGATAGCAGCAGTAAAGTAACCATCACTCAGGCACAGCAATTAAATTTGGATGAAGGTAGTGCATTGTTTGAAGTGCAACGCCAAGCAAAGGGACAAGAGCTGCAGGCGCATACGCCCTTAATAGTGATTGGTGTCAAAGGCACAAGGTTTTTATTGACCAGCCAAGACAAAAACAATCAGGTGGCATTGATTCGCGGTTTGATTGAGGTGCAGCGCCAAGATAAGCAGGAAATGGCGTATTACCAAACCAAACCGAACACTGACGTACTGGGGCTTAGCGAGCAAGAACGCCTTGAGTTTGAACAGTTTGTTAAAGCTCGTGGACAGGAGTTTGCTCAGTTCGCCGAGCAGCGGCGCGCCGAGTTCTCCGCTTTTGTCCAGGCTATTACCCTGCAAGAGGGATTACAGCTATCACTGGGCGCGCGCGATGCGCAAAATATTGCCCTTGAAGCGCCCATCAGCGACGAGCTTGAGCAGCAACACAACGAACTGACACAATGGTTGAATTAAAACAGCTGCTGCGCGGCAAGCTGGTTTTATATGGGCTGGCGTTTCTCTTGCTGCTACTGATGTATGCGATTGCACAAAACCCTCGACCTTTGGTGCAGTCATTGGCCGCTGAGTTGTCCGATATCTATTACAACTTTAATTCGCGGCAGCCCCCGCCAGAGTTGGTTTTTCTTGAAATTGAAAATGATAGCGTCCGTCAATTTGGGCGTTGGCCGTGGCGGCGCAGTGTTTTAGCGCAAGGGTTACAGCGTTTAGAACAGGCGGAAGTGATCGGGCTGGATATGCTGTTTTCTGAGGCGACTAGGGCGCGCCACGATTTAGCACTTACACAAACCTTGGCGCAGTTGCCGGTTATTGGTGGCCTGTTTCTTAATGGGCCGATGAATTCTGCGCTGGATGAGGCGGCTTGGAGCACCTTGGCTGACTCTGCCTTATTAGGTGTCCAACATAGCGGTCTTATTGCGAGCGAACGTATTGAATTGCCTACGCAGCAAATCCGTGAGGCGCTGCCGTTATTAGCGGCGCTGAACATTACCGCCGATGACGATCAGTTGTTTCGCCATTACCCTGTTGCGTTTCGAGTGCATGATTTGGTGCTGCCTAACCTAGCGGTGCAAATGTGGCGCTTAGCCAAGCAGCAAAATGTGCAGCTTAGCGCCGAACATGCATCTCTAGGCGCACAGCATTTACCTGTGGATGCGCAGGCGCGACTGCGTTTAAATTTTTACTCTACTGACAGCTGGCAGCGAATAACCTTTGCTGAATTAATGCAAGACGACTGGCAGCCTGAGCGTGTTGCTGGTCGCATTGTGCTGGTGGGTATTAGCGAGGCGGGTGTCACTGATATTCGTGCCACTCCATTAGGGCAAATACCAGGTCCATTGATACATCTAACCCTGCTGGGGAATTTGCTAGATGGCAGCTTGCTGGCGCCTATTAATGGGCTGCAGTTGTTTTCACTAATGTGCGTGAGCCTGTTAATAGGGATCTGGACATGGCAGCTGAGTTTGCCCGTAGTCAGAATTGCAGTGTGGGGTTTGCAGGCAGTTGCCCTATGTGTACTTGGTTTGGTGGCGTACAAGTATTTTAATCTATGGTTGGAAGTGTTTTATCCAATCGTCCTGCTGTTTTTATGGTTGGTGTTGGGCGAGGCTTGGTTATTTAAAATCAATACAGCGGAGACGCGGTATCTGCGCAATGCTTTTAGTAGTTATGTAGCACCCACGTTGGTGAATAAGCTGGTGCAGCAGGGTGATGACTTACATTTGGGTGGTCAGCGCCAGCAAATAACCGCTTTGTTTACGGATTTGCGCGACTTTACCCCGACCACCGAAGCGCTGGATACTGAGGTGCTGGTGCAGCACCTTAATGCGTATTTTGGCTTAATGATTAACCGGCTGCATCGTTATCAGGGCACGCTGGACAAGCTTATCGGTGATGCAGTGATGGCGTTGTTTAATGCACCTTTAGCCGATGAGGATCACGCTTATCATGCCTGCTTGGCCGCCGCTGCCATGATGCAGGCGTTAGAGAAATTTAATCGCCGTTGGCCCAATGATCCAGTACGCCAGTTACGCATGGGTATCGGTATTAATACCGGTGAGGCGATTGTCGGCAATATTGGTGCAGCTGGGCGTTTTAACTACACAGCCATAGGTGATGCGGTTAATATTGCCGCACGTTTAGAAAGCGCCACTAAAGAAGTGCAACAACAATGGCAGCAACTGCCAGCAGCGCAGCGCCCTTGTCAGCGAGTTGATATCCTTATTGGCGAAGCCACCTATAAGGCGGTTAAAGATAGGTTGCCCTGTTATCCAGTCGAAAATTTAGTCTTGAAAGGTAAAAGTCAGCCTTTGCCAGCTTGGGTATTAGATTGGCAAAAGATGGTGCGGGACTCTGTTTTATAATCTGTAGCGTTCATGAATCAATCACCTAAAAATCAATCCATCCTAGTGCGCTGGCAAGCAGCCTTATTGGATGCGTGGCAGCATGACCAGACGCGTAAACGTTTGTGGGCGTTAGCCATTCCCATGATTCTCAGTAACCTGTCGGTGCCTATGGTGTCGCTGGTGGATACTGCAGTGATTGGGCGCTTGCCCCATGCCTATCAATTGGGTGCGGTGGCGGTAGGTGCGAGTCTATATACCTTGCTGGTGTGGGTCTGTGGTTTTCTGCGTATGGCCTGTACAGGGTTCGCCGCGCAAGCAGCAGGGCAAAAAGACTTTGCGTTGTTGCGGTTGATTCTGTGGCAAAGCCTTATCTTGGGTGTGCTGCTAACACTGATGCTAGTGGGCGCTGCAGTACCTCTGACGGATAGCGCTTTACAGCTAATGAATGCCAGTCCTGACTTGCACGCGACCGCGCGGGAATATTTCCAGATTCGTCTGTGGGGGTTGCCAGCCGCTTTATTAATGCATGTGTTGGCGGGCTGGTTGTTGGGTGTGCAAAATGCCCGTGCGGCTTTGTGGATGCTATTAGCAGCCAACCTTTGCAATGTGATTTTGGATATTTACTTTGTTTTAGGTTTGCACTGGGAAGTGGCTGGCGCAGCTAGAGCGTCGGTTATCGCCGAATGGTTGGGTGCAATCACAGGTTTGATTTTGGCCTCGGGCTATTTACGCAAACACCCGGCTGTTGCGGGCTGGGCAAGATTGCTGAGTTGGCAGCAGTGGCGACCATTATTGGCGGCCAATCGAGATATTTTGCTGCGCAGCTTGGCCTTGCAGGCGGTGTTTTTTATGGTCACCGTTCAGGGTGCACGTTTAGGAGATAGCACTGTTGCTGCTAATGCGCTGCTGCTTAATGGACTTATGCTAACGGCTTTTGCCTTGGATGGCTTGGCACATGCTTTAGAGGCGCTCACTGGGCATGCAATAGGTGCGCGTGATGGGTTGGCGCTAAGGCGGGCGTTATTGCTGACGTTGCTTTATTCGTTGTTGGCTAGTCTGGGTTTTGCGCTGCTGTTTATGCTGATGGGTGATTATTTTATTGCGCTACAAACCAGCATGCAGGCCGTGCAGGCGATTGCAAAAGAGTATTTGATTTACTTGGCCGTGTTGCCACTGATTGCTGTGTGGAGTTATGTGCTGGATGGGCTGTTTATTGGCGCGAGTAGAGCGCGGGAAATGCGCAATGGTATGTTAGTTGCGGTTGTACTTAGTGCGCCCATAGCTTGGCTGCTGCAGCCGTTAGGTAATCATGGTTTATGGCTGGCGTTTCTAAGCTTTATGCTGCTGCGTGCGCTTTGTTTACTGCCCGCGACGAAGAAACTTTTGCAGGGAATCCCACGGCACGCATTTTAGGGTGACAAATAAAAACAGGCGCACAAGGCGCCTGTTTTTTGGAGGGTTAGGTTCTGATTAGAACTTGTAACCAACGCCTACCATGTAAACCCATGGCTTAACATCAACGTCTACTTTTACTTTGTTAGGGCCTAGATTAACGCTGGCTGTAGTGTCGATGTCGATATAACGGATTTGACCGTTGATCATGATGTTGTCGGTTAGCATGTAGTCCGCACCAACCTGTGCCGCCAAGCCCCAGGAGTTTTTAAGGCTTAGATTTCTAAAGCCATCAGCTTTAGCGCCGCTGCTTACTTTCTCATCAAAGAACCAAGTGTAGTTAATACCAGCGCCAACGTAGGGCTGGAAAGCAGAACCGCTAGCCATTGGGTAGTAAACTGCACTTAGGGTTGGTGGCAAGTGCTTAATAGTACCAAGCTTGAAGTCTGGCCCAACACCTTTTACTTTTACATCATGTTTGAATGGTGTTGCAGCCAGCAGTTCAACACCGATATTGTCAGTAACCATATAAGCAAAGTTAAGACCTAGCTGGGTATCATTGTTTAGCGTGGCTTTTGAACCCGGTACAGCTGAACCGTTAACTTTGATTTTGGACGAGCTTTCGTGAGTTGACACATGCACCGCACCAGCACGAACCAGAATGTCGCCTGCTTGGTGTGCGTAGGCTGAAGGTGCAGCAACTGCTGCAGCCAATAAAGAAGTTGCTAATAGTGTTTTACGCATAATGTTCTCCATAATGCATTTGAGGGATGTTGTGTGAGTGGCACTAAGTGTCAGATAAGTTGTCGAGTGAGCTTTTGATGCATGTCAACAAATGCTTTAGTTGTATGCGAGCAGCGACTGGCTAGATATTTGCGTGCTATGTGTGCTCATAAATAGTGCGGGCGCATTCTAGACGGTATCTTTAAACTGTAAATCTATGCTATTCAATACTAGGTATTGGTTCACAGGTTGAGTAGTAAAAATGAGGCTTTGCTGTGTTTATGTAGAGCATGCAGCGATCTAAAAGCAGCAAAGTATTTACTAAAGCGTTAAACTGTTAGCACATTTTTAACACTGAGGCCGGTTATGTCTTCTCGCACAAGTCTAAGTCGTTTTCTTATTGAGCAAACACGCTCGCACCAAACACCAGCTGAATTACGTTTTTTGATCGAGGTTGTTGCGCGCGCCTGTAAAATGATTAACCACCAGGTATCTAAGGGTGCGCTGGGTGGAGTACTAGGTAGTCTGACCTCGGAAAATATTCAGGGTGAAATTCAGAAAAAACTCGATGTGCTGTCCAATGAGATTTTGTTGGAAGCTAACGAGTGGGGCGGTCACTTGGCTGCTATGGCTTCTGAGGAAATGGATGAGCCGTACCAGATTCCGGGCTGTTTTCCTAAAGGCTCTTATTTGTTGGTGTTTGACCCACTGGATGGTTCGAGCAACATTGATGTGAACGTTTCTGTAGGAACCATCTTCTCGGTACTTACCTGTCCTGAGCGTGAAGATATCTGTGGTGACTTGGCAGATGACGCGTTTTTGCAGTCAGGCTCGAAGCAAGTAGCTGCTGGTTATGCCATTTATGGCCCGCAAACCATGTTGGTACTAACGCTGGGTAATGGCGTTAAAGGCTTTACTCTAGATACCGAGTTGGGCTCGTTTATTCTGACCCACGACAATATGCAAATTCCAAAGCAAACTGCGGAGTTTGCCTTGAATATGTCTAACGAGCGTCATTGGCAGCTGCCGGTGAAACGCTATGTAGATGAAATGCGTGCCGGTGAAGAAGGACCGCTAGAGAAAAACTACAACATGCGCTGGATTGCCGCCATGGTCACTGATGTGCACCGTATTTTAGTGCGTGGTGGTGTGTTTATGTATCCGTGGGATAAGCGTGAGCCAGATAAGCCCGGCAAATTACGCTTGATGTATGAAGCCAATCCTATGGCGATGATTGTCGAGCAAGCCGGTGGTGCGGCCACCAATGGCTATGAACGCATTATGGATATTCAGCCCGGCACTTTGCACGAGCGCGTAGCCGTTTACATGGGTTCTAAAGAAGAAGTGGAGCGCATTACTCAATACCACCTTGAGTGGGCGCCGGAAAACCCAGATCTAATTAAGTAATGAAAGCTTTGTTGCAGCGCGTGTCCAGCGCCAAAGTAGAGGTGGCTGGGCACGTGGTGGGTGAAATAGAACAAGGGCTCTTGGTGCTGGTAGGTATAGAGCCGCAAGACAGTACTGAGCAATTGCAAAAAATGCTCAATAAACTGCTTAATTACCGCGTGTTTGCTGATGAACAAGGACGGATGAATTTATCAGTTAAAGATATTCAAGGTGGTGTGTTGCTGGTTTCTCAGTTTACCTTGGCGGCTGATACACGTAGCGGCTTGCGCCCTGGTTTTTCTACGGCAGCAGCACCTGAGCAAGCAGAGCAGCTGTTTAATAAGCTGGTGACTATGGCGAAAGCTGCACACGCTCATATCGAAACAGGTGAGTTCGGTGCCAATATGCAGGTTAGTTTAACCAATGATGGGCCGGTCACTTTCTTGTTGGAAGTCTGAGCGGCGAATATTCTTTCGCCTATACTCTAAAACTTTAGCAACAACTGTTCTAGGCTTATCCAAGCACTGCCCGGTGCTTGGCCTTTGGCTTGTTCGTCTATCAGCTGCGCATCTTGCAGTAGCTTTTGCCAATGCTGGGTTGGATGACGTTGCAGGGCTTTTTGGATAATGGGTTTGCGCGATGCGGGCCAGACTCTATTGGTCACTTGCTGCATACCCTGTCCTTGTTCCATCTGTGCAGCAAACAAGCTGAGTTGACGAATATCTCGTGCTAGCGCCCACAAGATAACCGGCACTTCATTGCCCTCGGCGCGCAGACCACTGAGAATACGCAGGCTGCGCGCGGTGTCGCTGGCTAAAGCAGCATCAGTCAGGGTGAAAATATCATAGCGAGCGCTATCGGCAATGGCATTTTGCACGGTGGCGCTATCCAAATGCTTGGCATCGGTAAGTAGAGTGAGTTTTTCGATTTCCTGCGCGGCGGCCAGTAAGTTGCCTTCAACGCGGTCGCTGATGAGTTCTAAAACCTCTGCGTCAGCACTTAAACCTTTTTGTTGTAGGCGTTGGTTAAGCCATTGCGGAAGCTGTTCTGGCGTAATGACGGGGATTTGCACAAAGCCGCAGATAGGGCTTTCTTGCAGAGCTTTGGCCCACTTGGTTCTCAGTGTGCTGCCGTCTAAGCGCGGCAAGGTAATTAGCAGCACGGTGTCGTCTGCGGGGCGTGCTAAGTATTCCTGCAGCACGATAGCGCCTTGGTCGCCGGGTTTGCCGGAAGGGATGCGCAATTCTAAAATGCGCTTTTCAGCAAAGAGTGACAGTGTGGCGCTGGCTTCGCGTAGCTGGTTCCAGTTAAAACTACGCTCCACACTAAACACTTGGCGTTCTGTATAACCCTGCTCACGGCAGGCTTGGCGCACGGCATCACTGGCCTCTTGTTGCAGCAAAGGATCGTCACTGCTGATGAGGTAAATGGGCAGTAATTGTTTTTTTAACTGCCCGTTTAGTTTTTCCGGGTAAAGGCGCATAGGTTGCTTATTTGGCTAGCGGTTCAAGATTTAGCTCTTGTTGCAGGCGCTCTAGTTCTTGTTGTCTGGCCTCAGCGTCCGCATCGGCTCGAGCCTGTGCTGTGGCTCTGAGTGCTTCGAGCTGCTCAGGCTTAATGGCTTGCAAGCGCATCATCAGCTGCATAACTAGCTCATTACGCATTTCGTTGCGCAGCAGGTTAGCTTCTTCGTTAGAGGCGGAAACATGATTTTGGTTAAAGGATAAAACACGCTGAACTTCGGCGGTGCCGGTCATTAAATCAGGCAAGTCACCGGCACGAATAGCATAGTCAACCGAGCTGGTGAGCATGTGTTCAGCACTGCGTGTACCAGCGGTATAGCTGACGACTCTTTGTGTATGTTCTTCGCGCTCTAAAAATAGTGTGAAAGGAGCACCAGAGTTTAGTTCGACTCCCTGAGCTTCAAGGCGCGACTCTAAGGCTTTGGCTAGTGGTGCGCGGCTATCCGCAGACATAAACTGGAGTTCTTGCAATGCAAAATCAAAACTACCCATGCCGCGCAGATGAAAACCACAGGCGGTAAGCAGAAGGGTGAGCGCTATGGTAGCTAAGTGTTGGATGCGCATAGAGTACCTAGAGTGTTGAGGAGTAAAAAGTGAGTATTATTTGCAGGAGTGACGCCTTGTGACTGAGGTGAACGACTCGTGCAAATAACAGATTCCAATTAACAGCGACTGACTAATTAGCCACTATATTAACTAGTTTTCCGGGCACCACAATGACTTTGCGCACGGTCAGACCTTCGGTGAAGCGCTGTACGTTTTCGTTGTTGCGTGCTGCTTCTTCAACGTATTCACGGCTGGCGCTGGCTGGCACCTCAATATGGCCGCGCAGCTTACCGTTGACCTGCACCACCAGCGTTAAGCTGTCTTGCACTAAGGCGGTTTTATCGGCAACGGGCCAGCTGGCGTCAATAATAGGCGTGCTATGCCCCAGCGCTTGCCACATCGCATGGCAAATATGGGGTGCAATTGGAGCCAGTAACAACGCGACGGACTCAAGACCTTCTTGCAGCAGGGCACGATCTTGCTCGCTAGCATTGGGTGCTTTTTCCAGCACGTTCATCAGGCTCATCACCTGCGCAATGGCGGTGTTGAACTTGTGGTGCTCGCTGATATCGCGGCTGGCATGTTCAATCGCTGCGTGAATGGCGCGGCGTAACTCTTTTTGCTCACCCGTCAGATTGCTGGTATCGAGCGCACCGCCCAAGCCTTGGCTCACATGTTTGTGAGTCAAGCGCCACACCCGACGCAGAAAACGACTACCGCCTTCAACGCCCGCATCAGACCATTCCAAGCTCATCTCGGGCGGTGCAGCAAACATCATAAACAGACGGCAGGTGTCCGCGCCGTATTGGTCGATCATGATTTGTGGGTCGACACCGTTGTTTTTGGATTTAGACATTTTCTCGGTGCCACCGATGACCACCGGCTCGCCGTCACTTTTCAGAACCGCGCCGGTGGCTTTGCCTTTGGCATCGTAGGTGACATCGACTTCGTCTGGGTTGTACCAAACACGTCCGCCATTAGGTTGCAGGCGGTAATAGGTATCGGCAATCACCATGCCCTGAGTGAGCAAGTTGGTGAAGGGCTCATCGCTGTCGAGCAAGCCTTCATCACGCATCAGTTTGTGGAAAAAACGTGCGTAAAGTAGGTGCAAAATAGCGTGCTCAATCCCGCCAATATACTGATCAACCGGCAGCCAATGATTGGCCGCGTCTTTGTCGACCAGGTTCTGCTCGCTCTGTGGTGAGGCGTAGCGGGCGTAATACCAAGAGGACTCGACAAAGGTGTCCATGGTATCGGTTTCGCGCCGCGCATCAGCGCCGCAGCTAGGGCACTGGCACTGGTAAAACTCCGGCATTTTAGCGAGTGGGTTACCGCTGCCATCGGGGATGACGTTTTCTGGCAATACCACAGGGAGCTGATCTTCAGGAACCGGCACATCACCACAGCTTGGGCAATGAATGATCGGGATTGGGCAGCCCCAATAGCGTTGACGGCTAATGCCCCAGTCACGCAGACGGAACTGGGTTTTGCGCTCACCACTTTGCTTGGCTTCTAAGTCAGCGACGATGGCGTCAAAAGCTGCCTGAAAGTCTAGATTGTCGAATTTGCCGCTATTAACGGTAACGACATCGGTTTTGTCCGCGTACCAATCCTGCCACTCTGTGCTGCTAAATTGTAGTTCAGCGTTATTAGAACGGAACACCTGCACAATCGGCAGTTGATACTGATTAGCAAACTCAAAGTCGCGCTCGTCATGGGCGGGGACAGCCATTACCGCGCCTTCACCGTAACCCCAGAGCACATAGTTGGCGACATAAACGGGTAACTTGTCACCGGTCAGCGGATGAATCACAAATTGGCCGGTAGGCATGCCTTTTTTCTCCATGGTCGCCATATCGGCTTCCGCGGTGGAGCTGGTTTTGCATTCGCTAATAAAGGCGGCTAGGGCAGGATTGTCTGTTGCAGCGCGCTGCGCCAACGGATGCTCAGCGGCTACAGCGACATAGGTCGCGCCCATTAGGGTGTCAGGACGGGTAGAGTAAACCTTGAGCTGCCCTTCGATGCCAACGGATTGGGCGTCATAAGCAAAGACAATGTCGGCACCAAAGCTTTTGCCGATCCAGTTGCGCTGCATGGTTTTAACTTGCTCAGGCCAGCCAGTCATCTTGTCCAGACCGCTGAGTAGCTCGTCTGCATACGCAGTGATCTTAAAGTAGTACATCGGGATCTCGCGCTTTTCCACCAATGCGCCGGAACGCCAGCCGCGTCCGTCAATCACCTGTTCATTGGCCAGTACCGTGTTATCGACGGGGTCCCAGTTCACTGTGCCTTTTTTCTGATAAATAATGCCTTTCTTATACAGGCGGGTGAACAGCCATTGCTCCCAACGGTAGTAGTCGGGCTTGCAGGTGGCGAGCTCACGTGACCAATCCAGTGCCAAACCCAGTTGGTTGAACTGGGCTTTCATGTACTCAATGTTTTCGTAGGTCCAAGCGGCCGGCGCGACTTTGTTTTGAATCGCGGCGTTTTCTGCCGGCATGCCAAAGGCATCCCAGCCCATCGGCTGCATCACGTTTTTACCCAGCATGCGCTGGTAACGGCTGATCACATCGCCAATGGTGTAGTTGCGCACATGGCCCATGTGCAGACGGCCACTGGGGTAGGGGAACATGGACAGGCAGTAAAAAGTCTCTTTGCCGGGCTGTTCGGTAACTTCAAAAGACTTGTTCTCAGCCCAATAGGTTTGAGCTGCCGTTTCGATTTCGCGGGGTTGATACTGTTCTTGCATGATGATTTTATGTGCTTAAAGTGGTCAAAAAGAATCTGCCTAGCATACATTAACCAAGGGGTCTGAGGGAAATGAAGTGGATCTTGATTTCCCTCGTAGACGCTGGTTCTGCGCTGGACGCTTAATTGTTTTTTAGATATTCGTGCAGGTAAAGTTTTTGCCCAACCCATTCATTGAGCAGCAGTGAGTTTTGCCAAAACGCTTTGCTTTCCGGTAGCAAGCCAAAAGCTGGTCTTTGGCGTGGCACGCTGAAAAAGCCCATCGGGGCGCTGATAACTTCAAAACCATGTTGCTCAAAGCTCCAGCGTGCACGCGGCATATGCCAAGCATCGGTCACCAGAACGATTTTTTTAATGCCCAGCGGTTGTAGTGTTTTGGCGCTGTAGAGTGCGTTTTCCCACGTAGTGCGGCTTTCGCCTTCCAGCCAATGGGTTTCAAGATTGAAATCCATTGCCAGCGTCTCACTGCCAATTTGCGCTTCACTGGGAGGTTGACCGAAATGCAGGCCGCCGCTAATCAGAATAGGCAGTTCAGAGCTTTTAGCCAAACGTGAGGCATAGCGTAAACGCTGTTGAGCAAACAACGAAGGCTGGTCAGAGCCCCAAGCGTCATCAGCCAGTTCACGCCCGCCACCCAGCACCACAATCACATCAGCGTGCCGATCGAGTTGTTCTAATTGCTCAGCGGTTAACGCGACTTCGGTTTCTATATGGCGCGCGAAATGCTCGACGCTCAGCGGAATGCTCAGCACGTAAAAGGCAGTCAGGGTAATCAGGAAAATAAAACTCGCTAAGCGTGGCAGATGTTTGCGCAGCATCCAGCTCAGTAAAAAAAGAAGTATGAGTCCCGATGGTGGAAAGCCCAGCTGCTTAATAATGTAACGCCATGTCATCAATCTGTTCCTAAAAATGTATCGGCTGCGCATTCTACCTGAATGCTCGTGTGCAACACTATTCGGGATTTATTAGGTAGTTATGGCTGGCCGTTATTTTCAAAATCTAAACTACTAAATGAGCTCTTTTATCACTAACTCACAGGTCTGGTTTTCGGCGGCAATATAAACCGTATCGCCGCTAATACTGAGTGACCAGTTCATGGTGCGTTCAGTCAGTGAGGCTAGGGTTTGAATTTGCTGCCAGTCAAGCTGATAAAACTGCACATTTTTAAAGGGATGCAGCTTGTTTTTATTCTGCTCCCACCAAGTAGTAGATTTACTATTGAAGCTATACACATTAACCCTTGTAGCTATGCGACTGGCTTTTTTGATGCGCTCGGCTGCAGGCTCGCCTACGTCAACCCATAACGCAATTTGATCATCCAGTGTCTTCACCCAGATATCAGGCTCTTCGACCATTGAGAGACCTTTGGTAAAGGTAATATGCTCCTGCGCGTTTAAGCAATAAGCCACCACTCTTACCATCATCCGTTCTAAGGTTTCCGATGGGTGTAAAGCAACGGTGAGATGAGCAGAATCATAATAGTCGCGATTGAAGTCAGAGAGAGCGATATGCAGCTTATAAATGGTCGGCTTGGTGGCCATAAGAGTAATCTCAGATAAATAAGTTGTGCATCATAACAAAAAGCGCAGTTAAGAAAGGGGGGGCTAGAGACTTCTAAATTGGTTTTCATCTTACTTGACCCGTAGCGTTGGTCTAGGCATGCTTGAGTACTTTTATCCAACTCCATAATGCGCTGAGAAAACCTTATGAAATTAGAAACCCTTGCGATTCACGCTGGCTACAAATCTGATCCCACCACCAAATCTGCCGCAGTCCCTATTTATCAAACCACTTCCTATACTTTTGATGACACTCAGCACGGTGCTGATCTGTTTAACCTTAAGGTGCCGGGCAATATTTATACCCGCATTACCAACCCGACCAACGATGTGTTAGAGCAGCGTGTGGCAGCGATTGAGGGTGGTGTGGCAGCGCTGGCGGTCGCTTCAGGTATGGCCGCAATTACCATGAGTATTCAGGCGATTGCTCAGGTGGGCGATAATATTGTGTCGGTGGCGAAACTGTATGGCGGTACTTACAACCTGTTTGCGCACACTTTTCCGCGTCAAGGCATTGAAGTGCGTTTTGCACCTCATGATGACATTGCCGCACTGGAAAGCTTGATTGACGAAAACACCAAAGCCGTATTCTGTGAAAGCATTGGTAATCCGTCTGGAAGCTTGGTGGATATCGAAGCCTTGGCTGCGGCAGCACATCGCCATGGTGTGCCGTTAATTGTAGATAATACGGTGGCTTCACCGGCGCTTTGCCGTCCGATTGAATACGGTGCAGACATTGTCGTGCATGCTCTCACCAAATACATTGGCGGTCATGGTACTACTCTGGCTGGCGCTATCGTGGACTCCGGCAAATTCCCTTGGGCTGAGCACAAAGAGCGTTTCCCGCTACTTAATACCCCGGATGCGTCGTATCACGGCGTGGTGTATACCGAAGCCTTTGGCCCAGCCGCTTTTATTGGTCGTTGCCGTGTAGTGCCCTTGCGTAATATGGGTGCGGCGTTGTCGCCCTTTAATGCGTTTTTAATTATGCAGGGCTTGGAAACTTTAGCGTTGCGTATGGAGCGCCACTGCGAAAACGCGCAAAAAGTAGCGGAGTACTTAGCAGCACATCCACAAGTAGCTTGGGTGAATTATGCGGGTTTGCCTGATCATCCTGAGCATGAATTGGCGAAAAAATACTACGGTGGTAAGCCTTCGGCCATTCTGTGTTTTGGCATTAAAGGTGGCGAAGCGGCAGGTGCGCGCTTTATTGATGCCCTGCAAATGATTTACCGCTTAGTGAATATCGGCGACGCTAAAAGCTTAGCTTGCCACCCAGCCAGTACGACCCACCGTCAGCTGTCGCCCGAAGAAATGGCAACCGCAGGTGTGAGCACTGACTTAGTACGCTTATCCATCGGTATTGAGCATATTGATGATATTTTGGCCGATCTTAGCCAAGCACTTGAGGCAGCTAAGTAGTCAGATGATGAACTACGGCGCACACAAAGCTAATTTGTGCGCGCCGGACTTTGCACCGTACAGGTCTAGAATGGCGCGCGAATTAAGGCAGGTAATGCGCGGTGTTCGCGTGCTTCAAGGGTGAATTAGTTAATGAGTATTAAGCATATTATGGTGGCGCATGACTTGAGTGAGCATGCGCATATTGCTTTGCAACGAGCTTGGCACTTGGCTCAGCAGCATGGGGCACGGTTGACTATTTTGCATGTAATGGAAAGTCATTTACCGCCAGCCGTGCTGAAACAAAATCAAGTTGCCGCGCAAGAGCTTATCGAACAGCAAATAGCAGATTTGTGCGCTCAGGCTGAACTTATTGTCGTTGTTGGTCGCCCTGCGCAAAGCATTGTGGCGCAGCAGCGCGCACGTTCGGTTGATTTGCTAGTGATGGGTGATCACCATCAAGACTCGCCGCAGTATTTTACTGGTACGACGTTGGAGCGCGTGCTGCAGCGTAGTTCAGCGCCTGTTTTGCTAGCAATTAGTGCCGAGCCAGCCGTTTATGAGCAAGCTTTGATACCTATGGATTTCTCCCGCTGTGCTTGTAATGCACTGCATGCCGCTTATGCTTTGCTGCCCGAGCAGGCGACTATTCATGCGGTGCATGTTTTAGAGCATGCGCACATGCATACCTGCGATACGGATGAGCATGAATGGCAGCAAGAGTTGTTTGCTCAGCTGATTGTGGATGAGCAAAAGAAAATGCCAGCGCAGGGGCCAGCAATTAGTCATGCGTTGCATCAGGGGGAACTGCATAGCTGTCTCAGTGAAATACTGGAGCAGCAAAAACCACAGCTTTTGGCTGTGGGTAAGCATGGTCGTGGAGTATTGGCGGATGTACTGCTGGGTAGCTTAGCGCAGTATTTTCTTGAGCATCCGCCTTGTGATGTGTTGTTGGTGCGCTAATTAAGCACCTTAATGGTGTTCGCGGGTGGCGTGGAATTCTATATCCGGCCAACGTTCTTCCATCAGGCTAAGGTTAACGCGGGTGGGCGCTAAATAGGTTAAGTGCCCACCACCGTCAATGGAAAGGTGCTCGTGCGCCTTATCCATAAACTCATCCAGCTTTTTCTTGTTATCACTGGTTACCCAGCGTGCCGAGTAAACGTTGATAGGCTCGTACAGGCACTCGACCTTATATTCTTCTTTTAGGCGACTAGCCACCACATCAAACTGCAGAACACCCACCGCGCCGAGAATAATATCGTTGCTGCGTTTGGGGAAGAACACTTGTGTTGCGCCTTCTTCGGCCAGCTGCTGTAAGCCCTGACGTAACTGCTTGGATTTGAGTGGATCTTTTAAGCGCACACGGCGGAACAGTTCCGGCGCAAAGTGTGGAATACCAATAAAGTTCATCTCCTCACCGGCACTGAAAGTATCACCAATTTGAATGGTGCCGTGGTTGTGCAGACCGATAATATCGCCGGCATAGGCATCTTCAAGACGCTCGCGGTCGCTGGAGAAAAAGGTTAAGGCATCAGCAATCTTGATGTCTTTTTTAATCCGCACATGGCGCATCTTCATGCCTTGTTCGTATTTGCCCGAGCACACGCGCATAAAGGCAATACGGTCACGGTGGCGTGGATCCATATTGGCCTGAATTTTAAACACAAAGCCGCTAAATACTTCCTCGGAAGGCAGCACTTCGCGCTCTTGCGTCATACGCGATAAGGGCGCAGGTGCCCAATCTACAAAGGCATCCAGCACATGATCCACGCCAAAGTTGCCCAGCGCCGTACCAAAAAACACGGGAGTCATTTCGCCACGCAAATAAGCATCGTGGTCGAATAGATGACAAGCACCCTGTACCAGTTCTAACTCCTCTACATAGTCATCGTAGCGATTGCCCAGCAGTGCGCGGGCCTCAGCGCTATCCAGTCCTTGAATGATTTTTTCTTCGGTGCGCTCGTGACCATGCCCTGGGGTATAGACATAAAGTTGGTCGTTGGCGAGGTGATATACCCCTTTAAACTCACGGTAGCAGCCAATCGGCCAAGTAATAGGTGCAGCTTTAATGTTAAGGACTTCTTCGATCTCATCTAGCAACTCAATAGGGTCACGGATGTCGCGGTCCATTTTGTTAACAAAGCTGATAATGGGCGTGTCACGTAGGCGACACACATTCATCAAAGCGATGGTGCGTGGCTCTACCCCCTTACCGCCGTCGATCATCATCAGCGCACTGTCCACCGCAGTAAGCGTGCGGTAGGTGTCTTCCGAGAAGTCTTCGTGGCCCGGAGTGTCGAGCAGGTTAATCATGTGCTCCCGATAGGGGAACTGCATCACTGAGGTGGTAATAGAGATACCACGCTGCTGCTCCATAGCCATCCAGTCGGAGGTGGCGTGACGGTCGGATTTACGCGATTTAACCGTACCAGCCACGCTGATAGCTTGCCCCATTAACAGCAGGCGCTCGGTAATGGTGGTTTTACCGGCATCCGGGTGGGAAATAATGGCAAACGTACGGCGTTTGGCAACCTCAGCAGCATATCGACTCATATAGCGTGGACTCTAAATTTAACCAGTGAAAATAGCCGCGCATTATAACGGCTTTAGGCCGCTGACGCATACAGGCTTGCGCAGAGACTTTGTCAGAGGCTAATACTGAGTGCAGTTCATCGCTTATGCTGAATGCTGTAAAGACTGCACGCTGCGCTCTTGCAGTTGGTACAGCCAAGCAAAACCCTGCTCCCAGCGGTGATGACCGGACTGCACGTTGATATGTCCGGCGTTGGGCAAAATTACCGCGGCACTGCCCCAGTGCTTGGCAAACAGCAGGGCGCGTTGTGCGTCTGCTGCATGATCATTAGTAGAGCCTACGAGCAGGCTAGGAAATGGCAGGCGCTGGGTAGACATGGGCGCAAAGTTCTGCAGAGCCGCGGGACAGTCCTGACGCTCAACATCCGCTGGCGCAACTAATAAAGCGCCGCGTACTTGCGCCAAAAGCTTGGGTGCTGCCTGCATCGCCCAGTGCGCTACAGTTACGCAGCCTAGGCTATGGGCAATAAGCACCACGGGGCGCGAATCAGCGGCAATTGCATGTTCCAGTTGCTCAATCCATGCTTGACGCTGCGGCAATAACCAATCGTCCTGCTCAACACGGCTGCAGCCAGGCAAAACCTGCTGCCAGTGTGACTGCCAGTGCTCAGCCGAAGAGCCTTGCCAGCCGGGTACAATCAGATAGCGCACTTGGGTTTCAATACGCATCAGCGTTCTCCTTAGCAGTGCCTGCACCTGCACGCTGGCTTCAAGTGGCGTACAGAGTGGCGGTTTGCTTGTTTGGTGGTTCGGTGAGGCGCAAGTGAGGCTGCATGGCGCGTTACTGCGATAGCGCCTAGTTGAATGCTCATGATCATTGCCTCTATCGCCAATCAATGCCGTTACTATGCTGTATTTGTTGTGATAATTGAAGGAATATAAAGCTGCTTAGATATAGCTGAATAGAATATGCGGGGTAGCAAGTAGCTTTATTATGTAGGAAGCAAGGTTATGAAAATTCAGTACGCTGCGCTGTTGCATTTATAGCGCAAACCTCATAAAGTGCGCGGCGAACGCTCATGCTGAAACGATCCATCCGGCTCAAGTACTGACGACGAGAGGTTGGCGGTTTTACCGCTGTTACTCCTCGGCGACATGCCTTGGGAAGTAGGCGAACCAAAGTGGGGAAACGGATTAAGCGTTCTATTTCACCCCTTTTTTCGACTTACCAAGACAAACGCTCCATGTGGCTCACAGCTACATCTGGCGTTCTGTTCGGAGGAATTGCTATGTCCATTCGCGTGGAAGACTACTTCGCACCCGCAACTTTTGCGAAAATCAAAACCTTTGCTGATCAGCAAGAAACCCCTTTTGTAGTGCTTGATCTAGACACGATCAGCCGTGCATACGACGATATCACCGACAACTTCCCCTACGCCAAAGTGTATTACGCGGTGAAGGCGAACCCAGCGGTAGAAATTACTAAGCTGTTGAATGACAAAGGCGCTAACTTTGATATCGCCTCGATCTATGAGCTGGATAAGGTGCTGGCCTGCGGCGTAAAGCCCGAGCAAGTGAGCTACGGCAATACCATTAAAAAAGCCCGTGATGTGCGTTATTTTTATGAGCAGGGCGTGCGCATGTTTGCCACCGACTCAGCGCAGGACTTGCGTAATATCGCCAAAGCCGCGCCGGGCTCAAAAGTCTATGTACGTATTTTGACCGAAGGCTCAAGCTCGGCGGACTGGCCGTTATCGCGTAAATTCGGCTGTCAGCCTGATATGGCCATGGACTTATTGGTGCTGGCGCGTGAGCTGGGTTTGGTGCCCTACGGTATCTCGTTTCATGTGGGCTCGCAGCAGCGTGAAATCGGCGTGTGGGATGCGGCCATCGGCAAGGTCAAACATATCTTTACCCGCTTGAAGGCAGAAGATGGCATTGAGTTGAAGATGATTAATCTGGGCGGTGGTTTTCCGGCCAATTACCTGACTAAAACCAATCCGTTAACCGCCTACGCGGAAGAAATTACCCGTTTCTTACAGGAAGATTTTGGTGATGATATGCCAGAAATTATTCTGGAACCGGGTCGTTCCTTGGTCGCTAATGCCGGTATTTTGGTCAGTGAAGTGGTGCTGGTATCGCGCAAATCCCGTATGGCGATAGAGCGCTGGGTATTTACTGATGTGGGTAAGTTTTCTGGTTTGATTGAAACGATGGATGAATCGATTAAATTTCCGATTTGGACCGAAAAACAGGGCGAGCTGGAAGATGTAGTTATCGCCGGACCGACCTGCGACAGCGCCGACATCATGTATGAAAACTACAAGTACGGTTTGCCGCTGAATTTAGCCAGCGGCGATCGCCTGTACTGGTTATCTACCGGTGCGTACACCACCAGCTATAGCTCAGTTGAGTTCAACGGTTTCCCGCCGCTAAAACAATTCTGCATCTAATCTAAGGAGCCTCTGAATAACGTTACCGAGGACGCTAGCACAAGGCAAAAACGGACGAAAAAGCGCAGTTTACACCGAGTAAATGAGCATTTTATTCGCTTCGCTCCCCCTTCGGGGCCGTGCTAAAGCACGTTCAATCTAAAGATTGTGAGTACGTTTTTAACGCAGTGATAGCTACGCAGGTAGTTATTCAGAGGTTTCCTAAGCGACGTCAGCAACCTTCTATATAACAAGAAGGTTGCTGCTCGGTTTATCAATGAATCACTTCGATCATCCCGTCAGCGATCATTTTCAACTCGCTGGTGCCTGCCTCAATCTCTGGTGTGCTGTAGGACTCATCGGCTTGCGCTTTCATCACCATCGCCGAACGGTACATAGGTGGTTGATAGCCGCCTTGGCTGTTTAGATTAAGGCTGACCAGTTTGTAATCTTTACCGCCCAGTGCTTTGCTGGTCAGTTTGGCGCGCTCAGAAAAAGCCGCGATCGCCTGACCTAATAACTGGTTCTCATGTTCAACACGAGTTGAGTTGGCGATATTAAAGCGCATGCTGGCTATGCTCAGTGTTTGCAGTAACTGCCCCGTCAGTGTCGATAATTGCGCAAAGTCAGTGCTTTCTAAGCGCAGTTCGGCCCGTTCACGCCACGCAATGACTTTTTGCGATTTATCCTGATGTACAGGTTGACTGTAACGACTGCCTAAAGAAATTTTGACCTGACTTGACTGCTTGCTTTGTGCGATGGCTTGGTTAAGAGTTTGAGTTATTTTATCTGCCAAGCGTGCTGCGTCATTGTCTTGTTCTTCGGTATACAGAACAACCTGCATTAAATCATGTGCCACTTCAACGCTGGCTTCCGCGCGCAGAGAGACCTGATTGTAATTGGTTTGTGCCAAAGCTGTGTTTGCCGCTAGGGTTAGTGCACAGCAGACAGCTAAATGTAAAATGGTTTTTTGTTTGTGCATTGCATACTCTCTATTTGGTTTTTCAATAAATATGAGGCGGGTTTATTGATTAGGTTCCATACAGCTGAGACTAAGAGTCGCAGTTGCTGCAGCGCCTATGTTTAGCAAGGTAACCTCTTATACACTAGGAACGCGAAGATTTTTAATATCTGAAGGACTACTATGCTAGCACCTAGTCATTTACTCTCGGCGAGCAAACAAAACCTGTGGCGGTTAGTGCTAATCCGTTTTGTGGTGTTCTGTTCGCAAGCCGGCACTTTAGGCTTCATTTACCTAAGTGATTGGTTTCCGTTAGCTTGGCCGCAGCTGGTGGTGCTGTTGTCATTGTCAGTCGCGGTTAATGTGCTGACTGTGCTGCGTTTGCGCGGCAGTTGGCCGGTGACTGAGCTAGAGTTTGCGATTCAGCTGGCCTTTGATCTGCTTATCCATAGTGGACTGTTGTATTACACGGGTGGCTCGACCAATCCCTTCGTTGCTTATTATTTGGTGCCGCTAACTATTGCCGCGGCAACTTTGCCTTGGTTTTATTCAGTCTTTCTGAGTGGCTTGGCGCTAACGGGATATACAGCGCTGCTGATTTGGTATCGACCGCTACATATTGCCGGTGAGCAATTTAACGAACTGTTGATTAGCCTGCACTTGTTTGGCATGTGGGCCAATTTTGCATTATCAGCGGCATTTATAACGTTTTTTGTAACCAAGATGGCAGCCGCGGTGCGTGAGCAAGAAGAGTTTCGGGCGGCTAGGCGCGAAGAAGGTATGCGCGATCAGCAGCTGCTGGCGGTAGCTACTCAGGCGGCTGGAGCCGCGCACGAATTGGGTACGCCGCTGTCGACTATGAGTGTACTGTTAACGGAGTTACGACAAGAGTATAAAAATCAGCCCAGCCTGCAGGAAGATATTGCGGTGCTGCAAGAGCAGGTCTTACTCTGTAAAGAAACCTTACAAAATTTAGTGCGCGCTGCCGAAGCGGATCGACGCTTGGCCGTTGAGGAGCAATCCGTGGTGCATTGGTTTGAAAAAGCTTTAAATCGTTGGCACTTGATGCGTCCGGAAGCAAATTTTACCTACAGCTATGAGGGTGCAGGCTCTGTGCCTAAGGTGATGCCGCCGGCCGATCTAACCCAGGCGTTATTAAATCTACTCAATAACGCCGCCGATGCGTGCCCAGAAGATTTAAGTATTCGCTTAACATGGGACAGGCAATGGATTCGTCTAACAATTCGCGACTATGGTGAAGGCGTCCCGTTGGAAATTGCTGAGCAGCTAGGTAAGCCCTTTATTACCACTAAGGGAAAAGGTTTGGGCTTGGGCTTGTTTTTGAGTCAAGCCAGCGTTAATCGTGCTGGTGGGACGGTTAAATTGTATAACCAAGAAGGCGGTGGAACTTTGGCAGAGTTGTGCTTACCGCGTTTGCAAACTGATTTGTTTTAACTGGGGGTTAGTTATGAGTGGTGACGTTTTATTTGATGGTGATGAGCATCCGCATTTGTTATTAGTGGACGATGACACAACCTTTACTCGGGTCATGGCGCGCGCGATGACCAGACGCGGTTTACGTGTTTCTATCGCCAGCTCAGCCGACGAGGGGTTGATGCTGGCCAAGCAGGATTTGCCTGAATATGCCGTGCTGGATTTAAAGATGGAAGGCGACTCGGGTCTGGTATTGTTGCCCAAGTTATTGGAGCTAGACCCGGAAATGAAAGTGCTGATTTTAACCGGCTATTCCAGTATTGCTACTGCAGTTGAGGCGATTAAGCGAGGTGCGCAGAATTATATGTGCAAGCCAGCGGATGCTGATGATGTGCTAGTAGCTTTGCTGTCTGATCGCGCAGAAATTGAAAATCTGGTACCTGAAAACCCCATTTCTGTGGATCGTTTGCAGTGGGAGCATATTCAGCGGGTGCTGAGTGAGCATGATGGTAATATTTCCGCCACAGCGCGGGCACTTGGCATGCATAGACGTACCTTGCAGCGTAAGCTACAAAAGCGTCCCGTCAAACGCTAGCAATAAAAAAAGGCATAGCGAACAACTATGCCTTTTTGTGAGCAGCTAGATTTAGCGGGTGCCGTAAACCACCATGGTTTTTCCGCGCACATGAACAAGCTCTTGCTCTTCAAGGTTTTTAAGCACACGGCCAACCATTTCTCTTGAGCAGCCGACAATACGGCCGATTTCTTGGCGCGTGATTTTAATTTGCATGCCGTCTGGGTGGGTCATAGCATCAGGCTGTTTGCATAAGTCTAATAATGTACGCGCGACGCGCCCGGTAACATCGAGGAATGCTAAGTCACCGACTTTGCGCGTGGTGTTACGCAAGCGTTCAGCCATTTGCTGGCCCAGGGTGTAAAGAATCTCAGGCTCTTGGGCAGCGATTTCTTTGAATTTGGTATAGCTAATTTCCGCCACTTCGCACTCAGTGCGTGCGCGCACCCAAGCACTACGTAACAGCTCGACGTTATTGGGATTAAATACGCCCAGCTCACCAAAAAAGTCGCCTTGGTTTAAATAGGCGATGATCATCTCTTTGCCTTCATCATCCTCAATTAGGATAGTAACTGAGCCTTGCACAATAAAAAAAAGCGACTCACAACGGTCACCGGCATAAATGATTGTGCTTTTGTTAGCAAAGCGCCTGCGGTGGCAATGGGCAAGTACTTTATCGATATTTTTAATTTTGGGTGGGAGATTGATAGCAACCATGCAAAACCTCAATAGTGCAGCCAAGCAAGGAGCAGCTTCTGGCAGACAATGACTTAAGTTAGGGAGTCTCTAAATAACGTTACCGAGGACGCTAACACAAGGCGCAACGACCAACGATAGTAACAGCCAAAGGCTGACCCGAAGGGCGAGCGCTAGCGAGTCAAAACGTACGAAAAAGCGCAGTTTACATGTGTAAACGAGCATTTTATTCGCTTCGCTCCCCCTTCGGGCCGTGCTAAAGCACGTTCAATCTAAAGATTGTGAGTACGTTTTTAACGCAGTGGTAGCTACGCAGGTAGTTATTCAGAGGCTTCTTAGGGAAATTGGCAGACTGAACTCCGAAGTATTACGTCCTTATTGACAAAAATCTTACCAAACCTTAAATATTACTTTTATGTTAACCAATAGAATTAGACACAGGAATAGGGCTTTCGTCAAGATTTTGTGCTTTATATAGAATATGGAATGGTTTTTGTTGGCCCGTAAGTTGTACCAAAGGGGTATGCTTTGTGTTGCTGCAGAGCAAGTAAATGTTACTTTATCTTGGTTTTAAGTTTTTAGTAAAGGATGAACAATGCAAGCACGAGTCAAATGGGTAGAAAATACAGTGTTTATGGCTGAGTCGGGTTCGGGACATTTAGTGATGATGGATGGCCCGCCAGAAGCGGGTGGTCATAATTTGGCAGCTAGGCCTATGGAGATGCTGTTAATGGGGCTCGGCGGCTGTAGCAGCTTTGATGTGGTGAGCATCCTGCGTAAATCGCGACAAGATGTACGCGGTTGCGAGTTGGAAATTAAAGCCAAGCGTGCAGATACAGAGCCCAAGGTGTTTACCGAGATTGATCTGCATTTTGTGGTAACAGGCAGTCAGCTAAAAGAAACCGCGGTGAAGCGTGCGGTAGAACTGTCGGCAGAAAAATACTGTTCTGCCTCAATCATGCTGGAGCGTGCCGGTGTGCTAATTAGCCACAGCTATAGCATTGTCGAGCAAGGTTAAGGAGCCTAATCCATAGGTAGGGCTAAAATATTTTGTACTTGCTGCTAAGGAGGCGCTGCTTGTCTCGCTAATATTATTCAGCGCTTCTTTAAATTTGTTCCGCAAGTGCTGTGTGCATAATTATTCTGTGTCTATTGCAATAAAAAAACCACTGCAAGTTCGAGGTGAGCTGGCAGTGGTTGTGGTTTTAACCGTGGGGAAAAAACTTAGCTAACAGTTTCGTTGCTGGTTTTTCTTTTGCCCATGGGTTTAGGTTGTGAGAACACCAACACCTCTGGTATCTCCCCTGTGTATTTCTCAACTTCGGCTACGCCCGTTTGCCCGCAGTTAGCCTGTGCCAGTTTTGAGGTGGCAATTCCCGGTGTGAGCACGTTGATATCGCCGTAGCGGCAAAGGCTATTTTCCTCGCGAGCATTCAGTGGGTCGAACCAGCCGCCCTCTTGAATACGGATAACACCCGGCATTACATCTTCGCTAACTATCGCTCCGGCAAGAATCTGACCGCGGTCGTTATAGACGCGCAGTATGTCACCGTTTTTAATGTTGCGCGGTGCCGCATCCTGCGGGTGAATCCAGCAAGGTTCGCGATCTTTCACGGCGTAGAGCTCGCGAAGCGATGTACCACACAGCTGTGAGTGCAAACGGTAGCGTGGGTGGTTACTTGCAATACCTAGGGGGTATTTGGTGGTTGGGCCACCCAGACGCTCGATGGGCTCCATCCACGTAGGGTGTGGCGGACAGTCGTCATACCCGTAGGCTGCGATGGGGCGCGAGTAAATTTCGAATTTACCGGTTGCGGTACCTAAGGCGTTCAAAATAGGCTCTTCGCGGAACGCTTGGTGACGAACAAAGTTCTTTTGCTCATCTTTCAGCGGGAAGGCTAGAGGTTTGTTTGAATCCCAGAAGACATCAAAGACGGGCATCTCCATACCTTTGGCACGAGCTTCGATTTTGGCTGCTTCGTAAAATCCGCGAATCCAATCCATCTCGGTACGGCCCTTGGTGAAGTCGTAACCTTTGCCCAGCTTGTCGGCAATGGCAGCAAAAATGTCGAAGTCATTGCGCGACTCAAACTGTGGCTCGACAATCTTCTTCATTGCTACTATATGCGAGAGAGCATAGTCACCCACCTGTTCGATATCATTACGCTCGTAACTGGTGGTGCAGGGTAAGACAATATCCGCATGGCGAGCGGTTGCTGTCCATTGGAAGTCATGCACGATGAAAGTGTCTAGTTCGCGCCAAGCTTTGAGCATCTCGTTACGGTCTTGGTGGTGCGCAAAGGGGTTTCCGCCAACCCAGTAAGACATTTTGATCAATGGCAGTTCGATTTCATTGCCGTTGAACTGCATTTTCTTGCCGGGATTAAGCAGGGTTTCAACAAAGCGTGCGACAGGGATGGAGACAGCGCCGCTACTGGCTAGCCAGGCTGCACCAGAAGACTTAGCGCCTGAAGCATTATCAATAGCGCTTAAGATCGGGCTGTCATGGGTGGGTGCGCCGCCTGATGAGTAGTGGTAGCTCAAGCCGTAACCGCCACCGGGCAGTCCGATTTGACCCAGCATACAGGCTAGGGTGATCAGCATCCAGGTGGATTGTTCACCATGGTGCTGGCGCTGTGTGGCGTAGCCAAGAGCAAGCATGGTGCGCTTGCTGGCAAAGCGTCGCGCCAAATCACGGATGGTTTCAGCTTCAAGGCCGCAAATTGCTGAGGCCCAGTCAGCGGTCTTAGGTTGTCCGTCCGTTTCGCCAAGCAAGTAAGGCTTGAACTGTTCAAAACCACTGGTGTAACGGTCAAGGAACTTCTGATTGTGCAGGTCTTCGCTGTACAGCGTATGCGCTATGCCCAGCATCAGTGCCACGTCAGTTTGCGGCCTTGGCGTCAGCCATTCACCGTCTAGGTATTCACAGGTTTGGGTTTTAACGGGGTCGATACTGATCACTTCGACACCCGCGGCTTTGAGCTGTTGTAAGCCAGCAAAGGCACCATGGTCAGCAACTTGCCAGGAGATTTGCGAGTTGTTGTAAGGATCACAGCCCCAAAACACCATTAGCTCGGTGTGTTCAGCTAGCACTGGGTAAGTGGTGCATTGCTCGTAAACTTCCAGTGAGCCGGATACGTAAGGCAGTATCACCTGTGCGGCACCGGTTGAGTAGTCACCGGTACTGGCAGTGAACTCGCCAGTTAGGTTGAGCATTCTCTGCAGTAGCGTCTGGCAGTTATGCAGTCTGCCGGGGCTTTTCCAGCCATAACTACCTGCAAAAATTGAGTGTGGGCCGTGCTTTTCTCGTACACGGGTTATCTCACCGGCAACCAGCTCAATGGCTTTTTCCCAAGAGACGCGTACGAAATCACCATCGCCGCGGCCATCTGGATCAGCGCCCGGGCCTTGTTCTAGCCAAGCACGGCGTACCATTGGGTAACGAATGCGTGAGGCTGAGTAAATGGAGTCTCTGACTCCTTCCAGCATGGGTGAGGGGTGCGGGTCGCCTTCCCAGGGTTTGAATTTTATCGCGTGACCGTCTTTAACAATGCCTTTAAATACGCCCCAGTGACATCCAGAAAGGATTTCTTCTTGGGCAGTTGCAGCCATTGCTCCACGGCTTAAAAACTGCATTGAAAGAGGGAGTGTTCCCGCTGCTACGGTAGCAGCAACGCCTTGCAAAAAGCGGCGGCGCGTGGGTGTGGTAATGCCATTTACGATCGTATTGGTTGATTCTTCGTTTTGATTGTTCATGCGAACTCTCCTTCGTAGCGTTTGGGGATATGCAGTGCCAGCGCGTTGTGTGCGTTGTGCAGTAAAGCCAGCAGTAGATCGGCGGCTGCAGCATAAAACCCATCCTTATCTTGTAGGTGTAACGCAGTACTGAAACTAGGTACCCATCCCTCTAATCGTTCCACTAGCTCAGCCGCTTGGCGATACTGCTCGTCGCGTAACGCAACGCTGAGTGCGGCCAATTCGATAGCGAGGTGATCAGCGGGTTCGTGGTAGTTTTTATCAACATGTACATCCAGTGCGCGCAATACGGCTTTCATTTCAGCAATAGCTAGGTCACCGCCACGCCATGCACTCTCATAAGGCAGTACGGCACGGTGTTTGAAGATGCCCTCAAACAAGGTGGTGTAACGACGTTGCAAGTGCACGGCAAGAGGCGCTGGATGATCGCGCGTTAAGATTGCGTTAAGTGCTTGTATCTGGGCGCTGGCATTTAATTGCTCGCCTATCCATTGCAAGGACTCTTGCGCTTGCGACGTGGCAATTTGAGTAATGTGCTCAGTGGTTGCGGGTGCGCCGAACAGCTCGCTGAGCCATTCGGCTACCACAATGATTGCGTCAACATTTAATTTGCTGTTCTGACTCATTGCATCACTCCCGCTCTAGAGCTCACATCGTTTGAGTGGTTTTGCAAATAAGCCAGAATCAAGCGGTACTCATCGTCTGTATAACTGGTGAAACGCTTCATGGAGCCCAAGGTTCCAATCCACTGGTTAGCTGTGTAGCGCTCCTTGCTCGATAGGGAGTGGCATGAAGAGCAGCCTGACTGATAAGCGCTTTCGCTGAATTGCCAAAGCGAATCTTGCTCAAGGTTCAGTGAGGTGGCGTCTGTCCAGATAGTAAGCTTAACTGGCATCCAAACCTGATCGGTACTTGGGTCGACTTGGGCTTCTTCGCGCTCCGTAACTGCTATTGCTCCGTCACCTAAGGCGGCCATAATAATTCGCTTACCCATTTCTTGATAAATAACCGATTGAGCGGTTTCTGGCTGCCAGCCGCGGATCTCAACCTGCAGACTGTCGCCCTGCTTGGCCAAAACTTTTGCCTGTGCGCCGCCAAGGAACTTACCGTCCTCTACTTCTGCAGACTTTATATCTGCGGTTGTGTACAGCGACTTAGTGCCGACCACATACACAGTATCACCAACATTAATTTTGTTGGGTGCGGTGGTGGGCATCGGTGGGCGAGTGTCATGTGCGGTATCCAGCATTACTACTTCGTCGGTGTAGTTGGGTGCTGGCATACCGGGCGCTGGATTTCTTACTGCAGGCAAATACCTCATGTAAGTTGCCATCGCTTGCAACTCTTCCCACGGCAGTTGTGAGGTGTTCATAATCACCTCTTCCATATCACCAGCAGCAGAGCGGCCCAGTGGGCTTACACCTGAGTGCAGGTAGTTGGCCATTGATGCTGCAGACCAGTAGCTAATACCTGTTTCATCCGGTGTGATATTGGGGAAGTGGCCTGTGCCCTCAGGGTTTGCTCCACCGGCGTAGCGCATTTTTCTGGGGATATTACCCATAAAGGTGCGCGGTGAGTGACACTCAACGCAGTGTCCAGCACCTTCGACTAAGTAGCGGCCACGCTCAAACTTGGCATGATCGACACCTGCCGGTAAAGAGCTGGTTTGTGCGCCGATCTCGTCGGTGCTTTTGTCATCGAGGAAAGCTAAGCGCCAAACGCCAATGCCGCGGCGAATGTTGTAAGGGAACTTGAGTTCATGATTGGGTACGACCTTGTCCGTTTTTGGCAGGGTCATCATGTATGCATAAAGGTCACGTACGTCTTCTGGTTTTAGACGCACATAAGAGGTGTATGGAAAGGCGGGGTAAAGGTTAACGCCATCGGGAAGAATAGAGCTTGGACCTACGCCTTCGCGTACTGCGCGATCAAACTCTTCTAGGGACCAAGTACCAATACCGTACTTTGGGTCTGGTGAGATATTAGGCATGTGGAACTTACCGAAGTCGGTATCCAGTACCATGCCGCCACCCAGAAGCTCGTCGTTAGTTTGGCCTGTAGTTGCATGGCAAGTAGCGCAGTCTGAGGCAACAAAAACAAAACGGCCGTTTTCTAGGTCAGCTGGACCTTTGGCATTGCTAATTGGGGGAATGCTGTGGGTTAGTGACCATGTCCAGGGTGAGGTCAGGACAAAGAATCCTGCCGCACCAATGACGGTGAGTGCCGCTGCTGCGGTAAAAAGTTTTTTGCGTTTATTTGTCATGGCTAACTCCCTTAGCTGCCTTATATTCACGATTCTTTAATTGAGCATGACGATGTATATCACAACGACATCATCAAAAAATGATGCAGATCATCGACAGCAGTTTGAAGTTGTGATGGGTGGGTAGCCTAACTATTAGTAGGCTAATGGTTTGATGAGTGGGTTTGCGGGCAATTGAGGTGCAAAGATTCTATGGCGCATGCGTGTTAGAGCGCATTCTTGCTGTACAACAAGGCATAATAAAGCGCTGCGTGTTTTACGCGGCCCGGGTTGATATCTGAACTGGAATGCTGCCGTGTAACTTAAGCAGTCTAGAACGTGCTAGCCGCCACTGGCATTCATAAAGCGGACGATCTGCACTTCGCCCTCAGCGCTGAAGTGGTGTTCTTCAGGCTTGTTGTGTAAGGCTTGCTGCACCTGTGCGAGGACTGGCGCATCATCGGTGGGGTGATCCCGTAAGAGGTTGAGCATATCCAGCGAGTGCTCGTTACCAAGGCAGAGTAATAACTTACCTTCAACGGTAAGGCGCACGCGGTTACAGGTGCTGCAAAAATTATGGGTGTGTGGTGAGATAAAGCCGATGCGCGTGTGGCTGTAATCCTTTAAACGCATATAGCGTGCTGGGCCGCCACTGTTTTCGGAGCTGTCCAGTAGTGCATAGTGTTTGGCAATATTGTCACGTACCTTATCGCTGCTGAACAAGGATGCGTCCCGCGAGCGCCCCACATGACCTAAAGGCATTTCCTCAATAAAGGTGATATCGAGTTGATTGTCGACGGCATAATCCGTGAGGGCGAGAATCTCCTCATCGTTATGGCCTTGGATAATGACGGAGTTGATTTTGACGCGCTGAAAACCGGCACGGCGTGCTGCCTGAATACCGTCCAGTACTTGCTGCAGTTCGCCTGTGCGCGTCATGGTTTTAAATTTATCCGGACACAATGAATCCAAGCTGATATTGAGCCGCTTGACACCAGCATCTGCTAAAGATTGGGCGTATTTGGTTAGCTGCGAGCCATTGGTGGTCATCACCAGCTCATCTAGCCCCGGGATTGCGCTAATTTTCTCGCACAGACTAATAATGCCTTTGCGGGTTAAAGGCTCGCCACCCGTTAAACGGATCTTGCGCACGCCATTGGCAACAAAAAGCTTAGCGCAGCGCTCAATTTCTTCTAGGCTTAAAATGCTTTGGCGTGGCAGAAAAGTCATGTTTTCAGCCATGCAGTAGATACAGCGAAAATCACAGCGATCAGTAACCGATAAGCGTACGTAGTCAATTTTTCGACCAAAGCCATCCATTAAAACTGAAGGCATATGATTACTCCCATACAGATTTTGCAGTAGCGGCGAAGCCGTCACGTGCAAGCTAATGTACTTGATAATTGTTGACTCAACCAGTTTGGCGCACAGTAAAGCTTAACGGTTGCAGTTAAACTGCGTAACCTCAGCAATGAAAACCAACAATACGCCGCGTTCGTTTATCTAAAATTAAGGGGCAACTCATGCAGTTACCAGCAGCAGCAATTATTCATCATGGCGGTGGTCAGGGCGATGCATTGCTCAAGTCTATCTTGGCAGAATGCCTGCAGCAGGGTTGGCGCGTGCGTGGTCTGGTAACCGAGCAGGGCAAGGACCCGCAAGGGATTCTGCCCATGCAGTTGCGGGACTTGCATACGGCAGAGGTTTTTGTGATTTCCCAGTGTTTAGGGCGTGATTCGCGCGGCTGTAGTTTAGATATGGGAGGGCTGGCAGAAGCTGGAAAAGTTTTGCGCAAGGCGCTTGAGGAACAGCCTGATTTAGTCTTTGTTAATCGCTTTGGTTATGGTGAAGCTCAGGGGCGCGGCTTAAGCCAAGAGTTTACACAGCTCATCAGCGCCGGGATCCCAGTATTGACGCTGGTGAGTGAACGCTATCTTGATGACTGGCATGAGTTTTCTGCCGGATTAGCGCAGACTCTGCCCTTAGAGCGCAAGGCGATTGAACAATGGCTGGCGACTATCAAACCAGCGCCTCCTTAAAGTAATGCTCGATAGCCTTGGTACAGTTATTTGTCTGGGTAGTCATTGGACTGCCTTGAAAAGGGATTGGTTTAATGATTAAAAGCATCGATTTTGCTCAGTTGTACCGTGAGCATTTAGCCCGTAGTGGCCGGGTATTTAAAACACCCAGCGAGTGGGACAGTAAGGCTGCGGATATGCGCACCAAGGTGTTAGACAGCGGTTACCGGACTGAATTTGTTAAGCGTGTGCAGTGCGGTGCCGAAGATACCGTGCTGGATGTCGGCTGTGGGCCCGGCACCATAGGCTTGGCGTTAGCGCCGCAAGTAAAGCAGGTGTACGGCTTGGATTATAGCCAAGGCATGCTCGATGCAATGCAGGAAAACGCCGCTGAGTTGCAGTTAAATAATGTACGGCTAATTCTCGCCGCATGGGAAGATGATTGGTCAGCAGTACCGGTGTGCGATATTGCGGTAGTATCGCGTGCCAGTATCGTCGCTGATATGGACGCTGCGCTGGATAAGCTTAATCAGCATGCACGCAAGAAGATTTATCTGACTCAGTTAGTTGGCGGGCGTTTTGTCAGTCGCGAAATTGAAGAGTTACTGGGTCGGCAAGACCGCAGTTTTCCCGATCACATGTACATTATGAATATGCTGTATCAGCGTAATCTTTACCCTACGCTGGATTACATTGAGTCGCCCAGTCGTTTGGCCGGCTGCAATAGCTTGGCTGAGTTGTTGGATAAAGTGCGTTGGAGTTTTAACGAGTTAACCGCTGAGGAAGAAGAAAGGATCAGCGCTTGGTATCAACGCGATCCGGACTATGCGCAGCAGGGTGGCGAGCCAACCCGCTGGGCATTTATGAGCTGGACACCGCCTGCACATTAAGCCCGTGCATGAATAAGCTTAAGGGTACAGCGAATCGTTTTAGGCTGCGCGTTGAGCACAAGTAGCACGTTAAAGGGGTAATACTATGGGTGACAACACTGAGTTTGGGCTGCAGGGACAAATCTGGATCACTGCAGGTGAACAGAGCATGGGCGGTCATGGACGTATTCACTTGCTGTCAAAAATTGCTGAGTTGGGTTCAATTTCGCAAGCAGCTAAGTCCATGAAAATGAGCTACAAAGCCGCCTGGGATGCCGTTGATCACATGAATAATCTCGCCGGTGAACCCTTACTGCACCGCACTACAGGCGGCAAGGGTGGCGGTTCCACCACCCTAACCGAACGTGGCCAGCAATTAATCAGTAACTTTCAACGCATCGAGCAGGTGCATCAGCGTTTTTTGCAAGAACTTAGCCAGGACACTGGCAGTATTATTGATGATTTATTTATTTTAAAGAGGCTATCTATGAAAACCAGTGCACGTAATCAGTTTTTTGGCACAGTAAAAGCAATCCAGCCCGGGGTAACCAATGATGCTGTTGAGATTGCATTGGCAGGCGGGCAAACTCTTGTCGCCACCGTCACCAGTGAAAGCACGAAAGAGCTGAGCCTAGAGGTGGGGCGTGAGGTTTTTGCTCTGATTAAAGCGTCATCGATTATTTTGGTGAGCGATGTTGAAAAGGTACGTTTCTCGGCACGTAACCAGTTTGCTGGCACGGTCGCCCGTGTGCAAAAAGGCGCAGTAAATACAGAAGTGGTGGTAACGGTGGGTGAAAGCAGCATGGCGGTGATTATTACCAATGACAGTGCCGAACATTTAGCGCTTGCAGAAGGCAGTGCGGTGACGGCGATCTTTAAAGCATCCAGCGTGATTGTTGGCTGTTCGTTGTAAAGGCTTGGATGTGTGGGTGGACACAGAGTGTACATCTACACATTCGCGCACCAACACAGTTGGTTGGTTCAAGTACGGTTTCGATAAGCAAACGCTGCCGCAATCTAACTAGCAGGTATTTAACCTAACAGCTGTGAATAGGCCACAAACCCGACCAAGTCACCTTTGTTAACCGTGGCTTGCGCTTTAATTTCTACTAATCCATCCGCCCAGCTGGCGGCACTTAGCATAGCCGAGCTTTGCTTTGGGTGAATTTCTGCGTGCAGCTGTCCGTTTTCTTGCAACACTAAGCGTGCATGCAGGTATTGCTGGCGCGGACGGGCTTTACTCCAATCAAACGCAGCTGGAATATGCAGGGTTTGATGACTGCAAGCGGTTGCGCCCTGAGCGTGGAGCAGTGCGGGGCGGGCAATGATGAGTCCGGTGATGAGCGCTGCTGCTGGATTGCCGGGTAAGCCAATCCACGGGGTCTCGCCAATGGTGCCAAAGGCTAGGGGTTTGCCCGGCTGAATAGCGACACGCCATAGGTTAAGTTGCCCCAGCGTACTGACTGCTTTTTTAAGGTGATCTTCCTCACCTACAGAAACGCCACCGCTGCTAATTAGAATATCTTGTTCGCTGCTGGCCTGAGCTAAGCTGTCGATATTTTGCTGTAAGTCATCCGGTATGTTGGCGTAATGGGTCACTTGAAAGCCCAGGCCTGCAAGCAAGGCTTGCAGGCTGTAGCTGTTGATGTCGTAGATTTGCCCGGGCTGCAGTGGTTGACCCAGCTCGCATAGCTCATTGCCGCTGCTGATTAAACCAATACGCAAAGGTGTATATACTTCAATTTCGGCAAAGCCTTGGCTGGCCAGTAAGCCAATTTCCTGTGCGCGCAGGCGAGTACCTGCTGCAAGCAATAACTGACCTTGTTGTATTTCTTCACCGCGACGTCTTATATTGCCGCCTGCTTTGCAGTTATTAAATTGAATTTTTTCCGGACTGATGATGCAGTTTTCTTGTGCGACAACGGTGTCTGCACCCAGCGGGAGCGGTGCACCGGTGAGAATATGCATGCAGTGACCGGCAGGCAGGTTTTGCTTAGGCAGATCGCCAGCAGCAATGCGACCCGCAATAGGCAAGCTGTTATCGGGCTGCTGTAGATCGTTAGCACGTAAAGCATAGCCATCCATTGCGCTGTTATCCCACTGGGGCACATCTACTTGTGCATATACCGAGCGCGCCAAAACATGTTGCAAGGCGGCAGGCAGCGCCATGGTTTGTGTGCGGGTTGTTTGCTTGAGTGTGGTTTTTAGCGCACTGATGGCTTGCTCAATGCTGTGCAGAGCACCTTGGTCGCAGACTGACATTAACGGGTTTCCTTATCGGCGGCTTCCCAGCGGGCGGCGGCGAGGGTGTCGCTATCGCGGCCATCAACCCAGTGTGAACCGGTGGTGGTGTGTTCTTTTTTCCAAAACGGCGCGCGGGTCTTTAGGTAATCCATAATAAACTCACAGGCAGCAAACGCAGCTGAGCGGTGCATGCTAGAAGTGGCAACAAAGACAATGGGCTCGGCTAAGGACAGCGGACCTACGCGGTGCAAAATATGCGCACCTATTAATGGCCAGCGTTGCAGTGCTTCGTCGCGGATTTTCGCCAAGGCTTTTTCGGTCATGCCGGGAAAATGCTCGAGAAACAGTTCTTCGATGGCGGCATCTTGGTTGATGTCGCGCACATAGCCAGTGAAGGTGACGACCGCGCCAACACCGAGTTCGCCAGCATGCACAGCATTCAGCTCAGCGCCAGGATCAAAGGGTGCAGTCTGTACGCGAATACTCATGGCATTTAGCCTCCAGTGACCATTGGGAACAGTGCCAGCTCATCGCCTGCTTGCAACGGTTCTTGTAAGGAACACACATCTTGGTTGCGCGCACACATAATGCGCGGGTCTTCCAGTACGGTCCACGGCCCTGAGCGCGCGATTAAAAACTGGCGCACGTCGTCAACCGTCTGCCATTGTTCTTGCCAAGGTAGTTGCTCGGACTCGCATTGCAGCGATTCACGGTAACGGGCTAAAAACTGAACGGTCAGCATAACTGCTCTCCATGACTAAGGTGTGAGCTTGGGTTGTCGATTTGGTAATGGCCTGACTTGCCACCCAGTTTTTCTAATAACTGGATGCGTTCGATGACCATAGCGCGATCCACTGCTTTGCACATGTCATAGAGGGTAAGTGCCGCAACACTGGCCGCGGTTAAGGCTTCCATTTCAACCCCGGTTTGCCCAGCCAGTTTGCAGGTGGCGGTAATCTGCACCTGATCCGGCGCATGGGGAATTAAGTGTACTTTAATGCTGGTTAGCAGCAGTGGATGGCACAAAGGGATGAGTTCGTGGGTGCGTTTGGCTGCTTGGATGCCTGCTATGCGCGAGACGGCAAACACATCACCTTTAGGGTGTAGACCGTCGGTGATCATCGCTAGGGTGCTGGGAAGCATGCGCACCCAAGCCTCGGCAGTGGCTTCGCGTTGGGTGTTGGCTTTGTCGGTGACGTCGACCATATTGGCGCGTCCCTGTTCGTCAAGATGAGTCAGCATAGGGGTTCCTCAATTAATAGCGGTTGTTGCAGCACACTGGGCTCATTGAAGTTAGCTAGACGTTGCTCGTCATCGGCACAGTGAATAGCAATAGGATTTAACTGTAATAAAGCCTGTTTGGGGCTACGCTCTCCTGCATTCCATAAGTCTTGCAAGGCGTTAAGTTGCGTGCAGGGAATAAGACTGAACAACGGTTGCCAGTGTCCCTGATGTTTGAGCAACACCGGGCGTTCGCCTGCTTGTTGGTAGAGTTGTGTTAATAACGCCTGATCAACTCTTGGTGCATCGCATGGCAGTACCAACAAATAAGGGTGGCGAGCGACCTGTAATGCACTGAGGATACCAATCAGTGGGCCGCTGAAGTCCTGACAGGGATCACTGACCCGCTGATCGGCCAAGGCTTGGTAGCGCTCATGATTGCGATTGCAGGAAATAATCAGATCATCGGTCAGTGGGCGTACCACGCGGTGCATATGTTCAATCAGTGCGTGTCCTTGCCACATTATCCAGCCTTTGTCTTGACCGCCCATACGTTGGCCGCGCCCACCAGCTAATAAGGCAATTGAACAATTAGAGAATATGGGGTCGTTGGGCATACAAAACTCATTTGCTGGATGATTTGTGGTATATGTTGGCCTAAATAAATCAACTATAGGTATTCGTATGGGCCACGCAAGCACTCAATTTGTTTCTTTAAACGCCGCTGTATTAACCGTCAGTGATACACGAACCGCAGATACCGATACCTCTGGGAAGTACTTATCTGAACAGCTTACCAATGCTGGGCATCAGGTTGTTGAGCGTGTGATTTTGAAGGATAACCTATATCAGATTCGCGCGCAGGTAGCGAATTGGATAGCCAGTGACAATATTCAAGTGGTTTTGATTACCGGTGGCACAGGCTTTACCGACAGAGACAGTACCCCAGAGGCGGTAACCTGCTTGTTTGATCAGCATGTTGAAGGCTTTGGCGAGTTATTTCGCCAGCTGTCGTATATTGAAATCAGCACCTCAACGATTCAGTCCAGAGCCCTAGCTGGCCTAGCTAATCATACGCTGGTTTGCTGTATGCCTGGCTCGACTAATGCGTGTCGCACGGCGTGGGAAGGTATTTTGCTACAACAGCTAGATGCCACCCATAAGCCCTGTAATTTTGTTGCTCACCTAGGGCAGAAAACGGCTTGCGCAGGACGTGACTAAATGAGTTTATTAAGTGTTGATACGGCTCTGGAAATCCTACTTGAGCAAGCGCAATCAGCAGGCTGCTTGGAGGTTGAAGAGCTTGCTTTAGTAGAAGCAGAAAACCGCGTCTTGGCACAACCGTTGTTGGCGCAATTTGCCATGCCGCCTTGGCCGAACAGTTCAATGGACGGCTATGCGGTACGCAGTGCTGAAGTGCAAGCAGGGCAAGCGCTGCCCGTTAGTCAGAAAATATTTGCCGGACAAAATCCAGAGCCGTTAGCAGCAGGTAGCTGTGCTCGGATTTTTACCGGCGCGCCGATGCCAGAAGGCGCGGATGCCGTGGAAATGCAAGAAAATACCCAAGAGCTGGAAGACGGCAGGGTGCGTTTTGTGCAGGCTGTGCCAGCAGCTAAGTTTGTGCGGCCAAAAGGCCAAGAAGCCTTGCCCGGTGATGAGATCTTGCCGGCAGGTATTCGTCTAGGGCCGATTGAATTGGCCATGGCTGCCTCGTTAGGTTGCGCGGTGGTAAGGGTGCGTCGTCAACTGCGAGTGGCTGTGGCATCAACCGGTGATGAGCTGGTTGAGCCGGGTCAACCGTTAGCACCTGGGCAGATTTATAACAGCAATCGCACCTTGCTTATCCAGAGCCTCAAGCGCTTAAATTGTGCTGTGATTGATTTGGGTATTTTACCGGATGATGCGCAACAAACGCGTGATCGCTTGGCTGCAATGCAGGATGTGGATTTACTGATCAGCAGCGGCGGCGTGTCGGTGGGCGAGGCAGATTATTTGGGGCAGGTGATTCGCGAAGAAGGCGAATTAGATTTCTGGAAGCTGGCTTTAAAACCCGGCAAGCCATTTACCTTAGGCCGCTACCAGGGTGTTCCAGTGATCGGTTTGCCCGGCAATCCTACGTCCAGTTTGGTCACTTTCCTACTGTTGGCACGCCCGTATATTTTAACCCGTATGGGCGTAAGCGATCCGAGTACGCAGAGCTTTGTTGTACCGGTTAACTTTGCGATGCCAGTGGCTGGCGTGCGGCGTGAATTTATCCGTGTGGCACTGGTAGAAGGTCGCGCGGAAAAGATCGGTAATCAGTGTTCGGGAATTTTACGCAGCGCCACGCAATCTCACGGATTGCTGGAATTGCCAGAAAATACCACCTGCGCAGTAGGTGACAGGTTGCGTTTTTGGCCGTTTTCCAGCTTATTAAATTAAGCTGTTTATAGCTGCAGCGGTGCATGGGTTTTCTAGTTGTGTGCTACTTGATTTGCCTCTATCTAAGTAAATATAAAAGCGTTATAGTTTCTTGTATATAACGAAAATACATAGGTGGAGTTGGATATGTTGAAAACAAGTTTAAGAAGCTTATTTGCAGCGGCGGTGATTACTGCCTCAGGTAGCGCCTTGGCGGCAGAGATAACCGTCTCTGCTGCTGCCAGTTTGACCAATGCGTTTCAGGATATCGCGGCGAACTTTGAAGCCGCTTATCCTGAGCATAAAGTGCTGTTGAATTTCGCTGGCTCAGGCGCATTGCTGCAGCAGATGGCCAAGGGCGCGCCAGTGGACGTGTTTGCTTCCGCAGACCAAGACACCATGGACAAAGCGCAGGCGCAGGGTTTATTAACCGATGCTAGCCGCAAAGACTTTGTACGCAATACCCTAGTGGTCATCACGCCAACCAACAGCAGGCTGACGCTTAATCAACTAACTGATTTGCAGCAACCTGAGCTGCAGCGCTTAGCGGTGAGTAACCCTGAGAGCGTGCCCGTGGGCCGTTACAGTAAGCAAGCGCTGGTTGCTCACGATTTGTGGGATGCATTGAGCGATAAAATAATTAACACGCAAAACGTGCGTCAGTCCTTGGATTATGTGGCACGCGATGAAGTAGACGCTGGGTTTGTCTATGCCACTGATGCGGCAATTATGGCGGACAAGGTAAGGGTGCACTTTACCGTACCTTTAGCAACGACAGTCAGTTATCCAATTGCTATGACCAGGCAAGGTGGTAGTAACGAACTCAGCCAGCAGTTTATTGACTTCACTTTTAACGAACAAAGTCAGGCTGTATTAAGCAAATACGGCTTTAGCAAGCCGTAAGCTATACGCCATGGAAGCTGTTTGGGTTGCGCTCAGTCTGTCACTAAAAGTGGCGGGCTGGGCTACCGCATTGAATATTGTTTTAGGTATAGGTGTGGGCTTTTTTTTAGCACGCACCCGTTTTATTGGGCGTGATCTATTAGATACTCTGCTGACTTTACCCATGGTCATGCCGCCGACAGTGCTGGGGTATTACTTGCTGGTGCTGGTAGGGCGCAGAAGCGCATTTGGCTCGTGGCTGTATGACAGTTTCGGGATAAACCTGATTTTCACTTGGCAGGGCGCAGTGATTGCCGCCACGGTGGTGGTTTTTCCGTTGGTATTTAAACCAGCACGCGCCGCATTTGAAGCAGTAGACAGCGAGCTGGAACAGGCGGCGCGTGTTTTAGGTGTGTCAGAGTTAGCTATTTTCTTTCGCATCACCTTACCGCTGGCTTGGCGCGGTATTTTGGCCGGTGTGTTGCTGGCATTTGCTCGCGCACTGGGCGAGTTTGGCGCAACACTCATGGTCGCTGGCAGTATTCCAGGAAAAACTCAAACTCTGTCCATCGCCGTGTATGAGGCGGTGCAAGCCGGTAAGGATGATACCGCCAATATGCTGGTGGTGATTACGTCAATCGTGTGTGTCGTGGTGTTATTAAGCGCGAGTCGCTTAGCGCCGGGCAACGTATCTGAGCGCACGAGGTAGGTCGATGTTTTTAGACTTAGATATCAGTAAAACCATGCGTTCGGGTAAGCGTGAGTTTCATCTGCAGATCAAGTATGCATCAAGCAATGACTGCTTGGTGGTGCTCGGCCCATCAGGCTCCGGGAAAAGTCTGTTGCTGCAGATGATTGCTGGTTTGCTTAAGCCTGACAGCGGCTATTTAAAGTTGGCTGGCCGCACTCTGTTTGATCAGCAGCAGGGGATCAATCTAACCCCGCAGCAGCGGCAAGTGGCGTTCTTATTTCAAAACTATGCCTTGTTTCCGCACATGAGCGTACGGCAAAACATAGCCTTTAGTTTGCGTCGTGGCTTGTTTAATCCAAGCTCGAAAATTACCAGCAAAAGGGTAGATTACTGGTTGGATAATTTTGGTTTGGAACCCGTGCAGCATCAAAGACCTCACGAGTTATCTGGTGGTCAACGTCAGCGCACTGCCTTGGCGCGCGCGTTGGTCACGGAGCCTCGCGCCTTACTCTTAGATGAGCCGTTTTCTGCACTGGATCCTCATTTACGCGCGCACATGCGCAAAGAGTTGCGCGAACTGCAAGAGCGGTTAGCTGTACCGTTAATTTTAATCACCCACGATGTAGAAGACGTTAAAGCCTTTCCTACTACCACCCTGCGCTTGAAAGATGGCAGCGTCGATCAACAGCCAGAGCATGTTCTGCTAAGCGCGGCAGCTGTGCTGTAATAGTGAAAACATGTTCAGCATGCTGGCAGGTGCTCCCACGCCCGCTGCTAAAATCACCTTGCTTTTGTTCACCCCTGTGTAACAGTTAACGGGCTAATGTTGTCGTACGGACAAATAAAGCTAGCGCTACTGCAGTATGCTTTGCATAATGGCGCGCCTTTTTTAAAGCACCAATCCCGGTGCGACAACCAGAATCGCAATTGCGAAGAGGTGAAAACCGCCCTACGCAGCTGTTGTTAAGCGCTACAGCAGTTGACAGGCATGCAAAAATAATGCGGCTTTGCCGTACTACCATGAGGGCCTAGCCTTGACCAACAAACTTAAGTTACACGGGTTTAACAACCTGACCAATACGCTGAGCTTCAATATCTACGATATCAGCTACGCACGTACCCCAGCCGATCAGCAAGCCTATGTGGCCTATATCGATGAAGAATATGATGCTGAACGCCTGACGCAAATCTTGACTGATGTGGTCGAGATTATTGGCGCGAATATTTTAAACATTGCCCGTCAAGACTATGATCCTCAGGGCGCTAGTGTGACCATTCTGATTTCTGAGGAACCCGTGGAGCCTACGGAAAGCCAAATGGCTGAGTCGCCTGGCCCGCTGCCGGAAACGATTTTGGCACACTTGGATAAAAGCCATATCACCGTACACACCTATCCTGAAATTCACCCGATCGAGGGTATTGCTACCTTCCGTGTGGATATTGATGTGTCCACCTGTGGGGTGATTTCGCCGTTGAAAGCGTTGAACTACCTGATCCACCAGTTTGATTCAGACATTGTCACTATCGATTACCGCGTGCGTGGCTTTACTCGCGACGTGGAAGGGCGCAAGCACTTTATTGATCACGAGATTAATTCTATTCAGAATTATTTATCGGAAGATACACGTGCCAATTACCAGATGACGGATGTGAACGTGTATCAGGAAAACATGTTCCACACCAAAATGCTGTTGAAGGACTTTGAGCTGGATAACTATTTGTTTGGTGAGGCGTCGGAGAATCTTTCTTATGAGCAGCGGCGCGATGTGGAAGAACGCCTGCGCCATGAAATGCTCGAGATTTTCTATGGCCGCAATATGCCTAAGTTGAATCGCTGAGTTTTAGTATCGGCAGTTAGCTAGACAATGGTGTTGCACAACAACATCATTGTTTTTGCTTTCCATGCCCATTCAGGTTTTTGGCAATATTAGATGCGATACGTGGAAGTGGTCATTACCTTAGCCAGCAAGCTCATGCCGACTTTAACCGGTGCAGGAAAGCGTAAACCGCCTGCAGCAATGGCATTGGTTGAGTGCTCTTCTTCATCAATACGCATTTGTTGCAAGATAGCGCGGCTTTTACCGTCGGTCATGGGAATTTGACCAAGATGGTCGTCCAGATGCTTGCACACCTGATCTTCGGTTGCAGCAACAAAGCCTAGACTGATCTTATCGCTAATAGCTCCAGCGCCCGCACCTATGGCAAAGGATAAGCCATAGAACAGAGGGTTGAGCATGCTGGTATGACTGCCCAGTTGTTTAAGGCGCTCTTCACACCAAACCAAGTGATCAATTTCTTCGGCAGCCGCCTGCTCCATCGCTTCACGTATTTCTTCGCGGCGCGCGGTCAGTGCTTGGCCTTGGTAAAGTGCTTGCGCGCATACCTCACCGGTATGATTAACCCGCATTAAGCCTGCGATGTGCTTTTTGTCGGCGACATCAAGGCTGGTGTCTTCGCTATGCGCGAGGGCAGGTGAAGGGCGTGCTGCTTGGCAACTGGATGGAACTAGCGTGCGCAGTAGGGCATCGGCTTGTTGCGTTAAGCGATCGGCCAGAGAATAGTGACGTTGTGTAAACATAACTTAAAACCTTTTGTGTGGAGAAAAACTGTTTAGCCTGGCGGCCAAGTCAACTGACGCTGACCCAGTACATGCATGTGTATATGATAAACAGTTTGCCCGCCAAGCTCGTTACAATTCATCGTTACTCGATAACCTTGCTCGCAGCCCAGTTCGTTGGCTAAACGCTGTGCCGTGTATAAAATATGCCCAGCCAGCTCACGATCAGCTTCAGTTAAATCGTTTAAGGTGCTGATGTGTTTTTTGGGGATAACTAAAAAATGTACCGGAGCTTGCGGCGCGATATCATAAAAAGCGATCACAAGCTCGTCTTCATAGATTTTTTTGGCTGGTATTTCGCCAGCGGTAATTTTACAAAATAAACAATCCATCAATTTACCCCTGTCCAGATAAAATACCCAATGAGTTTAACTACCTATGGCCGATTGAGCCAGACAGTTTAGTTAAAAGGATGCTAGCAATGAAAAACGATATCAGAGACTTGCAGTTAGTGCTCGATGCAAAGGTGCGTCTAGTAGCCATAGAGTCATGGGATGAATTAAGGGTGCTGGAAACGCTAACCTCTGTGGCAGTACAGCGCGGTACTAGCTTGGTGGTTTGGTCAATTACCGAGGGTATGCGCAGAATGGATTTTAAGGGCAGTCGCATAGAAAGTGCTCATGAGGTGGAAGCGGCTTTGCGTTATGTAAAAGCTGACTTGCAAGACGGCATGTACGTTTTTTTCGATTTGCATCCTTACTGGCAAGATAACCCTTTGATTGTGCGTCTAATTAAGGATATTGCGATAGCAGAGGGAGTGCATAAGCCAACGCTAATTTTAGTATCCCATGCGTTAAAGCTACCGGTTGAAGTACAGCGTTATGCTGCACGCTTTAACTTAGCCTTGCCCAGCGAAGATGAGCTGCTAGCCATTGTGCGCGAGGAAGCGGCCAACTGGAGTCAGAAAAATCGTGGCGTGCGTGTGCGCTCAGATACTAAAACAATGCAGCAAGTGGTTAAAAACCTGCGTGGTTTAAGCCACGCGGATGCGCGTATTTTAGCGCGCAGCATTATTTGTGATGACGGTGCTATCACTCAAGAAGACTTGCCAGAACTTAATAAAGCTAAATTTCAGCTGCTGGATCTGGACGATGTGCTGACCTATGAAGCCGATGTGGCGCGTTTTGCTGACGTCGGCGGGCTGGTTAATCTTAAGCGTTGGCTGGCAGAGCGTCAGGCTGCGTTTATGGCCAATAATATGCAGGATATGCCCAAGGGTGTGTTGCTGCTAGGTGCGCAGGGTAGTGGTAAAAGTTTGGCAGCCAAAGCCGTAGCAGGGTTATGGGGTTTGCCTTTATTGCGCTTGGATTTCGCCACGCTATATAACAAATTTTTTGGTGAGACAGAACGCAATTTACGCGAGGCCTTGGCTTTGGCTGAGCGGATGTCACCCTGTGTGCTCTGGATGGATGAACTAGAGAAGGGTTTGGCTACAGGTGAGTTGGATGGCGGGGTTAGTCAGCGAATTTTAGGCACCTTACTAACCTGGATGGCAGAGCGAAAAACACCTGTATTCGTGGTGGCTACGGCGAACGTGATCAAGCGCTTACCGCCTGAATTAATGCGCAAGGGTCGTTTTGATGAGATATTTTTTGTTGATTTACCAGAGCCTAAAGTACGCGAAGAAATCTTCCGCATTCACCTTGAGCGGCGTGAACAGGCGTTGCAGTATTTCAACCTGCCGGAACTGGCGATGCTGACAGAGGGCTACTCAGGCGCTGAAATTGAACAAGCGGTGGTCTCTGCGCTGTATGCGGCGCAAGCACGGCAAGTGGATGTAGGGCAGCAGTTGCTCGTGGAAATGCTGCAGCGTACAGTACCATTAGCTGTGTTGATGGCTGAGGAGTTAACAGCTTTGCGCAACTGGGCCGCTAATCGTACTGTGCATGCAGGCTGATGAATTCACTACGCTGCAGCGTCTATTTAAAAGCTGGGCTTTAAGATGGCTAAAAATACGATTGCCAACAAAAAAATGACCGGTAGTTCGTTATACCAGCGGTAAAATACATGGGATTTGCTGTTAGCTTGGGTGGCAAAGCGTTTGAGAAACATGCCCAGCGAAAAATGATAAACAATCAGCAAGCAACCAAGGGTGATTTTTATATGCATCCAGGGCATTTTGAGTAAGGCGGGATTCATGTACAGCATGCTGACAGCAAAAATTACCGTGGCAACCATGGAAGGGTGCATAATGCCGCGGTAAAGTTTGCGCTCCATAGTGCAGAAACGCTCGTGACTGACTTGGTCATCGCTAGAAGCATGATAAACAAAGAGTCTAGGCAGATAAAACAAACCGGCAAACCAGCAAATTACCGCGATGATGTGTAAGGCTTTTAGCCAAAGATAGGTCATTAGGTGTAGCTCCAGTACGAGATTTAAAGCAAATCCCTAGGGATTAATTGCGCTGCTAACTTGGGAATCTTGTTACTATAGTAGTACGTTGTAACTCAGTATTCATCTTGCAAATATAAATTTTGCTCAGTTCTTGAGGTGTGGTGATGATAAAGGTCGCTATTATCGGGGGTACCGGCTACACAGGCGTGGAGCTGTTACGCATTTTGTCGCAGCATCCGCAGGCGCAGGTAGAAATAATTACCTCGCGTACCGAAGAAGGCGTATCCGTGGTGGATATGTACCCAAATTTACGTGGCTACTATGATGATCTAAAATTCAGCAATCCCAGTGCGCAAGAGCTAGGATCCTGTGACGTCGTATTTTTTGCCACTCCGCATGGTGTTGCGCACGGCATGGCCGCAGACATTCTGGCAACCGGAACCCGAGTGATTGATCTGTCGGCTGATTTTCGCTTAGAGGATATTGCACTGTGGGAGAAGTGGTACGGCCAAGCCCATGGCGCACCGCAGCTAATGAGCCAAGCGGTTTACGGTTTACCTGAAGTGAATCGAGAGAGCATCAAAGGTGCACGCTTAATCGCTGTCCCCGGCTGTTACCCTACCGCCGTGCAACTGGGCTTTTTACCCTTAGCCGAGCAGGGCCTGTTGAATGGCCAGCATTTAATCGCAAGCTGTGTTTCAGGGGTTAGTGGTGCGGGTCGCGGAACCAAGTTGGGCTCATTATTCTGTGAGGCCACCGAGAACGTAATGGCTTACGCCGTAAACGGACACCGTCACTTGCCTGAGATTGAGCAAGGTCTCTCACGTGCTGCTCAGCAAGCTATGCAAGTTACCTTTGTGCCGCATTTAGTGCCGATGATTCGTGGGATTCACGCCACGCTCTATACCGCTGACATTGATCAAGCTGTTGATGTGCAGCAGCTGTTCGAGCAACGTTATGCTGATGAGCCCTTTGTCGATGTGCTGCCTGCAGGAATGCTCCCGCAAACACGCAGCGTCAAGGGTTCTAATATGTGTCGCATTGCTGTGCAGCGCCCAGAAAATGGCGCCAAAGTGGTGATTTTGTCGGCCATCGATAACCTCGTGAAGGGCGCTTCCGGTCAAGCCGTGCAGAATATGAATATTATGTTTGCTCTAGATGAAAGGCTGGGTTTGCACGCTCCTGCATTAATGCCATAAAAGCAGTGCAAATACTTGACTAATTTGATAGGATATACAAAAGTTTTTTAGTGAGACATAAACTATGAGTGTTGAATCATTCGAGCCAACGGTAGCCATGCATTTTACCGAGGTGGCCGCCCAGAAAGTTAAGAACCTAATTGATGAAGAAGGCAATGAGCGTCTGATGCTGCGCGTATTTATCACTGGCGGTGGCTGTTCTGGTTTCCAGTATGGCTTTACCTTCGATGAAGAACTTGCTGAAGATGATACTGTGGTATATCGCGAAGGCGTTAGATTGGTGGTTGATCCGATGAGTTTTCAGTATTTGGCAGGTGCTGAAGTGGATTACACTGAAGGTCTTGAGGGGTCGCGTTTTATTATTAATAACCCCAATGCAACCACGACCTGTGGTTGTGGTTCATCTTTCTCGGTCTAGGCTGGGTAAATAGCACCTAATACTCTAGGTCCTTGGGCGCCAGTCACCTCAGGCAAATTAGCAGGCTGCTTGGTTAAACAGCAGTAAGCGAGCCAAGCAAAAGCCATGGCTTCCATCCAGTCTGCTGGCACACCCTGTTCGTCGGTTACGCCGACCTTAGTGTTGGGCAAATGCGTGCTGAGTCGTTTGAGTAAATAACCGTTGTGCGCGCCACCACCACACACCCAAAGCTCCTGCACAGCCTGTGAGTGTTGCTGAACGGCTCGACTAATAGCAGTAGCGGTTAGTTCTACCAACGTGCATTGCACATCAGCGGCAGATAGTTCAGGAAAACTGCTTAGTTGTTGTGCTAGCCAGGGTAGGTTAAATAATTCGCGCCCGGTGCTTTTAGGCCCTTGCTGATGGAAGAAATCAGCCTGTAGCAACTGCTTTAAAAGCCTGTCTGAGAGCGTACCCGATGCAGCCCATGCGCCATTTTTGTCGTATAACTGCTGCTGATGCTGCTGTATCCAAGCATCGAGTAACGCATTGCCAGGACCGCAATCAAAGCCGGTGGTAGGTAAGTTAGCGTTTAAAAAAGTGATATTACTAAAGCCGCCGATATTGACGATCGCTTTGCTGCGTGCGTCTGGTTTAAATACCCACTCATGGAAGGCTGGGACAAGCGGTGCGCCTTGACCACCTGCAGCGATATCACGTTGACGAAAATGACTGACGACACTGATGTTAGTAAGCTCGGCTAACAAAGCGGGAGCACCAATTTGTACGCTGAAACCTAATTCTGGGTGGTGACGAATAGTTTGCCCGTGACTGCCAATGCCCGTGATATCAGTTGCTGTAAGGCTTTGCTGCTGTAACAGTTGCTTAACACCTTGAGCAGCGAGTCTGACCCACTGTTGTTCAGCCAGCGATAGGCGTTCAAGTTCGTTATGTGTGGGGGAGCAAAGTTGTAAAAGTTCTTGGCGCAGCTCGGAGGGGAAATCGAGATAGGTGCTATCGATGAGCTGTATCGTGCTGTTTATTTCCACTAGGCATATGTCAAGCCCATCCAAACTGGTGCCTGACATTATGCCTATGTATTTGAGCACCGAGTTTACTCTTTATCAGCCATCGCAATCTGCGTATTGCTTTGCTCAAGCATAGCTAGATGAGGAGCTGCTTGTTGCTTGAAACGAGCAAGCTCGTTTTTTGGAATAGGGTCTGCTGCGGGTAGTGTATGGCTGAGTGGATCAACGTGTACGCCATTAACCTGAAATTCATAATGCAGGTGTGGTCCAGTTGATAAGCCGGTGGTTCCAACATAAGCAATAATTTGCCCCTGTTTTACCTGAGTACCGCTGCGTACGCCTTTGGCGAAGCCTCTAAGATGGGCATAAACGGTGCGGTATTTGTTGCCGTGCTGAATAATAACTGTATTGCCGTATCCGCCGCGCGCGCCGGCAACTATCACCTTGCCGTCACCGGTAGCCTTCACTGGTGTGCCAGTAGGTGCGGCGTAATCGACCCCTTTATGGGCGCGGATAGTGTTAAGTACTGGGTGTTTGCGCCCTAAATTGAATTTTGAGCTGATGCGGCTGAAATCAACAGGAGTGCGAATAAACGCTTTTAATGTACTACCACCATTAGCATCGTAATAGCTAGTGTAGCCCTGTTTGTTGGTATAGCGTACGGCGGTATAGGTTTTGCCTTTGTTGGTAAATTTGGCCGCTAAAATGTTACCGCTACTGACGACTTTGTCGTCTATCTTCTTCTGCTCATAGACAACGCCGAAGCTGTCGCCTTTTCTTAAATCTTGCGCAAAATCAATATCATAGCCAAAGATATTAGCCAGATCTAAAGTGAGTTTGTAAGGTAGTCCGGCTTCTTTTGTTGCGCCTAGAAGGGTCTGAGTGATGGTGCCAGAAGCAAATTGTTGTTCTGTTGACGTTTGCTTGATTTGTTCGCTGAAGCTGTACGTATTGTTCTCTTCAGTGTGCGCTATATGTATGCTTTTTAATGGACTGATATCGCTAGTCAGCTCTTTAAGCGTGCCGTCAATGTTGAAAGTAAATATCAGTTTTTGATTTATTTTAAGATTGGTAAAGCGTTTGGCTTTAGGCGCTTGCTCAAGGATTCCCATCAAAACAGTGTTGCTTAAACCGACATTGGAGAAAATGCTTGATAAGGTATCACCGCTTTTTACAACTACAGTTTGTTGCGCGTCTTGTTCAGCTTCAGTTGTTTCGGCGGTCTCGACTATTTCAGCTGTGGGCTGTAGCAGCTTGTCTGTTGACTCATCACCAAGACTGTAATCTACATTGATAATACCGGAGTCGAGATCATCAAAAAAATCAGCTTGTTCGTCGGTGTAGGAGACTTCTTCAGAAGACACGTCAAGAAAGGTTTTCTTGGCTTCAACTTGGCGCGACGGGTAAACCATTAAGGTAAAACACAGCAAGGCTGTGATTCCGCTGGCTGCAAGTAGTCTGTTTTTGGGGTAAGACAGCTCGCCCGTAGGCGCAGTAGGAATATGTTCTGTAGTCATAATAATTAATAGGTTGTGTAAAAATAACTGGTAAAGTATAAGCAAAACATACTAGTTGCAAGGATTATCTTCGATAAAGACAATAAAAACAGATGACAATGGGTGTTTGTTATATCTTTTTCTAGGTTGGTCGCTTCTGTTATGGTGGTTTTGCTTAAGGCGCAAGTCTATGAAAGGCATGGGACAAGCGTTTATCAAATTAGTTTTAAATGAATCTTGTGTTTTGATTTTAACGAATAAAAATGTAGGTGAAGGACTTATGTCAATGAAAGTATCAGTCGACGAGCAGCTCGAAATTATTAAACGAGGAACAGAGAGCCTGCTGGTTGAGTCTGAATTGGTAGAAAAGCTGCGTAAAGGCGTGCCGTTGCGCATTAAAGCGGGCTTTGACCCAACTGCGCCAGACTTGCATCTTGGTCACACAGTGCTGATTAACAAATTAAGAGCATTCCAGGAACTCGGGCATCATGTGATTTTTCTGATTGGTGATTTTACCGGCATGATTGGTGACCCGAGTGGGAAAAGTGCGACCCGTCCACCATTAAGTCGCGAGCAAGTGTTGGCCAATGCTGAGACCTATAAAGAGCAGGTTTTTAAAATCCTTGACCCGCAAAAAACTGAGGTCGCATTTAACTCAACGTGGCTCAACGAGTTGACGCCGGTAGATTTTATTAAATTGGCTTCAACCTATACGGTGGCGCGCATGCTAGAGCGCGAAGATTTCCATAATCGCTATACCAGCCAGCAGCCCATTGCGATTCATGAGTTTTTGTATCCGTTGGTGCAAGGCTATGACTCGGTTGCATTAAAAGCGGATGTTGAGTTGGGTGGCACCGATCAGACGTTTAACTTGCTGATGGGGCGTGAATTGCAGCGCAGTTACGGCATGGAGCCGCAATGTGTTATCACGGTGCCTTTGCTGGAGGGTTTGGACGGGGTGAAAAAAATGTCCAAATCGCTTGGCAACTATGTAGGTATTCAAGAGCCGCCAGGCGTGATGTTTAATAAAATCGTTTCCATGCCAGATGATCTTATCTGGCGCTATTATGAGTTGCTTAGCTTTAAATCCATGCGGCAAATTGAGCAGCTTAAGCAAGACGTGCAGGCTGGCGCGAATCCGCGTGATATTAAAATCGAGCTAGCGCGCGAGCTTATTGCTCGCTTCCATGGAGATGTGGCGGCTGCCAGCGCACATATGTCTGCTGGTAATCGATTGGCTGATGGTGAGCTGCCTGCAGATCTGCCTTATATAGAAGTGCAAGCTGATAATGAGCTACCTATTGCGGCAGTGCTCAATCGGGCAGGTTTAGTTAAAAATGCCGCCAGTGCGCGTAATTTGCTAGAAAACGGCAGTGTGAAAGTGGACGGGCAGATTGTGCAAAAGGACTTTGTTTGCGCGCTGGGTAAAGAGTATGTCTGTCAGGCTGGCAAGAAAAGCTTCGCGAAGGTGAAGCTGATCAATTGAGGGTAAGGGCATGCCGTCTTGGTAAAACGGGGCGGTATAAATTTATTTTTAAAAACCCCTTGACGTAAAAAGATTGGCCTCTATAATACGCCACCTCAGATGCAGCGACGCACTTAGCGCAAAGCCTCTGAACTGTTCTTTAACATCTTAATCAAGCAATTCGTGTGGGTGCTTGTG
>JALOAC010000014.1 GCA_023228985.1 Thiopseudomonas sp. | reverse complement strand
ATATCTGCTTTACTTCCATTCCAGCTGGCATCTGATCCGTACTAAATAAAATCTTACTCATTAATAATTCCTTGTTCGTGGGTAACTTGGGCAACTAACAGTTTATTAGCATGCATGCTCGTTTTGTAGCGCGAACCAGCACACCATAAATTAATATATGTCCTTGAATAGTAATGCCTTCACCAAGAAAAGCAAGGCATTCTCTAGGGTCAATTCGAGCATGCATGCTATCTCGCTAGCGGTATGCGCGTTATTCTGCCAGCCTGATACATAACCATATGATTTACATATATTTATTATTTGCAATACCATCAAAGCGAGCATTCCTGTATATAAAAATGTGCACTTTTTGATAACCGAGCTAAAATAGACTGTATAAACAAACAGTAAAAGACAAGGAGCGTCTGATGTCTAAAAGTCCATTTTTAAATTCGATACGCATGGATATGCGGCAGAAAGGTTACGCGCTTAAAACTGAAAAAACTTACCTGCACTGGATTAAGCGTTTTATTCTGTTTCACAAAAAACGTCATCCTCAGACTATGGGCAGTGAAGAGGTCAGGCAGTTTTTATCCAGCTTAGCGAACGACAGACATGTCGCCATAAACACGCAGAAAATCGCATTAAATGCCCTAGCTTTTTTGTACAACAGGTTTTTACAACAGCCGTTGGGCGATATTGATTATATCCCTGCAAGCAAGCCTAGACGGCTACCCTCTGTTATCTCTGCCAATGAAGTGCAACGCATTTTGCAGGTCATGGATACTCGCAACCAAGTTATATTTGCGCTGCTGTATGGCGCGGGGTTACGCATCAATGAGTGCCTGCGCTTACGGGTTAAAGATTTCGACTTTGACAATGGCTGTATAGCCATACATGACGGCAAAGGCGGAAAAAGCAGAAACAGCCTGCTTCCTGCTCGGCTAGTTCCAGCCATTAGGCAGTTGATTGAGCAAGCGTTGACTATTCAGCGGGATGATAATGCTCAAGGTGTAGGGCCGTCTTTGCCTGCTGCTTTAGATCGTAAATACCCTGCAGCTTATCGTCAGCCCGCATGGATGTTTATTTTCCCCTCCACTACGCTGTGCCAGCACCCACATAGTGGCAAGCTTTGCCGTCATCATCTGCATGATTCAGTGGCTAGAAAGGTGCTGAAAATTGCGGTACAGAAAGCAAGTATTGTTAATAAGCGCATTACCTGTCATACCTTTCGTCACTCATTTGCCACGCATTTACTACAAGCTGGACGCGATATTCGCACTGTACAAGAGTTGCTAGGTCATACCGATGTCAAAACCACACAAATTTATACGCACGTTTTAGGTCAGCACTTTGCTGGTACTACCAGCCCTGCGGATGGCTTGCTGCTTCCTATCAATCAGTAGCATTGGATAAAACTCCTTTGCATACTGACGTTCCAGCACTCAAGCTTCCACTCCAACAACCGATACAACGGAGTACCTATCTAAGCTAGCCTCACAAGCCAGCACTGTTCACTGGAGCTCGTCACGCCATGCAGATTAAGCCAAGTCCACCTTCTTTCAGCTCGAAAGGAGTAGCCGCTGCCCCAGCTAAGCAAGTGGGTCTTGATGGGCAGGACGAGGGTCGCACGGGTAATGTGTTGTTTGAGCGGCGCAAGAAGCAAATGCAAGATATGCAAACCGCTGTGACTAAGCTGCAAGAGGTGAAGAAAAACGCCTCGCCTAAAAAACTGGCCAGTCAACGTGCGGCTTTACTGAAACAGCGCTTGGATACTTTAAAGTCCATCATGGCAAAATTGCCGCCCGGCAATTACAAGGCGTTGGCTCAGGAGCTCAAGCAAATCGCCAAAGAACTGGCAGCGCTGGGTAAGCAGATGGGGAACTCCGGCGGCAGCTTGGGCCATATGCCGTCCATGTCGGTTGCTTCAGGCGAAGCTAGTGCGGATAGCGGTAGCGAGGAAATGGCAGGAGTAGACACCAGCACAGAGCTTGCCCACATGCAAGATACCAGTATGGCAGAGTTAGCTATATCAGATGAGGCGCTAGCCAGTGCCGCATTGACTGCCGAGACAGCTGAAGCTGAAGCAGACGCGCAGCAAGCGGCTAATCTGTCAGCAGATGTTGAGCGCGACGCTCATGCCAAAACTGATGAGCAGCACGATTCCAAGACGGATAAGCTTCGTGCAACTGGCCAGCGCCAGAATGAAGATGCCGACGATAAAGCTCTGCGTGCTATCCTCACTGAAGCCAGAAAAACGCTCAAAGAAGTGCTGAACTTACTGAAAGCCAAACACCAAGTGGATGACAAGGAATCGCGCAAGCTGTTTGCCAGCATTGAGCGCGAGCTAGAAACCTTAGATCAGTCCCTCCAGCAAGGTGCACTCGCCTCTTCCGCCTCTGAACTCGTTTCAGCTGGAAGCATTGAAACTGGCAGTATCGGTGGCATGGGCGGCTTTGTGGATGTCAGTGTTTAAGGTTTAAGCCTCCTTCTTCACTTTGCTCACCGCCTACCCATTACACTGTCGCATCGTACTCTGCGTTTGTCCGTACTCGCCAGCGCCGCTTTGGTTTCCGGCCAGCCGCGGGTTTTCAGGCCACAGTCGGGGTTGGCCCAGAGCCGTCCCACCGTCAAAACCTGTCATATTAAAGTTTCCAGCTAAACATCCGACACACAAATTAATAATACAAATATATTAACTATGGAGGAAAAGCATGGAAATCACCTCTTCTTACCTGAAAAGCCTGCCCAACCTCAACCACCAGCTACGCGAACAGTCAGGGCAAAGCGAACAAGCAGCAGTGCTGACAAAAACTGAGGCCAAAGCTATACCCTTCAACCCAGACAAAACCACACTCGAAAACCTTGAGCATCAGCAAGAACATAGCCCGACAGGTATCGTCGTCTGGACTATCAAATACAATAAAAATGAAGCTGAAGATACACTCAGAATAGGACAGTCACTGTACCCAACTCTTAACCTAATAAAACAAGAATATGAGCGTATGCATACAGAGTTGGAGAAGTATAACCCTGCACTGGCAGCCAAAGATTTTGGTTTTACTTTAAATCCAGCAGGAAATCTGATGGTGCTAGAGCGTAGCAGCCCTCTCAGTCAGCAGGAAACAGACCACCTAAACAACTGGCTAAATAGCTCAAGCAACTTAAAGAGCTTATCAAAAAAATCTGCCGATCTTATGATGGAATATACCAAAGCATCCAACCCTTACAGTGTTAATGGAAGGAATGGGAATACCACCGAACTTATCTGGAATGGCGGCGGCATCAGAGACCTTGGCGGTTATAAATTAGACATGAACAACTTCCATAGCACGATTGATTTTCATAGGGCTGTAGACCCTTTCGACAAGGAAGTATCTAGCGTATTTGCTGGCTCAGCAGCCAATGTTGCTTTTGGCAGCATCAATTCTAACTATTGGATTAACCAAGTACTCAGCAAGGGCGAGTGGCGCGATGTTAATGAATTTATGAGCAGACAAGAACTTTAAGCATACAAAAGGCGCTGCCTTGCGGCAGCGCCTTTTGTTTATCCATCCATGGCCCCTGCGTCTACACGCAGGGTAACGATGACCTTCCAGAGGATAACAACTATCCCGCCAGAAGGTGACACGCCTTTCCCTTACACCGCCCTGGCATATTCCTCGCGCAGCTGTTTGGCTGCTTTGACCATGTGTTCCAGTGCCGCTTTGGTTTCCGGCCAGCCACGGGTTTTCAGGCCGCAATCGGGATTGGCCCAAAGTTGTTCCACCGGCAGGCGTTGAGCGGCTTTGCGTAACAAGTTAGCCATTTCTTCGCTGCCCGGTACACGGGGCGAGTGAATGTCGTACACGCCCGGGCCAATATCGTTGGGGTAGTGGAAGCTCTCGAAGGCATCCAGCAGCTCCATTTGCGAGCGTGACGTCTCGATAGTAATCACGTCGGCATCCATCGCGGCAATCGAGGCGATCACGTCGTTGAACTCGCTGTAGCACATATGGGTATGTATCTGGGTGGCATCCTGTACACCACTGGCGGTCAGACGAAACGCTTCGGTGGCCCAGTCCAGATACACCTGCCAGTCTGCACGGCGCAGCGGCAAACCTTCGCGGAACGCAGCTTCGTCAATCTGAATAATCTTGATGCCTGCTGTTTCCAGATCCACCACTTCATCACGAATCGCCAGCGCCAGCTGTTGCGCCTGCTGCTTGCGGCTCAGGTCTTCGCGAGGGAAGGACCACATCAGCATGGTCACCGGGCCGGTCAGCATGCCCTTCATGATCTTGCCGGTTTGTTGCTGGGCGTAAGCAATCCATTCCACGGTCATAGCCTGTGGGCGGGAAATATCACCGTAAATGACCGCTGGTTTCACACAGCGTGAGCCATAGCTTTGCACCCAGCCAAAGCGGGTGAACAGGTAACCGTCCAGCTGCTCGGCAAAGTATTCAACCATGTCGTTGCGCTCGGCTTCGCCATGCACCAAGACATCCAAGTTCAGCTCTTCTTGTACTTTAACCGCGTGCTGAATCTCGGTCTGCATGGCGTGTTTGTATTCAGCTTCGTTCAGCTTGCCCTGACGGAAGGCTAAACGGGCGGCGCGAATCGCTTGCGTCTGCGGGAACGAACCAATGGTTGTGGTTGGGAACAGCGGTAAATCCAAGCGCTCACGCTGCAGCTTAATGCGCTCAGCAAAAGGAGATGTGCGCTGACTGTCTTTCGGAGTTACCGCAGCCAAGCGGGCTTGCACTTCGGGTTTGTGAATGCGCGGCGAGTTAGCACGACTCTCTTGCACCTGACGGCTTTGCGCCAGCGCGGCCTTCACTTTGGCGCTGTCTGGATTGTTTAACGCTTGCGCTAAAATGGCGACTTCTTCGGTTTTCTGTACGGCAAAGGCGAGCCAGCTTTTCAGTTCTTCATCCAGTTGATCTTCACGGGCTAAATCCACTGGGCTGTGCAGCAATGAGCAGGACGGCGCGACCCATAAACGCTCGCCTAAACGCTCGTGTGCATGCTGGAGAGTTGCTAATACTTTTTCTAAATCACAACGCCAGACATTACGGCCATTAACCACACCCAGCGATAAGATTTTGTACGCAGGCAGACGGTCGAGAATGGTGGGGTATTGTTCCGGCGCACGCACCAAGTCGAGGTGTAAACCATCTACCGGTAAACCCGCGGCCAGTCCTAGATTGTCTTCTAGGCCTGAAAAATAAGTCGCTACCAGCTTTTTCAACGGCTCACGTTGCAGCAGGTTATAGGCACGCTCAAAGGCATTTTTCCAGTCTTGGGGTAAATCCAGACCCAAAATAGGCTCATCAATCTGCACCCATTCCACACCTTGCCCGGCGAGACGTTGAAAAATCTGACCATACACGGGCAGCAACTTCTCTAGCAGGTCGAGCTTGTCGAACTCTTCACCTTTAACCTTACCCAACCACAACCACGTCAAAGGACCGATAACGACTGGTTTTACCTTATGCCCCAGTGCCAGCGCTTCATCGACCTCTTCAAACAACTGCTCCCAGCTCAATGAGAACTCTAAATCAGCGGTCAGCTCGGGCACCAGATAGTGGTAGTTGGTATCAAACCACTTGGTCATTTCCTGCGCATGAGCACCGCCACAGCAACTACTTTCCACCACGCCGCGCGCCATGGCAAATAAAGTATCTAAGGTGGGCTTCTCACCGGCCTTAGCAAAACGCTCCGGCACTACACCAAAGGTCAGTGAGTGGGTCAGCACTTGGTCATACCAGGCAAAATCACCCACGGGTACTAAATCTAGCCCCGCCTCTTTCTGCAACTGCCAGTGCTTGGCACGCAACTCGCGACCCACCTGACGTAAGTTATCTTCGCTAATATCACCTTTCCAGTAGGCTTCAACTGCTTTTTTCAATTCACGGTCACCACCAATGCGGGGGAAACCTAAGTTATGTGCTAATGCCATTGGGGCACCTCCTTAAATTTGAGGTGGCCATTGTGGTTTTTTCGCACCAATGAAACAAACTCAAAGTTTTAACGTTTAACTTTAGATTTATTCATGTTGCTGTGGTAAGTTTATTTTGAACAGGGCAGTTTTTTGCTCCTACAAAAACTGCATTTCCGCCATCCATGGCGGTCAGACGTACTTGCGGCGTCTTTGCGTAACTACGGTTATCCGCCGAACTACACAACAAACACAACAAACTCACCCTCAACAAAAAAAAAGAACCTCACATGCTCGATATCCGCCACTTGAAAACCATCGCTGCGTTGCGTGATGCCGACAGCCTAGTCGAAGCCGCGCAACGCCTGCACCTCACCCAATCCGCGCTCTCACACCAATTCAGAGAACTCGAAGAACGTCTCGACATGCAAATCTTCACCCGCAAAACCAAACCCGTACGCTTTACCAGCGCCGGATTACGTTTGCTTAAACTGGCTGATGAGGTGCTGCCCCTAATGCGCGCTGCCGAGCGTGATATCGCCCGCTTACAAGGCGGTAACGCCGGACGCCTACATATGGCGATTGAATGCCACAGCTGCTTTCAGTGGTTAATGCCCACCATTGACCAATTCCGCGAGGCATGGCCTGAAGTTGAATTAGACTTATCATCTGGCTTTTCCTTTGCCCCCCTGCCCGCCTTGGCACGCGGCGACTTAGATCTGGTCGTCACAGCTGATCCGATTGAGCTCACCGGCATCAGTTATATTCCACTGTTTACCTACGAAGCCTTGCTGGCGGTTTCGAAACAACATCCCTTAGCACAAAAAATCTTTATAGAACCGCAAGACTTAGCTACAGAAGTACTGATCACCTATCCGGTGGAGCGCGATCGCTTGGATGTGTTTAATCACTTTTTAGAGCCAGCCGATGTCGAACCCGTTAGCGTACGCACGGCAGAATTGACAATTATGATGATGCAACTGGTGGCCAGTGGCCGCGGGGTGAGCTGCCTGCCCAACTGGGCGCTGTACGAATACAGCTCAAAGGGCTATGTCAGCACCTGTCGCATGGGGGAGAAAGGCTTGTTTTCTACGCTGTATGCAGCCGTGCGTACAGACATGTTAGAAGCTGCGTTTATGCAGGATTTCTTGCTGACCGCTAAGGACACATCTTTTACCACCCTAGCGGGCGTTATCGCGGCGAAAGAATAATTATGATGGCTGTGGAATGGATTCCATCTGCTGTAACAAGAGTGCTGCTTGGGTACGGGTACGAACATTTAACTTGCGGAAAATCGCCGTTACGTGTGCTTTAACTGTTGCTTCAGACACATTGAGGTCATAGGCGATTTGCTTATTCAGCAAGCCATCACACACCATGGTCAAAACACGGAACTGTTGCGGTGTTAAGCTGGCCAAGCCTTCGCTGGCTGCTTTTTCTTCTTCGGTAACTGCTGCAGTAGCTGCAGTTTGACTAGGCCACCAAACATCACCGTCTAAAACAGTTTGTACGCCTTTTTGGATATCTTCTAACGGGCTTGATTTAGGAATAAAGCCACTGGCACCGAATTCACGCGCACGTGCCATTACCGTTGCTTCTTCCTGCGCTGAAATCATGACCACAGGAACCTGCGGATACTGACCGCGCAATAAAACCAGACCCGAAAAACCATGAGCGCCCGGCATGTTTAAATCGAGTAATACTAGATCCCAGTCCGACTTTTCAAGCAAACGCGCTTCGAGCTGCGCAATACTTTCAGCTTCGACCAAACGAACATTGGCACCCAAAGAAATCGTCAGTGCTTGATGTAAAGCACTACGGAACAATGGATGATCGTCAGCGATGAGTATTTCATAGGCAGCCATGAGTTAATATCCTAATTTTGTATAGTAACCTTGCGCAAATTGCAGCGCTTACCTTATACGAAGGAATACATTAGCACAAGACTAAATGACTGCAATGCATTCCGCGTATACTAATTAAAAAAACAACTAACCATTTGACCCGCAAGCATTTATTATTTTAAACCCATGCAAAATAAACGCCTATTCGCCAATCTGCTCATGCTCATTACCGCCATAATCTGGGGCGGTGCTTTGGCTGCACAACGTATCGGCATGGATGATATTGGCCCTTTATTATTTTCCGGTATTCGCTTTAGTTTGGGTGCTGCGGTAGTACTGCCTTTTTTACTCTATCGACGCCATAAAGCTCTTGTCCAAGGTCAATTTTTAAACGCTGGGCTACTGCGCGCCGGCTTGCTGCTTGGCCTACTCATAACCCTCGGTATTAATTTGCAGCAAGTCGGCCTGCTGTTTACCAAGGTGTCCAACGCCGGTTTTATCAGCAGCATGTACGTGATCTTCGTACCCTTAATAGGCTTGCTATTCGGCATGCGTACCGGGCTAGGTGTATGGCTAGGTGCACTGATGGCCGTGGCTGGGTTATATATGCTCAGCGTACAGGACAGCCTCGCCATCGCTCGTGGTGATTGGCTGCAGCTAACGGGTGCTCTGGTCTGGGCGTTACATGTACTGGCACTGGGCTATTTCGCCAAACGCTACGACCCGTTACGCCTGGCTTTTATACAGTTTTTGGTGTGCGCCGTAGCCAGCTTAAGTGCAGCTGCTTACTTTGAAACCATGGTTTGGCAAAACATCAAACAGGCCATTCCCGCTCTTGCTTATGCCGGAATCCTGTCTGTTGGCGTTGGTTTTAGCCTGCAAGCTATTGCACAAAAACACGCCAAAGCAGCTCATGCAGCCATTATTTTATCTTTAGAAGGCGTCTTTGCTGCACTGGCTGCTATGCTGTTTTTAAGTGAAACGTTGAGCATCAAGGGCTATTTAGGCGCCGCGTTAATGCTAGCTGGCATGCTCGTAGCTCAGTTGTGGCCACATAACAAAACCAAAGAAGTGACTAGCCTGCCCGGTGCACATCCGTGAAGACGTTTAATCACGGAAGTTAGTGAACTGCAGCGGCAAGCCTAAAGACTCACCACGCAACAACGCCATAGCCTCTTGCAAGTCATCACGCTTTTTACCTGTTACGCGCACCTGCTCACCCTGAATAGAGGCTTGCACCTTAAGTTTGGCGTCCTTAATAACAGTAACTATTTTTTTCGCCAATTCCTTATCGATACCTTCACGCAGAATAATTTCTTGCTTTACCACTTTTCCAGAACCATAGGCATCTTTGTATTCAAGGCATTGAATATCAATTTTTCGTTTTACCAATGCAAGCTTAATGATCTCGATCACTTGCTCCAGCATAAAGTCAGCTTCGGCGGTGATGGTAATGGTTTTATCACTGAATTCTAAGCTAGCCTTACCGCGCAAATCATAACGGCGCTCTAACTCTTTGGCTGCGTTGTCTGCGGCATTGGTTATCTCATGCTTATCCAGCTCGGATACCACATCAAAAGACGGCATCTTGAATCTCCACTTTTAAAACATTGTAGTTAGCGTCACAATAAACAGTTTGCGCGCTTGCGATCATGGCGCTGTAACATTATAAAACTTATTATAGCGCTTATTATTTTATTAACCTTTATGTGACTATAAATTAAGAGAACGATTTATGCCAAGCTCTCGACTGAGCATTATAGTTGTGGATGATGCTAAATTCTCTAGCGTGGTGGTTGGACGCGCACTCAGCCAAGCCGGATATACCGATATTCGCTTTGCCAGTAGCGCTAACGAAGCGCTCAAACTTATGGAAGAGCGCCCTGCTGGAATCCTGCTTGCTGACTGGCTGATGCCAGAAATGGATGGTTTGGAGCTCACTAAGCAAATTCGCTCTCAGGATGATGCGAAAGGTCACTACACCTATGTAATTTTACTCACTGGTAAAGAGGGCGACGATGCTTTAGTCGAAGCTTTTGATCAGGGCGTGGATGACTTCATTAGCAAGTCAGTCATGAATGAGCAACTGGTACCTAGGGTCTATGCAGCTAATCGACTCTACAGCACGCTGCTTAAATTAATGCATGAGAAACACTTATTGGCGCATAATTTACAACGCATTGAAGCCGTTAACCTCACCGACCCGCTGACCGGATTAGGTAATCGTCGCTTGATGGCTCAGCAGCTTAAAAAAAGCCTGCGTCAGCTTGAATCTCGCGGTGGCACGCTGTGCTACCTACTCGTTCATATTGAGAATTTAGCCGCCTACAACAAACAATACGGTAAGCGCATACATAGAGAGTTGCTGCAAAGTATCGCCAATCGCTTACAACACCTAGTACGTCCGCTGGACACTCTGGTACGTTTGGATAGCAACCAATTTGCCATGGTTACTTTATTGGCCAAACAGCAAGAATGCGTGCCTAACACTTTTAAAAGACTGCATGACGGCTTAAACCTCAAGGCATTCAAAACCAGCGAAGGCTTCCTGAGTGTTCAGGCCAATCTAAGCTTGGTAACCATGCGCTCAATTGCTTTACCTAGCGAAGTAGAGAAAATTATGGAGCTAGCCAAAAACAATCTGGGCTACGCACGTAGCAGCGGTAGAGTGCACCTGGAAACGGTAAAACACTCGCTCATATGAGCTGGCATATTTTAGGTGCTGGCAGCCTTGGTTGTTTATGGGCTGCTCGCCTAAGCCAAATGCAAATACCTATCAGCATAATTCTGCGCAATCAACAAAGCTTGACTGCTCTTCACATGCAAGGCAGCCAAATCAGCTATCTTGCCTACGGGCAAAGCAGTCCACTAGATATTGCTATCAATGCGCAGCTGGCCAGTCATCCACAGCCTATAGAAAAATTAATCGTTGCCTGCAAAGCCTATGATGCGATGGCTGCAGTTGAATCAGTCAAAACGCGTCTTAGCTCAAACAGCGGTGTGTTCTTGCTGCAAAACGGTATGGGCAGTCAACAGGCTATCGCGCAGTTATTACCGGGCATTCGAGTAATTGCTGCTAGCTCCACAGAAGGCGCTTTTCTAACCCAGCCCTTTCACTGCACGCATGCTGGTCAAGGAACCACGCTACTCGGCGACTTAGGCCACACTCAACCTGAGCCGACTTGTTTGCGCGACTGGCAGCAGGCGCAGATTTCGTATCAATGGACAGAGGCTATTTTGGCAGCGTTGTGGCGTAAGCTGGCCATCAACTGCCTGATTAACCCGCTGACTGTTTTGTATCAGTGTAAAAACGGACAGCTGGCCCAGCACACTGAACGCTTGACTGCGCTAGCCCATGAGTTGGCACAGCTGTTAAGTGCGGCGGGTTACCCCTGCACCGCAGAGGATGTGTTTGCACAGTGCCTGCAGGTCATCCAGAATACCGCACAGAACACTTCTTCCATGCTGCAGGATGTGCTCAACCAAAGGCGTACCGAGATCAGCTATATAACTGGTTTCGCCTTGGCGCAAAGCCAACAACTGGGCACCCCACACCGCGCCTTACTGGACTTACACAGCCAGTTACAAGCGCGACTGCAGCAACTGGGTTTACCTCTAGATTAGGCACAGCAACATGGGTTATCGCATCAGTAAAGTCTATACCGGCACCGGCGACGCAGGTACGACAGGCATGGCCGACGGCCAGCGTTTGGCCAAAAGTCATCCACGCATTGAAGCCATTGGCGAGCTGGATATGCTCAACAGCCAGCTAGGATTGTTATTAGCACAGCTACAGCAACAGGGTTTAACCGATATTTTCGATTCATTAGCACCTTACCAGCACCTGTTATTTGATCTGGGCGGTGAGCTGGCGATGCCTGAATATCAGGTGTTGCAGGCGGCACACATTCAACAGTTAGAAACACTGATTGACCGCTGGGCTGAGCAATTGTCGCCGCTGAAAGATTTTATTTTACCCGGCGGCTCGGTGTTGATTGCCCAAGCGCATATCTGTCGTTGTGCAGCGCGTACGGCTGAGCGGCGCTGTCAGTTGTTGCATGAGCACGAGCCTTTGCGCGCTGAGGTGCTGGGTTTTATTAATCGCTTATCCGATGTGTTTTTTGTTGCCGCACGCATGATTGCTTTACATGAGGCCAGTCATGAAGTTCTTTGGCAAGCACAACCTGCGCCCGTGGTGAGCAATGAATAAACAGCTGCATGTCGCCGTGGCGGTGATTGAAGATACCCAAGGGCGTATTTTGCTGACCCAGCGTGCTGCGGATAAACACCAAGGCGGTTTGTGGGAGTTTCCTGGCGGCAAATGCGAAGCGGGAGAGTCGGTATTGCAGGCGCTGGCCCGCGAACTGCAGGAAGAGTTGGGCATCGAGGTCGTCAATGCCGAGCCTTTGATTCAAATCCCCTATCAATACCCTGAGTTGAACGTGTTGCTGGATGTGCATCGCGTCACGGCGTATCGCGGTGACGCGCACGGCGCTGAGGGTCAACCGATGCAGTGGGTGACGAAGGCGCAACTACAGCAGATTGCTTTTCCAGCGGCGAATCGCCCCATCGTTTGCGCCGTGCAACTGCCTAAGCAGTATTTGATTACCCCAACGGGACTGGATGCAGAGGCACTGTATCAGGGCGTGATGCGGGCAGCAGCGCAAGGAATTGAGCTGGTGCAGTTACGGGCGCCTGAGTTAAGTGAGCAGGCGTATTTTTCCTTAGTGGAGCGGCTATTGCAGGCATTGCCCGTAAGCTGCCGCTTATTGATTAAAGGCAGTTGGGCGCAGGTGCAGGATTATGAGCAGGCCGGCTGGCACCTGACCAGCGCGCAACTGGAACAGTTTGCGCAGCAGTCTGAGCGGCCTTTGCCTAGCAATCGCTGGCTGGCGGTTTCCTGCCATAACGCACAGCAGCTGGCGTGGGCGGCGCAGATTGGCGCGGATTTCGCCTGTTTATCACCCGTGCAGGCCACTGCTAGTCATCCGCAGGCGCAGCCTTTGGGTTGGACTGCGGCGGCTGACTTGATCACTGAGGCGCAAGTGCCTGTTTACCTGCTCGGCGGCTTGCAGCCAAGCGACTTAACCCAAGCCTGCACCATCGGCGCCCAAGGGATCGCTGCCATCCGCGGACTATGGCCATAGGACACCTGTTGGAGACCAGCTTCTGGGCGATGTGGACGAGCAGTAAGCTTCAGCGCTGCAGGTTGATCCCTATCGCGCAAAAGTTGCGCTCCCACAAGAGTTCGTTACGCGCGTAGATATTTTGTTGGATTGAAACCGTATGAGGATGCCATGCATCCGACCGCGGATTACGGCCGCAAACACAGCGCTGCCTGACGTACTGCTGTCGCAGGCATGGCCTGCTCCTACCAAAAACTGCTATTTATGCTGGATTCGGGTGAGCTAGAACCACTCGCGCAATGACTGTAATGAAGCACAATGCCGTGTGGGACCTGACTTGTCAGGGAACCAGTATCCGCCTGTTGCACTAAGCCCTACACCCTACTCAGACTCAAAAGCAATAATATCCACCTGTTGCACCTAGCCCTACACCCTGCTCAGACTTAAAAGCAAAAAGCTTCCCCGACAAGTCGGGTCCCACAAAAACGGGTGTCATCACTCGGCATTTAAGCTGCTTGTCAGTTCGCACCGCGCAAAAGTTGCGCTCCTACCAAAAGCTTGGAATGCTTCCCTAAAGCTGCGCTCCAATAGGGGTTAAGATGCGCTCCATCAGGAGTCTTAGGTTCTGTACTCAGCGTTGATGCGTACATATTCATGGGACAAGTCCGTGGTCCAGATCGTTTCACTACACTCACCGCGCCCCAGCTCAATACGGATCAGGATCTCCTCCTGCTGCATCACCGCAGCGCCCTGCTCCTCGGTATAGGATGCGGCACGGCCACCATCACGCACAATGCAGACGTCATTCAGGAACACATTGACCTTTTCCTGCTCCAAAGCCGGCACACCAGCATAACCGACAGCCGCCACAATACGCCCCCAGTTGGGATCAGAGGCAAACAGCGCAGTCTTGATCAGCGGCGAATGGGCGACTGCATAGGCCGCATCCAGACATTCCTGCACGTTGCCGCCCTGCTCCACTTGCACGGTGACAAATTTGGTTGCGCCTTCGCCATCACGCACAATCGCCTGCGCCAGTTGCATGGCTACAGCACAGACCGCATCACGCAACTTCTGATATAGCTCCCCCGTAGCGGTTTGGATAGCTGGCCCAGTCTGACCGGTGGCAATCAACATAAAGCTGTCATTGGTTGAGGTATCGCCATCAATGGTAATGCGGTTAAAGGACAAGTCCGCCGCTTCCTTCACCAGCGCCTGTAATATCGGGCCAGCCACGCAGGCATCAGTAGCCACATACCCCAGCATGGTGGCCATATTGGGGCGGATCATACCAGCACCCTTGCTAATACCAGTCACAGTGAAGGTTTCGCCGTCGTGCTCAAACTGGCAGCTGGCTCCCTTGGGCAGGGTATCTGTGGTCATAATGCCTTCGCCGGCCAGATTCCAGTTGTCTTCACGCAAATCAGCAATGGCAGCCGGCAACGCGGCAGTAATTTTGTCCACCGGCAGCGGCTCGCCAATGACGCCTGTAGAAAACGGCAACACCTGCTTTACCGACACCTGAAAACTGTCCGCCACTGCTTGGCACACCTGCTGTGCTGCCACAAGACCGGGCTGGCCGGTGGCTGCGTTGGCATTGCCCGTATTGGTTACCAGAAAGCGTACTGGCTGGCCCAGACGCTGCTTGCATAGCTGCACAGGCGCGGCACAGAAAGCATTTTGGGTAAACACACCCGCCACTTGCGAGCCTTCAGCGCAACGCATCAGCACCAGATCACGGCGGCCGACTTTTTTAATGCCAGCACTGGCTATACCTAGTTCAAACCCTTTTACTGGATGCATTACCGGCATCGCTCCTAGACCCACCGCCATGATATTTCTCCTATTAAATAAAAAACGCCGCTTTTATAGATGATAAAAACGGCGCTTAGTATGGGCTTACTTTTGCTTTTTTGACAAGCTCACTGCTTAGGCGATTTTACCGCAGCAGTGTTTGTATTTCTTACCCGAACCACAGGTGCAGGGCTCGTTACGGCCAACCTTGGTCAGATTGCGTACTGGCTCATTACTGCCTGCCGTATCCCCTTGCGCCTGTTCTTCTTCTGCTGCACCATGGGTGTACTGCATCCGTGAGGCACGCTCTTGTGCTTGCTGGCGTAGGCGTGCTTCTTCTTCCTCAGTATCTTCCTGACGTACCTGCACAAACGACAAGTAACGAATGGAGTCATGCTTTACGGCATCGAGTAAATCACGGAACAGGTTAAAGGATTCGCGCTTGTATTCTTGTTTAGGGTTTTTCTGTGCATAACCGCGTAAGTGAATACCTTGGCGCAAATGGTCCATGGCTGCCAAGTGGTCTTTCCACAGGTCATCCAATACGCGCAAGATAATATGCTTTTCAAACATACGCAGATTCTCAGCACCCACCAGTTCTTCTTTAGCTTGGTATTGAGCAACAATCTGTTCTTCTATACGCTCGCGCAGGGTTTCTTCATAAAGATTTTGCTCGTTATCAAGCCACTGCTGAACAGGTAACTCGGCTGCAAATTCACGCTTCAATTCCTCTTCTAAGCCTGCAACGTCCCACTGCTCAGGTAACGATTGCGGCGGAATAAACTGACTAACGGTATTGCTTAACACCTCATGGCGGAACTCAGCAACAATATCACCAACGTCTTCGGATTCAAGCAGGGTATTACGCATGTGATAAATCACTTTACGTTGCTCGTTCGCCACGTCGTCGTATTCAAGCAGCTGCTTACGAATATCAAAGTTGCGTTCTTCTACTTTGCGTTGGGCTTTTTCAATGGCATTGCTGACCATACGGTGCTCAATCGCTTCGCCTTCTTTCATGCCCAAGGCTTTCATAAAGTTTTTCACTCGATCCGAGGCAAAGATACGCATCAGGTTGTCTTCCAGCGACAGATAGAAACGGCTGGAACCCGGGTCACCCTGACGGCCAGCACGTCCACGTAGCTGGTTATCAATTCGACGGGATTCATGACGCTCAGTAGCAATTACATGCAAACCACCGGCATCAATGACCTGTTGGTGACGGGCTTGCCACTCTGTTTTCAGGCGCTGCACTACTTCTTCGCTAGGGTCTTGTAAAGCTGCCAATTCAGATTCCCAGTTACCACCCAAAACAATATCCGTACCACGACCCGCCATGTTAGTAGCGATGGTTACATGGCCTGGACGACCTGCCTGGGCAATGATCTCTGCTTCCGAGTCGTGCTGCTTGGCGTTCAGTACTTTGTGCTTAATCTTAGCCTTCGTCAGCAGCTGCGACATATATTCTGAGCCTTCAACAGAGGCGGTACCCACTAAAATAGGGCGACCCTGCTCTTGGCAGTGCAAAATATCCTTAATAATGGCTTCGTATTTTTCCGGCTGGGTTAAATACACTAAGTCGTTATAATCTTGTCGCGCTACGGGTCTATGGGTTGGAATCACCGTCACATCCAAGCCGTAAATCTGTCTAAACTCAAAGGCTTCAGTGTCTGCCGTACCTGTCATACCAGATAGCTTTTCATACAGGCGGAAGTAGTTCTGGAAGGTTGTAGAAGCCATCGTCTGGCTTTCTGGTTGGATATTTACGCCTTCTTTGGCTTCAATCGCTTGGTGCAAACCTTCTGACAAGCGACGGCCATGCATGGTACGACCCGTATGTTCATCAACCAGCACCACCTCGCCATCTTGCACGATATATTCAACGTTGCGGTTAAATAGCTTATGTGCGCGCAGACCCGAATATACGTGAGTTAGCAGGCTTAGATTAGAGGCTGAATAGAGCGAGTCATGCTCACCCAACAAACCAAGCTTGATAAGCTGTTCTTCAACAAACTGGTGACCTTCTTCATTCAGCTCTACTTGGCGCGTTTTCTCATCGAGGGTGTAATGACCTGCTTCGATGACGACACCTTCTTCGTCTTCAGTTTGACGTTTAAGCGCTGGGATTAAAGCATTGATGGTTTTATACAACTCTGAGCTGTCTTCGGCCTGACCCGAAATAATCAATGGCGTGCGTGCTTCGTCGATGAGAATCGAGTCCACCTCATCCACCACGGCAAAGTGCAGGCCACGCTGGAATTTGTCTTCCAAACTAAACGCCATATTGTCGCGCAGGTAATCAAAACCAAATTCGTTGTTGGTACCGTAGGTAATATCACTGGCGTAGGCGTCGCGCTTTTCTTCAGGCGACTGGAAAGGTATGACTACACCGACCGTCAAACCTAGAAACTCATACAGTGGACGCATCCAGTTGGCATCACGACGTGCTAGGTAGTCGTTCACCGTAACCACGTGCACACCCTTGCCTTCAATAGCATTTAAATACACCGCCAAGGTTGCAACCAGAGTTTTACCTTCACCGGTACGCATTTCAGAAATACGTCCTGCGTGCAGCGTCATACCACCAATAAGCTGCACGTCAAAGTGACGCATTCCCATAACCCTTTTACTGGCTTCACGCGCTACAGCAAAAGCCTCAGGCATAATTTTATTTAAACTTTCACCCGCTGCTATACGCTCACGAAACTCCTGTGTTTTCTGCTGCAGCTGCTCGTCAGACAGTGCCACCATTTTTTCTTCAAGCGCATTAATGGTCTGCACCACCTTATACATGCGTTTGACTTCACGTTCGTTTTTACTACCAATCAGCTTTCTTAATAATGGGGCAAACATATTGATATGGGTTCCACACGGGTGATAAGTACGTTTAGTTTCTGCGTTCTATAAAAGGTATCCATTCTACCTTTAATTCGTAGCAAATAAATAATTAGTTAGGAGCATACAGGTTGTGGAGACTAACAAAATTTGATTCTTCCGGCAAAATTAACTCTGCAGGTCTATAATGTGACACAAGGTACAAAAAAGTGTGGGTTCGCGGAGCAAAATCATGTCATACAAGCTCAATCAGTTAAAACACACTGCTGCCATCCTGAACAAACAATCTGTTTTACGGGATATAGTGCAGCGAGCCAATTCCTTTGCTCTGTTGCAGAGCATTGTGCACTCTTACCTACCAGGCGCGGCGGCTGAGCACTGCCAGCTGGCTAACTACAATCAGGGTCGTTTGGTGTTAGTCATCGACAATGCACACTGGGCAACCCGCTTGCGCTATCAACAAAACCAATTGATGGACAAACTTTGTCAGCACAATGAGTTTTCTGACTTGCAACGTATTCAGTTTAAAATCCGACCTAACACGGCCTTTAACGATGCTATTCAAGAGCAGAAACCCCGTTTAGAAATTTCCGCTCAGGCTGGACTGGCTATCTTTAACTGCGCTGAGGCCATTGAAGACCCACATTTGCGCGCCGCACTAGAACGTCTGGCACGCAACGCCGCTAAAGAATAACTACAGCCCTTTCACCGCATAGATGCCAGCGGCATTACGCCAGTAGCCTTTGTAGTCCATACCGTAACCAAAAACGTAGCGGTCGATACAGTCCAAACCAACAAAATCAGCAGTAAAATCCGGACGTGCTTTGCGTTCGTGTTTTTTATCCAATAACACCGCGGTGTACACAGCTCGCGCGCCGGAACGTTTGCAAAAATCAACAATGGCCATCAGCGTATGACCCTCATCAAGAATGTCATCGACAATCAGCACATCCCTATCCATTAATGAGACTTCCGGCTTGGCCTTCCAAAACAGCTCACCGCCGCTGGTTTCATTACGATAACGGCTGGCATGCAAATAGGACTGCTCTAACGGAAAATTCAGCTGCGTCAGTAACTTGCCTGAAAAAATCAACCCACCATTCATAACGCAAAAAACCAACGGGTTTGCATCGCGCAACGTGTTGCTAATTTCTTGCGCTACCCGCGAAATAACGGCTTCTACTTCTGCCATAGGATGCAAACAATCCGCCTCATTCATAACGCGTTGAATATGTTCAAGATCTGTAGGCATACGCACCCATCCTTTATTTAATAACCCAAAAGACGCACAGTTTAAGCCAAAAAAGCGCCAGCTAGAACTATAGTTTTTTTTGTTCTACCTGCGCAGCTGAGTATTTGACCAACGGGCTCCATTGGCATACACCTCCCTTACTCTCAATCTAGTTCATAAACTAAGACACTCAATCCAATTTGCCTGTGCCGTTTTACCGCTAATTCCATTAACCTATGCACAAGTCAATTCCACACAAGGGTTCACCACCATGTCAGTACAAGAAATCCAGCATCCACTCATCCGCCACAAACTTGGTCTTATGCGTAGCGCAACTGAGAGTACAAAAAACTTCCGCGAACTCGCACAAGAGATTGGCGCACTGCTGACCTATGAAGCCACCAAAGATTTACCGCTGGAAAGCTACAGCATCCAAGGATGGTGCGGCACGGTTAAGGTTGAAAAAATTGCCGGCAAAAAAATCACTGTAGTGCCTATTTTGCGTGCTGGTATTGGGATGCTGGATGGCGTGCTCAGCCTAATCCCAGGTGCCAAAGTCAGTGCCGTGGGTGTAGTACGCAATGAGGAAACCCTGCAAGCGCAAACCTATATGGAAAAATTAGCACCTAATATGGGTTCACGTTTGGCGCTGATTATTGATCCGATGCTCGCCACCGGCGGCTCGATGGTCGCCACTATCGACCTGTTAAAAAAAGCCGGCTGTAAAGAGATCCGCGCCATGGTATTAGTGGCTGCACCGCAAGGCATTGCCGCCGTGGAGCAAGCGCATCCTGACGTCAAAATCTATACCGCCTCCATCGACCAAGGCTTGGATAGCAATGGCTATATTGTGCCGGGACTGGGTGATGCGGGTGATAGAATTTTCGGCACCAAACAGAAGGATAGCTAACATGCAGGACTCGCTTAAAGAACCGCTGCCAAGGCAAATCCTCGCTGGAGCGCAGATGCTGTTTGTTGCTTTTGGCGCGCTGGTGCTCATGCCGCTGATTACCGGCATGGACCCTAACGTTGCCTTGTTTACCGCTGGTATCGGTACTCTGTTATTCCAGTTGGTAACCAAACGCCAAGTTCCTGTTTTTTTGGCGTCCAGCTTTGCCTTTATCGCGCCTATTCTTGCTGCTAAAACAGCCTTTGGCTTACCGGCAGTCATGGGTGGGATTATTGCGGCGGGTGTGGTTTATATGATTCTGAGCGCGGCGGTACGCCTTAAAGGCTCTGGCTTTATCGATCGCCTGCTGCCGCCCGTAGTCATTGCGCCGGTGATCATGTGTATCGGTCTTGCCCTCTCTCCTGTAGCCGTCAATATGGCCATGGGTAAAGCTGGTGATGGCAGCGTGCAGTTGATTGAATACAGCACTGCGATGATTATTTCCATGTCGGCACTGTGCAGCACATTAGCGGTGGCCGTGCTGGGCCAAGGCTTATTTCGCTTGGTACCTATTCTTGCCGGTATTGTTGTGGGTTGCGCACTTTCCTTGGCGCTAGGCGTTGTGGATACGCAACCTATACTGGAAGCCAGCTGGTTTGCCGTGCCGGCCTTTGTTGCACCCGAGTTTCATATCGGCGCCATTCTCTACATGCTACCCGTAGCGTTAGCGCCAGCCATTGAGCATATCGGCGGCATCGTTGCAATCGGTGGCGTTACTGGCAAGAACTTTATCAAAGAACCCGGTTTGCACCGCACTTTATTGGGTGACGGAATCGCCACCTCAGCGGCTGGACTGTTTGGCGGTCCACCTAACACCACCTACGCCGAGGTTACTGGTGCAGTGATGCTGACGCGCAACTTTAACCCCAACATTATGACGTGGGCCGCTGTCTTTGCCATTGCGTTGGCTTTTATTGGTAAGTTTGGCGTGGCCATGCAAAGTATTCCCGTGCCTGTGATGGGTGGGATTCTGTGTTTGCTGTTTGGCTCTATTGCTGTGGTCGGTCTTAACACCCTGATCCGCAACCAAGTTGATTTATCTGAAGCGCGTAATTTGATTATCGTTTCAGTCACACTGGTGTTTGGTATTGGCGGCATGGTGATGGGCAGCGGAGATTTTGCGCTATCGGGTATTTCTCTTTGCGCTGTAGCGGCTTTGCTGCTGAACCTGCTTTTACCGCGAAGTAGTTAACTAGCGTTAATACGCGCACCCAGTAGCATGCTGTAGGAGTGCAACTTTTGCGCGAAGCGGTCTATCAGGTCAGCTCAAGCGTTGCCGGAAAATCACCCTCGTGCAAAAGTTGCGCTCCCACAAGAATCCGTTGCGCGCGTAGATATTTTGTTGGATTGAAACCGTACGAGGATGCCATGCATCCGACCGCGGAGTATATCTGCAAACACAACGCCGCCTGACGTACTGCTGTCGCAGGCATGGCCTGCTCCTACCAAAAACATGCTGTTTCTTCTGGGTTTTGGGTGAGCTAGAACCACCTGGGCAATGACTGCAAAGAAGCACAATGCCGTGTGGGACCTGACTTGTCAGGGAACCAATATCCGCCTGTTGCACTAAGCCAAACACCTTACCTAGACTTAAAAGCAAAAAGCCTCCCCGACAAGTCGGGTCCCACAAGAGCGAGGCGGTGCTGCCTTATAGAACGCATCGCGCAAAAAAAAAGACGACCCGAAGGCCGTCTTAAAGAAATACGTTCCGGGGGAGGAACGTTTACGCATGAATCTGTCTTCTCGCAGGAGGTAGACGGCTGCCATTCTAGAGCCAAGCATAGCGCAGTGCCACTAAACAAAAGTCTATACAGTCAACTTGTGACTGATCATCCACAAATTACAGCAACCCCTTATATTTACAGGCTTTATCAGCTTTCAAGCTCAGTTAAACGCTGGATAAATTCTCGCTCATTTAATACAGGAGTATTTAATTCCAACGCTCTGGTCAGTTTGGAGCCCGCGCTTTCCCCTGCCACAACCACAGCGGTTTTATTGGACACAGAACCTGCCACCTTAGCCCCAAGCGCCTCTAAACGCTGCTTAGCTTGGCTGCGGGTCAATTGGCTAAGCGTGCCGGTCAACACCCAGGTTTGTCCGCTTAACGCTGCTTGCTCTTGTGCTTGCTGCTCGCATGTCCAATGCATACCAAACTCCAGCAACTGCTGTTCCGCTTGTTCAATACGCTGCACTTGTTCAGCACTTTGTAAAAAATCCAATAGGTTTTGCGCCGCTTTTTCCGGCAACTTAGGCACAGCCGCAAGCGCCAGCCAGTCGGCGGTAAGTAATTCGCTCAATGAGGAAAAATGCTCTGCTACACGCTGCGCCGTGGTGCGGGCAATACCGCTGATTTGCCACTGTTCAATGAAGTCGGCAAAAGTGACAGAGCCTGCCAGCTCTGCCGCCAATTCCGTTTCGCCTTGCAGCTCAATACCTGCAGCCAATAACGCTGCCACCACCTGTTGGTTATGCTCATCTTGAAAGAAGTTAAAAATCTCATGGGCTACTTCATGTCCCACTTCCGGCAACCACTGCAAGGTTTGTGGTAAAGCCTGCTGAATACGGGCCAGACTGCCTAAGCAACGCGCCAGCACCTTGGCGGTTTCTTCGCCCACATCGGGAATGCCCAAGGCATACAGAAACCGCGCCAGCTCTGGCTGTTTACTCGTACTGACGGCGTTCAGGAGGTTTTCCGTAGACAGCTGGGCAAAGCCTTCTAGCTCGATAACCTGCTCATAGGTTAAGTGGTATAAATCCGCTGGTGAACGCACCAACTCTCGCTCGACCAGCTGATCAATAATTTTCTCGCCCAAACCGTCCATATCCATGGCTTTACGCGAGACAAAATGCAACAAGGCCTGCTTCAGTTGCGCTGGACAACTGAGTCGCCCTACACAGCGCCAAATAGCGCCCTGACTTAACACCTCACCCGCCTTGCTGTGACGTCGAAGTTGCGTGCGCTCAACCAGTGAGCCGCACTCTGGACAATGCTGCGGCTGCGCTATGGCGCGTGCATCAGCAGGGCGACGCTCCAGTACCACCTGGGTTACTTTGGGAATAACGTCTCCGGCGCGGTGCACTATCACCGTATCGCCAATCATTAAACCTAGACGCTCAATTTCATCCATGTTGTGCAGCGTTGCATTAGACACAGTAACGCCGCCCACCTGCACGGGCTGTAAGCGTGCCACGGGTGTAATCGCGCCTGTGCGCCCCACCTGAAACTCAACGTCCTGCAAAATAGTAATTTCTTCTTGGGCAGCGAATTTATACGCAATTGCCCAGCGTGGTTCACGCGCACGAAAACCCAGCTCATCTTGCTGATCAATGGCGTTCACTTTAAACACCACACCATCAATCTCGTAGGGCAAATCATTGCGCCGCGCGCCAATATCCTGATAGTAATCCAAGCAGCCTTGCACACCCTCAACCACGCGCAACTCTGGACTGATAGGAATACCCCACTGCTGTAATTGCTGCATAATATCGCTTTGCGCTTCAGCAATATGGCTGTCACCCAGTCCGTAACAACAAAACTCTAGCGGTCGCAGCGCTGTAATTTTGGCATCTAATTGACGCAAACTGCCCGCCGCGGCATTACGTGGATTGGCAAACACCCGTTCTCCGGCAGCAATAGCGCGCTCATTAAATGCAGCAAAGCTGGCTTTGGGCATATACACCTCGCCACGCACTTCCAAACGCTGCGGCCAGCCCTGCCCCTGTAAACGCAACGGCACATTACGAATCGTGCGCACGTTATGGGTAATGTCTTCGCCCACAGCACCATCACCGCGAGTGGCCGCCTGCTCCAATACACCATCCACATAGCTGATGCTAACCGCCAAGCCATCAAGTTTGGGTTCACAACAAAAAACAATGGGCTCCGGCTGAGCAAATAGATCATTCTGCGCCTGTCCGCCGACCAAGGCGCGCTCGATACGCTGCACAAACGCCTGCATATCCGTTGGTTCAAATGCATTACCCAAACTGAGCATAGGAATGCTGTGGCGCACCTGTTGAAAACCCTCCATGGGTTTGCCGGACACGCGCTGACTGGGTGAGTCGGGGGTAACTAGCTCAGGATGTTGACTTTCTAATTCTTGCAGTTGTTGGAACAGACGATCATATTCAGCATCGGGAACACTGGGGTTATCCAATACATAATATTGATAATCATACTGCTGGATTTGTGCGCGTAACTGCGCCAACTGCTGTGCGGGGGATAAAGACTGAGACATGGTGATTACCTTGAAATTGCTGCGCTAAGCAATAAGGCTACGAGGCTCGAAGTTGAGTTGCAGGTCGTGCCTTTAAGCCTGACCTGCAAGGTATTGGCGCTATAACTCCGACTGTTACTTTTTAAGCAGCATGTAGCGACGTTCAAAGTCGGTAATTTTCTGACGGTACAGATCAATAGTCTGCGCAGTTAGCACGCTACGGTGGTCATCCTTAAGCTCGCCACCCAAATCATTGGCCAACTTGCGTGCCGCATTAAGCATTAAATCAAAAGCCTGTTTAGGGTGTTTCGGCCCGGGCAAGCTCATAAAGAAACACACCGCTCTGGTGCTGAAGTCTTCCATATTATCCAGATCAAATACGCCAGGATTCAGCGCATTGGCCATGGAAAATAATTTAGCGCCGGTGCCGGACATGGTTTCATGACGGTGGAAAATATCCATCTCGCCAAAACGTAAACCGCTCTCTAACAAGCACTGCAACAAATCTTGACCGTGAAAACCTGCTTCATCAAACGATTCGACATAGATAACCAAAATCTCTTCAAATCCGACTGGCGCATCATTTTCGTCTGGCTCGTCATCAGTAAACTCAAAGGTATCTTGGCTGGCTTGAATAGGCTCATCGATATAAAGATTTGCCTGACGTTGCTCATACTCTTCAAGTGCATCATCGATTGTTGAATCTGGAACACCTAAATATGGTTCTTTCGTCGTTTTGGTTGCTTTCTCTTTAGTGGCTTTGTTCTTAGCCACTCGAACAGGCCCCACTATTTCCGGATTGCCAACATCTTCCGAAAACTGGTTAATTAGCTTGCGATCCAGCTTAAATTTAAGTGAATTTCGACCAAAATGCCGGCGTACGCTATCTAAAATAACCAACAGCACCACCACCAAGCCACAGATAACTAGCCACTCGCGCAAACCCATATCCATAAAACCCTCAAAACCGCAAAACTTTTTAAAATAATTGAGCCAATAATTAATAAATATATTGGGAAAAATCTACCTAGAAGCCTCTGCAGAACCTAAATCAAGCAGCGAAAGCAAGGTAGATATAAACGCAGTTTTCACTAAATAAATGAGCATTTCGATTCGCTTACCTCTTCAATGTGCATATCTTAACAAAATACACAGCTCATTTTGAACCTAGGTTAAGCAATTAAATACTATAAACAACAATTAGACTATTGTTCAGCCATTGCTGCCGCCTCTGCCAAGTCCACTGCAACCATCCTTGAGCAGCCCGGCTCCTGCATCGTCACCCCTAAAAGCTGATGCGCCATCTCCATGGCAATTTTATTATGAGTGATATAAATAAACTGCACTTTCTCTGACATTTCTTTCACTAAACGTGCATATCGACCCACGTTTGCATCATCTAAGGGCGCATCTACCTCATCCAGCATACAAAATGGCGCTGGGTTTAATTGGAAAATGGCAAACACGAGCGCCAAGGCGGTCAATGCTTTTTCACCACCAGACAGCAAATGAATGGTGCTGTTTTTCTTACCTGGTGGGCGCGCCATAATCGCCACCCCAGTATCGAGCAAATCATCGCCCGTAAGTTCAAGACTGGCCATACCGCCACCAAACACTTTCGGGAACAAGTCTTGTAAGCCTGTGTTGATCTTATCGAAAGTCTCTTTAAAACGCTGGCGTGTCTCACGATCGATCTTGCGAATGACGTTTTCCAGTGTGGCTAATGCTTGCTCTAGGTCTTCGTTTTGCGCATCCAGATAGTTTTTTCGCTCAGATTGCTGTCGGTATTCTTCAATTGCCGCTAAGTTAATCGCACCCAGACGTTGGATCTGCTCATTCAATTGCTCTGTCGTTGCTTGCCAGCTATCCATGGCCGCATCACTGGGCAAGCCAAGCAATACCTCATGCACCGTTAGCCCTGTAGTGGCTAACTGCTCGATTAGCGCCTGCTGCTGCACCTCAAGAGACAATTTATTTAAGCGTAACTTTTCTGCTTCGCTGCGCACTTGTTCGGCTTGCTGCTGTGCTTGGTGGCGTTGTTTTTCTAGCTGGCGTAACTGCTGCTCTGTTTCTTCTACCGCCATACGTGCGCCGCGTAACTCTTCATCAACGGCAAAACGCTGCTGCAGTTGTTCTTCAAGCTTGGCACGCAACTCATCAATGGGTGACTCGCCTTCTTCGAGGTCGAAGCCTAGCTGCTCTTGGCGTTGATTGGCGCGCTCAATCTGTATGCGTAAGCGCTCCAGCGCTTGTTCAGTTGAGTGTTTTTGCGTGACTACTGTACTTAGCTGTAACTTAAACTGCTGCGCCTGTTGCTGGCTCGCCTGCGCTTGATTGCGCGCCTGCTCATAGGCGTGGCGCTTATCTGCTTGTTGTTGTTGTAACTGCTGTGCTTGCCCTTGCGCATCAGCCACGGCCAGTTCGGCCTGTTCGAGTAGCAGTTCAGATTCGGCAAGGCGCTCGTGATCGATAGCCTGCTGTTCATGTAACTCTTGCAGTTGTTCAGTTATTTGTTGTTCACGTTTCTCCAGCTGTTCCGCACGCGCCTGTATGGCTGCCAGCTGGCTTTTTCGCTCACTGAGCTCGGTGCTGTAGCTTTGTTCCTGCTGGCGTAACGCCTGTGCTGATTGCTCTAACTCAGCCAGCTGACTGTGTGCGTCGTCTAGTGCGTGCGTGTTTTGTGCCAGCTGTTGCAGCAACAACTGCTCGTGCTCGAGCAACTGCTCTAACTGCTGCGCACGCTGCAATACACCCTGTTGATTATCCTGCCCTAACTGCACCCTTAAAAAATGCGAGCTGAGCCAAAAACCATCACGTGTTACCACGCTGGCATCAGCGGCAAGACTGTCGAGCATCGTCCACGCTTGGTCGAGGGTTTCTGCACAATGCACCTTAGCCAGCCAAGCACTTAAATCAACCTCTGAGCTTAATACCTTAGCCAATAATGTGTGCGGATTAGCCGTGATATTTGTGCCTGATTGCTTGAGCATACGTACATGGGCGTTATCCAGCTTGGCAAAATCACTGGGCCACTGTGCCACACAGAGTGCATGTACATCTTCACCCAGCACGCTTTCAACAGCACGCTCCCAGCCAGACTCCACCCGTAACACGTCAGCCAAGCGCGGTGCTTGCGACAGCTGCTGCTCAGACAACCAGTCCTGCAATTCATCAGTTGATTGCCCAGCGTCTTGCTGCAAAGCCTGCAAGGCACTGAGCTGACCTTGGCAGCGCTGTAGCTGGGTTTGCTGTTCATGGCGCTGCTGTTGCAATTCTTTAATACGTTGGCGCTGGTGATTCTGCTGCTCGTTACTGATTTCTTGCTGCAACGCAACTTCAGCCAACTGCTCTTCGAGCATAGCCAGCTGTTCCTGCAACTCGGCAGCGGTTTGCTGGGCTACCACAGTAACCAGTTGTTCTTGCTCATTACTCAGGTTGCTGATGCGCTGTTGTAATTGCTGAATATTCGTTCTGAGCTGTTGTATACGCAGCCGTTCAACCTCAGCCTGTTGCTTAGGCGCACTGCTGATTGCGTTAAAGCGTTGCCATTGTTCTTGCCATTCTTGCAGCTGTTCTTCTGCCTGCACAAAAGCGGCCTGATTTATCTCATCCTGCTCACAGGCAGCGGCGTAATTCTCTTCTAACAGGATCTGCTGCTCGGCCAGCTCTTCCAGTAGCCCTTGATCTTGCGCCAAATGTGCTTGGGTTTCTTGCTGCTGGCGCTGTGCATCACGCAAGTCATCATGCAGTTGACGCAGACGTTGTTGACCATGCTGAATACTTTGTTCGGTGCGGGCAATATCTGCACCTAGGGCATAAAAGCGCGCCTGTATTTTATTAAAGGTTTCGTTGAGCTCATGCTGCTGATCACGCAACAGCTCTGTTTGCGCATCGGCTTGGTATTGCGCGCTGATATGCTCTTGCAGATGGTTTTCTTGGCTGGCGAGCAATTGCTCCAGCTGTTCGCCCTGCTGCGCCAACGCTTGCCAACGCATGGCGGTTAACTGGCTTTTATATTGTTCTAACTGCTGCTGTAGATTTTGATAGCGCTCTGCCGCCTGTGCTTGACGGTGCAGTCGTTCAATTTGGCGGCCTAGCTCATCACGCAAATCACTTAAGCGCGCCAGATTATCTTGGGTACGTCGGATACGGTTTTCTGTCTCGCGACGGCGCTCTTTGTATTTGGAAATCCCGGCGGCTTCTTCAATAAAAATCCGCAAGTCATCAGGACGTGCCTCGATGAGCCGCGAAATCATGCCCTGCTCGATAATGGCGTAGCTACGCGGACCTAAACCCGTACCTAGGAATATATCGGTGATATCACGGCGGCGACACTTGGTGCCGTTAAGGTAATAGGTACTTTGGGATTCTCGCGTGACGGTGCGGCGGATAGAAATTTCGGCGTAACTGGCATATTCACCCGGCAAGGTACCGGCTGAGTTATCAAACACCAGTTCAATGCTAGCCTGGGACACCGGCTTACGGGTATTGGAGCCATTAAAAATCACATCCGTCATGGCTTCGCCGCGCAGGTTTTTGGCTGAGCTTTCACCCAGCACCCAACGTACGGCATCAATAATGTTGGACTTGCCACAGCCGTTAGGCCCCACCACTGCAGTCATATTACTGGGAAAACTAACAGTGGTTGGGTCAACAAAGGATTTAAAGCCGGCTAAACGTATGCATTTTAGTCGCACAAATGGCTCGCTAAAGTTAGCTGTTTATTTCTTTTTCGCCGCGGCACGTGGTTTGCGTTTGGCTTTTTCTTCCGTAGCTGCAGTGACCACTATTGACTCGGCTTCTCGGCTATAAAAACGTCCGCCTGCTTTAGAGTCGCGGGTATAGTAGTTAATCCAAGTCCACAATCTAGATTTACCCTGAGTCAATATGGCATCTTTTGCTTCCAGCTTGGCTAACAGCTTATAGCCCGTGGGGTTGGGATAGTTGATCGAACCGCAATAAGCATTGAGTTCCGTGGTTAGACGCAATAGCTCTAAAATATCGTCCTTGCCGATAAGTCCTGGATTTTCCCAACTATTAATCACATAGGATTCTTTGGCTGGATGGGCAATCTCTGAATGAGGAGGATAAATTTCCGCACTAATCCCACCCGATAATGACTGCGAAAACACTAAGCGTGCTTTTTCTTCCGCCAACTCAACAATGCTGTCACGCCCCGGCACCGACTCTGGTACATCAATAGGCTGAGCATCATAATAAAATTCAATTTGGTCACCCATAAGCTCTTGTTTTTTGGCTGAACGACCTTTGCTTTCTTCGCTATGGATTAAGAGTTTTACTGGTGGAAGCTCTTGGCTAGACAACTCCTGATTAAACTCATCAGCAGCTTGTTTGATGGTCGGCAGCATATGTACGCCCCAGTTAATATGGGAGTACTTAACCTCACTAAAAGTCTGTCCGGCTTTCTTTTGCAGCTCACTCATTGATGTGTCCTCGATCTGGCTCATGATGAAATGAGTCTGATGATAACGCCAAAAGTTCAGCAAAACTAGGCAACTTCTGATTAGTATTCAGCAACCTAGGTATAACTATCAGGCAGACTGCTCCAGCAAGCCGATGTCACGCATTTGTGCCAATTTGTAACGCAAGGTACGCGAACTAATCCCCAAGCGCTTAGCTGTCGCCTCACGGTGACCGTTTTCTTGACGTAAAGCCTGAGCGATTAAGCGAAATTCATGCATTCGCGTGTCTTGCTCTAAATCATTACTTGCCGTCTCTGTGACTGTCGTCTCATTTTGCTGCGCTATTGCTGTCTGCGCACTCGCCGCACTTAAGACAAAACCCTGCAATCCCAAGTCTTGCACTTCAATACAATGACCCTGCTGCAAAATTAACGCGCGTTGCACCACATTATCCAGCTCACGCACATTGCCGGGCCAGCCGTACTGCTGCAAAGCCTGCCGCGCTGACTGCGCAAAAACCATGCCCGCACGCCCCTGTTTAGTCGCATGCACCGCCAACAGCCGTTCGGCCAAAGGCACTATATCCAGTGGTCGCTCACGCAAAGGCAACCAAGCCAACGGAAAGACCGACAAGCGATAGTACAGATCTTCACGAAAACGCCCCTGTGCAATATCTTGTGGCAGATCGCGGTTGCTGGTTGCCAGTACCCGCACATCTAGCTTTATCACCTTGCTGCCACCGACACGCTCAACTTCGCGCTCTTGCAATACGCGCAACAGTTTGGCTTGCAACTCCACCGGCATCTCTGAAATCTCATCCAACAGCAGCGTGCCGCCATTGGCCTGTTCAAACTTACCCGGTTTACTGGCTACAGCACCGGTAAAGGCGCCTTTTTCATGACCGAACAGCGTTGCTTCCAGCATGGTTTCTGGAATAGCAGCGCAATTAATCGCGACAAAAGGCCCTTGGCTGCAGGCCGAATGCTGGTGGATATAGCGCGCTAAAACTTCTTTACCTGTGCCAGACTCTCCGGTAATTAGCACTGTGGCATCGGTTAGTGCAACGCGCTTGGCTAGCTTAAGCAGTTCAACGCTAGCCGGATCAACGGCTATCGCTTCATCATCAGACACAGCGCCTAGCGCATAACGCTCAACCAGTTTGAGCAAAGCTTTGCTGCTAAAAGGCTTTAATAGATAATCCACTGCACCGTTGCGCATGGCGTGGACGGCGCCTTGCACATCACCGTAGGCCGTCATTAATACTACGGGTGTGCCGGGTGCGTTTTTAACGATATAGCCCAGTAACTCCTGACCATCCATGCCCGGCATATTGATATCGCTCAGCACCATGCTGAAACTACGCTCTTGCAAGGCGACAATCGCCTGCTTGGCATCGGCGGCGGCCTCACACTGAAAACCTGCCAACTGCAAACTGTCTGACAGCGCTTCGCGCAAGGCGCGGTCATCTTCAACCAATAAAATATGACGCTGCATTAGTATTCTCCTGCTTCTTGCGCCTGCGGCATGAGCGGAAGCTGTAAAATCGCACAGGTTCCCCAGCCCGCCTTAGAGCGCAACATAAATTGTCCTTGATGTGCTTTAGCTACGGCCTGCACTACCATTAGCCCTAAACCGGTTCCGGTACTTTTACGGCTAAAAAAATCCTCACCCGCCTGCTGCAAAATATCTGCCGACATACCCGGACCGTTATCTACTACGGCGATGCGTAAATACTTATGTTTACGATAAATATGCACCTTGACTGCTTGCTGTGCAGCTGCTTGCAGAGCGTTGTGCAACAAGTTCATTAGCGCACCAATCAGCATGTCTTGACTACAGCGCAGTTGCGCTGCTGGGGCGGATAGACACCAGCGTACTTGCCGCCCGCTAATATGTGGTTCAGCCGCCTGCTGCAGCGCACTCAATAGCTGCTGCGCCGTGAGTTGCTCTTCAAGCGGTAAAGGGCCGCGGGCAAAGAGCAGCATGTCGCGAATCTGGCGCTCTAGCTCATACAGGCTTTGCTGCACACGCTGAGCAAAACGTTGCTGCATCGGCTCGGGCAGTGGTTCTTGCAAATGCTCTGCGTACAGCAGCGCTGCAGACAGCGGTGTACGAATTTGATGCGCTAAAGCCGCGGTCATTTTACCTAACGCTGACAGTCGTCCTTGATGCGCCAACTGATCTTGCAGCTGGCGGGTATGGGTTAAATCCGTTAATAAAATAAGCTGCCCGGGCTCACCGTGCAGACTTTGAATCGCCAAAGAAATACGCTTGCCATTACGCAAAGAAATCTCATGTCCATCATCGGCTTGCGGCTGAAAGCATTGCAGAATCAAATCACGCCACAGTCTGCCCGTAAGCTCTACTTGTAGAATATGCTGCGCCGCCGGGTTGGCTTGACGCACATAGCCTTGCGCATCTAGAACAATCACGCCGCTAGGCAAGGCGTCTAAAGTACTTTGTAAGCGCTGCGCTAAACGCTCTTTCTCAGCCAACTCATCCAAGCGTTGACGGCTAACACTTGCTAGCTCATCTTGGATTTGCGCGTAACGCTGTTGCATAAGCTCCAAAGACTGGGCCAAACTAGCAGAAAGCTGGCTTATTGCTGCTAAGTCAGCCGGTGTTGCAGACACAGGTGCGCTTGAATGCACTGCATCAGGCTCAGACTCGACACGCAACGGTAAATTGGCAGACATAGACAACCTCAACAAATTCGTCAAAAAACAGACAGTTAACCAGTGAGCTGCAATTTATGTGCCTAGTTACAAAAAGCAATACCGTTAAACAGCTAACCCTCTCTAGACACACGGGCTCCATTAGCGCTAACAATGCGTATTTCGCTCAAGTAAAGCCTGTATTTAACGAGTAGATTTTTTGTCACCTCATATGCAATCAAGTGGCGCTTGTGTCATTATGCACGCATAGAAATCTTTATTTTTAGTGTAAATTATGGAAAACCAAATCAAGTCCAAGTCACCCCAGTCATACCCTGAACAAGTTCAGGAAAAAAATACACTCGCACGCCTAGCCAGTGCAACCCAGTGTGCCTGCGCACCTGAAATCAGCCAGCCAACAACCTTGCCTGCTCGTTTAGTACAGCTTGTTTCCAGCCGCATGTGTTTTATCACCCAGCTGATTTTTATTGCCATCCTGATTTACATACTCAGCGGCTGCCAAACACTGTCGTCTCCAGCACCGGATACGCAAGAAAATACTGAGCAAGAGCAGCTCGCCACTGCACAACCAGACAGCGCCACAACCAACTTTTCTACAGACGCTATGCTCAGCCTATTAACCGCTGAAATAGCTGGACACCGTAATCGCCCATACCTGGCGCTAGAAAACTATAGCCACCAAGCCCAAACCACACAGAACGCACAGATTGCTGAGCGCGCTTACAAAATAGCGATTTTCTTAGACATCCAAAAACCAGCACTGAGCAATGCGCTACTTTGGGCACAACTCGATCTAGACTCTGCTGAAGCACAGCGCGCGGCAGCAGTTGAGCTTATTAAAACTGAGCGTTACCAAGAAGCCATGGATTACATGGAGTACGCGATTGCTTTAGATCCAGAAGGAACCAGCTATTTTGACTGGATTGCTTTTTCCGCCACCCATGCAGACAAGGAAACCCAGCAAGACCTATTAATTCATTTTGATGCTTTGCTGGATAAATACCCAAACCATAATCCGCTAATTTTGGCTAAAGCTATTTTGCTACAAAAAAACAACCCGCAGCAGGCATTACACCTAGTCAACCAGATTAGCCACCCGCAAGCAGCAGTCGCCGTACTCACCCTTAAAGCCAAACTGCTACAACAATTAGGGCAAACTGATGCCAGTCTTGCTGTTATCCAGCAAATACTCGAACAACAACCAGACAATGAAGCCATTCGCCTCAGCTATGCCCGACAACTAATTAGCGCCAACCGCTTAGAAGACGCACGCGCCGAGTTTCTAGAGTTATTGCAACTCGATCCCTTTGATGATGATTACCGGCTTGCCTTGGGCTACATCAATATGGATTTAGAGGCTTGGCAAGAGGCTATCGTCTATTTTGAAGAGCTTTTAGCACGCGATAGCCACACAGATACCGCGCTTTACAATCTGGGGCGCTGCTACGAAGAACTGGGTAATACCGAACAGGCCGTATCCGCCTACGCCTCAGTTGACCAAGGACAGAATTATCTCGCTGCGATGCAGCGCCAAGCGAACCTGCTGTTAAGCGAAAACAATTTGGTGAATTTTTCACTACTGTTTCAACAGGCACAACAAAATAACAGCGAGCAAGCCGTTGAGCTATACCTGATAGAAATCGAAATGCTGGCCAAATACAAACTGCTTGACCTAGCTTGGCAACAAGCTGAACAAGCACTGCTTGAGTTTCCTGATGATCACAGACTGCTGTACACCCGAGCTATGGTGGCCGACCAAAGAGGCGACTTAGCCCAGCTTGAGCGTGATTTACGCACCATCATCGCGCAAGACCCCAAGCACAGCATCGCCCTCAATGCACTAGGCTATACTCTGGCCGATCGCACTGATCGATACGAAGAAGCATTACAACTTATTCAAGAAGCGCATGAATTAGACCCAAAAGACCCTGCCACCCTTGATAGCTTGGGCTGGATTTACTTTAAGCTCAAACAGCCTGAACAAGCGCTTAAATACTTAGAGCAATCCTTTGCTGCCTACCCCGACGCCGAAATTGCCGCACATCTGGGGGAAGTTTTATGGGAGCGAGGTGATAAACGCCAAGCCAGAAAAATCTGGCAGCAAGGCCTCGACTTGGACGCAGAGCACCCCGTGTTACTAGATACACTCAAACGTCTAGATAACAGGAAAAACTGGTTTAAATGAGACTTAAACTTTTTAGCCGACCGCTACTTCTACTCACCACACTCATACTGCTTAGCGCCTGTAGCAATCTCTCTAAAACAGAGAAACCCACAGGTCTAGGCAATGAAAAACTCTGGCAAGCCCACCAACAGCAGATAAGCCAAGTAGATAGCTGGCAGATCACTGGAAAAATCGCCATACGCAGCAATCAACAATCGGGCAGCGGCGCACTAAGCTGGCTGCAAGAGCAAAAACACTTCGATATTCAAGTCAGCGGCCCCTTAGGGCAAGGCAACTTACGCCTCAGCGGCTTACCTAACCAAGTGCAGCTGACCACCAACACACACAAAGTCACTTCCAACTCCGCCGAACACCTCATGCAACAGTTACTAGGCTGGAGTGTTCCACTGGATCACCTGCTCTGGTGGGTGCGCGGTCTGCCAGCGCCCAAAATTAAACATCAGGTGATGCTTAATGACGACAGCCTTGCCTACCAAATTCAACAGGCTAATTGGAAACTAGATTATCTAAGCTATCAAACCACCAAGACGGGCGCGCGCTTACCCCAGCGTATCAAAGCTTACGGCCCCGGACTCGAACTCACTTTGTTTATTAAACAATGGCAAGATTGATATGCAACCACCGGTACAAGGCTGTTTAAGCCTACCTGCTCCCGCCAAGTTAAATCTGATGCTGCATATTGTTGGGCAGCGCGATGACGGCTATCACGAGCTACAGACACTGTTTCAGTTTCTAGATTATGCGGACTATCTACACTTTAATTCTCGTACCGACGGGCTTATTCAGCTACAAACACCCATTGCTGGCGTGCTGCCTCATGACAACCTCATCGTTAAAGCCGCTAAGTTGCTACAGCAGCACACAGGCTGCTCGCTGGGTGCTGACATCTGGTTAGAGAAAAACCTTCCCATCGGTGGTGGTGTTGGCGGCGGCAGCTCCAATGCTGCAACCACCTTGCTGGGGCTAAATCATCTCTGGCACCTAGGTTTATCCTTAGAGCAACTGGCCGAACTGGGCGTGCAACTGGGTGCTGACGTACCCGTTTTCGTCCACGGCAAAGCGGCTTTTGCTGAAGGCATTGGCGAGAAACTAACCTTTGTTGAGCTCGCCGAACCTTGGTATCTAGTGGCTAAACCTGCTGTTTTTATTAGCACGGCAAAAGTTTTTAACGATCCCAGCTTGACACGCGACAGCGCAGTAATTAAAGTACGCACCGTTCTTGAGCAAGGCGGTCGAAATGATTGCCAAGCTGTAGTGGTTAAACATTACCCTGAGGTTGGACAAGCCCTAGCACTGCTAGAGCAATACACCCAAGCAAGGTTAACAGGAACAGGAAGCTGCGTATTTGGGGTCTTCCCAAATGAATTAGATGCTGTTAAAGTATCGCACCAGCTTTCAAGCTTACTTGATTGTTTCGTTGCTAAAGGCAGTAATGTTTCACTACTGCATAAAGAGCTTCAAAACAAACTAGAACGCTAAATTTAGGGGCGTCGCCAAGCGGTAAGGCAACAGGTTTTGATCCTGTCATGCGTTGGTTCGAATCCAGCCGCCCCTGCCATATTCCGAAACCTTTGTGGTTCGCGAAAGCAAAACCACAAAGGTTTTTTTCGTCAGGCCCACCCTCAGTAAAACAGGTACTGCGCGTGTCCAAGATGATGATCTTTACGGGGAACGCAAACCCCGACTTAGCCCGCCGCGTTGCACGTCAGTTACATATGCCTTTGGGCGACGTGTCCGTAGGTAAGTTCTCTGACGGTGAAGTCAGTGTTGAAATTAATGAAAACGTTCGCGGTAAGGATGTTTTCTTAATTCAGCCTACTTGCGCACCAACCAACGACAACCTTATGGAACTCGTATTAATGGTTGACGCCTTCCGTCGCTCTTCTGCATCTCGCATTACTGCGGTTATTCCATATTTTGGCTATGCCCGCCAAGACCGTCGTCCGCGCTCAGCTCGTGTAGCTATTAGCGCCAAGGTCGTGGCTGACATGCTCTCCACCGTCGGTGTAGATCGCCTCTTAACCGTAGATTTGCACGCTGACCAAATTCAAGGCTTTTTCGATATACCAGTAGATAACATCTACGGCTCGCCTGTTTTGGTTGACGATATTCAAGAGCAACGTTTCGAGAATAAAATTATTGTTTCACCCGATATTGGCGGGGTAGTACGTGCGCGTGCTGTCGCAAAATCTCTGGGTGTAGACTTAGCCATTATCGACAAACGTCGTCCAAAGCCCAACGAATCAGAAGTGATGCATATCATTGGTGATGTTGAAGGACGCGCTTGTATACTAGTTGATGACATGGTGGATACTGCCGGCACACTGTGCACTGCTGCCAAAGCGCTTAAGTCGCGCGGAGCTGCCAAAGTTTTAGCCTACTGTACGCACCCTATTTTCTCGGGCCGCGCCCTAGAAAACATTGAAGGCTCACAACTGGATGAAATTGTTGTTACCAACACCATTCCATTGTCAGCCGCCGCTCAGGCGTGCAGCAAAATTCGCCAACTCGATATAGGCCCTATAGTTGCAGAAGCAGTTCGCCGCATCAGCAATGAAGAATCCATCAGCGCTATGTTCCGTTAATAGCGCTGGTAACTACAGCCTGATTAACAGGCTGATAAATCAACCGCCTAACACTGGTCGCAGGTGTTAGGCGGTGTTGTTTACTGGAGATACACAATGAGCGAATTTACTCTGAATGCCCAAGAGCGTTCTGACTTAGGGAAAGGTGCGAGCCGCCGCCTACGTCGCAACGCCAATCTGATTCCTGCTGTCATTTATGGCGCAGGTAAAGAAGCTGCCTCAATCAGTCTTGAAAACCGTGAGATGGCTAAGCTATTGCTCAACGAAGCTGCTTTTAACAGCATCTTGACCCTCAAGATTGGCAGCAAAAAAGAAGACGTACTGATCAAAGACCTGCAGCGCCACCCGGCCAAAGGCTTTGTGTTACACGCGGACTTTATCCGCGTTGTTGCTGACCAGAAGCTGACTGCATTAATCCCAGTTACACTCATCAACGAAGATAACTGTGTGGGTGTTAAGCGTGATGGCGGTGAGCTGTTCCGTCCGTCTCCTGAGCTAGAAGTTTCTTGCTTGCCTAAAGATCTGCCAGATACCATCGAAGTTGATGTTGCCAACCTTGAAGTGGGTCAGGTGATTCACGTTGAAGACATTAAAGCACCTAAGGGTGTTGAGTTTGTTGGCACTGGTATTGCCGTAGTTACGGTAACCGCAGCACGCGTATCTGCAGAAGAAGACGAAGTAGTTGAAGCAGCTGATGCTGCTGAAGAAGCAAAAGACGAGAAAGCAGAAGACTAAGGAACGTCTGAATAACGTTACCGAGGACGCTAGCACAAGGCAAAAACGCATGAAAAAGCGCAGTTTACACCAAGTAAATGAGCATTTTGAGTACGTTTTTAACGCAGTGATAGCTACGCAGGTAGTTATTCAGAGGCTTCCTGATTCTGCCTCTGCCTTAAGGAGCCCAGTCGTGACTGCTGTAAAACTGATCGTTGGCCTAGGTAACCCGGGTCCACAATACGAACAGACAAGGCATAACGCTGGGGCTCTTTTTGTTGAGCGACTCGCAGATGCCATGCGCTGCACGCTCAGCCCAGATAAAAAATATTTTGGCCTCAGCGCAAAGTTTGTCCATCAAGGCCAAGATGTGCGCTTGCTTATTCCTACCACCTACATGAACCGTAGCGGTCAGTCTGTTGCTACGCTGGCTAATTTTTTCCGCATCAAGCCTGAAGAAATCCTTGTCGTTCATGATGAATTAGATTTGCCACCCGGTACTTGCAAACTTAAACAGGGCGGCGGACACGGTGGTCATAACGGTTTAAAAGACATTATTGCCTGCCTTGCCAATCAGAATACATTTTATCGCTTACGCATTGGTATCGGCCACCCAGGTCATAGCAGTCAGGTAACCGGCTTTGTTCTTGGCCGTGCGCCTAGTAGCGAGCAACAACTGATTGACTCTACAATAGAGCATGCCATTGCTGTGTTACCTGAAATCCTTGATGGGCAATGGTCACGCGCCACGCAACAATTACACAGTTACAAAGCCTAGTCTGCTGCCACCTTTTTGTTCGGCACTAGCCACCTAGCAGCCTTTCTTTTATTTTGAGGTACGTTTTATGGGGTTTAAATGCGGTATCGTCGGCCTACCCAACGTCGGCAAATCCACTCTTTTCAATGCGCTAACCAAATCTGGCATTGCTGCTGAAAACTTCCCTTTTTGTACTATAGACCCCAACAGCGGCATTGTGCCTGTACCGGATCCACGCCTAGATGCTTTAGCGCAAATCGTCAAGCCCGAGCGCGTGCTGCCCACCAGTATGGAGTTTGTGGATATCGCTGGCTTGGTGGAAGGAGCCTCTAAAGGAGAAGGCCTAGGCAATAAGTTTTTGGCTAATATCCGCGAAACAGATGCTATCGCCCACGTGGTGCGCTGCTTTGAAGATGACAATATCATTCACGTTGCCAACAGCGTTGACCCAAAACGAGATATTGAAATTATCGACTTGGAGCTTATTTTTGCCGACCTAGAAAGTGGCGAAAAACAATTACAGCGTATAAGCCGTAATGCCAAGGGTGGCGATAAAGAAGCTTTGCAACAAAAAGCCATTTTAGAAAAGCTACTGGATCACTTTACTTCAGCTAAGCCGGCGCGCTCACTTATCAAAGACTGGAGCGAAGAAGAACAACGCATCGTTAAAGGTTTTCATTTTTTAACCAGCAAGCCCGTCATGTACATTGCTAACGTGGCTGAAGATGGTTTTGAAAATAACCCTCTGCTAGATGTAGTGCGCGAAATTGCCGCCGAAGAAAACGCCCTAGTTGTGGCAGTATGTAACAAAGTTGAAGCTGAGCTGGCTGAGCTGGACGATGGCGAAGACAAAGACATGCTACTTGAAGACTTAGGTCTTGATGAACCCGGTCTAAACCGTGTTATTCGTGCAGGCTATCAACTGTTAAATTTACAAACCTACTTCACTGCGGGCGTTAAAGAAGTACGCGCTTGGGCAGTCAAAGTCGGCGCTACCGCACCGCAAGCAGCAGCAGTGATCCATACGGACTTTGAGCGCGGTTTTATTCGTGCAGAAGTTGTAAGCTATGACGATTTTATTCAGTACAAAGGTGAGGCAGGCGCTAAAGAAGCTGGTAAGTGGCGCTTGGAAGGTAAGGAATATATCGTTAAAGATGGCGATGTAATGCACTTCCGCTTCAATGTGTAATAGGTTCTAATAGCTACACCATAGGCAATCCAGTCCCCCGCTAATGACTTTACTTACCCCAGAAGCACTTGGCATCGGTTTGATTTTAGGCAGCCTGCTGGGCCTAACTGGGGCTGGGGGTTCGCTGGTTGCCCTGCCATTACTGCTCAGCCTACACTTACCCATGCGCGACGCTATCGGAATAAGTTTAGGTGCTGTGGGTTTATCCGCCTTGATTGGTGCCATCGGTCGCTGGCGTAGCGGCCATATCCACTCGCGTACCGTGCTCACCCTAGCGATTACTGGCGTGCCAGGCAGTTGGTTCGGACAGTTTCTGGGGCACTATACCAATGAAACCTATTTGGTTATCGCCTTTTGCTTACTGGTGCTTTGGTCCGCGCAACGTATGTGGCGTCAAGCACGCTTACCTGATACTACAGAGCGCCAACACCGCCCTGTTATTTTGGTCGGTATTGGCTTATTGGTCGGCGTACTCTCTGGCTTAATGGGTGTTGGCGGTGGTTTTTTAATCGTTCCTGCCCTGCTGTGGTTTAGCTCATTGACCATGCTGGCGGCAACAGCTACGTCCATGGCGGTGATTGCGCTGGTTTCTGGCTCAGGTTTTTTGATCTATATAAGCTCAGCTAGTCCGCCCGTTGGCTTACTGGCTGGGCTGTTTAGTGGCGGCGCGATTGGCGTTTTACTCGGCAATCGTTTGGCCTACAAACTCGGCGGTCCGACCCTGCAGCGAATATTTGCTTTGGTATTACTGACGGTTAGCCTGACAATAGCAGCACAAAAGCTGCTCAATTAATTTTAACGCACTTCAATCAAAAGGCAGCTCAAGCTGTTGCGCCTGCCCTTGCAAGTCTTCCAAGCGAATCCCCAAACCCAGCAAACGCACCGGTTTGTTACCGCGGGCATAAGCGGCAGACAGCATCATGGCGTAACGCTCTTGGCTCACCAACGCGCCCGCCTGCTCCAAAGTGGTTTGGGTAAAGTCATGGAACTTGATTTTTACATAGGGACGGTCAATTCGATATTCCTCACCTACGCGCGCCAAACGTTTATTTAAACTCTCCATGAGCATAGGTATTTGCGCCAAACAGGCCGCCAAATCCGGCAGGTCTTGGTTAAATGTCTGCTCAACACTCACACTTTGGCGTCGACTATTGGCCTCTACAGGACGCTCGTCCCTGCCATGAGCCAGTTGCCATAAACGCTCGCCAAACTTGCCAAAGTGTTTGATTAACTGCAGCGGCTCAAACTTGCGTAAGGTGGCGCAATCACTGATCCCTAATCGCTCAAGCTTTTGTGCAGTCACTCGTCCCACACCATGCAATTTAGTCACTGGCAACTGCAAAACAAACTCATCCACCCCAGCTGGCGTAATCACAAGCAAGCCATTGGGTTTGCGCCAATCCGAAGCTATTTTGGCTAAAAACTTATTCGGCGCTACGCCTGCCGAGACCACCAAACGCAACTCTTGCCAAACGCGACTGCGGATCTCTTGCGCCATCAGGGTCGCACTGCCATGACAGTTCTCACTAGCAGTCACATCAAGAAAAGCCTCATCCAAGGATAAGGGCTCGATAATGTCGCTGTAGTCCTGCAAAATGGCGTGAATCTCACGAGAAGCTTGACGATACATATCCATTTTAGGGCGAATGACGATTAAGTCAGGACACAGCTTAAGTGCCTGCGCCATGGGCATCGCTGAGTGCACTCCCCAACTACGCGCCTCATAGTTACAGGTCGCCACCACACCGCGCTGACGCTCATTACCACCCACTGCCACAGGCTTGCCCTGCAAACCCGGGTCTTCGCGCGTCTCCACCGCGGCATAGAAGCAATCCGCGTCGATATGGATGATTTTGCGATCTGCCACGGCTGCCTTACTCAATCCCTGTCTGAAATACTGAAATCATCTGCATCCATATAGGCAGGAAATTTCTGTTTAAAGCGCGCTAAGGATTGCGCGTTAAGGCGCACGTGGTAAACGCCTTCTTGTTCATACGCCAGCAACAATGGATCACCCAAATAATCCAGCGCTTGGGAGTCGCCGCTGTGTGGGTAACCATTATGGTCCTCACCAATGCGGTTAACACCCGCCACATAGCATTGATTTTCAATGGCACGTGCGGCTAGTAAACGATTCCAGGTCGAGCGGCGCACTTTTGGCCAACAGGCGACATACAGCAGTAAATCGGTATTTTGCGCATCACGGCTCCACACCGGAAAGCGCAGGTCATAACAAATCAGCGGGCGAATACGCCAGCCTTTAAGCTCGACCACCAGCTGCTGCTGACCGGCGGTATAGTGTTCGTGCTCACCGACCATGCGGAACAAGTGGCGCTTGTCATAATGCTGCAAACTGCCATCCGGACAAGCCCACAGTAATCGATTACGGTAATCGCCTTCTGCCACGCGCACAATTAAACTGCCGCAAACCACAGCGTTAAGCTGCTTAGCCTGCGCCAACAGCCACTGGGTCGTTGGCCCGTTAATTTCTTCTGCATGCGCGGCGGACTCCATGCTAAAACCGGTATTAAACATTTCGGGCAGCAATACCAAATCAGCACCCTGAACCTGAGTAAATAAACGCTGAAAGTTTGCCAAGTTAGCCTTTACATCACCAAACACTAAGGGTGCTTGCACCAAGGCTAACTGCAAGTCGGTCAGATCATTTATATCGCGCATAGTAATTCTCCTGCTTGTTCAAGGGTGGCGGTGGTTTTAGCAAAGCATAACCTTAGCAAAAACTGCTGCTCAGGTGGCTGCTGGTAAAAGACCGACAACGGAATACTGGCGATACCTTTGTGCTCGGTCAGCCAGCGCGCCATGGCTACATCATCCAAATCATCACGAATAGCTCGGTAATCCACCAATTGAAAATAGGTACTGGCGCTAGGGCTAAAGGTGAATCGAGACTCTGTTAGCGCTGCACATAACTGATCACGCTTGGCCTGATAAAACGCGGGCAACTCCTGAATGTGTTCAGGATGGTTTTGCATAAAATCGGCCAAAGCCAGCTGGATAGGCGTGGGCGCACAAAAACTCACATACTGATGCACTTTTCGCACCTCAGCTGTCAATGCAGGCGGCGCAGCCAGGTAACCGGTTTTCCAACCCGTCACATGAAAAGTCTTACCAAAGGAGCCCACCACACAGGCGCGCGCATAGAGTTGCGGATGACTTAACACTGACTGATGCTGGCGTCCATCAAACAGCAAATGCTCATACACCTCATCACTCAGAATATAAATACCCTGCTCCTGCGTTAGCTGGGCCAACTGGGTTAAATCTTCCTGCGTGATGGTGGCACCGCTGGGATTGTGCGGGCTATTGATAATAACCAAACGCGTACGCGACGAAAGCGCTTGAGCAAAGGCCTGCCAGTCATAGCTAAAGTCGCTGCTTAGCGATACATGTACTGTACGTCCTCCTGCCAAACGCACCGCTGGTGCATAACTGTCATAACAGGGATCAAACACTATGACTTCATCACCCGGACCGACGATGGCCTGAATGGCACAGAATAACGCCTGAGTCGCGCCGGGCGTAATGGTGAGCTCCTGCTCTGGGCACAGTGTGACGCCATAGAGCTGCGCGATACTCTGCGCTAACTGTTCACGCAAGGGCGCAACACCCGCCATGGAGGCGTATTGATTATGCCCAGCTTGCGCATAACGCCCCAAAGCAGCAATTAGGGGTTCAGGCGCCGGGAAGTCCGGAAAACCCTGCGACAGATTAAGCGCACCATGCTGCTGTGCGAGCTGCGACATTTGACTAAAGATGGTTAAACCCACATCAGGAAGCTTGGACTGAATCATGAAGATAAGCCTTGAATTTGAACAAAGTAGCTATAGGAAGCGCTGAATAATGTTAGCGCCCCCTATAATAAACCATTGCCAGCCAAAGGCTCTATGGCTTCATTACAGTGCAAAGTCTTATATACTCGCTACCATCGTAGAAAACAAAGAGACTTTGGCTGCCCATGCATAACACCCACACAACTAAAGGCATTATTTTGGCTGGCGGTTCCGGCACACGCCTGTATCCCATCACCAAAGGCATTTCCAAACAATTGCTGCCCATTTACGACAAGCCGATGATTTACTATCCATTATCGGTATTAATGCTGGCAGGTATTCGCGATATTTTACTTATTTCGACACCCGACGACCTGCCCAATTTTCGCAAGCTATTGGGTGATGGCAGTCAGTTTGGTATACAGCTGAGCTATGCCGAGCAGCCTTCACCGGATGGTTTGGCACAAGCCTTTATCATCGGTGAAACCTTTATTGGCACCAGCAATGTGTGTCTTATTCTCGGTGATAATATTTTTTATGGTTACGGCTTTAGCGCCACGCTCAAACAGGCCATACAGCGCCAGTCTGGTGCAACTATTTTCGGCTATCACGTTACCGACCCTGAGCGCTTTGGTGTGGTTGAGTTTGATGAGAACGGTAAAGCAGTCTCCATCGAGGAAAAACCGCAACAACCAAAATCTAACTACGCCGTTACCGGTTTATATTTTTACGACAACGATGTCACCCACATAGCTAAACAAATCAAACCCTCTGCTCGTGGCGAACTAGAAATAACCGATGTGAACAATGCCTATTTGCAGCGTGGCGATCTGCATGTAGAACGGTTAGGTCGAGGCTTTGCTTGGCTTGATACGGGCACACACGACTCGTTGATGGAAGCGGGGCAATTTGTACAAACCATCGAAGCCCGCCAAGGACTCAAAGTGGCGTGCTTAGAGGAAATTGCTTACCACAACGGCTGGCTCAATGCGGCGCAACTCGCCGAGCAAGCCAAAGCCTTGGAAAAAACAGGTTATGGTCAATACTTGCAACGCATACTGGGCTAGACAGCCCTAAGGAAGCCTAGCGTTATTAACATAGACCCCAGCATCCTTTGTTTTATAAAATCAACTTTAAAATAAGCCTTTATAAGCAGACTAACTATGCAGATCACACAAACCAATCTTCCCGGCGTGCTGGTTATTCAGCCTAAAGTTTTTAAAGATGCACGAGGTTTTTTCTTAGAAACCTTTCAGGCTGAGCGCTATCGCCAAGCTGGTATTGCTGCCAACTTTGTGCAAGACAATCACTCACGCTCACAAAAAGGTGTCCTGCGTGGTCTACATTTCCAACAGACCAAGCCACAAGGCAAGCTCATTAATGTGAGTCAGGGTGCGGTTTATGACGTCGCAGCTGACATTAATCCTGGGTCACCTACTTTTGGTCAGTATTTTGGGATCGAATTAAGCGATGTAAACCATTTACAGCTGTGGATTCCACCCGGCTACGCCCATGGTTTTTGCGTACTTTCTGACTGTGCCGACTTTCATTACCGCTGTACTGAATACTACGATCCGCAGGATGAGGCAGGTGTACTTTGGAGCGATCCACAGCTTAATATTAATTGGCCCATCACACTGCCGTTGCTCTCAGAGAAAGACAAGCAACTGCCATTACTCAAAGATTTGCTGCGCCACTCACTCTAACTTGCAGGATTTACCATGCGTGTTTTAATCATTGGTGCTCGCGGTCAGGTTGGTCATGAGCTAGTACGCCAAGCACCACCGGCTTTCGAGCTCATTGCTCTAGGCTCGCACGAGCTGGATATCAGCAGTGCTGCACAGGTTAACCAAGCCGTAGCTGAATATCAGCCCGCGCTAATTATTAATGCGGCCGCTTACACTGCAGTTGACCAAGCTGAAACCGATACCGAACGCGCCTATGCGGTCAATCGTGATGCCTGTCTGCATTTGGCGCATGCTGCTCAACAAACCAATATCCCGTTACTGCATATTTCCACTGACTATGTGTTTTCTGGTCAGGCAGCACAGCCTTATTGCGAGAGCGATCTGTGTCAGCCACAAAGCATCTACGGCGCTAGCAAACTCGCTGGCGAACAGGCGATAGCACAACACTGCCCACAGCATATTATTCTGCGCACCAGCTGGGTCTTTGGCATTGATGGCAATAATTTTGTTAAAACGATGCTGCGCTTAGCACAAACCCGCACTGAACTAAGCGTGGTAGACGATCAGCATGGCAACCCAACCTCCGCACGCAGTATCGCCATGGCTTTGTGGCGCATCGTGAACCTATATCAAACGAATCCCAGCCAGCCTTGGGGTACCTACCATTACAGCGGCACACCAAGCTGCACTTGGTATGAATTTGCTACGGAAATCTTTGCCCAGGCACTGCAATTGGGCTTAATTGCTGCTCAGCCATCACTAAACCCTATCACCACCGCCGACTACCCTACGGCTGCAAAGCGACCTGCCTACTCGGTACTAGATAATCAGTTATTTAGTGAGAAATTCGGCATTAATCCATTAGATTGGCGTCAGGAGTTGAGCGCAGTACTACTAAGCTTGCGCGCCCACTCACAAGCCTAGAACTGGTAATTTATAGCCGCACTCTACTGTTGCGTTACAATCGGATTATTCTCAACCCACAACAGCGTCGCACCAGCAATAGCAGCAGGCATGGCTATCAGGTTAAATCCTGGCACCATCAGTGCCAAATACGTCACCCCACCAAAACTTAAACTGGCCCAGCGATGCTCACGAATCCAGCGCAGGGTCGCTAGCCAGTCGACTTTATTGTTATCCGCTGGGTAATCCAGATACTGCACCGCCATCATCCAAATATTAAACAGCACCCATAACGGCGCAGCGATGAGGTTTACTCCCGGAATAAACGACAGAATAAACAATCCCAGACTGCGCGGTAGAAAATAACCCAGCTTACGTAGCTCACGCATCATAGTGCGCGGCAATATCGCCAGCAGCTCGGTCCAGCTAAATGATGGGAAAGGATCATGTCCGCGCGCAACTACTTCTACTTTTTCCGCTAAGAAACTATTAAAAGGCGCAGCCACTAAATTCGCTAGGGTGGTGAAGGTGAAAAAAATCATCAATAACACCAACAGCACAAACAGCGGCCAGAGCAGATAGTCAAGAAAACTAAGCCAACTGGGCAGCTTAGGCATTAATTCAGCCACCCAATAATTAAATCGTTGTACTGCAAAACTCACCAAAGCCACGAATACCAGCAGATTAATCGTAAAGGGCATAAGGACAAACTTGCGCAGCCCAGGACGTAAAACCATCTGAAAACCGGCATTAAAAAACTGCGGCCCTGATATAACCTGTGCTGGCATAAGTTCTCCTAAAGTTTTGGGTATAGCTGGGCTAAATCAATCAGTAATTGGTTTTGTTGCCCTAGCAGTTTAATCAAAATAACGGCGCGCTCCTCACCGTTATATTGATGAAAAATAGCCTGATAATCTCGAAAGGGTCCATCAGCTAGAGTAACCACATCACCCTGTTTAAAGGCTGGAGCACTCTCGCGCTGGGCAAGTCTTGTACGCAAATCTTCGATCAACGCATCCTGTATTTGCATCACCTCTGCACCAAAGGTGAGCAGCTTGTTGACGCCAAATGTCGAGCGTACTCGGCTCAGCAACATGTCATCTTCGCCAACACGCAAGAACAGATAGCCGGGAAACAAAGTTTCGATTTTTTTTATGCGCTTGCCCTGCCGGATGCGCTCAACCTCAAGCATAGGCAGGAACACCTCACCACCTTGATTCTCTAACTGCTGAGCAGCGCGGGATTCTTGCCGTGGCTTGGTAAGAACAATGTACCAGTCGTTATTGCTCATGCTGCTAGTTAACGGAACCCATGCGGATTTTGACTTTGCCAACGCCAGGTATCTTGCATCATCTGCGACAGCCCCAGCTGCGCTTGCCAACCAAGTTCGCGCTTGGCTTTGTCAGGATTGGCATAGCACTGAGCGATGTCACCGGCACGACGGGGTGCAATTTGATAAGGCACGCTTTGACCACTGGCCTCTTCAAAGGCTTTGACCATTTCCAATACAGAGTAGCCCTTGCCAGTGCCCAGATTCCAGGTATGCACACCCGGCTCTTTAGCCAAATAATCCAGTGCCGCCACATGCCCTTGAGCCAAATCCACCACATGGATGTAATCGCGCACGCCCGTGCCATCCACAGTGGCATAGTCATCGCCAAATACGGACAGTTGCTTCAGCTTACCCACCGCCACTTGCGCGATATAGGGCAGCAAATTGTTAGGTAAGCCATGGGGATCTTCGCCAATCAAGCCGCTTTTATGTGCGCCAACGGGGTTAAAGTAACGCAAAATCGCAATCCGCAGGCGTGGCTCGCTGATGGCCAGATCGCGCAACATATCCTCCACCATCAGCTTTGAGCGACCATAGGGATTGGTCGGTCGACCCACCGGGCACTGCTCACTGATGGGCATCTCTGCCGGCTCACCATAGACAGTGGCGCTGGAGCTAAACACCAGCTGATACACACCGGCGTTAAGCATCGCCTGCAATAACACCTGACTGCCGTGTACGTTGTTATCGTAATAACTCAGCGGTTGCTCAACGCTTTCACCCACCGCCTTAAGACCGGCAAAATGCACCACTGCACGAACACTGTGCTCGGCAAAAACCTGCTCTAACAAGGCGGCATCACGGATGTCACCCTGAATAAAGCTCACTTGATGCCCCGTGATTTGCTCAACGCGCGCTAAAGACTCTCGGCTAGAGTTACACAGGTTATCCAGCACCAGCGGTTCATAGCCTGCCGCGAGCAGCTCAACCAAAGTGTGCGAGCCGATGTAGCCCGCCCCTCCGGTGACCAGTATTTTTTTTGCTGCATTTTGCGTAAGGCTCATAGCACGCACCTGCTGTTATGCTTCTAGGCTATCCAAATATTTTTCCGCATCCAAGGCCGCCATACAGCCTGCACCTGCTGAGGTAATCGCCTGACGGTAGACATCATCCGCCACATCGCCGGCTGCAAAAACACCTTCAATACTCGTGGCTGTGGCATTGCCTTCACGACCGCTTTTAACCACCAAATAGCCGTCTTTCATCTCTAACTGGTTGGTAAACAAGTCCGTATTGGGCGAATGACCAATAGCAATAAACACACCATCCACGGCCAGCTCACGGGTACTGCCATCGTTATTACGTACGCGCACGCCGGTGACGCCCATGTCATCGCCTAGCACTTCATCCAATTGCTCATTTAATGCCAGCTCAATTTTGCCTTCTTTAACCCGCGCATAAAGCTTGTCTTGCAGGATTTTTTCCGCACGGAAGGTCTCACGGCGGTGAATTAGGGTGACTTTATTAGCAATGTTAGACAAATACAGCGCTTCTTCTACCGCCGTATTACCACCACCCACCACCGCCACATCACGATTGCGATAGAAGAAACCGTCACAGGTGGCACAGGCCGAGACACCCTTGCCTTTAAACGCCTCTTCGGACGGCAGGCCTAAATAGCGCGCGCTAGCACCGGTTGCAATAATCAGCGCATCACAGGTATAGGTGCCACTGTCACCAATTAAGGTAAAGGGTTTGCTGTCGAGCTTCGCGGTGTGGATATGGTCAAACACTATTTCTGTATCAAAGCGTTCAGCATGTGCTTGCATCTGCACCATCAGATCTGGGCCGCTTAATCCTTCTGGACCGCCCGGCCAGTTGTCTACATCGGTCGTGGTGGTCAGCTGGCCACCTGCCTGCATTCCGGTAATTAATAGCGGCTGTAAATTAGCCCGCGCGGTATACACTGCAGCGCTGTAGCCGGCAGGGCCCGAGCCTAAAATCAATACCTTAGCATGACGCACTTCTGACATAATTTTTCTCCAACGGACGGCACTAGAATTATTAAAACATTGTCTAGACTATACTAAATAGCTAAGAGTTACGCAGCTGTTTTATAGGGATAGAGACAGCATTGGCCATAGTTAAGCGCACGCAGCCAACCAATAAAAACTATTGTTCTGGGCTGGCAATGATAGGTCGTACGCCCACCTCAGCTTTAAAGGTCAACTGCTTATTTTCGCGCAAGACCTTTAAACTCATTTTCTCACCCGGCTTCATGCGCGCCACTTGGTTCATCGAGATACGCCCATCATGCGCGGCTTCACCAGCGATTTCTAAAATGACATCACCGGGCAGCAAACCGACTTTAGCCGCGGGACCATCGCGAAATACACCTGCTACCAAAACGCCCGAACGCTCAGGCAAACCAAAGGACTCTGCCAACTCCGCGGTTAACGCCTGCACCTCAATGCCGAGCCAGCCTCTAACCACCTTACCGTGTTCAACAATGGAGTTCATCACGCTCATCGCCAACTTCACCGGAATCGCAAAACCTATGCCTTGCGAACCACCCGAACGCGAGAAAATAGCTGTATTAATACCCAGCAAGTTCCCTCGCGCATCCACTAATGCACCGCCCGAGTTACCGGGATTAATCGCCGCATCGGTTTGAATAAAGTCTTCGTAGGTATTAATGCCCAACTGATTGCGTCCAGTCGCACTCACTATGCCCATAGTCACTGTTTGCCCCACGCCATAGGGGTTACCAATCGCCAGCACCACATCGCCAATTTGCACGCTATCCGAGTGCCCCAAGGTAATCGCCGGCAAATCAGTCAAATCAATTTTCAAAACCGCTAAATCTGTTTCTGGATCACTGCCTATGACTCTGGCATAGGTCTCACGCCCATCTTTTAACGCCACCACGATCTGCTCAGCTCCAGCAGTTACATGGTTATTGGTGAGCAGGTAACCGTCTTTGCTCATTATCACCGCAGAGCCCAGGCTAGACTCTAAACGCCTCTGTTGCGGTAAATTATCACCAAAAAAATGCTGCAGCGAAGGGTCCTCATGCAGCGGATTAATGGCCTTGTTGACCATCTTAGTACTATAGAGATTAACTACCGCAGGAGAGGCCATGCTCACCGCATGTGCATAGGATTCCGGTCCCGTACGCGCATGTGTATAGTCAGGTGCAATCTGTACTTGCAACCTATTTTTAGATAACCCAATCCAGCTGGGAAATAAAACCATAATCAGTGCAGCAAACAGCAAACCACTGACTAGCGGCCAGCCATAGTGGCGTAAAAGCCTACGCATAAAAATACCCGACAATTTAACCATTAGCGCAAAACGCTATATTATAGTGTGCATTAATAAAGAAATACGTTAATTTTGCAGGGGTTACCCATGAATGTCAGCACCACAACACTTTTAGCCGCACTTGATAAATACTTAGATGCAGCCAGTATCAGCGATTACTGCCCCAACGGACTACAAGTACAGGGTCGCCCACAAATCAAACGTCTGGTTACCGGAGTAACCGCCAGCCAAGCTCTAATTGATGCCGCCATTGAACAGCAAGCCGACGCTATTTTGGTGCATCACGGATATTTTTGGAAAGGCGAAAACCCCTGTATCGTCGGCATGAAACACCGCCGCATCCAAAGTCTTATCCAGCATGACATTAATCTATTGGCCTACCACCTGCCCTTGGACATCCATCCCGAGGTCGGCAATAACGTATTGCTAGGCAAGTTATTAGGTTTAACCGTTACTGGACCGCTGGAAGCGAATAATCCACGCAGCGTTGGCTTAATTGGTGAACTAGAAAACCCTATGACTAGCCAAGAATTCGCTCAACTCATCGAGCAAAAACTGGCACGCACACCGCTGGTGATTGATTGTGAAAAACCCATTCGTACCGTCGCATGGTGCACAGGTGGTGCACAGGGTTATATCGAGCACGCCATTGTTGCAGGCGTTGATGCCTTTATTACCGGCGAAATTTCAGAGCACAGCACCCACAGCGCCTTGGAGAACGATCTCAGTTATTTCTCCGCCGGCCATCACGCGACTGAGCGCTATGGTGTACAAGCCCTTGGCGAATGGATAGCAGAACGCTTTGGGATTGAACATCAGTTTATTGATTGTCCGAACCCGGTGTAATGCCTATTAGAGTTTGCGGTACCAAAACAGCTCGTGCCTGCGCACGGCTTTGCGCAAGAACTCATTTTCACCGGTCTTAGGCCATTGACGGCCCGTGAGCCAGCGCTGAATCAGACGACGCAAGCGTCGTTTCAGCGTTAACGGAGTTTGCAGATCATGCTGCATCAATAGCGCTTGCGCTTTATCAACCTGCTGCTGCGCACTGAGCACATAGCAATACAGCTGATCAGCTGGCAACTCAATCATCGCCGGCGGCAAGGCGACACCGGTATTAGCATTACCCATCGGCCAACGGTCGTTATCATGCAAGTGATTGGCATACAGCAATAAGCCACTGGGCTTGTGAACGCTATGCTGCACCGCTTGGAAGAACGCTTGCCCCGTCGCAGTGTGATCGGCGTGGGGATCAAGCTCTGGGTGCGGTAGCACAACAATGTCCGGCTGATAATGTTCCAGACAGGCGCGCAAATCAGCAATTAAATTAGTCCAGTTCGGCTGGCCATCAGCATCACCCGGCAAAGCGAGTGGATTATGCTGACGTACTGCACGAATATCCGCCTCGCCCGACTCGCGTGAAGCAAAAGCCTGCTCAGGTTGCTTCGCCATCTCCGGCAACTGCAAACAGTAATAACCCAGCTGTACACACTGGCTTTGCGGCACACCACCCCACAAGGGAATCGCCATGCTATCCCAAGCACGCAAGCGCCCCTTAAGCGTGGCCGCCTGCTCACTGCTAAGACCTAAACGTTGATAATACTCAGCCTCGATTTCACCCTGCGTCAACGTGACAATGCTCACCTCACGCGCTTGGCTATATAAACCAAAAGCCGCTAACTCCGCATCATCGGCATGAGGCGCCAGAATCATCAGGCGCTGCGCTGCTGGATTAGGCACAGTAAAGGCAATGAGCTTTACGTTGCTGGCAAGCTGACAATACTCACCTTTGATGCCCAGTCCTTGCTCTTGTAGCTCCTGCGCTCGGCCGGTTAAATTTAGGTAACGCACACCTTGCGCGCCACGCTCAAACACCTGCTGGTCATCACCCACATGCACCAGCGGATCAAGCAAACGCCCCAGAATCCCAGTTTTAAGCTGAATTTCGAGGATAAGCGTGCTTTCTGGCGTGATTTCAGCATTATCCGGCAGTTTAAGCTGGTCATTAGCGATCTCTAGCTGCCAGCTAAGCGCATTTTCAGGAAATCGATAACGATAATCCTCGCTCGGCGCATAAAACAAATGGTCCGCAAACCAAGCCTCGTGAATCAACCAAGCCACCAGCAAGCCAATAGGCAGCAACCACCACTTCACAAAAAGGGTCAATAACAACACAAGCGCAACAATGACCAACATACTGATACGCTTTTGCCGACGATGCTGTTTAAGAAGTTGCTGCTTACGGTTGTGCATTAGCGCACCTCATAGACGGGGACTGTGTTGCACCAACGGTCTTTGTATTCGCGATCAGCGCGTCCAAACGAGTAACGCAGCGGTTTATTCTGCTCCCGCGCATACGCCCACTCAGCTTGCGTATTTACAAAGCTCAATACGCTGCCAGGGCTGTGCGCATTAAACTGTGGGTCCACCCCACCATTAATATATTCAACACTAATCCACTCAGGCGATTCCACCCGGTAAAGAATTTGCGCGGCCGCTGGCAGATCATCAATACAAATAAAAGAACCCGTTACAAAAGGACGCAACTGCTCCAACACTTCAGCTAAATGCTCCTTACCCGGCGTGGAAAAATCCCAGCGCTTTTCAAACAAGTCAATATACATTGCTGCTTGTTCAGCACTCGACAACTCAGTAAAAGGCAAAATCTTACCGCCCTGCTGCTCCAGTAAACGCAATTCACGACGCTGGTTGTAGCGGAATTTTTTACTGTAATCTTCCGGCATGCGCGCTAACGCCAACCCTTCCTGCTGTTGCTTAAGCGTACTGATACGCCCGTGATTGAGTTCCGATACGTAACGCATTTGGTGCCGCACACTGACCTGAGAGCCAGCAGCCTGCGGAATAATCACCTCAGCATTACCCAAATCAAAAAAACGTCTTTTGTTGTGCTGTTTTAAACCCGACTTAGATAAGGCCAGATGACGACCCCACACCGCAATAGCCGCTTGTATTTCACCATCCACTAGCCAACCCAAGTAAGCAACAGGTATGGAGGAAAGCACAGACAGGCGCGAGACAAACTCAGGATGCGTAGCCACGCTGCCGCCCCAACGATGCCAAGCTGCACTGTAATCCTCAGCAGAAATGGAAGACCAACCGCGTTCACGCCAACTACGGAAAAAACTAAACATATAGAGCAATACGCCTTGATGTGTAAGCAAAAGAATGCCGCACAGTATAGCAAGCAGGCACTGCAAGGACAGGCAATTTATTGAGCGCAAACTAGGCAACATGCGCACTCGTACAGATGCCGAGATGAATGTTTTAAGGTAAACTGCGTGGCTCAGACAATGGAAAAACTATGCAACTGCTAAATCACGAAGACTACCTCGCCCTGCGCCACCAAGGCAAAGTCATAGAACAAGACGGCTTTGGCGACAAAGTAATCATCCTGCAAGACGGCACTTTTCTAAAACTGTTCCGCCGCAAGCGCTTAATTACCTCAGCTGCTATCTGGCCCTACGCTCAGCGCTTTGCCAACAACGCCAAGAAGCTAGAAGAACTAGGTATTCCCTGCCCAAAAATCATACAGGTCTACCGCATCCCCAGCATAGAACGCGACGCCGTGCACTACCACCCGCTACCCGGAAAAACCCTACGCGATCTGTATCGTGGTGAGATGGAATATCCGGATGATTTACGTGAGCGGTTTTTAGAGTTTGTCGAACACGTCCAAGATTTAGGCGTGTACTTCCGCTCGTTTCATTTAGGCAATGTGGTGCTAACACCTGAAAACGAACTGGGATTGATTGATATATCGGATATGAAAATCTTCCGCAGACCACTGAGTAAGTGGCAGCGGAAGAGGAATTTTGAGCATATGACGAAAGACCTCAATGATACATACTGGCTAGAAAATTAATATCTTAAAGTGAACTCAAACAAGGTTAAACATCTGAATGAAAGACAATCAACTAATTTACATTGCTTTTGGAAGTGAAACCTACCAAATAGAAGCTGTTTTTAGCATCTCAAGCGCCATAGCCAGAAGCCAAGAAACTCCTGATTTTTTATTTGATATCAATGTGTATACAGATAACCCGGGGCTTTATAAAAACTTACCTGTTAAAACGCATCCGATAAAAAAAGAATGGTACGGTGATATAAATTATCACTTCAGATTAAAGCCGGCAGTTGTTTACGATAATACTAGCAAGTATCGAAAATCAATCTTAATTGACACTGATACTTTTTTTAAGAAAAGTCCAAAACACTTATTTGATAAGATCACTGAAAAAAATCTGTTATGTAATAGCAAACATCCTGAGGCTAACATATCTCTCGATAGCAATGTGCTCGACACAATCACTAATGAAGATCTATTAAGAAAAAACTTTATATATCTTAACTCCGGCGTCATAGGGATACATAAAAAATCATCCTATCTTTTAGAAGAAACAATAAAAATAATTGATAGTCTTTATCCGAAATTATCGTATTATTATACGTTAGAAGAATTAGCTTTGGCGCTGGCTGTTAGCTTAAACAACATAGAATCTGTAGGTTGTACTGAAATAATACATCACTACTGGAGTAGAAAAGCGATATTCAGGAAAAAAGCCGAAACGTGGTATGCAAAATACAAAAATAATCCATGTTCAAATAATGCATTGCTAGACACTTTAAATGTAACAGTAAAAGTGCCCAAGCCACCAGCTATAAGCAGGCTTATCAATAAATTAATAGCATTAACTGTAGAAAAAAAATATCGCCAATTTATTTTAGAGCTTTTCAATGCTACGCATCAATATAAAAACGAATTCGATAATGCTGCTGCTACAGTTTGGATTCAAAAATCATTTGAAAACCTTAAAATTAAAAACCCCAACATTACCCAAGTAGAAGTTGATAGCATTCTAAAAAACAAACTAATAAGCACTAAAACAAAAAACATTAAAATAAATTTAAGTGACTTTTTTTCCTAGCTGATAAAGACACAGCAGTTGGAAACCAAAGCCATAGCCAAACTAAATTAGGACTATAAATCAAGTTTGAGAAATCAAAGAACATCGCAACAGAACCACCGCATATAATAGCTATAAAAAAAACACTCTCCTTTTTATTTATTGATAAGACTAAATTTCTCACAACTAAAAAAATTAACGATAGAAGCAAAATTAAACCAAACAGTCCATTCCTGTAAATTGTTTCTACATATATATTATGTGCATGAACTGCAAAAGCACCATTAGGTAACTTAACAAATGAAACCGAAGCAGCTGGACCCATACCAAACATCCAGTCTTTCGCGCTCTGTAGATTACTTAATAAACCAATCCAGATTGTATCCCTATAGGTCAATCCTCTAGCAAAATCTGAACTATAGAATAAAGACAAATAGAGCACAGCAAGAATGGCCAAAACACCATAAACGGCCATAACTTTAAGCTTGTTTCTTTTAAATTCAAATATAAAAAAAATAAGCAAGCTGGTAGAAACAGCTATCCAAGCAGTTCTAGCAAAGGTGACGAAAATTGCAGCAAGCAGAATAAAAAATGTTAGATAAAAGAAAGCTATTACGATCTTACTCTTGGAATTGAACAGGCCCCACAAGGCTGCTACGCATAAAAAAGATACATGGAGTGCTGCCGTTATAGTGTTATCGTAGCTTGCAAGCCAAGAAAAGCCTGTGCTTTGTACGCGATTGCTTCTATACCCTGAAAATGAAAATCCACTTAAAGTTAAGTACTCATAAAGGTATAAAAAACCTACGAAAAAACCAAAAAAACCTAGCGCATATATTAGATAAGTGTAATTAAAATCCAAATAAGCGCTATAAATCCAAACAATAAACAAAAAAACCATTAAAACAAAAGCTCGTCTTAAAACAACCAAATCACCATAAAAAACAGATGTCAATATCATATATAAGAACAATAATAAAAATGAAAACAGTAAAGCTTTGATATAGAAAAACTTGTTATTAAAAAGAAAATATTTCCACTCTAGCTTAGATGATACTTTCAGGGCTACTAATAAAAAAACACCTACTAGCAAATAAAACCTCAATAAAGAACTAAAACTACTTCCACTATACTCTGTTAAGTAAAATCCTGAAAAAAACAATAACAAAAAAGCTATAAAATAAACATGCGCAACCCTACTGATAAGACTATTGCTATTCATATTCAAAAATCAACTCGAAAAATTGTTTTAGGTATATTTTTAAGTACAGACACATACTGTTTTATATTATTACGTGCACGATCTGCACTGCTATAAAAGTAGTCCCCGCGAGTCGATCTTATATTGCTAGGCAAGACTTCCTCTACTTGGTGTCCAATCATAAAAGGAAACACACTATAGCCCTTAAAAATCTTTGAATAATAATTATCAATCCCCCTTCCTTCGTACTTAAGCTCTACAATTGTCTCACATGACTTATTTGACAATATATAAGCGAATGCACCTTGAGACCTTATTCTTGCAATACTGAAGCTCCAAGTAAGCCAAATTTTACCTAAGGTAGCCCCTAAGTATAAAATATCAGGGTTTTTATTTAATAAAAATTTATTAATTATTCTTATTTTCTTTAAACTCGTGTGCTCTAAAGTTACATCATCTTCTAGAATCAAAATATTTTTATAGTTACGTTCTAACGCTATCTTTGCACATAACTGATGTGATAAGAAACAACCTCTTTGACCATCTTCATGGTCTCTTTCAACAAGAACATACTCAATTTTTAAACCACTATCTTGGAACTGTTTTTTCAAATGTTCTCTTCTATCAGCACGCTCAGATGTACTAATACATAAAACAGCATCTACTTTCAGATTACTTAAAGGTCCCATAACAATCCCAATTAATATCAAAGTACTATTAAATATAAATTATTAATCCTAGGATATAACAGCATTATCGCAGACTATAAAATCGACCCTGTCCTCTTTAAGAGCCTGCAAAGCTTCCTCAGGTGTATTAATAATAGGCTCTTCATGAGCATTAAAGCTAGTATTAACCAGCACAGGCAGTCCAGTCTTATCCTTAAACTGTCCTAAAATATCGTAGTAAAGTGGATTTTCCGATCTTTCTATAATCTGTGGCCTTGCAGTTCCATCAACATGAACTACAGCAGCAATTTTATCAACCCATTCTGTTTTTACATTTGCTGTTACCGTCATAAATCTACAAGCGTATTTTACTGATTGACTAATATCAAAAACCTGTTCAGCATCAACATCGCGAACAAAGGGTGCAAATGGCATAAATTCAGTACGTTGCAATCTTTTATTTATACTATCATTAATATCCCTTTTATCAGGATTAGCTAATATAGTCCTTGCCCCTAAAGCTCTAGGACCCATTTCCATTGCCTGAGTAAAAATGGCACCCACTTTATGCTGTGCTAGTAAATCGGCTGCTGTACCGACTGGATCCACTGGGTTGATATTGAACCCTTTTTCAGCTGCTAAGCTAACTAGTGACTCCGCATCGTATCTCCAGCCAAAGTAAACATTGCTTAACCGCTTCCTATCAAGCGAGTTAATGCCATTTTTTTCCACAAGATAATCAACGCATGCACCAACTGACAACCCCTCATCCCCCATAGCAGGGAATATAAATATTTCTTCAACGCCATCTAGCTCAGCAATGTTTTGATTTAGCTTTACATTAGAAAAAACACCACCACTCATAGCTATATATTTTGCATTTGTTATTTCTAGAAGTCTCTTCACCCATCTATTAATAACGCATTCAGTAGCAACTTGAATCGATGCTGCTACATCCTCATTAGATAACCCTGAGAATATTTTTTCTAGACTGTTTTCTAATTCTAGATAGCCTTTTAATTTTGATGTCACGCTTCCATCAGCATTAATTTCAAATATACTTGAAATCTCTTCTGCTTCTTTAGGCTCACCAAATGCAGCTAGCCCAGTTAATTTTCCTTCATGCCTATTGCGCTTAAAGCCACAGCGTTCAGTAGCATACGCATAGGCCAAACCTATTGACGCGCCTGTATTCTGTGGTTCTTCTAAGATTGTTTCTTCCCCGCCAAGTAAAAGCTGAAAGCTATTGCCGTCATAGTAATAAGCTGAGTATTGAGCACCATCACCGCCGCCATCACAACTGATAACTAGCGTATCTTTTTCCCAGTCAACAAACTTAAAAGCCGATAAATTATGTGCGCGATGATGATTTGAAAAGAAAATATCTGTACTTGGGCCTACTCCCAGCAAACTCTTTAGTTTATTGGTATCAATAAACTGCTCAAAATTCGTAGTTTTTGAGCTACTTAAGTATCTAGAAAGGTTTAGATCGGTCTTTCTTCTCAGTATCTTTCTCTTAATATTATTAAAATTCAAAACGGAGTTTTTGTAAATACTCACTGGCAGTTGGAGTCTGGTGATTGCGACAGCATCAAGAGAGCTCCTACAAATACCAGCAATCCTCAAAACCTCATCTACAGATTGCAAGTCAAAAAAACCGCCATCATTTTTTATGCGGTTTAACCGCTCTTCTTTGCAAAATGCAACTAATTCATTTCCTTTAAAAAGACACACGCTGGCATCATGACCTGTATGCAAACCTAAAATATACATTTAAAAACCACCTAACAATAAACCAGCAAGCAAACCAATCAATGCGAAAAAAATGTTCTTTATTTTTTCTCTTCTCTTTCGCCTTTTCTTTTTTTTCTTTTCTTCATTAACTACGACGTGCGCGCCAAAGCCAGTATGTAAAACTGCATCATTCTCAAGGATCAAAGCATATCTATTTTCTGCTGCATACAAGCGTGACAAATCCTTTTCACCAGAATACTGAGAATATGGTGCATGTTTCTTATAGTCAGCCATTCTTCTAAGTCCAGGATTAAAGGAGAATCCTTGCCAGTCAGCCTTTTCAGAATTCACTTTATAACAGGGGATACCTTGCACGATCTGGCGATCGGTAAGGTAGACATAAGGGCTATGAATCGCCAAATCCTGTGCCGCACTTCTTAACCATACTTGCAATGCTTGCTGATCGTTTTTTAATAAGGTCATAGACTCTTCGATAAATCCTGGTCTATAAAACTCCCAGTCATCCTCACAATGAAATACCCACTCAGTATTTATTTCACCGTAAGCTAAATCTATTGATGCCAGCTGGCCTAGTTTAGGCTCATTTACATAGACTTCAGTATGCTCGCGCCACTCCTCTGGAACACAGTCAAATACATCTTGTTTGCCAGAGTCTTCAGTAATATATACTTTGTTTATAGGGTAGGTATTAAACTTATCTAAACTTTTTAACGTCCGTTTTAAAAGATCAAAGCGTCCACAGCTAGTGATCATGATCGAAACATCGCTATTTTTTGAAAAAATCATATATTCCTCTAGCGTGCAGCCTTCAAAATTTATTCGTCAGATTAAAAACCAAAATAACTTTTAACTTTTTGCAGTCCAGTTGGAGCGCGATATTCCCTCAAAGGAGCCCTCATAGACTCCACAATTCTCTTACCAATTTCTTTAAAACTATATCTAGACTCAGCTAATGTTTGCCCATTAGCTGCAATTTTATCCGCTAAATCACTATCTTTACGCAACACTGCTAACTTACTACGAAACTCGTCAAGTGTTTTATATAACACCATATTTTCCATATCTACAAAACCAAGTGCATTATTTTCTTCTTGGCCTTGATCATAAGCAAACAGCACGCAGCCACAAGCCATGGCCTCAAAGTTTTTAATCATATACTCCCCCATACCTATATCCGCACTAACAAAAAAACGGATACGGTTTAAGGTTTGTAAGTACTCATCACCTGATTTTGTACGTGTAGCTAGTAAGCTTTCCTTATCCGAAAGCACTTCTAAAAACTCTCTACGCTGTGAATAAGCCGCACTTTTAGTGCTACCGATAAAACCAAGCTCTATATCACGTGGCTGCTCTAGATTTCTTAATAACTTTTGGTCATAGCCTTTAGGTACAAAAACAGCATCAAAACCTTCTTCTTGAAGCCGTTGCGTAACCACTGCGCCAGAGCTAATCACGCGAGCCGAAGGCAGTTTTTTATAATAGTTAGAAAACTTACCTGTGTACTTGCAAGGTATATAGTTTTGATACGCATCGTGCTCAAGAATGATTAAATTAGGTATAGTTCTAATAAAATTAACTTGCCGCAATTCTTTTTTAAACCTTAGAAAAAGAACAACTCTATTGTAATCCTGCAAATTTATATTTTTTTTAAAGTAACCTTTAAGATTATCCTGCTCTGCACTACTTAACCAGCGTAGGTCTGTAGAGGCATTCTCAGCAACCCCTTCATACAGGCGATCAAGTATAACCCTTTGCTCTTTCTGCACTAGAAATAAAACCTTGATCAATTCAGTCACCTTTAAATAAGATCTTTTTGTTCTTTATTTTAACATGTACTTTACTAAAGGCTTCCTCACTCCAACTAACTTTAGATAGTTGCTCTATAGCTTTTTCTATATCATTGAAAAATAATTTCTGTAAAGTAGAAGCCGGCAAGCACCACCACGGGTATTGCTGTAGTTTTTCAATTACCGACTCTGAAAATCGATACTTTATTATTTTTGCTGGAATGCCTACGACAACCGCATAGTCAGGAACATTTTCAGTGACAATACTACGCGCACCAACAATTGCACCGTTACCTATTTTGACTCCTTTCATAATCATAGCTTCTTGACCAATCCAGACATCATTACCGATTTCAACATCTTCCCACTTACTTTTATAAACCAATGAAGTCTCAATAGGTGAGTGTTTCTTGGTGTACTGAAATGGGTGAGTGCTTAACCAATCAACAGGATGTCCTACAGGATCAACCCCTATTATTACCCTTTCAGCAATAGAGCAATATCTACCTATTTTTGAAACCATATAAATTTCGCCACTGTGCATGTAGCTATATGCACCAATTTCTAATTTTTTGCTGTGGAAACTAACCCTATTAAATCGAGCACCTTCTTCCACCCTAAGCTCTACAGTTTTTCCATAGCTTTCCTTAGTTAATGGCAACTTTATTGATAAGCTCTTAAGTAATCTTTGATTACTAGCTCTGTTAATTAGTCCCACTATATTCATTACTCAGCCAACTCCAAAAATGGTGACGTACGCTTGAGTCAGTAAATTGCGATACATTAGCTATAGTGACTTTGCTTTCCAAGCCTGTTATTAACTTGGCGCTTAACCCCCCAACATCCCCCAACCCAAACAAGCACTCAGGATCACTCACCACCTCCTTCGCCCCACCACAGTCCGTCGCTATCACCGGCACACCTGCTGCCATGGCTTCTAACAGCACCATGCCGAAGGG
>JALOAC010000040.1 GCA_023228985.1 Thiopseudomonas sp. | reverse complement strand
GCCCACGAAGCACGAGCGCTGGATGTGGCCAAAATGGCTCGAATCCCTGCGCGTAAACGCTATGCCCTGGCGGTGGTCCTGATCCGGCAACAGTATGCCCAGGCGCTGGATGATACCGCAGAGCTTCTGATCAAGCTGATGAGGCAACTGGAAACCACCGCCCAGCAAAATCTCCTGACCTATCAAATGGAGCAGACCCAGCGCACCGATCGACTGGTGTCCTGCTTTAAAGACGTGTTGACTGCCATGGAGGCCGAGCCAAACCCATGGCAATCGCTTCAGGCCGTTATCGGAGACAAGCGCCAGGAGTGGCTGGACGAATGCGAGGAGCATCTGGCCTACGCGGGCAATAACTACCTGCCTTTCATGTTGCGACCGTTTCGAACCAAACGCAGCCTTCTGTACAACTGCCTGGATATACTCACGTTTCAAAGCACTTCCAGCGACATACTGTCGATTCAACTGATCGAGTTACTCCGAAAGACACGCTCATTGAAAGCCGAGACGCTGGATTTGCGGGTCCATGCGCCGGATCTGGTCGAAAGCATCCAGCAGACCAAGTGGACGCTGGAAAAGTGGCGCCGCCTGATTTTCATCCGGCCGGACAGTGTGACGGTTCACCGTAAATATTTTGAGTTGGCCGTTTTGAATCTGGTGAAACAGGAACTGAAGTCTGCCGATCTGGCGGTTGTTCACGGGGATCGCTTCGATGACCATCGCGATCAACTGGTGAGCTGGTCGGGTTACAAGCAGGAAATCGACCAGTACGGGCTGGAAGTGGAGCTTCCCATCGAACCGAAGGCTCTCAGTCGCCATCTCAAGGATCAATTGACTCAGGTGAGCCGCTCAGTGGACGCCGCCTTCCCGGACAACACACACGCCGCGATCGAAGACGGTCGCATCGTGATCAAACGCAACCAGAAGCAGGGGCTGCCAATGAATTGGCAGGCCCTCGATGACGATATTACACGTCGGCTTGGCACCCGCAGCATCGTCGACGTTCTGGTCGATGCGGAGCGCTGGCTTGGGTTACATCGGGAATTCGGGCCACTGTCAGGCTATGAGGGGCGCGTGGAAAACCCACGGTTGCGGTTCATCGCTACGCTTTTCTGCTACGGCTGCAATCTGGGACCCTCCCAGACCGCCGACTCCATCAAGCAACTGAACCGTCGCCAGATAGCTTGGCTCAACCTTAATCACGTCACTGAAGACAGGCTAGATCGCGCTATCGTCAAGGTCATCAACGCGTACAAGAAATACGAACTGCCGGGATACTGGGGTACAGGTCGGCGGGCCGCCGCCGATGGCACCAAGTGGAATCTCTACGAGCAAAACCTGCTCAGCGAGTACCACATCCGCTATGGCGGTTACGGCGGCATCGGTTACTACCACGTCTCGGACACTTATATCGCGTTGTTCAGTCATTTCATCCCCTGCGGCGTTCACGAGGCGGTGTACATCCTCGACGGACTGCTTGAGAATCGGAGCGATATCCAGCCGGATACCTTGCACGGTGATACGCAGGCCCAAAGCTATCCCGTTTTCGGGCTCGCGTATCTACTGGGGATCAAGCTGATGCCGCGTATCCGGAATATCAAGGATCTGAACTTCTACCGGCCCGACCGACGATTCCGCTACGCGCATATCGAAGAACTCTTCAATGGCCATATAGACTGGGCGCGGATTGAACGACACCTTCCGGATATGTTGCGCGTGGCCGTGTCCATCAAGCTCGGTAATATTACCGCATCAACGATCCTGAGGCGGCTGGGCACCTACAGCCGCAAGAACAAGCTGTATTTTGCCTTCCGGGAGCTGGGGAAGGTCGTGCGGACCGGCTTCTTGTTGAATTACATCGACGATGTGGAATTGCGTCAGACCATCCACGCCGCAACCAATAAGAACGAGCAGTTTAACGGGTTTGCAAAATGGAGTTTTTTTGGTGGCGAGGGCATCATTGCGGCCAACCTCCGGCATGAGCAGCAAAAGGTGGTGAAGTACAACCACCTGGTGGCGAATATGCTGATCTTGCACAACGTCGAAGCTCTCAGCCGGGTGTTACGCGATATGGCAGCGGAAGGGATCGCCATCACCGAAGATGTCCTGAAAGCGCTATCGCCGTACCGAACCCGTCATATCAATCGTTTTGGAGATTACACATTGGACTTTAGACGTCCGGTAGGGCAGCAGTTGTTTGATTTGAAGCTTGCTGAGCTTACCTCTCAAAGAACGCCCGGTGATCAGGTGAACCCCAAATATGAGCCGAAATAAAAACGGGATAAACTACAGCCATTTCATTTGGTTAGGGGCGTTTTTAGACTATTTTTCACGTTTGTCTGCCAACCCTCAATAACGGCCTACAGCGGCCATTGCAGCGGTTTTGCACATAGGCCACACAATCGCATTACCCACCACCAGAACGGCCAGCCTGTGCGCTCCTGCGTGGCCAGTTTTTGCCAGGTACAAAAAAAGCCAGACCCACCGGCCTGGCTTCTCTCTTGGCGTTAAATTTTAGCCGCTAAAAACTAAACATTTGTTTGCATCCGCTTAACGGCTGTCACGAAGTCCAGGCGTAGCAGGTGCATGGCTAAATCAACTGCACCGCCGCCGCCCTTCTCTGCCCTGGTGTCGTACCACTTGCAGCCAGTAGCCAACAGCTCAACCGCACCGCCACCCACGGCCACATTTAGCCGGACGGTGTTTTTATCTTTGACCGGCGCAAAATCCGGGTCTTTTTTCCAGTACAGCCCCAGGGCATCGAGGGCAGCCGCCACCGGCATTGCTCGCAGTTGTTCCAGTAGCTCCGGGCTAAATGATTTCCTTCTTGTCATATAAACACCTTGTTAGTAATACGCACTGACTTTGCAGCCTGTAAAACTCCGTGCCGTTCCGGCACTGCGCGGGGCATGGATAACTTGCAAGCAAGTTACCCACCCCCCTTGCGGCTACTCGCATTTTTACAATGCGGGGCTACTCAAAAGCAGCGCCTACGGCGCGGGCGTGGGCTTCGCCATTAGTAATACGGACGGACTTTGAACACCTGTTTTTTTTCTAGCATCCGCCTGTAATACGGACGGACTTTGAACGCTTGCCGCTGCTTTCAAATAACCCGATACCGAACCAACAGAAACGCCCATTTGTGCGGCAATAGCTCTAACGCTCAAGCCTTGCGCCCTAAGCTCCTGGGCTTGCGCCTGCTTGGTCTTTGCGGCTTCTAGGTATGTTTCCCTATCCACGGCTCCAGTGGCTCGCCTTGCGGCTTCTTTGCGGTCTCTGTCCCGCTCTCTTGCCATGTCCGTGCTGATAATGGTGCGCAGTTCCCTTTGTTCCTGGTCGGTAATGCCAAACAGGTTTATGAGGGTGTCGTTTTTCGGAGTGTATAGGGGGGCAAATTCCTTGCCGCCAAACTTCACCTTTTCGCCCGCTTCGTAGGCTTTGGCCTTGCTGTATAGGGTCATCAGCTCTTTGCTGTTGTGCGCCCATTCGGGGGCTATCTCGCGGGCAAGGGCTTTGGCTTCGTGGTACATCTGGCCGCTGTGGGTCGCACCGGACAAAAGCAGGAAGTTCAAACGCCAAAAAAGATGTAGCATCCGCTCGCCTTCTTGGACTCCGCCGCGTAGCAGGGCAATAGTGCGCAGGTCTTCCAGCCTGTGCCATGCCAGCTGCCGCCCTGAAAATCCGCGCAGGTTGTCGGACTTGCTGCCTGGTAGCAGTTTGAGCTGTCGGCGCTTGGCTCGCGCCTCCTGTTCCTGGCGTTGCTGTTCAATCGTCCAGCGGGCGACTGGTAGCAGCATTTCGGCCATGTACTCGAAGTTATAGCGCACCGGCTGGCCGTCTGCTCCGTTTTCAACGTGGACAACCCGGCAGATTTCGCCGCTCTTTTGGTTGACGGTATCCACCATGCGCAGCACACGGCTTGCGTCTTTGGCTTGCCGGTCGGCTCCAAGGGGTAGCAGGCGGTCAACTAGATAACGCTGGCAGGCGTTCCAGCGGGGCAAGGCGGCGCGGGGTATGACTCCATCCAGTAGCCACTTAGCTTGTATGCCACGGCCTGAAAAAATGAGCATCGAGGGGGTCGGTATGCCTTCCTGTGCGCAGTAGTACAGCACCGAGGCGGCCAGTTCCTCCGGTGTCCTTCCGGTTGCCCACGGCTCGCGGTAGGTGTCCAGGTCGGCAAACAGTAGGCCAATGCGGGCAAGGTTTACCACGCGCCTGTTTGGCCGGATAAATTCGGCCTGGGTCATCCATGTATCGCGGGTCTTGTCGATAAGCTCCAGGACGGTCGGCATTTCAATCAGCCGGTGCGAGGATTGTTTTTTTTCGCCCTGGTCGTTGACCAGAATAGAGAAAAAACCCGCTCGTGCTGGGTCGTGGTATGCCCTGGCTTCTTCCGCCCGGTCGAATAGTGATAGCTGCTCTACTGCTGCCATGTCTGTCCTTGTTCGCCTTGCGCGTACAGCACAAGGGTTGTCAAAGCAGAAACAAGGCCGTAGAATAATGTTTAGCTAAACCCGCTGTTCTACGGCGGTCGTGCTAGTGACTTGCCCAAGTCAGTAGCTCGTGTTTCTGCAAAGCCCCGTTGCCCAACGGGGCTTTTGCTTTTCTAAAAGTCCTCAATCGGCGTTACCCGCTAAAGACTGCTTTTGTAGCGTACGCGGTAGCCAGCCTTCTGCATTCACATAAAAGCCTTTGATACCAAACTGAATCAGTACCGAAGCTGCGCCATCAACAGACACAAATACACGAATACCGCCACGCATACGACCTAAAACAAAGGTCTCTTTCTTGGTCTTGATAACGACCGCTAGCCCTTCCGTGCTTATCGCCTGAATGCTTGCATCTTCAACGCTGCCAGCTGCGATTAAAGCCCGAACACCAACCGGCGTTATCAGACTCATTGAACCAATATTCATAATCATGCCCTACCTGCACTTTTTGCACAAGATACAATCTATTTAACGCCTGACAATATTTAATTTTGTTTTGACGGCTTACTCTTCAATCAGGCGATAAATTGCCATGTTGATGATGGCGGCTCGTGACTGCCCCATTTCTGCGGCCATAGCGTCCACCTTTTCCAGCAGTGCCGGGGTGATTGTGAGGCTGATTTGTCGCTTATTGCCCTTCCTTACGCCCTTCTGATACGTCTGGCCTGCCGGTGCTTCTGGCTGCGCCTGGGCATCAGGTGCGCCCTGTATAAAGGCATCCGCTGCGCTAGGTTGTTTTAATCTTGGTTTACGTTGAATTGCCATGTCTTTTAATCGCCTTATACAGTTGTTTTAATATTAAAAACGTGCGCGGCCAATTCTTCCATTTCTGCTATTGCTTTGGGGTCGCGGGGCGACAATTCGCATACGGCCAGGCCAGCACCACCCGCGTTGCTGAATGCCTTGCGGCGGCGTATCGGGGTTGATAGGTACTCGAACTGTGGAACGTCTGCCACGGCTGCCGCCGCCTCCGCGTTATCCGTTGACCGCTCGCCTGGGTCTGCTTGGTTCAGCACCGCAAAGCAGCACAAGCCGTCCCGAACGCTGCGGGCTTCGTCCACCAGTGCGGCCATGTCTTCCAATGCCCACACGTCATAAGACCGGGGGGCAAACGGCACTAGCAGAACGTCAGACAAAACCAGTGCCGCCCGTAGCGCGGTAGAGTCCCGCCCGCCTGCGTCTATGATGATGTCTTGCCACTTGTCGCGCTGCTGCTGTACCTGCCCGCGCAGTGCTGCACCGTCCGCGTACTGGGCGCAAGCAATGCCTGGAACCCTGCCCGCTTCTGCTCGGGCTGCAATGGCGGCGGCGGCTGTGCCTTGCCTGTCGCCGTCAATCAGCCACACGTCACGGCCAGCCAGTGCGCGATAAATTGCCAGCTGTACGGCCAGCGTAGTTTTACCAACTCCGCCCTTTGTGTTGCCTACGGTGATAATCATTTTTAACCCCTTTTTAATATTAACTTGATAGTGAAATAATACCCTTTCGCTGGGTTTCGGTCAATACGTTTTTAATATTAAAACAGGTGCATGATGATAGTTTTTTAATCGTTGTTTGCAATCCTTTACGGTGTTTTTTCCCTTCCCTCTTGGCGTACCAATCCGGCCAGCTGGCCGGTCGCTCTTGCTTCTGCCGTTATGCGCTTGACGTGGGTCGCGCTGTAGCCGGTCAATTCGGCGGTTTTTTGGATACTGTGGCCGCTGGCTCGCAGTGCGATAACCTGGGCGCGGCGTTTCTTGTCGGCCTGTTTGCCAAGGTACTTGCCCGCCTGCTTTGCCAGCTGGATACCCTGCCGCTGCCGCTCTCGCCTTTCCTGGTAATCGTCCCGCGCCATTTGTAGAGCCAGGCGTAAAAGCATGGCCTGCACACTCTCCAGCACCACCTTTGCCACGCCTTCGGCTTGGTCGGCCAGGTCGGTTAAATCGACAATGCCAGGCACTGCCAGCCGTGCGCCTTTGTCTTGTATCGAGGCAATCAGCTTCTCGGCTTCTGGTAGGGGTAGGCGGCTGATTCGGTCTATCCGCTCGGCAATGACCACCTCACCCGGCTGCAAGTCGGCAATCATGCGCAGCAGCTCCGGGCGGTCTGCTCGCGCTCCGCTGGCCTTCTCACGGTAAACACCGGCAACGTAATAGCCCGCGTCCTTTGCGGTCGTGATTATTTCTTCTTGGCGTTCCAAGTCTTGCGCGTCCGTGCTGACGCGCAAATATACCCGCGCAACTTTCATGGCTCTGGCTCCTTTGGCTATGCCTCAAAGTGCCAGTTTATCGCCGGTGGCTCATAGCTCAAAAGGTCGGCTTATAAGTGCCTAGCCCAAAAAGATAACCCTTATGTGCCATGCCAAACATTGGCAGCGTCACGCCGTAAGTTTGTCCCATAACAAAAAAGGGCAGCCCTCGCTGCCCTTTTCTATCAGTTGATTGTTCGCCTTAAAGGCAGTGCATCTTGAAGTTTTTGCATAGCATCCTGAAAAATCTCTAGGCTGGCTTGCCCTGTCTCTGCTTGGTAAAAAACCACAAGCAAAACCTTAGCCACTGCCTCCGCTATTTCTCCGACCTCCTGCGCCTGGATCTCGTCGATGAACTCCAGGGATGTAAGCAATTTTGCAGCTTGCTGTACTACCCGCCCCTGCTCTGTTTCGATAAACTGGATACTTGTCATGATTCACCTCTCGAATAGGTGTTGATTGAAAGTGCCGGGCAGGCCGTCCCTGCCCGGTGCGCCTCTTCTCTTGGCGTTAACTTTTGCCTTTTACAAAGGCAGCTACAACGTCATCGGTATCAGCTCCAGATAAGCTATTGCCAGAAAACTCGGCGGCTTCCTCTTCTGCTGGTTCCATACTTGCGCGAATAGATGCCGCCAGTTTCCCGCCCGCTGTGGCTTCTACACGCTCCTTAAAGCCAGCCGACATTTGGCCGCCTATGCCTTTTGCCAGCTCGCTGGCAGTCCCGGCAGCTACTTTTGCAGCACGACCAAACCCACTGCCCTGGCTATCTCCACCACTGGACTGGCTGCCACCGCCAGCTTCCCCGCCGCCGCTAGACTCTCCACCACCGCTGGAGCCAGAAAAGCCTGCTGCTTCAGCAAATGGCGAAGATTCGCCGCCAGAATCACCACCAGAATCACCGCCACTATTACCGCCAAAATCAACGGTACTACCGCCGCCGCTTTCGGCCATGCCACTAGCTGCCTTTTGGAAAGCGGCTGACACTGCTGAACCTGCACCTACTGAACTCATACCGACTTTTGTAGCCAGCTTTGCGCCACCCATAGCCATACCGCCAGCAGCAGCAGCCGCACCTACCATTGCACCAAGACCAAAAGAACTACCAGATGATGCTGCACCGCCACCGCCAGGTATCAAACTGGCTACAAGGTTCGGAATCGAGTTAATGAGGATGACCAAAACGAGTGATACAACAAATATCACTAGCAGCTCGTCCATAGTGGCTTTATTCGATAAAGATTGGTGGTAGCCGTCAATTATAGATACCGCAATACCTACTAACAGCGTCATGGTCATCAGCTTAAGACCAATACCGGCAACTTGTCTGAAATAGCCAAGGGCGATATCTGAAGTCCAGCGTGAACCACCAAAACCCAACACAAAAACCCCTGCATAAGCCAGCACCCAAGCAGTCACCAGGGCTAAAAGGATATTAGCGGCCACTATTGCCATGCAGGCCAAAATAGCTAGGGTGGTAAGAAAAATGGATAGGTTATCTATCGGGCTTGTAACACTGTACGACTTAGCTGCTTTTGCAATCACGTCAAAGGCAATATCAATGGGTGTGCTTGGATTTAAGCCACGTCCCAACCCTGACGCTTCCGCTCCTATAGTCCGTAAGCTGTTGATGATATCCATCGCAAAGTTCGGGCCGTTAACCAAAAGCCACCAGAAAAAGCCTGTGAAAATGGTAAACCGTACCAATTCAGCAAAAAATTCGGCAATGTCGGCTTTTCTTAAAGCCATCATGCCAAACGTCCACACCATGCTAATGGTAACCAGCAACAAAAAAAGCCAGGTTGCATGTGTTGTGATTGTTGCTGACCAGGTAGAGCTAGCTGTAAGAAAACGCTCTGAAACCTCGGTTAAAACACCTCCTTTTTCAATCGCTGCAAAGCTCGAAGTTGAAAGAAAAGCCAGAACCAAACCAACGCCAAAACGCAAAGATTTCATATCAAAACTCCTTACTCTTTGAACGATCTGGGGGGGTTTCCAAACCCTTATAAACAGCTGGCATTTCTTTATTTTCTTCTTCCTTACAACCAGACAGAGATACAGCAGTCACGGCAAACACAATCAAAATCATGAGCTTTTTCATATCAAAATTCCTTACTCTTTGAGCGGTTAACAGGGGTTTCCAGTCCTTTATAAAGCTGCTCGTGTGCCGCCCTTTCTACAGCTTGCCGGTCTGTATCTGCCTGGGCTTTGGCAGCTAAAACCGCGTGCTGGGCGTTCATCATGCTGCGGATTTGTAGCAGCTGATTGGCCTGCTGGCTGGCCAGTTGGTTGGCAAAGCCAAGTGCTTGCATTTGACCGTCCGCGCCCTGGGCAGCACCTTGCAGCCGCTCCAGCGTCCGGGCATCGTCTTGCATGGCCTGCTGTTGATCTGCAATGGTTTTGAAAAGTGAGTCGTTGGCCTTTTTCTGGCTTTCGCTTGCCAGACGGCGGTTCTCTTCCATTGCTTCCCATTCAGACTGGGTACAGCCGCCAGTACCGTTAAAGCAGGGCGAACTGCGGTAATAGGCTACGTCCTGGAACTTGGATAAATAGTTGTCCAGGCTGCCGAGGCGATTCTGGTAGTACGCAAGCGAATTTTGCGCTTCAACCAAGCGTTGCATGGTGCGCTGTGCCTGATCCCAGATGTAGGCGGCGGGTGCAGCTGTGTTTTGCAGCTGGTTTTCATACTGCTGGAGCTGCGTCTGGTACTGCTCAATTTGCTGTGCGTATTGGTCAAGTTGCGTCATGGTTTGCGCGACAGACTCAATTGCAGAAATGATGTTTTGAGTAAGGTTGCCGCCGTCAATGACGGGGATACCGGCCTGGGCAGGTGATGCCACCAAAACACAAGCCGAAAAAGCGACAGCCAAGCCATTTTTAGCCGCTAAAACGTTGACCTTTTCAAAATGTTTAGCTAAACTTTTAATCATGATGGGATACTCTTTTCTGTTAGGTTTTAAAAGATAAAATTAAAAGCCACCGAGTAAAGGTAGCTGGCTTCATCTCATTTAATTGTTTCTGCGCAGGCTAGTTGCCAGGCCAAGCTCTACAGTTCTTACACCTCCCCCCAAGGGTTAATCACCGTCACACCTGCCGCCTCAAATGGGCTTGTATCTCTGGTCGCTACGCTAAAGCCTCCATCGAGGGCGATTGCTGCTATCACGGCATCCGCTGCTGCAATGCCGCTGCCTGATTGTTTGGCAGTTGCGAGTACCGTTGCATAAGCTCTTGTGCAAGACATATCAAACGGCAAAACACGCCCTGCAAACAGGGGCAGTAGCTTTTCTTCAATCCTGTCACTAAGCGTTTTTTTACGCTTGCCTTCCGGCATCAGCGCAACGCCTGCACGAATCTCCGCCACCGTCATTGCTGACAAATAAAGCGTCTCAAGCGGCTGGTCGTTTAGCCAGGTCAAAACCCGTTCATCAGGCTTTGCCCGGAACTGTTCTGATAGAACATTCGTATCAAGTAAAATCATTAAAAAATAGCCGCCCGTGCCGGCGAATGGTCGCGCTGAAAACCGGCTGCTTCTTCATCAGTCAGTTTTACTTCCCGTCCAATTTCGCCCAGCAGGTTGCCCAGTTTGATACGCCCTTCAGGTTTTACTGCTTGCTCAAAAATGGCCAACATTTCCGCCTGGAGTGACCTGCCGTGCTGTGCTGCCCGGACTCTAATCGCTCTGTGCACCTCTTCGGGAACGTCCCGAACTGTTACCGCTCGAACTCCCATAGTCAAATCCTCCTGGTGTTTTCTGTGCTTTCAATTATATAAAACGCTTTCAAAGGTCGCAAGCGTTCTTTTTAGTCGGCTTTAGGTCTAACAATTTTCTTCATTACCCCGGCCATTTCATCTTGGTTTTCCTCGATGCGTTCAAGCAATCGAATGATGGTTTCTCGCCCGAAAGCTGCTGTTCGTTCATCATCTGTTAGCCACCATTTCAACAGGCCGCCCATACGCCCAAGGTCGCCACTCATCTTGGCCAGCTCTCTCACACGTTCGTAATCTGTTATCCCTGTGACCTCGTACCCTTGCCCCACCTCGCGCAAAAAAGCCGCCATGCTCATCCCTGTCGCCTTTGAGTTAGCTTCAATTTTTGCCCGCTCTTCTGGCAAGCAATAAACCTTTATCGGCGGGCTATTTTTCCTGGTTACTGGTTTGTTCACCTTCTCCATCTTGGAGTCCTCTTTTTGATTCACGGCGGCAGCCGTTTAGCTTCGCAGAACAGGATTCCCGTTGAGCACCGCCAGGTGCGAATAAGGGTAAGTGAAGAGGAACACCATGCTTGCATGGTGGGCCTACTTCACACATCCTGCCCCGAATTCAGCCTTTGTTTCACGTTCCAAGCAAATTTATTCACCTTTGCTATGACATTCTTTTAGCAGTATCATCAACCAAGCATACCCATAAACGGTAAAAGAAAGCTAAAACAACGCAAACAAAAGCAAAAGCATGATAAAGCAAATGTAAAGCGTGTAGATTCAGGAACGGTAAAGCAACTATGGCTAAATCTCTATCAGACCGGATAACGGCGCGGGCTGCTCGCCTGGAGCCGTCACAAACCGGTAAAAATCGGGCAACTTTTTTAGCTCTGCGGGACGATATAACCGGGGCTTTAGCTGACGGCTGGCCTGTAAAAACCATCTGGGAAACCTTGCACGAAGAGGGAAAAATCACCTTCAGTTACCAAGCCTTTCGTGGCTATGTGAATCGCTTGATACGATCAAGCGAACCAGTCGAATCAGTAAAAACACCTGAACAGCCGGTCGAGCCAAAACCAGAACCACCTCCCAAAAAAGAACCGACTATTTCAAAACCGGATGCCGGCATTAGCGGATTCAGCTTCAACCCACGACCAAACAAAGCAGATTTGATTTAACGCCAGGGGCAGGGTTTGTCTGCCCCTCAAGTGTCAAACTAAACAGCTATTTTTTTAGCTGCTCCCTTTCGTTTTTTTCGGCCTGTATTTTCTTCCTTAACCAGTTTCCCGCCTCCTTCATTTCTTCCCGCAAGTCTTCGATTTCTTCCGGTGTCAGCTGAATGGATACCGCTATTTTTTCCTGGTCTTCAATCTGGTCTGTCATGGCTTGCTACCTTTTTTCCTGTCGGTTTTATCGGCGGCTGCCGCCTTAGCCAGTCTGTCCAGTAGGTCGGCGGCTTGCTTCTCGGCGGCTGCAAGTCGTGCGTTCGCTGCTGCGGCTTCAACGGTTGCGGCTTCACGCTCCGCCCTCGCTGCCTCCACTGCCTGCCGTGCTGCTGCCGTTTCTTCCTGGGCGGCTTTCTGGCTTGCGCCTGCCGCTGCTTTAAGGTCGGCTATTTGCTGCTTGGCGGCTGCGTCATGAGCTTCTGCTTTCGCGGTCTGTGCGGATAGCTTCGCCCGTACTTCGTCCAGGTCGGCCAGTGCCTTGGTTAGCGCATTCGTTTTGTCGGCCAGCTGGCTGGTCAATCCTTCGGTGCTGGATTGCAGGCGTTCCACCTCCAGGCGCAAATCAAGGGCGGCGGCATCGGCTGCCTGGGCTTGCAACTCGGCTTTATCTGCGCGGGCTGCTGCGTCCCGGAAGTCGTCACGGTAGCTAGACAAATCAGCGGTTAGGCGGTCGGCTTCCATCTTGTGCAACTCTTTGGCGTTCGCTGCTGTGGCTTTCACCTGCTCCAGCTCCTGCGCTTGGGTTTCGTATGCTTCGGCCAGCTCTTTACGCAATGCGTCCAGCTCCTGCCGTTCGGCTTCCCATGCGGCTTGCGCGGCGGCTAATGATTCGTTGGCTAGTTCCTGGGCTTGTTGCCAAATCGCGGCCAGTGCTGCCGTGCTTGCTGCTGCTACGGCTTCCGGTACGGCCACGGCTACGGCTACCGGCGCGGCTTGCTGTGCTTTGCGCCATTCGCGCATAACTGCACTGGTGCTGTTCATGTCTGCTTTTGCATGACGGCGCACCGCGTCCACTGTCGGGAATCGCTGGCAGTCTGCTTGCTCGTAAAGCTCCTGGGCTGCTGCTGTGATGCGGTCTTTAAGCTCTGCGGGGATAGCTTCGTAAGTCATGGGGTCGCCTCGTTTGGGTTGCTGCAATAATAAGAATAATAATAATCTTATTATTATTCTTATGCAATGGTTATTTTTATTATTTTTGCCGCCGCCACCGCACCGGCTCCCGCCCTTCCCTCTTGGCGTTCAAACAGCTGGCTTGCCAGCTCAATAAGAGGGTTGGCAGACAAACGTGAAAAATAGCCGAAAAACACTCCCAACCTATTGAACTACCGGTTTTTGGTCACCCAACCTCGAGTTCATGCCATTCTGGCCGATAAAAGAAACTTGGCCTTGTTG